>JBBQXS010000008.1:0-114302 GCA_038209365.1 Acidimicrobiia bacterium | reverse complement strand
ACTACGAACTTGGAACCGACGTCCGGGCGCATCGTCGCCTCGCGGCCGCGTTCACCGAACTCGCACAGACAATCTGACCGACCCCCGCAAGCACAACGGCATCCGCGCTCGCCGATCCGGCACAACGCAACAGTGCCGTCGTGGTTGGGGCGCGCGCCCGCGTCGCGGCCATGCAACCTGCTGGCGCTCCAACTATCTCCGCTCACTGACCGCTGGAGCGCGCAGTGTGCGAAGGCCACCAGAAGCGGCCCCTTGATTTCGAAACAAGTAGCCAGTGGGCCGCGAACGACAATGCACTCCGACTGCGGATAAGGGACAGATTGCGCATCCAGGATGTGTTTCACGGGCACTGTTGCGTTGGACGCAAATGGGACACGACGAAGGCCGCCCGCGTGGCCGCTCGTGTGTGCGAATAGAACAAGACGCCGAATTTCGGGCGGCACACATCGCCCATCTGACGCGTGGCAGCGGTCCGAATGACGGCGCGAAGGCTCAATGCAACAGTGCCCGTCGCGGTCACTATGAACTCGGCGTTGACGCGCGTGCCCATCGTCGCGTCGCGCACATGTTTACCGAACTCGCCCGGACGATCTGAACGAACATCGACCGACCGCGGTCCCGCGCCACCCAATCCAACTCAACGCAACAGTGCCCTCGGGCGAGTTTTCGGCACCCACAGGAGGATCACCGCGATCGACGCACTCGCCGTTCCCAACGACTCAGCCGGCGCTATCTCGCTGAGCTTTCCTGTAGCGATCCTTCAGCGGCCGTTCATGTGTTGGGCAACGCGGTCGCCGGTCTCCTTGTCGATGTTGCGCCAGTATTCGAACGCCCGCTGCAGCACGGGCTCGGATACGCCCTCGCTGAGATGCCCCACGACGTTGGACACGAGCCGAACGCGCTGCGCGTCGTCCATGACCTCGCGCACCAGCGTGCCGGGCTGACCCCAGTCGTCATCGTCTTCGCGGAGGGTGTAGGCCGCGTGGACGAACGCGCCGTCGGCCTCCCACCTCTCCGCATACGGATACCGGACCGGGTCGGCGGCGGGCCCGCCCTTGGAGTTCGGTGCGTAGACGGGGTCGGACACGTTGTGAACGCGCATGGCTCCGTCCTTGCTGTAGCTGTGCACGGGCACCTTGGGCGCGTTCACGGGGATCTGCTTGTAGTTGACCCCCATCCGCGCACGGTGAGCGTCGGCGTAGGAGAAGACGCGGGCCAGCAGCATCTTGTCCGGGCTGACACCGATGCCCGGCACCAGGTTGTTCGGCTCGAAGGCGGCCTGCTCGATTTCGGTGTGGAAGTCGGTGGGGTTGCGATCCAACGTCAACCGGCCGACGTCGTGCAACGGGTAGTCCCCGTGGGGCCACACCTTGGTCAGGTCGAAGGGATTGAAACGGTAGGTTCGCGCTTCGTCGAAGGGCATGATCTGCACCTTCAGCGTCCACGTCGGGTACTCGCCGCGCGCAATCGCCTCGAACAGATCGCGCCGGTGGTAGTCACCGTCCTCGCCGGCGATCCGGTCGGCGTCCGCTTGCGTAAGGAAGTCGATGCCCTGGTCGGTCTTGAAGTGGTACTTCACCCAGAACCGCTCGGCACTTGCGTTGACCCACATGTAGGTGTGGCTGGAGTAGCCGTTCATGTGACGCCAGGTCTTCGGGATCCCGCGGTCACCCATCAGGTACGTCACCTGGTGCGCCGATTCCGGCGACAGCGTCCAGAAGTCCCACTGCATGTCGTGGTCGCGCATATCCGAGTCAGCGCGGCGCTTCTGGGAGCGGATGAAGTGCTGGAACTTCATCGGGTCACGAACGAAAAACACGGGGGTGTTGTTGCCGACCATGTCGTAGTTGCCATCAGACGTGTAGAACTTCAGCGCGAAACCGCGCGGGTCGCGCCACGTGTCGGGGCTCCCGCGCTCGCCGGCCACAGTCGAGAAACGAATCAGGGTGTCGGTACTCGTGCCGGGTTGAAAGACGGCCGCCTTGGTGTACTGACTGACGTCGTTCGTCACCTCGAAATGACCGAACGCGCCGGCCCCTTTTGCGTGGGGCTGGCGCTCCGGGATGCGCTCCCGGTTGAAGTTCGCCATCTGCTCGATGAGGTAATGATCCTGCAACAGGATCGGGCCGTCGGGCCCCACCGTGAGCGAGTGCTCGTCGCTCGGAACGCCGATCCCGGCATCGTTCGTGGTTGGCTTCCGGATCTCGTTCGCCATTGCCATCGCCTCCCTTTGCCCGCTCCGCGTCGCCGGCCACGCTCGGCCGGCCTTTCGCCTGTTTAGTTTGTACCCCCTTCTCTCGAGCGGAAAGATCCGGATCGGGATGCCGTCGGTCGTTCAGTTCGATGACGAACACAGATTGAACTCGAGATTCAGCGAACGCAGATGTTCTCCGCAGAGCGGAATCGCCACGTCGCCCGGAGAGGTCGCCAGGCATGTGAGCGCGGTGAACGAGGAGCCCCAGGCGTCCGTGCCCTTCGTACGAGCGCGACGTCCGCGGACCGTTTGTGATCGAAACGAACACTGATGGCAGCGATCTGCGAGGAGGCGGTTGCGCTACTCGGCAGAGGCACGATCGGCGACGGCATTGGTTCAACTCGCGTGTCGCAGGCGGACACAACGCTTGACCCGACGCGTTGGAGCTGATGGTGAGTTCCCAGTCGCAGCCTCAACGCGCTACTGCGCTGCCTCCTCGTCGGTATCGGCTCAGTTGGCTCTGTTGCATTGGTGCAGGGCGGTGAACGTGGCGGGATGCTCCGATCTCATGTTCGTCCGGTCAAGGTTGTCTCGAGTTCGGCGTTCGCCGCGTTTCGGTTCCCACCGGAAATCATCGTCCTCGCGGTGCGCTGGTGCCTGCGGTTCGGGCTCTCGTACCGCGACGTCGAGGAACTGTTAGCCGAGCGGGTATCGAGGGTCGATCACGTGACCGTGTACCGGTGGGTGCAGCGGTTCACGCCGCTGTTGGCCGACGCGGCTCGGCCCTGCGGGCGCAGTGTCGGAGACCGTTGGTATGTCGATGAGACCTATGTGAAGGTCGCGGGCCGGTGACGCTGCGTGCACCGGGCTGTCGACCAGTACGGCCAGATCATCGAGGTTCATGTCTCGGCCCGACGGGATACGTAGGCTCGCGACGCTTCTTCGCGTCGGCGCTGCGCGTGCACGGCGAGTCGACGGAGATCGTGACCGATCGGGCTTGGACATTACGGGCGGTGATCGATCAGCTGATTCCGGCCGCGTTCCACAACGTCGAGCAGTACGCGAACAATCGAATCGACGCAGATCACGGCCGACTCAAAGCGTGTCTGCGACCGATGCGGGGACTCAAGCGGGACCACTCGGCGCGGGTGTCATGTGCGGTCACGCGTTCATGCAGACCTCCGGCGGCCATTTCGAACTCGAGGGCGACGCGCCAGTCCACGCGCGCGTCGCGGGCGCGTTGAGTGAACTCGCCCGAGCTATCTGACGCTGCCGACGAACCAACGACGCACGCGCGGCCGTCGACCTCAACGCAACAGGGCCGATCAAACCAAGAGGGACAAGGCGCGTGTGGTTCTCGAGCCTCGCTTCCGCACGCGTCACCTCTCGACACACTCCGCCTTCTTCTCTTCGGTGCGCCAGCTCGGATGGATGACATATTCCAAAGAGATCGCGTGATTCGCATGACTCGGCTCTGGCAATGATTGGCTGGTTGCGGCATCAAGTCGTGGGGGTAGAGGCACCCGGACGAACAAACGACCGTCGGCATGCCGCGTGGAGCGGTAAAGACGCGGGCTCAGCTCCTCGTCACGGATGCGGGCAAGCCGAATTCATCGAACAGGAGTTCAAATGCTACGAAAGTCCCGCCCCGCGCTCCTCGCGGCGGCGTCCGTCATTGCTCTCGCCACGCTGTTCGCCTCCGGCGCATCGGCCAACAACAGCGACAGCCAGCACGGCCAGCAGTCGACCGGTCAGCACGCGTTCCACGACAGTCTCGATCCCGTACCGCATGATCCCGAAGCGTCGGGCCACTCGCACACGAATGCGCACAGCACGCTGGTGCGCGCCGGCGATTTCGTACTCGCGATCGTCCACGTGAACGACGCCGCTCCCGGACTTGTCCACGCGCAGCACATTCACGGGATCGGCATGCACATGTGTCCCGACATCTCCGCCGACGCTGATCACGACGGACTGATCAATACCAGTGAGGGTCAACCGGACTACGGTCCGATCGTGGTCTCGTTGACGACCACCGGCGATACGTCGCCTGGGAGTGGCCTTGCCGTGTCCCGGTTCCCGGTTGCCGATTCCAGCGGTTCGTATACCTACGTGCGTCGGCTGCAGGTCGGGACCGATATTCCGCAAGCCGTTGCCGACAATCTCGCGAGCTTCCACATCGTGGTGCACGGCATCGACACGAACCACAACGGTATGTACGACTTCAGTAAGGGTCCGTCGGATCTCGATCCGACCCTTCCGCAAGAGGCCACCGTCCCCGCGGCCTGCGGTCTGATTCACTGACCACACGCAGATGTTCGTGGCGCGGCTGACATCAGGTCCGCCGCGCCACGCGACGCTTCGCAACGGTCTTGCGGGGTGAGCCAATGAGCCATCCGCGTGTCTCTCGCACCGAAGTACGGGTGTGTCGATTCCGCCCTGAGCGGTTGTTGGAACGCATGGGAGCCCGCTCCACGTCGACAACTACGACTGGAGCCGCGTTGACACCGCGAATTGACGTCGGCGGAGAGCTTCCAGCTCACGTACGCTGCCCAGGTCGAGTGGGGACTGAAGGCACGTCCGCGGGCCTCGACATCACGCGCGATCCGTTGGTACGAACGTTTGTTCGGATATGGCTCGCGCAAGAAGGCGCTGTTGCGTTGAGTTGAGGCTGGCCGCGTGAGACTGATCTGCCGGTCCGCTTTCAGTTCAGATTGTTTGGGCGAGTTCGGTGAACGCGGCGGCGACGCGTCGGTGGGCGCGCACGTCGATCCCGAGCTCGTAGTGTCCTCGACGAAGGTTCTGCATGAAGGCGTGGCCTCGCATGATCACTCGCGCCGAGTGGTCGCGTTTGAGTCCCCGCATTGGTCGCAGTCGCGCTTTGAGCAGGCTGTGGTCCGCTTCGATCCGATTGTTCGCGTAGCTCCATGTTGTGGAACGCGCCGGGCATGAGTTCATCTATCACCGCGAGGAGCGCCGGAGCCCGATCGGTCACGACCTCGCTCGGTTCGTCATGATCGTCGAGCGCGGTGGTGAAGAACCGTCGCGCGGCGCGGATGTCGCGCTTCGCGGAGACGTAGACGTCGATGATCTGGCCGTACTGATCGATCGCCCGGTACACGTAGCGCCAACGTCCGGCGACCTTCACGTACGTTTCGCTCACGAACCAACGGTCACCCACCGCATGTCGCGACGGGCGGGCCGCGTCCGCGAGGAGCGGCGTGAAGCGCTGCACCCATCGGAATACGCTCACGTGGTCGACCTCGATCCCGCGCTCGACGAGGAGTTCTTCGACGTCGCGGTACGACAGCCCGTACCGCAAGTACCAGCGCACCGCCAAGACGATGATCTCGGGCGGGAACCGGAACCCGGCGAACGCCGCGCTCGGAACTGCGAGGACCGGACGAGCATGGGATCGGCGCATCCACGACTGTCGCCTTCCGACCCGGGCATCGCCAATGCAACAGTGCCTCGCGATCCGACTCAGGCCGAACATGTGATCTCCACCACCAACAATCACCCTCGAACGGCCACGCCGGTCGCAGCGTACGCTGCCGCCCATGACCGACTCCGGTGACGTCGAAACCGTCGAACGTACGATCCCCGCACCACCCGAGGCGATCTTCGCGCTGCTCGCCAATCCCAGTCGGCATCACGACATCGATGGTTCGGGCACGGTGAAGGAGGCCAAGAACACTCCTGAGCGCGTCAAGCTCGGCGACAAATTCGGCATGGCAATGAAGCGCGGTATCCCCTATTTTATCCACAACGTCGTGATCGAGTTCGACGACAACCGGCGTATCGCATGGCAACACTCGACCACGGGAGCGATCGGCACCGTCCTGGGTCCCGGTGCAATCTGGCGTTACGAGCTTGAGCCGGCCGATGGCGGCACGAGAGTGCACGAGACGTGGGACTTCTCGGCGGTACGAGGATTCAAGCCGTTGCTGCGTCTCGCCCGATCTCGCCACGACACGCGCGCCGCGATGGAGAAGAGCCTCGAGAACATCGAGCAGCTCCTCGCGAGCTCCTGACGCGACGGCTTAACGCGGCTTGCGCCCAAACAAGAAGAAGCGATCCGCACAGACCCGGACGAGATCTCGTCGACGAGACGACGCGCGTCTTGAAGCGGACAGTCCCCACGGGTGTGTGCTGCAAGATTTCGCGGCGAAGCCCACGTGGCTGGTGTGAGTGTCGTGCGGGGTGACCACAGGGGTGTGTGTGCTGCAAGATTTCGCGGCGAACGCCACGTGGCTGGTGTGAGTGTCGTGCGGGGTGACCACAGGGGTGTGTGCTGCAAGATTTCGCGGCGAACGTCACCGCGCTTGCCGTGCCGGGGATCTCAGTCCCGAGGTCGCGCTTGTGAATGGATCTCGGAGAACGAACCTTTACGGGTAACAACCCGACGACCCTCGCCGAGGAACGAGACACTGCCCAGTCCAATGCAACAGTGCCCGTTACGCGCTCGAGGTAGGACGGACGCGCTTCGCCGTTTCACATGATGGCGACGGGACTCTCACATGGTGTTCGCATGCATCTCGCGGTCGTGCTCACATCCCGCGTCGCGATTGCCCCGACGCGGGCCTCCTCGTCCGCGATGATCATGACGAGAGTTCAGCGTCGCGTGTTTTCGTCAAAGGCGTTGCACATCGGATCGGAGCACACCATGGATACCGCCGACATCGGAGACACGCAGTCATTCGCGTCGGACGAAGCGAGATCGAAGACCCCCAAGTCGAAGACGCGCGCACCGGGCCGACCGAACCGGCTCCGCTCGGAAACGATCACCGCGATCTGTGCCGGCGTCCGCAACGGCATGCCGGTCGAACACGCCGCTGCGACTGCGGGCATTCCGCCCTCGACCTTCCACTCGTGGATGGCCCGCGGACGCGAGCTCGAGAAGTCACACCCGGACAAGTCTGCATTGACCGGCCGTGAGCGCCGATGCCTCAAGCTCCTCGCGGCGGTACGGCGCGCGCAGGCCGACAGTCTCGAACGATTGCGGGCCATCGCCATGGAGGCGGCAACCGCTCATCGGGTATGCAAGACCGTAGTCTCGATGACCCAGCGCCTCGACAAGAACGGCGACCCGAAATGGTGCGAAACAAGGCGCTGTGAGATCACCGAGGGGCCACACATCGGTGCGACGCTCGCGATGCTCCAGCACCGAACCCTCGAGTTCGCGCAGTGGGCCCAACAACAAGAAGCCGCACGGATCTCGCTGGAGGATCGACAGATGGCCGAGCGCATCGGGCGCAATCTCCGCGCCTTCAAGAGGACGCTGGCCGAGGAAGACGACGGGGGCGAGACGGTACCCACCCCACAGCTCGCGCCCGCCACGACCGACGATGACAGCGACTACGAGTACGCGCCCTGGATGTGGACAGCCAGGGTCGAGTCGAGCGACGAGTACCACGGCACCGCGATCGACGGCGCCGACGACCTCGACAGTCCGTGATTCTCAGCCAGTTTGGCCTCTAGAAACTCCAGCAACTCCAGAAAAGGCAACGCAGGGCAGCCACGTTCCGAAAACAACGAGATCCGTTCCCGACCCTGCCCACGATCCAGGCCCAAAGAGTTTTCTCCACGCCCGACGGGGGCGGGGGTTGAACACTACTTGGGCAGAGAGCTGTACGTCGCGAATTCGCCGAATGAGCAGTGTTGGGTCGCGCACACTCCGAACGTGTCTCTGCGAACGGTCTGCACATCGGAATCAACGGATGCTCCTTCGTGCGGCAACACGGCCGCTCGTAAAGGAGGAATCCAGTGCCCATCCATTCAGCCAACACCAAGCGATCTCGTCGGTCGTTCGTGCGTGTTGCCGCGCTCGGTGCGCTCTCGGCGGGGTTGTTGATTACATCACTCTCCGCATCCGCCATCGGGGCCAATGCAACCGCGAACGTGCGACACCGCACGGCGGTCGCGGGAGCCGCGTCCGGTGCGCCCGACGGGAACCAGCACTCAACCAGCGTCGCTGTCGGTCGTTCGATCGCCGGCCACGGCGCTGACGTGCGTACCGCGAAGCCCCGGGCCCCGCGCGTCCACGTCGAGAAGGAACCGACGAGAGTTCCGAAGACGACGGACGTCGCGGCCGAGGAAGCTGCAGAGGAACACGGAGAGGATCTCGGGAAGGCCTACAACGACCCCAAGTCCACCAACTACATGACGTACCACAACGGTCCCGTGCAAACCGCGCCGCGCGTGTACATGCTCTTGTGGGGCAAGTCGTTCTGGAGCACGAACGACACCTACGGCATGGCGAACCGCGTCGCGCGGTTCTACAAGGGCGTGGGCGGTTCGGTGTGGGGCAGCGAGATGAAGGAGTACAACACGTCGTCCTACAAGTTCACGAACCCAACGGGCGTGTACAAAGACTACGCGTACGACTCCACCCCGGTTCCTGCCCACCCCACGCAACTGCAAGTCCAGGCCGCCGCAACGCGCGCCCGTCGTTACTTCAACGACTACGGCTACAACACCCAGTTCGTGGTGCTGTTGCCGCCTGGCCATGACGACCAGGTCGAGCTCGGTGGAGCCTGTGGCTACCACTCGTGGGGCACAGACAACGGGTACGGATTCACCTACACGTCGCTGCCGTACCTCCCGAGCCACTCCGGATGCGGCAACTACTCGGCGAGCAACAGCAACATGGACAGCACGACGATGGTCGCGTCCCACGAGTACGGCGAGACCGTCACCGACCCCTACGGGACCGGCTGGAAAGACAGCAACAATATGCTCGGCGAGAACGGCGACAAGTGCGCATGGATCTACCCAGGAGTCGCGCACTTCTCGAACGGCAACTTCGCGGTGCAATCGCTGTGGAGCAACTACTACCGCCGGTACTACAACAACGGATGCCTGTACCCGGCGAACTACTGAGCGAATTCCGAGCACTCTCGGGCCCCGGCGACCGCGTCGCCGGGGCTTCGCTCGTTCCGCCGTCGGAAGATCGCACGATCAGCCGGTAGGCCGGCGTTCGACGTCCTCGGCAATCGAAACCGGTAAGGGGAGCGTTGCACATGTGACGTTGGGTCCATCTCATCCGACCGGTGGCAGAACGGCCGTGGACAGCGGCCGGCGGCCGGCGGCGCCGACACCGATGGCACCCTGTGTAGGGGAACTCGATCTCGTCTCGCGGCGAACATGCCGCCCGATCTGCTGCGGGCCCGGTTGGTATTGCGCGATGGCGCGCTTGCTCATCGCTGGCGCGGCGTCGGCGCTCTCGGCGCCGGACGATGCCGGCCCGGACACAGGGCGACCGGTTGTCGGATTCGCTGTAAGAAATCCGTTGAGAATTGGTTTGCGCCGCCGATTCGTAGCGTCGCGGATCCAAACTCGTTTGCCGGGCGGCAGGGAGGGTGAACGGAAATGAACCGCACCGCCAGTGTCAGTATTCGGGTGGGCGACCAGGTAGAGGTGCTGACCAACTTTACGGGCGCCTGGGTCGACGGCTTCGAAGTCGCATCGATCACCGCGTCCGGCTGCCACGTCCGACGCATCTCCGACGGCGAGGTCCTTCCGGTCGTGTTCGGCTACGACGACGTACGACCTGCCCGTCCACGAACCGATCGTGGCCGGGCAACCACTCAAGCCACGCTGATCCGGGAAGTTCCGGCCGAGAGTCGGGTCGTGTTGCGGCTGCCCGCAGCCTTGGACATCGCGACCGTCGAAGCGATTCGCGACTCGGTCATCGACGCCGTCGACAACGCGCGCGGCGAAATCGTCCTCGACCTCGAGGGAGTGCGGTTCCTGGACAGCTATGGCATCCGTTTGCTGGTGACCGTACGTAGGCGGGCCTGGGATCGTGACCTCCCGTTTCGGTTGCATGGCGGCAGACCGCTGATCCGCGACCTGCTCGAGCTCGTCGGACAAGCCCGCTATATCACCTTGGCGCGGCCTATCGCAGCGAGGAACCCGACGCGCCGTTCCGGTAGTGGCGTCGCGAGCGGGACTGGGCGCGACACAGTCGCTTTTGCGGGTCGTCGGACCAGCCCCCGCCAACGAGCTGACGAACATGTCTTACTGCGACGCATCTTTGCCGATCTCGCGCACGGTCGCGTTGGGTCGGGCCAGGTTGTTGGTTTGACCACCATGGAGAGGCCCCACGTGGACGCCTGTGGCGGGCGACCGCTGATGCCTGGTGTCGGCGAGATCGATGGTGAGAGCGGCGGTCCAGGAAAAATCGTCGGCGCCGTATCCCTCACCGGTGAGCGGCGAGAAGTATTCGGAGAAGCCTGTGTCTTCGACGAGGGCAAGCGTTCGTGTCCGTAGTTCTTCGGCGAGGTGCACATGGTCGTAGTTGCGCAGTCCCTCGATGATCATCCAGTTCGTGTTGACCCAGGAGGGACCCTGCCAGTATCCGGCTTCGTGAAATTGTGGTGCGTCAATCGGCACGCTTGGCACGGGATATCTAGGCCAGAAGCCGTTCAGATGTCCTAGCAGTTCGACGAGCTTGGCCGCTTGTGTCTGAGACGCCTGTCCCGCGTATAGCGGCAGGAATGTTGCGATCGATGGTATTTTGATCAACTCCTGAGTCGCCGCGTTGCGCGAGTAGTACTGGCCGGTCGGTTCGTCCCACAGTTCGTCGAGGGCCGTCTCGGTCCGGCGTACGTTCCGTTGGAGCTCCTCGGGGAGCAGACGCTCCAACACTCGGGCAATGTGTTCCAGTGCGTGATTCGCGGCGGACAAGATCGCGTTGAACGCGAGGTCTTCGATGAGCACCGAACTTTGTGGTGGCATCCGTCTGAGGTCGAAGTCATGTTTCTTGGCGCGTGCCGCGAGTACGAGCATCCGTAGGCCGTCATCATCAGACGCGCGCTCAGCCGCGGGCAGATAGCGCGTGTCGTTGCGGATCGATCGCACCACGCGGGCGAGGTGTAACCGGAGGGTGGTGCGCAGCAACCACGGCAGTCGTATCGCTGCGAGCTGTTCCATCCAAGATGGGGTGGTATCGAGACCGCACTCCCACGGGTGGATGAGTGTGACCAGCCCACGGTCATGGAGATCTCGCTCGGCGTAGAGCCAACTGTGATACGCGACGAGACGCGGAAAGAGTTCGGCGAGGAACGGCGCACGATCCGACGTCGAAAGCGCCTCGGCCACCCGCCAGGCCGCGACCGCCGGCAGTGGTGGTTGCGTAATACAAGAGGTCGCGACCTCACGCGGCGCCAACGCGTGCCTCTTCGATTGCCAGATCCGGCGGCTGCCCAGGTCCTTCAACCCTTCGACAAAGATCATGTGCGGCAACATGCCATTCGCCCACTGGCCACGAAACAGCGCTCGCAGCTCATCAGCCGCGCGGTGGGGATCGCACCTGGCGAGCCCGATGGCCGTAAAGCACGAATCCCACAACCACTGATGCGGATACAGCGTCGCCGACGGACACGTCCACATACCACGCCGATTGGCGCGCAGCACCTCACCCGCGCGGTCGCGAAGCCCTACATAACGATCCGAAGACATCGTCATGTGAGGCTAACGCTGCGACCTATTCTGCGCGGCGTGTTGCGGTCCTGGTTGCACGCGCCGAGCATTCGATCCCCTGCGTGCCTCGCGTCCGATGATGTGGTCGATTCAGAACCCCTGGAGTGTCCAGCAACCGGCCGTCATCAGCGTGGCTGCTCCAAGGCTTCTCGCCGGTGGCCGCGTGGCGAATCCGAGATGTTGGGCCACCTGCCCCAGGGTGACGTAGGGGTGACACCCTGAGGCCAGGCCGACTGCGATCTTCGGAGGAATGCGCCACGCAAACTCCGTGATCGCGCCTACAGCCTTCCGTCGTCGTCTCACCGGCTAAACCGCGTTGCCGGAAACCTCTCGCGGCCGGGAAAGTTCGGCGGATGCCGTGTCTTCGAAGGCTCGCGCCTCGGTAGCTCCGCGTCGCGCCGCGCTCGACATATGTGCGGACGCGATGTCGGCCGTCATGAAGCTCTGTCTTGAGGTTCCGACGGAGGGGTGATGAGACCGGACGCGGCGCGCTTGCGCGCCAATGGGCGCGGTTGGTTGTCTACGCATGTGGAGACTGCTTTTACTCGACTTGTCGGCTGTACCCATCCGTTGCAACAGGCGGCGATGGGCGGCGTGGCGGTGCCTGAACTTGCGGGCGCGGTTGCGGCCGCGGGAGCGCTTGGCATGTTGTGCGAATTCGATGTCGCGCCGTCATTGGACCGGATAGAGCGCGCACTCTCACTCGCCACGGGCGGCAGTGTCGGAATGGGGTTTTTCGGTCACTGGATGGGCGACGATCTCGCGACGTTCGAGCAAGCGGCTCATGTGTTGCGCGTCGTCGAGGTCTTTTGGACTACGCCGGATAAGTCGCTCGTCGATCGAGCACGGCGGTCTGGCGATGCGCGCGTCGCTTGGCAGGTCGGCTCGGCCGCGGACGCGCTCGCGGCCCAAGACGCCGGATGCGACTTCGTCGTCGCGCAAGGAACCGAAGCAGGCGGACACGTCCGAGGAACCACAACCCGTGACCGGCTCTTGGGAGAGATACTGACCTCGGTGTCTATTCCGGTCGTCGTCGCAGGTGGCATCGCGAACGCGGCCGATGTCGCGCGCGCGATTGCGGCGGGCGCGGCCGCGGTCCGGGTCGGCACGGCGTTCGTCGCCACAGAAGAAAGCGGCGGACACCCGGCGTACATCAATGCGTTGCTCGCGGCGCGGTCCGGAACCGACACCGTCTTGACGACCGCGTTCGGCGAGGGTTGGCCCGACGCACCGCATCGAGTGTTGTCGTCCGCGGTCGCCGCTGCGGAAGCATTCGACGGCGACGTGGTCGGTGAAGCAGGCGCACCCGACGCTCGGTATCCCGTACCACGATTCGGTGTTGCGACACCAAATCGCCACGTCACCGGCCACGTAGAGGCAATGGCACTTTACGCCGGAACCGGCGTCGGCGATCTGCATACGATCCGCCCGGCCGCCGACCTCGTAGCCGAACTCGTCTCCCAGCTGAGCTGAACCGGCTCTATTGCGTTGAGTTGGACCTGGCTGCGTGTGCCCGAGCTGCGGTCCGTTTGTCGTGAGATGACTTGAGCGAGTTCGTGAACGCGGCCGCGCGCACGATCAAGGCCAACGCGACCGTGCCGCCCATGATCACTGAGACCGTGGTCGAGGAAGTGACGAGCTTCGGAAACTCCGGAAAACCCGCGCGACGCACGTTCCCGATTTCGGTGAATCCGTTCCGACCCGACCCCACGATCCCAGGCCCAGAGCCCTATCCCCTGAGCTACGGGAGCCCTGCACCGAAGGGCTTCGGAGGAGCGAGGGTAGCGGTGTCAGAGGACGCGCGCGAGGCGACGGTTCAACGCATCGAGTGTCGAGCGCGCCGCCGCGTCGATGGGACTCGCGCCGGCGGCGAGGCCGTATTGCACCTGATCGTCGTCCTCGACGGACTCGAGCGCCACCGCAACGATCACACGATCGTCGTCCGAGGTGTCGTCCAGGGCACGTGCCCACTTCGCGCGCAGCTGGAACGGCGCGCCGAGCGCGCGGATCGCGTCGATCGTCGCTTCGACCGCTCCGACCAATCCACTGCTCGCGGGCGCCCGGCCGATCGTGCGCCTGCCTTCGAGGATCAGGTGCACTTCGAGCTCGTCCGTGTCCGGGAACGCCAGCACCGCGAGCAACCGCGCCCGGCGCGTGTCCAGCGTCTCGTCGACCGGTTGGTCGGACGATTTCGCGATCACGTCCGGCGTGTCGAGCGCGGCCGCCGAGGCAACGGCAGGCGCGGCCAGTGCCGGAGCGGTGCGCCACCGCACGACCTCCACGGCAACCGGAAGGTCGGAGTGACGCGCGGCGATACGTGACGCGGACACGGGGACGGGCTGATCGCTGCGCTCGCCCTTGTCGGTGACGTGCAACTGCACGAGCAGCATGTCTTCGCGTGTCTCGAAGCCGGCGGCGCGTACGCCGGGCAGCTTGCGGAGCTCGAGCTCGAGATCGTCGAGCGAGCCGATCGCGTCACTCGCAGCGCGACCGATCACTGGCGCTCCTTCGCCTCGTAGAGCCGGGAATCCGCGAGCCGAACCAGCGCGTCGAACTCCGTCGCCTCTTGCGGGCACTGCGCAACACCGAACGAGAACGCCGGGCACGAACGCTCGACACCTTCGGCGTTGCGTATTCGATCGAGCAGGGTGGGCACGAGGTCGGGTTCGGTGTTCGGGAGAATCATCGCGAACTCGTCCCCGCCGATCCGGCCCGCGTTGTCGCCGAAACGCAACGCGCGGCGAAAGCGCTCACCGAGATCGCGAAGCACTGCGTCGCCCGCCTGATGGCCCTGCTCGTCGTTGATCGTCTTGAAATGGTCGAGGTCCAGCATCACGAGGGTGAACGGCCAGCCATAGCGGGTGCTCCGCGCGATCGCCATCTGCAGGAGGCGGTCGAACGAGCGCCGGTCGAAGAGCCCCGTGAGCGGATCGTGCCAGGCGTCGTAACGAAGCACATCGAGGCGCAACGCCAACACGCACAACGACAGCATCAAGGAGCGGTCGAATCCGTGGTTCTCCAACCCGGGTTGCGTGTAGAGGCCGGGCGGCGAGATCAGCAGCTCTTCGTCGTCGGGTCCGAGTGGTCGGCGGCCCGCGCAGAACACTTGGCGGCCGAGGCCCTGCTCTTCGATCACGACCGCCGCGTCGTCGAGCTCGAACTGGTCGACGAGGGCGTCCAGCGCCTTGTAGATGAGCGCGATGCCCGACTCGCTGGTGGCGACGCTCACCGCGAGGTCCTCGCTCAAAGCGTTCACGAAATCCACCCCGCCGTTGCGCGTTCCGACACCGTCGACGCGGGAAGCGTGCGAAGCCGTGCTGGGAAGCAGCGCTGCGAGCCCCACCCCCGTGTGCTGCGACACCCCCACCCTCCCTGGCACACCGCAACGGCCCCCCACTTGTCGGCGCGCTGCTCCATGGAATTCCGGGAACTGGTATTGCGATTCGTTCCCCCTGTCCACTCAGCATAGTGATCCGCGCGCCTCGCGTGAAATAGTGCGGACGGCTTTCTTTTGCCGCGAGTACGATCCGCCGACGTCAACATGGCTCCCTTCGCTCCCGGCCCTGCGGCGTTCGCGAGCGAGTTTCCACCGCGTCCGCACGCCAAAAATGATGATGCGAGACACCCTCCGGACGGCGATCTCCCAGGCATTGGCAAGAGCTGGGTTGCCAGAGCCCGATCAAGGCGTCACGGTGGACCCGGCGAAACGTCGTGACCAGGGCGATTGGTCCACACCGGTCGCGATGCCCCTGGCTCGGAAGCTGGGGCGCGGGCCCCTCCAGATCGCGGAGCAGATCAAGGGCGCGCTGGACGACGCGGCCGTCCCTCATGTGGCCAAGGTGGAGGTGGCGAAACCCGGTTTCGTGAACGTGTTCCTTGCCCCGACCTGGCTGCACGACGTCCTGCGGGAGGTGGTCGAGGCCGGGGATCGCTTCGGACGCACCGACGCGCTCGCAGGCCGGCGCATCAACCTGGAGTTCGTCTCGGCGAATCCGACCGGCCCGCTGCATGCAGGTGGCGGGCGCTGGGTCGCGGTCGGCGATGCAATCGCGAACCTGCTGGCGGCCCAGGGAGCGGAGGTACACCGGGAGTACTACCTCAACGACGCCGGAACCCAACTCGATCTCTTCGCGACCTCCTTGTACGCGCGTTATCGGGGAGCCGATCCTCCCGAGGACGGCTATCAAGGCCAATACCTCGTTGACCTGGCCCAACAGCTTCGCGACGACTGCGGGAACGACGTGACGGTCGACCAGGCGGGCGAGTGGGGGTACCGGCGAGTCGTCGAGCTGCTGAAAGATGATCTCGCGCGCATCGGCGTGTTGTTCGACACCTGGTTCTCCGAGCGTACGTTGCACGAGAGGGGCGACGTCGCCGACGTGCTCGCCCAGCTGGAGACGAGCGGCCACGTGTACGAGCGTGACGGCGCGCGGTGGCTGCGCTCGACCGACTTCGGCGATCCACGCGACCGGGTGCTCGTGCGGAGCGACGGCACGACCACCTACCTCACGAACGACCTCGCGTACCACCGTGACAAGTATCGGCGCGGCTCGACGCACCTGATCGACGTGTGGGGAGCCGATCACCACGGCCAGGTGAAGTCCCTGCAGGCCGGAATGGAGGCGCTGGGGTTCCCGGCGGGCGAGCCCGAGATCATTCTCGGTCAGCACGTGAAGGTCATCGAGAACGGCCGCGAGGTGCGGATGTCCCGGCGCGCGGGGAATATCGTCACGCTCTCCGACATCCTCGACCGCGTCGACCCCGACGTCGCGCGCATGACGTTCCTGCTCCACAGCATCGACTCCGCGCAGACGTTCGACCTCGACGTGGTGACCCAGCAGTCGATGGACAACCCTGTCTATTACGTGCAGATGGCGCACGCGCGCATCGCGTCGATCGCGCGTAGAGCAGACGCCGCCGGTGTCGCGAGACGGCCGCTCGGTGATGTCGACCTCTCGTTGCTCGATGACGAGCGTGAGCAGGAGCTGCTGCGAGCACTCGCGGTCTTTCCGGACGCGGTCCATGAAGCTGCCGAGGCGCGCGCGCCGCAGAAGATCGCGACCTGGATGCGCGACTTCGCACGCGTGTTCCACAGCTTCTACCACGATTGCCGCGTGCTCTCGGACGACGCGGAGCTGACGCAAGCCCGGTTGTGGCTGACCGAGGCGTGTCGCATCGGGCTCGCCAACGCGCTCGCGTTGCTCGGCGTGCACGCGCCCGACGAGATGGCACGCCTCGACGACGATGGGCCGGACAACGACGAGAATGACGAAGGACAGTGACGGCGTTCGACCTCTCTCTGCTACCGGGCACGGCCACCGCCGACGGTGCGGGCCGGGTGTCGATCGCCGGAGTGGAGCTGACCGAGATCGCGCAGCGATTCGGCACGCCGTGCTACGTGTACGACGAGGCCGAGATTCGTACCCGCTGCCGCGCGTACCGCGAGCGGTTCGGCGACGGCGCGGCGTACGCGGGCAAAGCGTTCCTCTGTATCGCGATGGCGCGGCTCGTCGACGAGGAAGGGCTGCATCTCGACGTCGCGACCGGCGGAGAGCTGTTCGTCGCACTGCACAGCGGGTTCCCGGCCACGCACATCGTGTTCCACGGCAACAACAAGTCCGTCGACGAATTGCGGGCGGCGCTGACCGGTGGTGTCGGCCGTATCGTCGTCGACTCGGACGAAGAGGTGCAGCGGCTGGAGGCGCTCGTTGCCGAAGGTTTGTCCCCGCCAAGGGTGCAAGTGCGCGTGAAGCCGGGGGTGGAAGCACACACGCACGAGCACATCGAGACTGGCGGCGAAGACTCCAAGTTCGGCTTCAGCCCCGATCGCGCGCTCGCGGCCGCGCGGCGAATCATCGAAGGTGACGTGTTGAGGTTCGCGGGGTTGCACTGCCACATCGGTTCGCACGTCTTCCGGCTCGACTCCTTCGCACGTGCGGTCGACAAGATGGTGGGTGTTGTCCACGCCATCGAGGAGACGGGAGCGGCAATAGAGGAGCTGAACCTCGGCGGCGGTCTGGGCGTGCGCTATCTGGCGGACGACGCCCCGCCGAGCATCGACGAGTACGCGTCGGTCGTGCAGGAGTCCGTGGCGAAGGCGCTCGCCGAAGCGGGCGTGCGGTCGCGGCCGTTGCTGATGACCGAGCCGGGCCGTTCGATCGTCGCGCCTGCTGGTCTCACGCTGTACACCGTCGGCACGATCAAGGTCTCGGGCACGCGCACGTACGTCGCCGTCGACGGCGGCATGAGCGACAACCTGCGGCCGGTCGCGTACGGCGCCCGCTATGAGACGTTCTTGCCGGCGCGGGCGACGGCGGCACGACCACTCGTGGTGACGGTCGCCGGCAAGCATTGCGAGCAGGGCGACGTGATCGTGCGGGACGCCCGGGTGCCGGCCGATCTCGCGGTCGGCGATGTGCTGGCGACGCCCGTGACCGGCGCCTACGGCCACTCCATGGCGTCCAACTACAACAAGGTCACGCGCCCGCCGGTGATCTTCGTCCGCGACGGCGAGGCACGAGTGGTCGTACGGCGCGAGTCCAACGAGGACCTCGTGCGCCTCGACCAGGTGTAACGGCACCCTCGCCGGGTCCGCGAGACTGTGGGGATGGGTACTGACGGCGTCGTGCGGGTGGGTGTGCTGGGGTGCGGCAACGTCGGTGCCGCGCTCGTGCGCGCCCTCGAAGCCAACGCCGACCTGATCACGCAGCGCTCGGGCGTGACCCTCGAGGTCTCACGCGTTGCGGTGCACAATCTCGCCAAGGAACGCGACATCGACTTCGCGCCCGGCGTGCTGACAAATGATGCCGATGCCGTCGTCAGCGACCCGAACGTCGATGTCGTCGTCGAGGTGATCGGCGGCGTCGAGCCCGCGCGCAGCCTCATGCTCACCGCGTTGAAGGCCGCCAAGCCCGTGATCACCGCGAACAAGGAGCTCCTCGCCAACTTCGGTGGGGAGCTGTTCGAGGCCGCGGAGACCGCCGGCGTCGACCTGTTGTTCGAAGCGTCGGTTGCTGGCGGCATCCCCCTGATGCGGCCGCTGCGCGAGTCACTCGTCGGCGAGCGCATCCAGCGCGTGATGGGGATCGTGAACGGCACGACGAACTATGTGCTCACACGGATGACCGAGGAGGGCTCGAGCTTCGCGGCGGCCGTCGCGGAGGCACAGGAGCTCGGCTACGCCGAGCGCGATCCGACCGCGGACGTCGAGGGCTTCGACGCGGCGTCGAAAGCGGCGATCATTGCGTCGATCGCGTTCGGTGCCCGTGTCGTTGCGGGTGACGTGTACCGCGAAGGCATCACACAGATCGGCGCAGACGACATCGCGGCGGCCGGAGAGCTCGGCTATGTCGTCAAGCTGCTCGCGATCGCCGAAGAGCACGACGGCAGTGTCGGTGCGCGGGTGCATCCGGCAATGGTGCCGCTCGATCATCCACTCGCGTCGGTGCGCGGCTCGTTCAATGCGGTGTTCATCGAGGGTGAGATGGTGGGTCAGCTGATGCTGCTCGGGCGTGGCGCGGGCGGTGTCCCGACCGCCAGCGCGGTGCTCGGCGATCTGATCGACGCGGCCAAGAACCTGCACGCGGGCGCGCGCGGCGCGACGATCGGCACGCTGACCCGCAAGCGCATCTGCCCGATCGACGAGACCGCGTCGCAGTTCTATGTCGCGCTGGACGTCGTCGACCAGCCGGGTGTGCTCGCAAAGATCGCGGGCGTGTTCGGCAGGCACGACGTGTCGATCCAATCGATGCAGCAGAAGGGCCAAGGCGAGGGCGCCCGCCTGATATTCGTCACGCACCTGGCGCGGGAGGCCGCCCTGTCGGCGACGATCCACGAAGTGCGCGACCTCGACGTCGTCGGACGGGTGGGCTCGGTGCTGCGGGTCGTGGGCGGTGAGAGATGAGCACCGGCCGGTGGCCGGGCATCATCGAGGCGTATCGCGCCCGCCTGCCCGTGAACGACCGCACGCCGGTGGTCACGTTGCACGAGGGCAACACGCCGTTGGTGGATGCTCCTCGTCTGTCCGAGCAGGTGAACGCGCGGGTCCTCTTGAAGGTGGAGGGCGCGAACCCGACCGGGTCCTTCAAAGATCGCGGGATGACGGTCGCAATCTCGAAGGCGGCCGAAGAGGGCGCGAAGGTCGTCGTGTGCGCGTCGACCGGCAATACCTCGGCAAGCGCGGCGGCGTACGCAGCGCGCGCCGGCATGCTCGCCGCGGTCATCATCCCTGATGGTCACGTCGCGTTGGGCAAGCTCGCGCAGGCACTGATCCACGGCGCCAAGGTCGTGTCGATACGCGGCAGCTTCGACGATGCGTTGCGCGTCGTGCGCGAGCTGGGGGATCGGGGCGGCGTCACGATCGTCAACTCGATCAACCCGTTTCGCATCGAGGGTCAGAAGACAGCCGCGTTCGAGATCTGTGACGCACTCGGTGATGCGCCGGACGTCCATTGCATCCCGGTGGGCAACGCCGGCAACATCACCGCATACTGGCGTGGGTACGTCGAGTACTCCCGGGACGGCGTGAGCAAGCGCCAGCCGCGCATGTTGGGCTGGCAGGCGGCCGGCGCGGCGCCCCTGGTGCACGGTGAGCCCGTGCCACATCCCGAGACGATCGCCACCGCGATCCGTATCGGCAACCCGGCGAGCTGGGACGGCGCGATCGCGGCACGCGACGAATCGGGCGGCGCGATCGAATCGGTCACCGACGCACAGATCCTGGAGGCGTACCGAGCGCTGGCGTCACTCGAGGGCGTGTTCGTCGAGCCCGCGTCGGCGGCATCGGTGGCGGGGCTGTTGCAGGCCGCGAAGGCCGGGCTCATCGCGCGGAGCGAGACGGTGGTCTGCACGGTGACCGGCCACGGATTGAAGGACCCCAACCGCGCGATCGCGGAGATCGAGGCGCGGCCGGCGGTCGATGCAGCAGTCGACGTGGTGCTGGAGGAACTGGGGTTGTGACGAAAACGCGATGGATCGCGCTCTTCACCGCCTTCACCGTCGTGCTCGCCGCCGCGCTCACGACCGCCGCGGTGGCTCGGGGCGGAGGAGATCGCCGCAGCACCGAAGACTCGCCCCTCATGACGACGACGACGGCGCCGACCGAGCCGTCGACACCGACGACGCCGCGCAGGACGACGAAGGCCAAGACGGTGAAGGCGCTGCCGCGGCCCGATCCGGCGCCCGCGGACCCATACGCCCCGACTCCGCTCGTGCAGATCGGGGTCGTCGACATCCCGAAGATCGGACTCGTGCACCCGGTCTACGAGGGCATCACGTTGACGGTGATCGATCACGGCCCGGGCCACTGGCCCGGAAGCGCCATGCCGTGTCAGATTGGGAATGCCGTGTTCCCCGGTCATCGCGTGACGCACTCGCATCCGTTCCTCGACCTCGACCTCCTGTCACCCGGTGACCAGATCATCTTCCGAATGCCCAGGAGGGATTGCGTGTACGCCGTGACCGGAACGCAGATCGTGCAGCCCAAGGACATTTGGGTCACCGATCCGACGCCGAAGCCGACCGTGACACTCATCGCGTGTCACCCCAAGCACAGTGCCGCGCAACGCATCGTCGTGAGCGGCAAGCTGATCAGCGTCATCCCGAGGCCGGCGCAGTGAACCGCCCCGTTGCCCTCGTCACCGGCGCTTCGGCGGGCATCGGCGAGGAGTTCGCTCGACAGCTCGCGGCGCGTGGCCACGACCTCGTGTTGGTCGCGCGCGACCGCGCGCGCCTGGAGGCGCTGGCCAAAGAGCTCGCGGACGAGCGTGGCGCGAACGCCGACGTGCTCCCCGCCGATTTGACCGATGACGGGCAACTCGCGGCGGTTGCCGCGCGGGCCCGCACCGTCGACATGCTCATCAACAATGCGGGCTACGGCACGTTCGGCAACTTTTGCGAGCTCGACCTCGAGGTCGAGATCCGGGAGGTGCAACTCAACGTGCTTGCGCTCATGCGACTGACCCACGCGGCCGCCGATGCGATGGCTGCTCGGGGGAACGGCGCGATCCTCAACGTGTCGTCGCTCGCGGGCTTCCAGCCCGGACCGATGAACGCCACCTACTCGGCCACCAAGGCCTTCGTGACGTCGTTCACCGAAGCCGTGCACGAGGAGATGAAGGGCACGGGCGTGTCGGTCAGCGTGCTGTGCCCGGGCTTCACCCACACCGAGTTCCAGGAGCGCGCCAACGCGCCCGCTGGCGGCGTGCCCGGCTTCATGTGGCAGAACGCGCCCGAGGTTGCCGCCGCGGGCCTCGACGGCCTCGCCAAGAACAAGGCGATCATCATCCCCGGGTCGGTGAACAGGCTGCTCGGCACGTTCGCAAGCATGGCGCCCCACGCGGTGACACGCCGCGCCGGCGCGGCCGTCCTCAAACGCGCGGCCCACTGAGCCGGTTCACACAGCCGTTTGGTCGGGGAGTGGACGTCCGTGACCACTGGGGGACCAAACCCAAACGGTGGGGTCAGGCCGCGGCGAAGCGGTACACCGTGCCTTGCCGCGCGATCGCGTACACCTCTCCCTGCGGATCTTCGCCGAAGGACGTCAACGCGTCCACGGTGACGCCGAGGTCGCGCTGCTGCACGACGCGACCATCACGCTGCACCACGCCGGTGATCTCCGGCTTGCAGTCATCGCCGAACAGGTAGACGCCGTCCAGCGCGGGAACTGCACGACCCCGATACACGTATCCGCCGACGATCGCGCAGTTCCCAGCCGAGTGGTCGGTCTCCACCAACGGATCACGCGCGCCAGCCGGCCGCGCCCCCTTGAACGGGTGGAACCCCTCCCGCGCGCTCCAACCCCAGTTCACGCCGTCCTGTCCCGCGGGGGCGTAATCGATCTCCTCGTACTTGTTCTGGCCGACGTCGCCGATCCACACGTCGCCGTTTTCGCGATCCCACGAGAACCGCCACGGGTTGCGGAGGCCGTACATCCAGATCTCCGTGCGCACGCCGCCCCCACGACCGGCGAACGGGTTGTCGGCCGGCACGGTGTACGGCGACGAACCGGACGCGCGCGGGTTGATCCGCAAGATTTTCCCGAACAACGTCGTCAGGTTCTGCCCGTTGTTGTTCGGATCTCCCGACGATCCACTGTCGCCCAACGTGATGTACAGCATGTTGTCGGGCCCGATGGTCACCTGGCCGCCGTTGTGGTTCGGGAACGGGTCCTGCTGGAAGAGCAACTCCCGGCGCGTCGCCGTGTCCGCGACGTCCCCGCGCATCGTGTACTCGACGACGTGGGTGTCCCCGCCAGGATCGGTGTAGTCGACGTAGAGCTTCGTGCCGTTACGCGAGAAATCGAGCCCGAGCAGCCCCTGTTCGTTCCCGTGCGAGACGTCGATCGAGAGCACAGGCGTTGCAACCGCGCGTCCATTCGTGCCGACGATGCGGACGCGCCCACCTTGTTCGGCGACGTACATGCGCGCGTCACCTTTCCGCCACGCCAGCGCCACCGGACTCTCGAGACCGGACGCGACCGATTCGAGCCGCACACGCACCGCGGCAAGGTTCGGCGGCGCAGTCGAGGGTGGCACCGTTGTTCTTCGCACCGACGTCGAGGTTGTCGGCGCCGGGCTCGTCGGCGGTGACTGCGAAGGCCGTGCGCTCGACGCCTTCCCACTGGTCCCACTGGTGTCGCTGCACGCGGCCAGCAGCAGCGAGGCGGAAACACCGACCACGATCAACAAACCGGGGCTACGCACTGCGGCAGGTTAGGGCTCCGCTTCCCCATACACTTCGCGCCCGATGAAGTATCTGGTCTTCGTGCCCGATGGTTGCGCGGACGTTCCCCTGAAAGAGCTCGAGGGCCGGACGCCGCTCGAAGCCGCGCGCATGCCGAACCTCGCAAAGCTCGCGGCCCGGGGCGAAGTCGGTCGCGCGGCCGTCATTCCGCCGGGACTTCCGCCGGGCAGTGATGTCGGCAACATGGCGATCCTCGGCTTCGACCCTGTCCGTTACCACACCGGTCGCGCACCGATCGAGGCAGCGGCGATGCGCGTCGAGCTCGGACCGGACGAGGTCGCATACCGCTGCAACCTGGTCACGCTCTCGAACGACGATGCCCCGCGCATGGTGGATTTTGCGGCGGGCCATCCGACGAACGCACAGAGCCATGCGATCGTCGCCGCGCTCGACCGCGCCCTCGGCGACGGCAAAGAGGGCGTCCGTTTCCATCCCGGCGTCGAATACCGCCATCTGTGCGTCGTGCCGCGCGGATGGGAAGACGCCGTATGCACGCCGCCCCACGACCTCACCGGCAAGACCGCGGTGCTGCCGACCGGCAACGCGGCACCGAGAATCAATGCCCTGATGGACGCGTCGAAAGAGGTGGTCCGACGGGCCGCGCAATCAGTCGGTTCACAGGCGACGCAGATATGGCTGTGGGGACAGGGATGCAAGCCGCAGTTGCCGAATTTCGAGGCGACCTACGGTGTGGCCGGCCGCATGAGCTCAGCGGTCGACCTCGTACAGGGCCTTGGTGTGCTCACAGGTATAGAGGTCGTCGACGTTCCAGGCGCGACCGCAGGATTCGACAACGACTACGTCGCGCAACGCGATGCGTGTCTCCGATCGCTCGCCAACCGTGACCTCTTCGTGCTGCATGTCGAGGCGACTGACGAGGCCGGCCACCAAGGCCGTTCGGACATCAAAATAGACGCGCTCGAACGGTGGGACACCGAGATCATCGGGCCGATCGTCGACGTGCTCGATGCGGCGCGCCAGTCGTACCGGATCCTGCTCATGCCCGACCACGCGACGCCCTGCGACATCAAGACGCACAATGCAGACCCGGTGCCGTACTTGTTGTTCGACACCGACCGTCCCGGTCCGGGCGGCACTTATACGGAGTCGGCAACCGCTGAATGTGCTCCGATACCGGGCCACCTGTTGATGCGTCGATTGGTCGCGCATTAATCCTTCAGGAAGAGGGTCACAACGCCGACTGTTGAGGAGATGCATTCCAACCCTGTGAAGGTGTAGGGTAGGAATTGGCTCTCGAGACCTCGCCCGACATCTTCCAGATTTCGTAATCTCCCAGATTTCGAAGCGAGGGTCGGATCTCTCCACCGCTTCCGGTGTGGATGACGGTGTGACATCTTCCGAGGGTCTTCGGATTTCACACTCCGGCCGCGGGGCGATGTTCTGCGCTCGGCCGGGAGGAGCACCACATGAGCGACACGTTCGACCGTTCGCAACTGGACGGGAAGGACCGGGAACAGCTCTCTGAGATCGCGACGGCGCTCGGCGTCAAGTCGATCAGCCGCATGCGCAAGGCCGATTTGGTCGACGCGATCGTCAAGGCGACCAAGAGTTCCAACGGCGCGGCAAACGACGCGCCCAAGACGCGCAAGGTGCGCTCGACGCGCGCGGCCGGGCTCGACGACCTCGCATCGCTCGCCGAGGAGGAGAACGCGCTCGCGACACAGGATGCGCCGGACGAGATGTCGCTGATCCGGCCCCCGCGGCGTAGCGCCGGCGGCGGGAACGGCGCCGGTACCGGCCAGAACGCGCCCGGTTCGGCGACGGGCACGGCGCCGGAGCCGACGCCCGACAGCCCGGCGACCCGCACCAACGCGGGCCCCGAGAACCAAGCCGCGGCACCGGCGGGAGCGACCGCGGAGGGCACGAGCCCCGAGAGCGCGCCGACCCACCCACAGCAGTCGCCGCGCCACGTCGGCCAGCAGGATCAGCAATGGCGCGGTGGCGGCGACGACGACGGCAGCGGCAACCGCCGGCGCCGGCGGCGTCGCGGTCGCGATCGCGGGCCCGGCGAAACGGGTGGTGGCGGTCCCACTGTGCCGCAGGGCGGACAAGGCCGCCCGGATCGCGGCGAGCGCAACGAGGACTACAGCGGCGAGCTGATCGACGTCGAGGGATTGCTCGACCTGCGCGACGAGGGCTACGGCTTCCTCCGTACCTCGGGCTACCTCGCGGGTCGCAACGACGCATACGTCTCCGCATCACAAGTCCGCCGCTTCGGGCTGCGCAAGGGCGACTACGTGAAGGGCGCGACGCGTCCCCCGGCGAGCAGCGAGAAATACCCGGCACTCGTCCGTGTCGACGTCATCAACGACATGACGCCCGACGAGGCGCGCGGGCGAGTGAGGTTCGAAGATCTCACACCCTTGTTCCCCGACTCGCGGCTACGGCTCGAGCTCGACGGCGAGCCGGGCGAGATCACCGGCCGAATCATCGATCTCATCTCGCCGATCGGAAAGGGTCAGCGAGGGATGATCGTGTCGCCGCCGAAGGCGGGCAAGACGACGATCATCAAGCAAATCGTCTACTCGATCGAACGTAACAACCCCGAGACGCACGTGATCGTGCTGCTCGTCGACGAACGTCCCGAAGAAGTCACCGACATGCGTAGGCACGTGCTTCGTGCCGACGTCGTGGCGTCGACGTTCGACCGTCCGTCCGACGAGCACTGCCACATCGCGGAGCTCACGATCGAGCGCGCCAAGCGTCTGGTCGAGGGTGGCACCGACGTCGTCATCATCCTGGACGGCATCACCCGGCTGGCGCGGGCGTACAACCTCGCGGCGCCGGCATCGGGCCGGATCATGTCCGGTGGTATCGACGCTGGTGCGTTGTACCCGCCGAAGAAGTTCTTCGGCGCCGCGCGCAATGTCGAGGAGGGCGGGTCCCTCACGATCCTCGCGACGGCGCTCGTCGAGACGAACTCAAAGATGGACGAGCACATCTTCGAGGAGTTCAAGGGCACGGGGAACATGGAGCTGCGTCTGGACCGGCGTACCGCCGACCGCCGCATCTATCCTGCGATCGACGTCGAGCAGTCGAGCACGCGGCACGAAGAGCTCCTGTTCGACCGCCGCGATCTGCAGCAGGTGTGGAAGTTGCGGCGGGTGCTCAACGCGCTGGAAGGCGGCTCCGGTCTCGAGCTGCTGATCGACAAGCTGCGCAGCACCAAGACCAACGCCGAGTTCCTGAACGAGATCGCCAAGGCCCCGGCGGGAATGGGGACCTGAGTCCCCTTGTTGAGCTACTGAATCTCATAGTTAGACTGGACCCAGCATGAAGGCCGATATCCATCCCGAATACGTGGAGTGCAAGGTGCACTGCTCGTGCGGGAACGAGTTCACCACCCGTTCGACCGTCCCGAGCCTGCGCGCCGAGCTCTGCTCGGAATGCCACCCGTTCTACACGGGCAAGCAGAAGCTCGTTGACACCGGCGGCCGCGTCGAGCGGTTCCAGCGGCGGGTCGCGAAGCAGAAGAAGAAGTCCTAACCAAGTGGCCGGCGCGATGGCCAAGTCCGGCGACGAGCCCCGCTACATGGGCGGGCAAGCGGTGCTCGAAGGCGTGATGATGCGTGGCGCATCGCACTGGGCGGTTTCGGCGCGCGGCCTCGACGGCACCATCAAGACCGTCGTGCGCGAGGTCCCCGGCTGGGCCGAGCGCTACCGCAACATCCCGATCGTGCGCGGTGTGACGGGTCTGGGCGAGTCGCTCGGCCTGGGCTACCGCGCGCTGACCTGGTCGGCGAACCAGCAGGTTCCCGAAGACGAGCAGGTCTCCGAGAAGGCAATGGGCTGGGCCGTCGGTGTGGCGATGGTGATCTTCAGCGCGATCTTCATCGTCCTGCCCGCGATCGCGGGGAACTCCCTGAAGAACGTCTTCCACGGATCCTTCCCGCTCGTCGAGGGCATCGTGCGGCTCGGCTTGTTCATCCTGTACATCTTCGCCATCGGGCACATGCGCGACATCAAGCGTGTGTTCCAGTACCACGGCGCGGAGCACAAGTCGATCGCCGCGTACGAGAACGGCGTCGAGCTCACGCCGGAGACCGCACAGCAGTTCAGCACTGCGCACGTTCGTTGCGGCACGAACTTCCTTCTGACAGTGATGGTCGTGGCCATCGTCGTCTACTCGCTGATCCCGCGGCCGAGCCTGTTGTTCGTCGTCGGATCGCGCGTCGTGTTGATCCCGTTGATCGCGGGCTTGAGCTACGAGGTCATACGGATCTCGGCCCGTAACATCCAGCGGCCCTGGGTGCGGGCGCTCATGCGGCCCGGATTGCTGCTGCAGAAGCTGACGACGCGTGAGCCCGATCTCGACCAGCTCGAGGTCGCGATCACTTCGCTGCGTGCGGTGATGACGGCCGAACAGCTCGCCGAGGTTGACGCTCGCGCCGGCGTGCGCGTGCCTGCCGTCGCTCCCGCCGTCTGACGCCGCTCATTCGGTCGCCAATGCGGCCGCGGGACGCGTCCGCACCACTCGGCCGGCGGCGACGAGCGCCATGCCATTCGTGAGGAGCATCGCACCCGCGCACGCGATCAGCAGCCCACGCGCGGAGAGCTGTGCGACCGGGGACACCCCCAATCCTTCGGCCACCGTGCGCCAGACGCCCTCGCCCACGACGATTCCCAGCGGTATGCCGGCAAGCACTCCGATGACTGCGAATGTGGTGGCCTGCGACGCGAGTGTCGTGCGGACCTGACCGCGGCTGAATCCGAGCGTCCGGAGCACCGCGAAGTCATGACCGCGGCGTCGGACGGTCGCGGCGAGGGCGTGCGCGACGGTGACTGCTGCCAGCAACGCGAGGAACGCCCCGAGCATCGTCGGCAGCTGGTCGACCTGGCGCAGGCGGTCGATCTCGACCGGGAGTGTCGGTCCGACGCCCGGCCCACTCGCGAACTTCACGAGCCCTGCGTCGTCGCGTGGCAACGTCGAAAGCTTCGATCCGGGCACGAGCTGCGCGAGCAAATGGAAGTCCGGTGGCGGTTCGTCGAGGGCGAGCACACGCGTGAGGCCGCCGCCCGTGAACGTCGCGTTGTCGGCCAGCGGCTGCGGGTCCAGGCTGGTCGGGCTCGGCAACACGACTTGGCCGACGATGAGATAGCTCACGGTCGCCGCCGCACTTCGCACGAGCACGTGATCGCCGATGTGCTTGTCGATCTCGCGCAGCGTCTTGCCGCCGAGGGCGATCTCGTCCGGCGAGCGCGGTGCACGCCCCGCCACCGTGGTCGGGTCGATCGCACCGCGCAACGCCTGGAAACTCCAGCTCGTCACCGGCCGGCGGTCGACCTCTACGTTGACCACGCACACGGCCGTGACCGCGCTGAACGCTCGGTCACTCGTCACCGCCGTGTCGGATTGCCCGCACGGGGTACCCGGCTTTTGTCGTGTTTGCGCGTCGCCCCGTGCCAGCACCAGCACGTCCCACGACCATCCGTAGGCGCGTGGCGTCGTGACCAGGTGATCCAGGCTTGCGGCGAACACGAGCGCGGCCGTGATCCCCACCGTGCCGAGCACGGCGCCGAGAAACGCGGACCGCACCGGCGAGGCGCGAGCCCCGCGGCCCGGATCGAGAGCGAACTCGACGCCGGTCGCGGTCGCCGGTGAGAGGCGGGACCGGCTGGCGACGCGTGCTCTTGATCGTGGGACGACTCCGCCCGCTCGCGCGTCGTGGGGAACGCGCGTCGCACGCACCGCCGCCAGCACTCCGACGGCCATCACACAGATTGCGATTGCCAGGAGACCCAGCCCGAGGACGGTCAAATCGAGCCGCAATCCCAGATCCGGTTCGGCTTTGCGAGCGACGCCCGTCGGGAACAGTGGCGACGCGAGTGCCGCGCCGACCACCGCGAGGACCGCCCCTCCGATCGCCATCGCGGCGGCTGGTGCCGCGGCGCCGGCAACGCGATGCACCCGTGACATGCCGAGTGCATCCAGCGTGGCCTGGTCCTTCTCGAACGACCGGAGGTGACGACTCACCGACACCGCGATGAACGCGATCGCCGCCAGGCCGGCGATCGCGGCGAACAGCCAGAGCGCCACCGTGAGCACGTCGATCGCCGCGCGCGCACCTTCTGTCTCGATGCCGAGGTTCTGCACGTCGAGCATTCGTGACTCGCCGAAGATGCGCCGGGCCGCGACCACGGCCTGGGGGACGTCGGCGGCGCCATGACGGGTGCGTACGCGCAAGACGCTGCCGACGCTGGCGAGGCTGTCGCCGTAGCGGTCCACGAACGCCGGCGTGAAGACGAGGACGCCGCCGGACGCGCCCCGGCTCGCCAGGTCGAGCGGGCGGCGCACGATTCCGACGACGCGGAGTCGAACCTCTGGCCCGCTCGGCGCACCGAGATCCCCACCGGCGAACGCAATCTCCCCCTGTTCCCGGGAGTACGCGTCGAACCGAAGCTCGCTGCCGACATGGGTGCCCAGCCGCCGGCTCAGCGTCTCACCGATGCTGATCTCATTCGGTTCGCTGGTGCGCGGCGCGCGCCCGGCGACGACACGGGCTCGATCCATGTCGGTCCCGAACCGATTGTCGAGCGCGGCTGCGGTCGGCAGGAAATCCTGTCCCTCGAGCATGCCCGCGATCTGACGCAGCTGCACGACGTCGGCGACCGCGTCGGACGCCGCGAACGCACGGAGCTGCGCCGGCGTGGTATCGCCGACGATCACCTCGACGTCGGCGGACCGGCTGTACGCCTGGAACCGCTCGAGCGACGTCGCGGTCCGGCGTGCGCCGGCCGCAGACGCGAGCACGACGGCTCCCGCAACGCCGATGAGCAACGCGAGCCCCGCGATGCTGCGCCAGCGCCGACGAACTGCGGAGCGCGCCAGCACGAACGCAGCGTTCACGCCGTCATTCTGTCGAGGACGCGGCCCACGCGGCGACAGTCGCCTGCAAGGCGGCGGTCTCGAGCGCGACGAACGCGTCGTCGTGGGCGCCGTCGCCGTGGTCGAGCCAGTCGAGGACCGCGTCGACGAGATGGTCGAACAGCGTCTGCGCGGCCCATTCGGCGAACTCCGTGCGCACGAGCGGCGTCACCACCTCGCGGGCCGCACTCACGGCGACGTCGCGCAGGTGCAGTGCGTAGTCCGAGAACTGCGGCTCGCGAGCCGCGTGTCGCCACAGCAGCCGGAAGCCGTCCGGCCACTCGCGGGCGACGCCGAGCAATGCCCGGGTCGTACCACCGGCTTGCAGTCCCCGCGCGACGTTGTCGAGGAACAGCTCCACCTGGCGGTCGAAGACCTGTTCGAGGACGGCGCGATACAGCGCCTCCTTCGCCTCGAAGTGGCGATACACGATCAGCTTCGTGATTCCCGCGCCGGCCGCGATGTCGTCGACCGACGTCGCCGCGTACCCGGCGTGGGCGAACACCCCGGCGGCGGCGTGCAGGATTGCCTCCCGCCGCGCGGGGTCTCTCCGCGGCCGGGCGGCGACCTCGGGGATCGGAGACGTCCTCGTGATCGGGGCGTTTGTCATGGTAAATGGGTATTCACTACAGAGACAATCTAGACTCGGATGACCTTGGCAAGGCTGTCTTCGAACTCCAGCATGAGAACGCGGCCCTTCGCGAGCAGTTGTACGAGCAGTGGGAAGCGAACCACGTCGAACACTGCTCGCGGCGCTGGCCGCACGCTGTCGGTGAACAATGCATGTGGCCGCTACCAGAGGCCCTCGTGGTGCAAGCCAGCCCGCAGGTCGTAGACGAGAGGCAGGATGCGGCGAGCTTCCCTGACGATGTCGGCGATTGACGTCTCATGTTCGTCAAAGCTGACGATTCTCTTTGCAGGTTCGAAGTGATGGAGGACGAGTTCGACGTCGGGACGATCACCGATGTTCCGAAACGCGATCTGCTTCGGCGGCTGTCCTTTTTGGACAGCCTTTGCGATGAGCAGCATTACTCGTTCGTCGTAGTGCTCGAAGTCGTTCCGGACATCCGGATCCGAGAGGGGGGAGTCGTCACCAACGACGAGCATGTCACGCAGATCGGCGCGCTCCGTGGCGTGCTTGCCGCCGTATCCCCAGAACAGCTTCCCGAGCATCGCCGCTGCGCTCAGGATGCCCTGCACGTCCCACCAGATTTCGATGGTGTCGGCCTCTTCGATTCGGTCGCGCAACTGCGTCCACCCATGGTCGATGAACTTGCACTGCGCATCCACTTCACCGAGCAGGATGAAGGTGGTGAGCGGATCCATTCAGTTCTCCGAGGTAGATTGAGGCGATGGCCGACAAGCCACGGACGCAGAAGACGCAGCCGCACAAAGGCAAAGAGCGTGGCGTCGAGCCGATCGACATTCCGATCCCGACCCGCGGCCAGGTGTTCCGTGATCTCGCCGAGTCCGCGAAGCCGCAGAAGTCGAAACGGAAGCGGTCCAAGAAGTCCTGACGAGCGCGTAGGACTCCCGCGTGACGCCGAAATGCGGGAGTCCTACGAAGCTCATCTATCGCACCGGGTGCGTGATCCGCACCAGGATCCACACCACCGCGCGGCGGCAGTGCGAACAGGGTGGAAAGATTTCGCCCTTGCTCAATGCGATTTCCTTGTGGCCGCAGTTCGGGCGGTAGATGCCCGACCTCCGGCGCTCGATGTCCAGTGGTTCCTTGTGCCACGATGGGCATCCTCCTTGTGAGGGCCGTGGGGACTTGGTTGCCTGTGCTGGGTGCCGGTTCCCACGGCAGCTTCTTTGTCGCTCGGAATTAATCGCGCGAGCGCATGTCGATACCGCGGATGGTCGCGAAATACCTGGTCACGGTGCATCGCGCGATATCGCGTCACGCCGAATTACCTTCGCGCAGCAGTGCCCCATGAACCGCGGAGGCGAGCCGTGTCCGAGATCGAGATCGACCGTCCCCTACTCGTCCGCATGGACGCCCACTTACACCGAGCCGTTGCCGACACTGCGGCTCGCGAGGATCGATCGATGGCGTCCGTCGCGCGCGAAGCCATGCGCGACTACACGCGCAAATCAGCGAGGAAGCGCCGACCGGAGAAGTAGTTGCCGGAACATCGCGAGATCGTCGTCGCGGTGGTTGTACCGCCAGGCGTACTCGTTTAGGTACCCCTGGAGCCATTTGCGCGAGACATTGTGGTAGGTGCCGCGGATGCCGTTCTTCACCATCGAGAAGAACCCTTCGATCGTCTGCGTGTGGACGTTGCCATGCACGTAGACCTTCTCGGTGTGGTTGATCGTGTGGTGCTCGGCGAATGTCCGGTGCATCCCGTAGTACAGCTTCGACTCGTCGGTGTAAAGCCGCGCGGTGCCCTTCACGACGTCGGTCACCATCGGTCGAACCGAACCCGAACCGACGTGCGGCAACACTTCGGCGCGGACCTTGCCGCCGCGCTCGACCGCAGCGAACACCGGCACTTTGCGCGAGTACCGCTCGGCACGCGTCATCTTCTCGTGCTCGCGGGGTTCGCCGCCGTAGTACGTCTCGTCGGCTTCCACGTCGCCATCGAGTGGTGTGTCGTCGTCTTGGGTCATCAATTGGTTGCGGATCAGGTTCGCCATCCGCCAAGCGGTCTTGTACGTGACACCAAGCTCGCGCTCGATGTGCTTGGCCGAGACTCCGCACCGTGTACTCGACATGAGATACATCGCGTAGAACCACAGGTGCAGCGATGTCGAAGACTTGTGGTAGATCGTGCCCGCGGTCGGATATACCGAGTGCCCGCACGACGTGCAGTGCCACACCTGGCGGCGGATGGTGTTCTCGTACCGCTTGAATGTCCGCTCCCGCGAGCAACCGTGGCACCAGGCCAGGTCGCCATCGGGCGAGTATCGGGTGCGCCACAGGAAGTTCAGGCACGTCTCGTCGTCGGGGAACTCGCGCATGAACTCCATGAGCGAGTACTGCGACTCCGAAGATGCTGCTCGCTTCGGCTGGTTGCGGTTGGTGGGGGCCATGCACCAAGTATCGCACCGAATGTCTCTGTAGTCAAGGTATAGTTACCTTTGTCATGTGTAACTCGTGAGTATACAGTGCGGTCCATGAGCAACCCCCAGCTCTCCTTTTCCGTCGAAGAGCTCCTTGCGACGCACGACGTCGACGAGCCCGTGATCGCCGGCGGCGTGCGGTGTCACGGCGGCTTTCTCGCCGACGGCTCGTACGTGCCTCCGCGCACGAAGCACCGCGTGCACGCGATCGACGCGTGGCAGCAGTCACACCGCGAGCAGTTCGGCACCGAGATCCTCGACGCGCCGATGGACATGTGGCCCGAGCCGTACCCGAACGTCGCGCAAACGAAGTACTTGCTGCGCGAGGGGGTCCGGGCACCCGTGATCACCCAGCTCACGCGCATCGGCACCGTCGAGGGCTTCGGTGCGATGATCCGCCACGTCCAACTCGGCGACATGCAGCGCTTCTTCGACGAGTCGATCGAGGGAACCGCCATCGCGCACTTGCAACGTGGCTTGTTCGAAGCGCATGCGCGCGACGAAGCAGGCTGGGAGGAAGAAGCCGGTCACAACCAGATGTGGTTCGCGGCGCGCGACGTCGCGTTCGAGGCACCGCCGACCGAGGACGAGACGCAGACCATGCTGGTGCGTATGGGGATCGTGCAGCCGAACGGCGCGCCGCCGACGCCGGAGCAGATGCGTGCGACTGCGGAATCGATGCGCCAGTTCCCGGATCTCGATCTCACCTTGGAGATGACGATCCGCCGCATGCTCGGCATCCTCTTCATCGAGGTGTCGGCCTTCCACACGTTTGCATGGGCAGAGGAGGTGCTGTCGGATGACACGCTCGTCGCCGATGCAGACAAGGCCGCGCAGCTCGTCCGATGCATCCGCACCGATGAGACCCCGCACGTCGACTACCTGCGCACCGCGCTGACGGAGATGCGCGACCGGACGTTCGTGGGGGAGTCGGGTCGCAAGCTCGCCGGCACCGACGTGATCGGCCGGCTCTGGGACACAGCGCTCGGTGAATCCCTCGGCCCCCGCCGGGAGCAGTTCCTGAAGACGGTGATCAGCGAGCTCGAGCACGCGCTCGAATCGAACCATCGCCGTAGCGAGTTGCTCGAAGGCTTCCACGCCCACTCCACGAAGGAACGCGCGGCATGAAATTCGGGATCTTCTACGAGCACCAGCTGCCACGTCCATGGGCGGAGGACTCCGAGTACCGGCTGATCCAGGACGCGCTCGAGCAGATCGCGTACGCGGACAGCATCGGCATCGAGTACGCGTGGGAAGTCGAGCATCACTTCCTCGAGGAGTATTCGCACTCGAGCGCGCCCGAGGTGTTCCTCGCCGCCGCGAGCCAGCGCACCAAGGACATCCGACTGGGGCATGGCATCGTGCAGACGCCGCCGCGGTTCAACCATCCGGCGCGCGTCGCCGAGCGCATCTCGATGCTCGACCTCGTGAGCAACGGCCGTGTCGATTTCGGCACCGGCGAGTCCTCGTCGGAAGCAGAGCTCGGTGGCTTCATGATCGAGCCCGAGAAGAAGCGCGCAATGTGGGAGGAAGGTCTGCGCGTCGCGATCCGGTGCATGTCCGAGGAGCCGTTCACCGGCCACTCCGGCGAGTTCGTGACGATGCCGCCGCGCAACGTGTTGCCCAAGCCGCGCCAGAAGCCGCACCCACCCGTCTGGGTCGCATGCAGCCGCCGCGACACGATCCACCTCGCGGCCCAGAAGGCGATCGGCGCGCTCGCGTTCGCGTTCGTCGACCCCGAAGAGGCGAAGTGGTGGGTCGAGGATTACTACGGCACGTTGGCCAAGGAGGGTGTGCCGATCGGCGACGCCGTCAATGCCAACGTCGCGTGTGTCACGACGTTCATGTGCCACCCGGACGAGGATGAAGCGATGCGCCGCGGTCTCGAGGGCGCGAATTTCTTCGGCTACTCGCTTGCGCACTATTACGTGTTCGGGCGGCACCGTCCTGCGCAGACGAGCGTGTGGGACGAATTCCAACAGCGCCGGGCCGAGCATGGTTACGACCCCGAAGCGGTCATCGCCGCATCCGAGAACGAGGACCGGCTCGGCGCCAAAGTCGTGGGGGAGGGGATCGGCGGGCTGCGCGGCGCGGTCGGCACGCCCGAACAGCTTCGCGAGTACCTCCGGCGGTACGAGGAGTGCGGCGTCGATCAGGTGATCTTCTGTTCCCAGGCCGGCAAGAACCGCCACGACCACATCATGGAAGCGCTCGAGCTGTTCGGCCGGGAAGTGCTGCCGGAGTTCAAGGAGCGCGACGACAAGCTCACCCGCGACAAGGAGCAGCGGCTCGCGCCGATCATCGATGAGGTGATGGCGCGCAAGCCCGCCGAGGATCACCCGCCCTTGCCGTCGGAGGACTACGCGTTCCCCGCGATACCCCGCGCCATGGCCGACCGGTTCGGCAACGACGAGTTCCACCAGATGCTCGATCAGTTCGCAGAGCAGAGCGCGATGGGACCGGGCGGCATCGAGAGCCTGATCAACAACCGGTAACTGCGCCGAGGGCCGGTACCCTCGCATCTCGATGTTCGAGCACCTCGAGCCCCTCGAAGCCGAGTTCGACCGGCTCGAGGCGGACCTTCCCCGCATCTACGCCACCGGTGACCGGCGGGCGGCCCGCACCGCGGGCCGCCGTGCCGCGGAGCTCAAGGCCGTGGTCGACGCGTACCGCGAGTGGAAGAAGGTGTCCCAGGACGCGGCCTCCGCCCGGGAGCTCCTAGAGGGCGAGTCGGACGTCGAGATGCGAGATGAGCTCGCCCAGCAGGAACGACGTCTCGCCGACCTCGAAGCCGAGATCAAGGACCTGTTGGTGCCCCGCGACCCGAACGAGGGCCGCAACGTGATCATGGAGATCCAGGGCACGGAGGGCGGCGAGGAGGCCAACCTGTGGGCCGGCGACCTCTACCGCATGTATCAGCGCTTCGCCGAGCGACACGGTCTGCGCACGGAGGTGCTCTCGAGCCAGCCGTCGGAGCACGGCGGCTATCGCGATGTGACGTTCCTCGTGAAGGGCGAGGATGCGTGGCGCCGCCTGAAGTACGAGGGGGGACCGCACCGAGTGCAGCGCGTGCCGGCCACCGAGAGCCAGGGTCGCGTGCATACGAGCGCGGCGACCGTCGCGGTGTTGCCGGAGGCCGACGAAGTGGACGTCGCGATCGACCCGAACGACCTCGAGATCGACGTGTATCGCGCGACCGGACCCGGCGGCCAGTCGGTGAACACGACCGACTCCGCGGTGCGCCTGACGCACAAGCCCACGGGACTGGTCGTCACGTGTCAGGACGAGAAGAGCCAGCTCCAGAACCGTGAGAAGGCGATGCGCATCTTGCGCGCGCGCTTGTTGCAGGTCGAGCAAGACCGACAGCAGGCGGAGGTGAGCGCGGCACGGCGCGAGCAGGTGAAGGGCGGCGGCCGGTCGGAGAAGATCCGCACGTACAACTTCAAGGACAACCGCGTGACGGATCACCGCATCGGCTTCAGCCAGCATTCCCTCGACCGCGTGCTCGAAGGCGACCTCGACGACGTCGTCGACGCGCTTGCCGCGGACGAGCGCGCTCGTCAGCTCGGTGGCGAGTAGCCCGGGCGCGATGGCAGCGACGTGGCGGGAGCTGCGTGCCCACGCGGCAACGCGGTTGGCGGAGGGCGGCATCGTTCCGGCCGAGGTCGAGGCCCGATTCATGGTCGAGCGGGCGTCGGGCTACGACGCCGACGAGTGGCTCGATGCCGCCGACGTGCAAGCACCGGCACGGGCCGAGGCGCGGCTTCACGAGATGGTCGCGCGTCGGCTCACGGGGGAGCCGCTGCAGTACGTGCTCGGCGCGTGGTCGTTCCGTGGCCTCGACCTGATGGTCGACCGCCGGGTGCTGATCCCGCGGCCGGAGACGGAGATCGTCGTCGAGGTCGCGTTGGAGGAGGCGGAACGCATGGGAATGCGGCGCACGCGCCGCCGGACCGTGCATCCCGGACTGTCCGCGGAGCGGCCGAAGGAGAGTGGAACGTCGAGTCGACCCACCAATGTCCTCGCCGACCTCGGGACCGGATCGGGTGCGATCGCGCTCGCGCTCGAAGCGGAGTTGCCCGACGTCGAGGTGTGGGCGAGCGACAAGAGCGAGGATGCGCTCGCGGTCGCACGTGCAAACGTCGCCGGATGCGCGGCGACTCGCGTGCGCGTGGCGACCGCGGCTTCGTGGTTCGACGCGCTGCCGGCGGCGCTAAGAGGAATGTTGCAACTGGTCGTCGCGAACCCGCCCTACGTCGCCGAGCACGAGGTCGTCTCGTTACCGGACGAGGTGCGCTTGCACGAGCCCCGCACGGCGCTCGTCGCGGGACCGAAGGGCACAGAGGCGATCGAGGCGCTGCTCGACGAGGTCAGGGAATGGCTTGCACCGTGTGGCACGATTCTGCTCGAGATCGCGCCACATCAGTCCGAGGACATGCAGCGCTACGCTTTCGAGCTCGGCTACCGCGAAGTGTTCGTGCGCGACGACCTCACCGGGCGACCTCGGATACTCGTGGGGCGCACGGGGTAGGTTCGAGCTCCATGGCGGACGACCAGCTCGACGTCGACGGGATGCTCGCTCGCTTTCGCGAGCGCGCCGATGCGGTCCGCCGGCGACCGCTCCCGCCCGTTGCCGGGCCCGAACGGCAGCAGTTCATCGACCAGGCGGAGCTCGACTTCCAGGACTACGCGTTGATCGGCGACGCGCGATGGACGTTCGTCGACGGCGTACTCACGTTGACGATCGACCTTCGTCCCAGTTGATCCCGAGTCGTTGCAAGAAGCCGAGGTCGACTGCCAACCAGAGGGTCTTCGAGAACGGGTACACGATCAACGGCCCGATAGTCATCAATGGGACGACGACCATCAACACCGTGACCCACGGGATGTCGGGCACGGTCAAGATCATCGTGACGACGAGCACGATCGTGAACAGTCCGCCGACGACGATCGTGTTGACGGCGATCGCACCCGTCCAGTACCCGGGTTCGCGCTCGAACTTCATCCCGCAGCGTGGACAGTTGTCCACCATCGTGAACCAGTGACGAAAGAGCCTGCCTGCGCCACAGCGGGGGCAGCGCCGCGTCGCGCCGCGGCCCAGCATGCGCAAGCGAGACGGTTCGGCAGTGGTCATGTCATTCCACGCTGTTCGTCGCGCCGTCGTTGGTGATCTTCACCTGGCGGCCCTCCCAGGCTTCGGCGGTCAGTGAGTGCAGGGTGTCGGTGTCGCGCATGTTCGCGATCGCTCGCCGGCCGTCGTCCAGCAGCGCGGTCACGATCCCGACCGACGGCGTGCCGTCGCGTTCGAACGCGACCGATGTCGCCTCGACGGTTGCGGTCGTCTCGACGAGACCGGCCGGCTCGCGGCGGGGGAGTGCATCGACTCGCTCCTGTTCGCGACCGACGACGAACGGCTCGGTGGGCGGTCGGGCCGACCACACGGCGGCTGCGTGCTTGGTGACGTACCAGCCCAACGCAGTCGTGAGGCCGTATGCGCTCGGTTCGGTGCGAAGCGTCTCGACCATGCGCGCGATGCCGTGCGTCGGGTAGTTGTTGACCGGGCCGCCCGCGAAGCCGAGACCGCCCGTGACCGTGAGCGGGCGGGCGTCGTCTCGATGCACCCCGAGTGCGGCACGCGCGATCTGCACGGCGGAAGGGAAGCACGAGTAGAGATCGAAATGCGCAATGTCGTCGACGCTTACGTGGGCCGCGCCGAGCGCGCTCCGGGTCGTGAGCTCGATCGCGGGTGACGCCGAGAGCGATGCGCGTTCGGTGACGAACCAATGGTCGTGGGCCTCGGCGGCTCCGTGCAGGAAGACCATCCGCTCGGCGGAGACGCCGGCGTCGCGCGCGGCCTCGTAGGAGCACAGGATCAGCGCCGCGCCCTGGTCGACGTCGATGTTCGCGCACATGCGTTTCGTATACGGAAAGCAGACCATGCGGTTCGTGGGCGCGACCGTGCGGATCTCTTCCGGTGAGTACTCCTCCCGGGACCACGCGTGCGGGTTACCCGCCGCGACCGCGGCGAACCCCGCCCACATCTCGCTCACATGCTTCTGGTGCTCGTCGATGCCGTGGCCGAGCTCTGCCCGCAGCGCTGTCTCGAGCAGTGGGTACACCATCGTCGGCGCGACCGCGAGGTGCGCCATCTCGTAGTCACTCGCACCCGGTCGATCGTCGCCGATCACCCAGTCGCACGGCGTATCGCCGCCGCCGTCCCATTCGAGATGCACACGCGGCTCACGACGGGCTCGCCAGCGCGTGTGCATCGACTCCGCGCCGCCGATCAGCACCACGTCACAGTCGCCGTGTGCGATCCGAGCCGCGAACTCGTCGACCAAGACCTGCGGGCTGTTCCCGCCCACCGTGGACAACGCGGTCGCACGCGGCTCGATGCGCAGCAGGCGCGCGAGGAGCGCGCCGGGGTCGGCGTAGCGCCACGACCCGATTGCGACCGCCGCGATGACATCCGTACGCGCGAGCAGAGAGACGCCGCTGTCGCGATCCGCCGCTCGCGCGGCTTCGGCGAGCAGGTCGATCGGCGGGCGCGCCTCCTCGGCCGTCGCCCGTTGGTTCACCTGTCCGACACCGACGATCACCGGGGACCGCGGATCAACCACCAAGATGGCCCCCTCGCCGCGTCCGCACGGTGACACTCGCTCCTTCGTTGCGTCGCAGGGTGCGCGGCACGTTACCGCTCGTCCTCGTCGTCGCCGGCGCTGAGCACGGGCCAGACGGGTTCGCCGGGCGCCACGCTGTCGCGACAGATCGACCGGTAGCGGCAGGTGCGGCACACCTCGACGTCCGCCACGCCGTTCCAGTCGTCGGTCTGCCACATGTCGGCGACCGCGTTTCGCAATTCCTCTTCGATCTGCGCCAGATCATCGTCGCCCGGCTCCCACGGCTCCGGATCGTCGTCGACCTCCGGTTGCAGGTGCTCGTAGCGGAGCTGCAGCCTGAGGTTCGTCCGCCGGGCATCGCGGGCCATCACCCACGCCTGCACGCGAGCCCGCGGGTCGTCGACGAGGCGCTCGTACCGGACCGCGCCGGTCTTGTAGTCGCGCACGTCGAGGAGCCCGTCGTGGATCCACACCACGTCGATGCGGGCCGACGCGAGGAACATCGGCACGGGCTCTTTGTGGAAGCGAACGCGGTCCACCTCATGCGCGGCCGCCTCGACCTCGGCCGGACACCGGCGGGCGTGGCGCTCCACGAACGCGCGCATCTGGTCGGTGTCGGCCCGCGCTGCCTCCAGGACCCTCGACACGTGGGTGTCGTCGTGACAGGTGCCGTTCGTATGGAGTTCCTGGAGCACGGCGTGGACGAGGTGTCCCTGATCGGGCGATCGACCCGGGTCGCTGGCAGGTACACGGAGCAACGCGCTCGTGAAGTAGAGGCGGCGGCACCACAGGAAGTCGGCATAGTTGGACGGCGTGAGCCGGACGATCTGCGGCAGGCGCACTGCACTCACGACAACTTCGTGAGTTGCGGGCAACCGGGGATGCACGGGCAATCGCGACAGTCGCCCCCCACCGCGGTATGGCGAGGATGCGCGCGGGCGCGGATCACCTCGACGCGCGACGCGAGCCACCGGTGTGCCTCGTCGAGCTTCTCGCCCATGTCGAGCTCGTACTCGACGGATTGGTCCTCGAGCAGGTCCACCGCGACGAGGTGGACGCGCTCCCCGGCCCATTCGTGGGCGCGCAGGAGCGCGAAGCGGATGTCGACACTGTCGATCAACGGGAGACGCGCGGCGATCCGCAGGATCCGCAGCTCGTGCGTGCCATCGGCATGCACCACCGGGATGCCGACCGGGCCGAGCAACCGAACGCCAACGTCGATGACGTCGGTCGACCAGCCGAGCTCATCCACCGCGATCTCTGCCCCGCCGAACATGCGGAGATACGCGTTTGCCGCGGCGCGATACACCGCGCGCTGCTCGGGCTCGAGGTCGATCGGATCAGGGAAGCCGTGCTCGGGCGCGACTGCACCGCGGTGCCACGTGATCGCATCCGCGGTCAGGCGGTTGCCGACCTCGAAGGGCGCGTCCCCGAGCGGCGACAGCTTTCGACCGGACTCGTGCTCATGGGCGAGGCGGCGGCGGCACATCGTGTCGGCCCGCCGCAGCAGCGCGGGTGTGACCCTGGGCAGCTCGTCCGAATTTCCCGCTCCCGTCACGTCGCTCCCTCGCTGCGCCAACCTTGGCGCAGAACGTACTGCGGGGATGCGCCAACCCCTGAGTACACTCGCCTGAGTGCGGATTGCGATCGGCGGCGACCACGCCGGATACCCACTGAAGCAGCATCTCGTACAGCTGCTGAAGGAGTGGGGCCACGATGTCGACGACCTCGGCACGCACTCCGAGGACCCGGTCGACTACCCGCCGTACTGTGCGGCCGTCGCCCGCGCGGTCGTGCGCGGCGACGCCGAACGCGGCATCGTGCTCGGTGGCAGCGGCCAGGGTGAGCAGATTTCGGCGAACAAGGTGCACGGTGCGCGCGCCGCGTTGTGCAACGACCTGTACACCGCCCGCATGTCGCGGGCGCACAACGACGCCAACGTCCTGTCGATCGGGGCGCGTATCGTGGCGCCGCAGCTGGCCGAGGAGATCGTGCGGCTCTTCCTCGACACACCGTTCGAAGGAGGCCGCCACCTCCGCCGCCTCCAGGAGATCGCAGCGATCGAGATTGAGGAGTCGCAATGACGTCGCCGTTGGAGCGCACCGATCCCGAGATCGCCGGCATCATCGGGCGTGAGCTCGAGCGCCAGAACACCACGATCCAGCTGATCGCGTCCGAGAATTTCACCTCGCGAGCGGTGCTCGAAGCCCAAGGCTCGGTGCTGACCAACAAGTACTCCGAGGGCTATCCCGCGAAGCGCTATTACGGGGGCAACTTCGTGGTCGACCAGGCCGAGGAGCTGGCGCGCTCGCGGGCGCGGGAGCTGTTCGGCGCCGAGTACGCGAACGTGCAGCCCCATTCGGGCGCGAACGCGAACCAGGCCGCGTACATGGCCGTGCTCGATCCGGGCGACAAGGTCATGGGGATGCGGCTCGACCAGGGCGGGCACCTGACCCATGGGTCGCCCGTGAACTTCAGCGGCCGGCTGTACGACTTCGTCGCATACGGCGTCGACGACGAGACCGAGGTGCTCGACTACGACGCGATCCGCGATCTCGCGGTGCGCGAGCGACCACGCCTCATCATCGCCGGCGCGACCGCGTACGCGCGCACGATCGACTTCGAGGCCTTCCGCGCGATTGCCGACCAGGTCGGTGCCATGCTGCTCGTCGATGCCGCGCACATCGCGGGTCTGGTCGCGGGTGGTGCGCACCCCTCGCCCGTGCCGTACGCCGACATCGTGACGTTCACCACGCACAAGACGCTGCGCGGTCCGAGAGCCGGTGCGATCCTGTGCCGCAGCGAGTACGGGCCGCCCGTCGACAAGGCGGTGTTCCCGGGGTTGCAGGGTGGGCCGCTCATGCACGTGATCGCGGCGAAGGCGGTGGCGTTCCACGAGGCGAGCCAGCCGTCGTTCGCGCAATACGCGGCCGAGATCGTCGTGAATGCTCGCGCGCTCGCGGCCGCGCTCGCCGAGGAGGGTTTTCGCATCGTCTCCGGCGGGACCGACAACCATCTCATGCTCGTCGATCTGCGGCCGTACGGCGTCACGGGAAAGGTGGCCCAGGAGGCACTCGACCTCGCCGGCATCACGGTCAACAAGAACGCGATTCCCAACGATCCGGAGAAGCCGTTCGTGACGAGCGGCCTGCGGCTCGGCACCGCGTCGTGCACGACGGCCGGCATGGGTCCGGAGCAGATGCGCGAGATCGCATCGCTGATCGGCCGTGTCCTCGGTGCGATCGACGACGACGGCGTCGCGGCCGACGTCCGCGAGCAGGCCAATCGCCTGTGCGCGAAGTTCACGCCGTATCCCGACGCGTGACCTTCCCGATCTCGTCCTCGTACGCAATCGTCCTTGTGGTCGCGCTCGGCGCGACGTTGCTCGCGACGCCGCTGGTGCGGAAGCTCGCCATCTGGTGCGGGGCGGTCGTGCAGCCCTCGAGCGATGCCCGTCACGTGCACACGAGACCGGTTCCGACGCTGGGCGGGGCCGCGATGTTCATCGGCTTCCTGGTCGCGATGGCGGTCGCGTCTCGCTTGTCGGAGTTCAAGGATGTGTTCCACGCCGGGCGCGAGCTCAACACCGAACCGTTCGGACTGTTGCTGGGAGCCGGGGTGATGTTCGTCGTCGGCGCGCTCGACGACCTGATCGACGTGTCGCCGCCGGCCAAGGTCGCCGGTCAGGTGCTCGCAGCAAGCCTCCTCGCGTTGTGCGGTGTGACGATGTTCTTCTTCCGCATGCCGTTCCACCTGTTCCATACCGATACGGTCGTCCTCGGCTCCGATTGGGCGCCGCTCGTCACCGCCGTGTGGGTGGTGTTGATGACGAATGCCATCAACCTGATCGACGGCCTCGACGGATTGGCCGCCGGCATCGTCGCGATCGCCGGGGGCGCGCTGTTCCTTTTCGCGGATCGCCTGACGGTGGCGCACGCGCTCGACTCGGGAAACATCGGGCCGCTTGTCGCGATCATCGCGGTAGGTGTGTGCGTCGGTTTCCTTCCGTTCAACTGGAAGTCGCGCATCATCATGGGCGATGCGGGTGCGCTGTTCCTCGGCATCTTGCTCGCGGTACCGACGATCACGATCGGGGGGCGCACCGAAGGCGGGTTCTCCGGGAACACGTTCTTCTTCTTCGGACCGCTCCTGATCCCCGTCGTGATTCTCGGCGTCCCGATCATCGACACGCTCTTCTCGTTCGTTCGTCGTCTCGTGCATCGACAGCACTGGCATCAGGCCGACGCCGGGCATCTCCACCACCGGCTGATGCGCCTGGGTCACGGACCACGCCGCACGGTGGTGATCCTCTGGGCATGGACCGCGCTGCTGTCGGGCGTCGCGCTGTTGCCGACGTACACGAACGAGGGCAACGCGCTCGTGCCGTTCGTGGTCGCCGCGATGGCGCTGTTGTTGTTCGCGTGGTTCCACCCCGGCTTCCGGCTGCGCAGGGAGCGATCCGAGCGCGCCCGGCACCCGTCGTCCCATCCTGACGAAGACGTCGTGGACCTCGAGGAGCGCCGAAGACAACGCGCCTGACCTCGCAGGTAGTCCGGCGGATCGAGGCTCGGTTTGACGGGTGCCTGATGCTCCCAATACATTGGGAAATCATTCACAAGCGGTTCGGGCAACGGTGCCCGGGACCGTTGAGGGGGCTTCCGGTCGATGCCGGCAGAGGAACACCACGAGACCCGCAAGATGTGGCAGGGGTTCTCGGATGCGCTGGCGTTGTCAGTACAGCTCGCCGGCACCACGGTCATCTTTGTCCTCGTGGGCCTCTGGCTCGACAACAGCATCGGGACGCGACCACTGTTCACCGTCGTGCTCGGCCTGCTCGCCGTGATCGGGCAGGGCATCAGCGCGTATTACCGGTATTTGGCTGACATCGCGCGCGACGAGAAGGGGAGGCCGTGGACGCGCAACCCGAACAGGTAGAGCGCGAGGTCGCCCTCGACATCGTGCGTCATGGCATCGTCGTCGCGCCGGTGATCGTGCTCGTCGCCGGACTGGTTCGCGGCTGGGACGGCGCGGCCAGCGCGGGGGTCGCGATCGGCATCGTGCTGCTGAACTTCCTCGCGGCGGCGGCGATCATGACCCGGGCCGCGCGCGGAGGCCCCACGGCCATCGGAATCGCGGCGTTGAGCGGCTACATCATCCGCCTGGCAGTGATCGTCGTCGCGCTCGTGCTGTTGCGGCACCGCAGCTGGATCGACCTGAAGACACTCGGCATCGTCATCGTCGGTACCCATCTGGGTCTTCTGTTCTGGGAGGCGAAGTACGTGAGCCTCACGCTTGCCGCGCCGGGTCTGCGCCCGGCCCGGCCCGGCCCCTCCGGAGAGAAATGAACGCGCTGCTCGCGGTCGACGTCCCCCCGATCAGTCACGTCACGATCTGGGGCAACGGTCCACTCGGCATCAACAAGACGGTCGTCATCTACGGGTTCGCGACCCTCGCCACGATCGTCATGTTCTGGCTGGGTACCCGCCGCAAGGACGCGCTCGTGCCCGCCGGGCTCATGCAGAACACGGCCGAGTCGGGCGTGGCGTTCGTACGCAACCAAGTCATCATGCAGACGATGGGCGTCGACGGGTTGTACTGGCTGCCCTACCTGACGGCGATGTTCTTCTTCATCTTCTTCAGCAACATCACCGAGATCATCCCGGCCGTGCAGTTTCCGGCCAACGCCCGCTTCGCGATGCCGATGGTGCTCGCACTCGCGACCTGGGTGTTCTTCATCTTCATCGGTGTCAAGCGCCAGGGTCCGCTCCACTACTTCAAGGGCGCACTGATTCCGCCCGGCGTCCCGAAGGCCTTGCTGATTCTCGTCGTGCCGATCGAGTTCATCTCGACGTTCCTCGTCCGGCCCTTCTCGCTGATGGTCCGTCTCTTCGCCAACATGCTCGCCGGTCACTTGATCCTGGTGACATTCGCGGTCCTGACTGCGGCGCTGTGGGGTCTGCAGATCCAGGCGATCATTGCGCCGTTCTCGTTCGGGCTCCTGGTCGCGATGACCGGCTTCGAGATCCTCGTCAGCTTCCTTCAGGCGTTCATCTTCACGATTCTCACCGCCGTGTACATCGGCGGTGCCATGCACCCCGAGCACTGACAATCAACAAGGAGAACCCAGTGGCCCTGCTCCATCTCCTGCTCGCACAGGCGACCAACCCGGACACCAACGCGGGCCTCACTGCGATCGGCCGCGGCATCGTCTACGGCGGCGCGGCAATCGGCCCCGGCATCGGCATCGGTCTGGTGGTCGGTAACGCGATCACCGCCATGGCGCGCCAACCCGAGTCGGCCGGCACCGTCCGTACGACGATGTTCTTGGGCATCGCGTTCACCGAGGCGCTCGCGCTGTTCGGCTTCGTCCTCTCGTTCATCATCTCCGGCTGACAACTCGAAAGGCAGGACGGTGCGAAATCGCATCCGTGTACTCGTTGCAGTCATGGGTGTCACCCTTGCGGTGATGCTCGCACCTGCGCCCGCGTTTGCGGCCGACGGCGGGACGGAACCCAAGTTCATCGACAAGGCGGCCCAGGAGTGCTACGACCTTCTCGCCGAGGGCAAGAAGGTCGACGACTGCCAGAAGGCGCCGTCGCCGCTCCTCCCCGAGAAGAACGAGATCATCTGGGGCTCGCTCGCGTTCTTGGTGCTGCTCGTCGCCATGTGGAAGTGGGGCGTGCCCGCGGTGAAGAACATGGAGCGCGCTCGCGAAGAGCGGATCCGCAACGACCTCGAGGCGGCCGAACGGGCCCACTCGGAGGCCGACGCCGAGAAGACGCAGTACGAACGGCAGATCGCCGACTCTCGCAACGAGGCCGGTCGAATCATCGAAGAAGCCCGGCAGTCGGCGGAAGTCGTGCGCGCGGATCTGATCGCGCGTGCGGAGCAGGAAGCGGTTGAGATCCGGGAGCGGGCGCAGGGCGACATCGCGAACCAGCGCGCCCAGGCCCTGGCCCAACTCCGCGACGAAGTCGCGCAGCTGTCGATCGATCTCGCGAGCCGCATCGTCGAGCGCAACCTCGACAACGAGACGAACCGACAGCTCGTCGAGAGCTTCCTCGAGCAGACTGCGAGGAGCAGTTGATGAGTGAGCGTCGTGAGGCCGGTATCCGGCCGAGCAGCGTGCGGGGCCCGAGCGGCCCGGCCCGCAGGGCCGAGAGCGGACGAACGTGACCGAACGCATCGAGGCGTACGCGCACGGTCTGCTCGAGATCGCCCAGTCCGAGGGCCGGCTCGACGACGTCGAAGACGAGCTGTTCCGCTTCGCGCGTATCGTCGAGGGCAACGACGAGCTCCGTATGGCGCTCGCCAGCCCCGGTCTCTCGGCCGAACGGCGGGCAGCGATCGTCGACGAGCTCCTCGAGGGGCGCGCCCACACGCTGACGCGCGCGATCGCGTCGTTCGTGGTGGGCGCCGGTCGCGGTCACGACCTGCCGGCGATCATCCTCCGCTTCACGGAGCTCGCGGCCGAGACGCGCCAGCACGAGCTGGCCGAAGTGCGATCGGCGACGCCGCTCGACGACGCGCAGCTGGCGCGACTCGCCGACGTGCTCTCGCGCGCGACCGGCAAACGCGTCGAGGTGAAGGTCGTCGTCGACCCGGCCGTCATGGGCGGGCTCGTTGCCACCATCGGCGACACGGTCATCGACGGCACCGTCCGGCATCGCCTCGAGAAGCTGAAGGAGCAGATGTGAGACAAGAGAAGAGCGCGCCATGGCTGAGCTGACGATTGACGCGACCGACATTGCGGCCGTATTGCGCAAGAGCGTCGAGGGGTTCCGTCCCGAGGTCGACCGCGCCCAGGTCGGTCGCGTGCTCGAAGTCGGCGACGGCATCGCGCGCGTGGCGGGGCTGCCGAATGCGGCGGTGAACGAGCTTCTCGAATTCGAAGGTGGCGCGCTCGGCCTCGCCCTCAACCTCGAAGAGGAGACGATCGGCGCGGTCGTGCTCGGCAAGGCCGACGAGGTCGAGGAAGGACAGCTGGTCACCGCGACCGGGCGCATCCTGTCGATTCCCGTCGGTGACGCGCTGCTCGGTCGTGTGGTCAACGCGCTGGGCGTCCCGATCGACGGTCGGGGTCCGATACCGCAGGAGGAGCAACGGCGCCTGGAGGTGCAGGCGCCCGGCATCACCGGCCGCAAGCCCGTGCACGAGCCGCTGCAGACCGGCATCAAGGCCATCGACGCGATGACCCCGATCGGTCGCGGCCAGCGCGAGCTGATCATCGGCGACCGCAAGACCGGCAAGACGACGGTCGCGATCGACACGATCCTGAACCAGAAGGGTCAGGGCGTGAAGTGCATCTACGTGGCGATCGGGCAGAAGGGCTCGACGGTCGCGCAGACCGTCGAGACGCTGCGCCAGTACGGCGCGCTCGAGTTCACGGTGGTCGTGAGCGCGCCCGCTTCGGACGAGGCCGTCTTCAAGTATCTGGCGCCCTACTCGGGATGCGCGATGGGCCAGCACTGGATGGAGAACGGCCAGGCCGCGCTCGTGGTGTACGACGACCTCTCGAAGCAGGCCGAGGCATACCGGCAGCTCGCACTCTTGCTTCGACGCCCGCCGGGTCGCGAGGCATATCCCGGTGACGTCTTCTATCTGCACTCGCGCCTGTTGGAGCGCGCCGCGAAGCTGAACGACGAGCTCGGCGCCGGTTCGCTGACGGCGTTGCCGGTCATCGAGACCAAGGCCGGCGACGTCTCGGCGTACATCCCGACGAACGTCATCTCGATCACCGACGGACAGATCTACCTCCAAGAGGACCTCTTCCGGTCCGGTGTGCGCCCAGCGGTCGACGTCGGCATCTCGGTGTCGCGCGTCGGCGGTGCTGCCCAGGTCAAGGCCATGAAATCGGTGGCGGGCACCCTGAAGCTCGACCTCGCGCAGTTCCGCGAGCTCGAGGCGTTCGCCACCTTCGGTTCCGAGCTCGACGCGGTATCGAAGGCGCAGCTGGAGCGCGGCGCGCGCCTGGTAGAGCTGCTCAAGCAGCCGTTGCACGCGCCGATGCCCGTCGAGGAGCAGGTGGTGTCGATCTTCGCGGGCACCAACGGCTACCTCGACGACATCCCCGCAAGCGACGTCCGTCGTTTCGAGACCGAGCTGCTCGACTTCGTGCGGACGCGCCACAACGACGTGCTGAACACCGTCCGGACGACGGGCGCGATGCCCGAAGACGAGGTGATCGCAGCGATCACCGATTTCAAGGCCGGCTTCCGCACGAGCGAAGAACACGCCGCGGCGGCGAGCAGCACGACCGCGGCCGACGCGGTCGGCCCCGCGAAGAGCCGCGAGACGCTGGAGACGGAGTAGCGGCATGGCCGGAGGCCAGGAACGCATCCTGCGGCGGCGGATCAAGTCGGTGCAGGCAACCAAGAAGATCACGCGCGCGATGGAGCTGATCGCGGCGAGCCGCATCGTGAAGGCACAAGCTCGCGTGCAGGCCGCGGTGCCATACGCCGACGGCATCACCGACGTCGTTCGTCATCTTCAGGCGGCGAGTGGCTCCGGGAGCAGCCCGTTCCTCGTTGCCCGTCCGAACGTGAAGAACTGCGCGCAGGTGATCATCGCGGCCGATCGGGGATTGTGCGGGGGCTACAACACCACCGTGATCCGTGCGGGTGAGGCGCAGATGCGGGTGCACCAGGCGCAGGGCCGTCATGCCTCGGTCGTCGCGGTCGGTCGCAAGGTCGAGAGCTACTTCCGGTTCCGCGGCCAGCCGATCGACGCGACGTTCAGCGGCTTCAGCGACAGCCCGACGTACGAGGACGCCCGCCGTATCGCCGGCTCGGTCGTGAAGCGCTTCGAGAACGGTGAGCTCGACCTCGTGGAGCTCGTCTACACGCGCTTCATCTCGGCCGGTCGTCAGGAGGTCGTCGTACGGCCCCTGTTGCCGCTCGATCAGGAAGGATTCGAGGCGGCCGGCGAACAGTCCGAAGGCGCGGCCGGCGACTACGAGTTCGAGCCGAACCCGGAGACGATCCTCGACACCCTGCTGCCGCGTTACGCGGAAGCGCGGGTGTACGCCGCGTTGTTGAACGCGGCCGCGTCCGAGCACGCCGCTCGCCAGCGTGCGATGAAGGCCGCGACCGACAACGCAGAGGATTTGATCCTCACGTATACGCGCCGCATGAACCGGGCACGTCAGGACTCGATCACGACCGAGATCATGGAGATCGTCGGCGGCGCCGAGGCGCTGAGCAAGGGTGCCGGTGGTCACCACGACGACCCCGAAGAAGAAGAGTATTTCGAAAAGGCCGCTTCGACGTTTGGAGCACTGAACTGATGACCGCAACCGCCGAGCCCAAGACCGAGCTGAAGAGCGGCCGGGTCGTCGCGATCTACGGACCCGTCGTCGACGCCGAGTTCCCACCCGAGTCGCTGCCGGAGATCAACACCGCGCTCGAGATGGACATCGAGCTCGAAGGCGCGAAGATCACCGTGACCGCCGAGGTGGCACAACAGATCGGCGAGGGACGCGTGCGTGCGGTCTGTCTGAAGCCGACCGACGGGTTGAAGCGCGGCACCGCAGTGCGCAACACCGGTCACGGCATCACGATGCCGGTCGGCGAGGGGACGCTCGGCCACGTGTGGAACGTGATCGGCGAGCCGCTCGACATCACCCCGGACCAGGTCACGAACATCAAGGACCGGTGGGAGATCCACCGTGACGCCCCGCCGTTCGACCAGCTCGAGCCCAAGGCGCAGATGTTCGAGACCGGCATCAAGGTCGTCGACCTGCTCGAACCATACGTGCAGGGCGGGAAGATCGGTCTGTTCGGCGGCGCGGGCGTCGGCAAGACGATCCTCATCCAGGAGATGATCAACCGCGTCGCGACCCAGCACGGCGGCGTGTCGGTGTTCGCCGGCGTGGGCGAGCGCACTCGCGAAGGCACCGACCTCTGGCTCGAGATGCAGGAGTCGGGCGTCATCGAGAAGGCTGCGCTCGTATACGGCCAGATGGATGAACCTCCCGGCGTGCGGCTGCGTGTCGGGCTGTCGGCGCTCACCGTCGCCGAGTACTTCCGCGACGTCGCGAACCAGGACGTGCTGTTGTTCATCGACAACATCTTCCGGTTCGTGCAGGCCGGCTCGGAAGTGTCGACGCTGCTCGGCCGCATGCCGTCCGCGGTGGGCTATCAGCCGACGCTCGCCGACGAGATGGGCGAGCTCCAGGAGCGCATCACCTCGACCAGAGGGCACTCGATCACTTCGCTGCAGGCGGTGTACGTGCCGGCCGACGACTACACCGACCCTGCCCCGTTCACGACCTTCACACATCTCGACGCCACGACCGAGCTCGCGCGGGAGATCGCGGCACTCGGCATCTACCCGGCCGTCGACCCGCTGGCGTCGAGCAGCAACATCCTGGCGCCCGAGATCGTCGGTGAGCGGCACTACGCCGTAGCGCGGCGCACGCAGGAGACGTTGCAGCGTTACAAGGAGCTCCAGGACATCATCGCGATCCTCGGGATCGACGAGTTGTCCGAAGAGGACAAGCTGATCGTCGCCCGGGCGCGCAAGATCCAGAAGTTCTTGAGCCAGCCGTTCTTCGTCGGTGAGGTCTTCACCGGCTTGAAGGGCATCTTCGTGCCGGTGGAGGAGACCGTCGATAGCTTCGAGGCGCTCGTCGACGGCGAGCTCGACCACGTGCCCGAGCAGGCGTTCTTCAACGTCGGCGGCGTCGAGTCGGTGCTGGCCAAGGCCAAGACGTTCTCGGATTCATAAGACGGATTCATATAAGGCGGAGGCCCGGCGTGGAAGTGCAGCTCGTGTCGCCCGAAGAAGTGCTCTACACGGGTGAAGCCCGCATGGTCGTCGTACGCACGCTCGGTGGTGGTGACATCGCGTTCGAGAACAACCATGCGCAGTTCCTCGGCGCGCTCGCCGACTGGCCCGCGCGCGTGAAGTTCGAGGACGGCACCCAGCAATGGTTCGCGGTGCACGGCGGCTTCGTAGAGGTTGGTGACAACCACGTCGTCATCCTCTCCGATGTGGCCGAGCTCGCCTCTTCGATCGACGTCGACCGCGCACAAGCGGCCAAGGCACGCGCCGAGGAGTTATTGCGCGCAGATCCCGACGACGAGGAAGCCGCGGTCGCGCTCCTTCGGGCCGACGTGCGAATCGAGGTCGCCGCCAACGCCTGACGGGAAACCACCGCGGGGCGTGATGCCGGCACCGGTTAGCGTGACGGAGCCATGCTTGCCCATGCCCGCCTGACATCGATGTTTCGCCGGACGTTCGGCTCGCTCGATACGTACAACTATCGCCTGTACTTCGGCGGCAACCTCGTGTCGTACGTCGGTTCGTGGATGCAGACCATGGCCGAGGCGTGGCTCGTGCTGTCGCTGACCGGCAGTGGCGTCGCGGTAGGCGCGACGTTCGCCTGTCGCTTCCTGCCGGTACTCCTCTTCGGCCTGTGGGGAGGCGTGATCGCCGACCGGTTCGACCGGCGGAAGGTTCTGCTCGTCACCCAGACCCTCGCAGCGGTGCTCGCGGTCGTGCTGTGGCTGATCGTGCTGACCGGCGTCGTGCACGTGTGGATGGTGTTCGCGCTCGCGATCGCGCTCGGATTCGTCACCGTGGTCGACGAGCCTGCGCGTCACGCCTTTGTCGAGGAAATGGTCGGCCGCAACCGGCTGCCGAACGCGATCGCGCTCAACAGCGCGGTGAACAATTCCGCGCGCATCACCGGTCCTGCGATCGCGGGCGTGATCATCGCGTCGGCGGGCACCTCGTGGGTGTTCTTCGTCAATGCGGTGTCCTTCTTCGCGGTCGTCGCCAGTCTGGTGGCGATGCGCCGGGGCGAGCTGACGCCGCTGCACCGTACGACTGGCCGGCCGCACATCCGCGAGGGTCTCGCCCTTGCGTGGGCGACAAAGGAGATCAGGTCGACGATCTTGCTCGTCGCGGTGGTCGGGACGCTCGTCTACAACTTCCCGACGTTTCTGACATTGCTCGCGCGCAATACGTTCGACGGTGATGCGGGCCTCGCAGGTTTCCTGATGGCCGTGCTCGGGGTCGGCACGGTCATCGGCGCGCTCGGCGCGGCGCTGCGCGCCCGCCCGACGCGGGCAACCGTCGTGGCGGGGGCGGCACTTCTCGGGATCGCGCTCGTCACCGCCGCGGTCATGCCGACACGCGCCACGGTCGTGCTCGCGCTGGTACCCGTCGGGGCGTTGGCCACGTTCTTCGGGTCCACCGCGAACGCCCACATGCAGGTTTCCTCACCCGCGCACGTGCGTGGTCGCATCATGTCGATCTACATGCTGCTCACGCTCGGCAGCACGGTCGTGGGCGGACCATTCGTCGGCTGGGTATGCCAGCAATGGAACCCACGCGCCGGCATCGGGCTTGCCGGCGTCGCGACCGTGAGCGCGGCCGCAGTGCTCGCCGCGGCACGCGTTCGAGCGAGGGTCACGGCGGGCGTGCTCGAGCCGGATCTCGTCAGCTGAACGGACCAAATTCCCCTGCGTTCGAAGGCGTCTCGTCTAGACTCTCGAACGTACGTTCGTGTCGCCGTGGGGAGGTCCATGATGGCGTTGGTCGCCGATATTGAGGATCCGACGGAGCGGATCGAGGCGGAGGTCTGCACATTGGCGGGCCAGATTGCCGCCGCGACGTGCCGGTTCGTGCTGCTGATCGCCGAGCTCGACCGTCGTGGAGCGTGGGCGGAGTGGGGCTGTCGTTCGATGGCTCATTGGCTGTCGTGGAGATGCGCGCTCGGCATTGTGGCTGCGCGTGAGCACGTGCGGGTGGGACGGGCGCTCGAAGAGCTCCCGCAGATCACCGCTGAGTTCGAGAAGGGCCGATTGAGCTATTCGAAGGTACGGGCGTTGACACGCGTGGCGACGTCAACGCGCGAGCCGGAGCTGATCGAGTTCGCGACGGTCGCCACCGCGGCGCAGCTCGTTCGCACAATCGGAGCGTTCGAGCGCAGCCGAGGTGACACCGAAAGCGAACGGGCGCGTCTGGCGACGCGACGCGTGCGCTTCTTCACCGAGGATGACGGCACCGTCACACTCGATGCTCGCCTGACTCGGGAGCAGGCCGATCTCATCAAGGAGGCCCTCGAGAAAGCCATGAAGGAGGTACCGGCATCCGACGAAGACGCTTCCGCGGAAGCGCGTCGCGCGGACTCGCTGGAGCTCCTCGCCCGTGCCTTCCTCGCAGGCCGTTCAGACCGAGTGTCAACCGAAGTGGTCGTGCATGTCGACGACGACGAATTGACCGAGGAGGAATTGACGCCGTTCGTGGAGCGAATGATGTGCGACACAAGCGTGCGGGTCGATGTGCGCCGCGGTGACGAACACGTGGTGGGGCGGCGCAAGCGCACGATTCCGCTCGCGCTTCGACGTGCGATCGAGCACCGTGACCGGGGTGTTTGCCGCTTCTCCGGATGTTCGAATGAACGGTTCACGCATGTGCACCATCTCGCGCATTATGTGCATGGAGGTCCGACCAACACGAAGAACTGTGTGCTGTTGTGCACGTTCCATCATCGACTCGTCCACGAGGGCGGATGGAACGTCTGGGGAGACGGCGACGACACGCTGCTCTTCGTCAGTCCGCGCGGACGGCGATTCAGCGATGCATACGAGGAGTGCAGGCCCGCAACCTTCCAACCGATGTCCGGAATCAACGCCCGCACGATCGAGGCCGGTTGGGGCGAGCGCTTCGACCTCAGCGACGCGGTAGATGCCGTGCAAACCTGGGTCTCGATGTGCAACTGAAGAACATGCGTCAGCTGGTGTAGCGGACCGCCGCGTACTGGCTCAACTTCGTCCACCGGTGCTGGGCTTCGATGATTCGGATCGTTCCGGACTTCGAGCGCATCACGAGGCTCTGGGTGCCGGCACCATCGCCCCAGTAACGCACGCCACGCAGCAACTCGCCGTCGGTGATGCCGGTCGCGGCGAAGAAGACGTCGCTGCCGGACACGAGGTCGTCGATCGTCAGCACCTTGTCGACATCGAAGCCGGCGTCCAGCGCGGCGCGGCGTTCGCCGTCGTCCCGTGGCCACAATCGACCCTGGATCGAGCCGCCGAGGCATTGCAGCGCACAGGCCGCGATCACACCTTCGGGCGTGCCGCCGATACCGAACAGGACGTCGTTGCCGGAGTTGCGCCACGCCACCGAGATCGCGCCTGCGACGTCACCGTCGGGAATCAAGCGGATACGCGCGCCGGCGGCGCGGCACTCGGCGATGATGTCGGCGTGACGGTCGCGCTCGAGGATGACGGCGGTGACATCGCTGACCTTCTCACCGAGCGCCTTGGCGACAGCTTCGAGGTTCGCGGTCACCGGTGCATTGAGGTCGATGACGTCCGCGGCGGCGGGACCGGCGGCGATCTTCTCCATGTACACGCAGGGACCGGGATCGAACATCGTGCCCCGCTCGCTCATCGCGATGACCGAGATCGCCCCGCCGAGGCCCAACGCGGTCAACCTCGTCCCGTCGATGGGGTCGACGGCGATGTCCATGCTGGGCGGTGAGCCGTCCCCGATCTGCTCGCCGTTGTAGAGCATCGGCGCTTCGTCCTTCTCGCCCTCGCCGATGACGACGACACCCTCCATCGACACGCTGTTGAGGACGACCCGCATTGCTTCAACGGCCGCGCCGTCGGCGGTGTTCTTGTCGCCGCGCCCCATCCAGCGTCCACCTGCGAGCGCGGCCGCTTCGGTCGCGCGCATGAGATCCATTGCCAGATTGCGGTCGGGTCGTTGTTGCGGATCCATACGATTGATTCTCCTGTTTCCCCCGGGATCGACTGACGTTAGTCGACAAGCTAGAAAACCCGCATGGGACGATTGGACGGCAAGGTGGCGGTGATTACCGGTGCCGCGTCCGGCATCGGCCTCGCATGCGTATCGCGCTTCGCGTCCGAAGGTGCTCTCGTCGTGGGGCTCGACGTCACCGAGTCGCACCTCGAGTTGACGCTGCCGTCAGGCGCGCCCGCGGTGTCGTACGCACAGGGTGACGTACGCGACGAGGATGCATTGGCGCGGTTGTTCGATGCGGTGGTTGCCGAGCACGGTCGCGTCGACGCGGTCGTCACCGCCGCGGGCGTTGCCGGCGGCGGTCCCGCGCATCTGCTCGACCGCAACGAATGGCAACGCGTCCTCGACGTGAACCTCACGGGCACGTTCCTTTCCGCGAAACACGCGATCGCGCACATGCTCCGGCAGGACGCTGTCGACGGGGAGCGAGGCAGCGTGGTGACCATCGCGAGCGTGGAAGGCCTGGAAGGCACCGCGGGCGGCAGCTCGTACAACGCGTCGAAGGGCGCGGTCGTGATCTTCACCAAGAACCTCGCGATCGACTACGGCCGTGCAGGTATCCGAGCCAATTCGATTTGCCCGGGCTTCATCGAGACGCCGATGCTCGAAGGCGTCTTCGGAATGCCGGGGCTGGAACAGGTACGCGAGGACGTCCGTCAGGAGCACAAGCTCCGTCGGCTCGGACGCCCCGAGGAGATTGCGTCCGTCGCATTGTTCCTCGTATCGAGCGACGCGTCCTTCGTCACCGGGCAGGCGCTTGCGGTCGACGGCGGCTACACCGCCGGCCGCGATCACGGCGTCACCCAATTGTTGGGGCTCTAGACTCGCGTTCGATGGAGCAGCGTGACGCCGACTTCACGACGATGTCCGGCGTACCGGTCGAGCCCGTGTACGGACCTGCCGAGGCGGAACACCCGGGCGCGTACCCGTACACGCGTGGGCCGTACGCGTCGATGTACCGGTCGAAGCTCTGGACGATGCGGATGTTCGCCGGATTCGGCACGGCCATCGACACGAACCGTCGCTTCCACGAGCTGCTCGCCGCCGGAAGCGACGGGCTCTCGACCGCGTTCGACCTGCCGACATTGATGGGCCGCGACTCTGACGACGAGCTCGCGCTCGGCGAGGTCGGGAAGTGCGGAGTGGCGGTCGACACGCTTGCCGACGTCGAAGATCTCTACCGTGACATCGATCTCGGCGCGGTGACCACGTCGATGACGATCAACGGTCCGGCGGCGGTGATCTTCGCGATGTTCGTCGCCAACGCCGAGGGCAACGGCGTCCCACGCGCGCGGCTCGGCGGCACGCTCCAGAACGACATCCTCAAGGAGTACCAGGCGCAGAAGGAGTTCATCTTCCCGCCGCGACCGTCGATGCGGTTGGTGCGCGACACGATCGCGTTCTGCACGGCCGAGTTGCCGAAATGGCATCCGATCTCGATCTCCGGATACCACATCCGGGAAGCGGGCTCCACGGCCGCCCAAGAGCTCGCCTTCACGGTCGCGAACGGCTTCGCCTACGTCGAGCTCGGACAGCGCGCCGGCCTGGACGTCGACGCGTTCGCGCCTCGCCTGTCGTTCTTCTTCAACGCGCACATCGACTTCTTCGAGGAGATCGCCAAGTACCGCGCGGCGCGGCGCATCTGGGCGCGGTGGATGAAGGAACGCTACGGGGCGCGGAGCGAACGATCGCGACAGATGCGCTTCCACACGCAGACTGCGGGCGTATCGCTCACCGCGCAGCAACCTGAAGTCAACATCGTGCGGACGGCGATCGAGGCCATGGCCGGCGTGCTCGGCGGTACGCAGAGCCTGCACACGAACTCGATGGACGAGACCTTCGCACTGCCCACCGACAAGGCGGCGCGGATCGCCCTCCGGACCCAGCAGGTGATTGCGCACGAGACGCGCGTCGCCAACGTGGCCGACCCCCTCGGTGGTTCGTGGTACGTCGAAGCACTGACCGACGAAATGGAACGGCGCGCCGAGGAAGTGTTCGCCGAGATCCAACAACGCGGTGACGGCTCGATGCTCGACGGCGCGATCCAAGGATGCGAAGAAGGCTGGTACCAGGGCGAGATCGCCGACTCGGCCTATGACCTCGAGCGCAAGCTCAACGCAGGCCGAGACGTGATCGTCGGCGTCAACGCGTTTCTCGAGGGCAACGACGAGCCGCCGCCGCCGACTTTGCGCATCGGGCCCGAGGTGGAAGACGAGCAGCGGCGCCGGCTCGAGAAGGTGAAGCACGACCGCGACGCGGACGCCGTGGAGCGCGCCCTGGGGCGGGTTCGGGCCGATGCGGCCGAGGCCGACGCGAACGTGATGCCGGCGTTGCTCGAGGCGGCGGCCGCGTATGCGACTCTGGGCGAAGTGGTCGACGCGCTGGCCGATGTCTTCGGGCGGTGGGTCGAAGACCCGAGGATCTGACGCGTGCGTCATCCGCGAGACGGTGAGCTCGATCAAATGGCGCCCCTGCTCGAACAGCTCCGTGGGATCGACGGGTTGGTCGAGCGCAACACCGGCGTCTTCTACCGACGCGCGAAGGCATTCCTGCACTTCCACGTCGACGGCGACGACTTCTATGCCGACGTGCGCCTCGACGGCGCGGGCTTCGAACGCATGAAGGTCACGACGAAGACGGAGCAGCGGGCGCTGCTCGTCGCGGTCCGACAGGTATTGGCCTAGCGCCGACCAGGCGAGGCAAAGCGAAGAGCAGCACGAGGCACGCGATGCCGTAGGCGTCCTTCAACGGGCCGGCGACCCATGCCTGCCCCCATCCGGGGTCGAAGCTGTCTCCGAGATACGGCAGCCTGAGCGCGAAGAACGCGGCCAGCGAAAGGGTGAGTGCGACGCGGCGCCGATCGGTCGCGTCGCCGAGGAGCACGGCGAGCACCGGGACGATCCAGACGAGGTGATGCACCCACGAGACGGGCGACGCCAGGATGCCGACGAGCGCGGCGAGACACACGCCGAGCAATTCCTGACCGCGTCGACTGGCCTGCACTGCGTAACGCAGACCGACGATGGCGACCACCACCGCCGATGCAATCCACAAGAGCTGAATGTGCGAGCCGAGGGCGCGCCGCAGCATCCCGTTCAGCGACTGATTGCTGAAATAGGAGTTGCTCCCGACACGGCTGTTGTCGAAGAGACGCGATGTCCAGAAGATGCGGGAGTCGCCGGGGAGCACCACCGCTGCGCCCAGCGAGAGCACGGCGGCCGTCACGGTGGCCGTGATTGCCGCCCGCCGACGGCCGGTCAGCCACAGGTAGACGATGAAGATGCCGGGCAGGAGCTTGACGGCGGTCGCGATCCCGATGAGCAGCCCGCGCGGCCACCGCGGTCGCGGCGAGATGCAATCGAAGATGCACATCGTCATCAGCGCGATGCCGAGCTGACCGTGCCCGAGCCCGGTCATCACCGGCGCCGACACCAGCGCAACGAGGATCGCGAGCGTGAGCGCGATGCGCGGCCGGGAGAACCGGTCGACGAGGTTCGGCATCGTCGCGTGGACCACGAATCCGAGCATGACGATCGATGCGAGGGTCCACGCCAAGAACCCGATGCGGTTCGGGACGAGCCCGAACGGGACTGCGCACAGCGCGGCGAGCGGCGGATAGGTGAACGGCAGCGAATGCACCATCTGCGTGGCCATCCAGGGACTGAACACCGACTCGCCGTGCACGACCGCCCGGCCCGCGGCCCAGTACACGTCGTAGTCGATGCCCTGACGGTGCCCGCCGGCAAGATTCGCGACCTCCAGCCCGAGGCCGATCGCAATGATCCCGAGCGCGGGTGCGCCGAGACGCCGCATGTCGTGTGACTCGCGGGCGACGCGCACGGCTCTAGTCTGCCCGCTCGTGATGGACGCGCAGCTGTTGGTCGTGGCGCGGGCGGCGAAGGGCTTCATGCCCGACGACGAAGGCCTCGCGTTGCACGACGCCGCCCGCGACGCGGGTGGACGTGGACCGCTGCTCGAGATCGGTACGTACTGCGGAAAGTCCGCGGTGTTCCTCGGTGCCGCCGCGCGCGCGGCGGGCACGGTCTTGTTCACCCTCGACCACCATCGCGGCTCGGAGGAGAATCAGGCGGGCTGGGAGAATCACGACGCGGACGTCGTCGATCCGCGCTCAGGGCGGATGGACACGCTTCCGTTCTTCCGGCGCACGATCGAAGACGCCGGCCTCGAAGATGTCGTGGTCGCGATCGTCGGTCACTCCTTGCCGGTCGCGCGAGCATGGCGCACGCCGCTCGCGTTTCTCTTCATCGACGGCGGGCACGCCGAAGACGTCGCGATGGCCGACTACGAGCACTGGTCGCCACACGTCATGTCCGGCGGCATGCTCGCGATCCACGACGTGTTCGAGGACCCGTCGGACGGCGGCCAAGCCCCGTTCTACGTATGGCGGCGCGCGGTCGGCGACGGCTTCACGCCCGTGTCGGCCACGGGCTCACTGCGTGTCCTACAGCGGTGACCAGTGGCCGTTCGGAGCCGATGACGGCGTGAGCTCCTCGAACGTCTCGACGTGGCGTATGGCGGCGGCGCCGAAGAGCTCGGGGAGCACGACGCCGTCGACGCGGCGCCGGAGCCGGTAGCGGACGCCGAGATCGCTGTGCAGCACTTCGAAGATCTCGAACCCGTCGACCCAGCGGTCGCCGAAGCGGCATCGGACCTCGACCGCGGTCTCGGGTGGCCGAAGATCGATTGTCGGATCTGGACCCGGCACCATTGACCCGCCGACGACTCGCTCGCCGTTCCCGATCGGCGCGGGTGGCTCGGGCGCCGTCACCGAGCGCGTCAGGAGTGTGAGCGCCTCGATCATGCGGTGCCGTTCAGCTCGGTCGGCCTCGACGAACTCGATCACCCGATCGCACATCGTCGTCACCGCGCCGAGGACCCGGATGAGCTCGACGGACATCTCGGCGGCGGGAGGAGCGGGCGGCGGCTCCGGTTCGGACGCGAGTGGCCGCGCGGGCGGGGGTGCCGTCTCGGGTGCGACGACGGGCTCGGCAGGTGCCGCGGGCCAGGCCTGCGACCACATCGGCGGGGGCGCCCAGGGCTGATCCCGAGCCGCCGGCCACGCGTCGGGAGGTGGCCACGTCGGGGTCTGTTCGATTGCTCGTGCCCACCGCCACACGCGCATCACGGGAAATTTACGACGGCGCAGGCGCGATGGCGCGCATGCTCGGTCAGTGTTGCTCGCGCGCGGCTCTTTCGACCTCGATCGCGGTGCCCGCCTCGATGAGCTCGCCGGCGGTGAGGCCGGCGGGCAGCCCCTCGCCGCGGAACAACCCCGCGGTGGGGCCGCGCCCGCCGAGGGCGTTGGCCGCGAGCACCACTGCCGCGCTGTTCCACGTCGGCTGCTCGGCGGTGAAGTAGACGCCCGGCTCCGCGAACCGCTCGTCCTCGAAGTTCATCCCGGTCCAGTAGGACCCGTCGTCGTGGCGCAGGAACTGCACCCATTCGAACAACATGCGCGCCCGGTCGTCGAGCCCGATGGCGTCGAGCGTCATCACCAATTCGCACGTCTCGGCCGCAGTGATCCAAGGCTGGTCCGAGACGCACCGCACGCCTCGCGTCGGGGCGACGAACGTGTGCCACTTCGACGCGATGCGCGCATGGGCGGCGTGCCCGCGTAGGACACCGCTCAGGATCGGGTAGTACCAGTCCATTGCCCAGCGCTCTTTCTCGAGGAAGCGCTCGGGACGGTGCGCGATGGCGATTGCCAACGAGCCGAGCGACATCTCCCAGTCCGGTCGCTCACGACGAAGGCGTTCCGCGGCCGCGATCGCGCAGCGCAACGACGAGTAGATGCTCGACGAGCCGGTCAGCAGCGCGCCCTTGCCGTCGACCCGCGCCGGGTCCGCGTCCCATTCGATCTCGCCCGTCGGGTGCTGGTGGTCGAGCGCGAAGTCGATCGCACGCTCCACGATCGGGAACATCGCCTCGAGAAAGCCCGCGTCCCGCGTGCAGAGATAGTGATGCCATACACCGTTCGCGATGTAACACGTGACGTTGGTGTCGAGCGTGTGCTCTTTCACGTCGTCGCCCAAGTAGTACGCATGCCAGCAGCCCGCTTCGTGCTGGTTGGCGGTCAGCCACGCGTACGCGCGCTCGGCTTCGGCATAACGGCCGCCCACGTCGAGTGCCATCGCGGCTTCGACGAGGTTCCATGGGTCGGTGTGGCCGCCCGGAACCCACGGGATGTTGCCGTCCGGGAGCTGCACACCGGCGATGGCGTCGACGGTCTCTGCGACCTGGTCGCTCGTGAGGACACCCTCGACCTCGGGAAGCTGGAAGCGGCTATTCGTCAAGGCTGCGCTTTCCCCATCTCGACATCGACGGTGGGACCTTCTCGCCGTACAGCACCACGCTCTTGCCGAGCACGGGGTTGAGGGCGCGTTCACCGAGCTGCGCCCAGCGCGGGTTTCGTTCGATCAGCATGCACAAGAAGTCGTGGTAACGCCGCACCGGCGGCGCGTCGGTGTTCTCCAGGCCGTACGCGCACTTCAGCCACCAGTACGGCGAGTGGAACGCGTGCGCGTGGTGCGAGCCGCGCAGGAAGAAGCCGGCTCGCTCGAGCTTCACCTCGAGCTCGTGCTGGCGGTAGACGCGGACATGGCCTCCCGGCGTGTCGTGGTAGCGCCAGTTGAGCGCCCATGCCACCCGCTCGGGCCAGCGCGTCGGAACGGTGGCGGCGATCCGGCCTCCCGGACGGAGCACACGCGCGATCTCGGTGAGCGCACGTTCGTCGTCCCAGATGTGTTCGAGCACCTCGGACACGATCACGCGATCGAAGGTGGCATCCGGGAACGGCAGATCGAGCGCGTCACCGTTCACCGCGCCGGCCCACCGGTCGACGGTGACCTCGCCGGCATCGAGCATCGCCCCCGCCACGGCCATCGCGTCCTTCAGGTCGGCCGCGGAGTAGTCGAGCGCGGTGACACGGGCGCCGCGGCGCATCGCCGCGAACGCGTGGCGGCCTCCGCCCGCGCCGAGATCGAGCAGGCGCTCGCCGCGCGACAGCCCCAGCCGCTCGAAGTCAACCGTCAACACCCGCGGTCGCGTCTCCGGGTTTCATTGGCTTCGAGCTCGAGGTAATAGTGCTCGGCGGTGCCTTGCGCCGTTCGCCGCCACGTGAACCGGTCGAGCACACGGGCCCGACCTCGCTCTCCCAGACGGGAGCGCAACGAATCGCTGTTCAGGACCGTGACGATCTGCTGCGCGAGCGCCCCGGGATCGGCGGGCTCGACCGTCATGGCCGACTCGCCGTGCGCGCCGACGACCTCGGGCAGGGCGCCCCCCGTCGTCGTGATGAGCGGCACGCCACACGCCATGGCCTCGATCGCGGGAAGCGAGAAGCCTTCGTACAGCGAGGGTACGACGGCGATCTCCGCCTCGGCGTACAACTCGACGATCCTCTCGTCGGTGACGCCGCTCACGAACTCGATCGCACCCTGCAAGCCGAGCCGCTCGATCTGGGCAGGCACCTGCGACTTGAGACGCGGTCGCCCGATCACGACCAGGTGCGCGTCCTCACGCTCGGTACGAACCTTGGCGAGTGCCTCGATCAGGTACGACAATCCCTTGAGCGGGACGTCGGCGCTCGCGGTCGTCATCAACCGGCCCGGCACCCGCGCAATGTGGGGGAGCGGTCGGAACTGCTTCTGGTCGACGCCGACCGGCACGATGTGCAGCGTGTCGGGATGTACGCGCATCTGCGCGACGATGTCCTTCTTCGAGTTCTCCGACACCGTGAGGTGACGCGGCAGCTTGCGGGCAACGTGCATCTGCATGCCCAGGAACCCGTACCAACGCCGGAGTGTCAACCGGCGGTTGAGCGACGTCGCGTGCGCCAACTCCAAATCGCGGTCGACGGTGATCGGATGGTGCAGCGTGTGCACGAACGGCCACCCGTCCCGCACGAAGCCCAGCAGCCCGCGCCCGAGGCACTGGTTGTCGTGGACGAGATCGAACTCGTGACGGCGGTCGCGCAGCTCCTTGTAGACCCGGCGGCTGAACGCGTAGGGCTCGGGGAACCCGGCGCACCCCATGATCGCGAACTCCTGGACGTCCTCCACGGTGCGGAACTCGTGCGGCCACGGGACGCGAAACGGGTTCTCCCGCCGGTACAGGTCGAGGCTCGGCACCTTCTCCAGCGTGACCGGCACGTCGGCGACCGGCCACGGCTGCCCGGCGAACATCGTGACCCGATGCCCCAGCTCGGCGAGTTCGCGGGTGAGATGCCGGCTGTATACGCCTTGGCCCCCGCAGTGCGGATTGCCGCGATAGACGAGGAATGCGACGCGAAGCGGGCGCGAGAGGGCGGACTCGGTGTGGGGCATGAAGGGACCAGGATGGAGGAGGGCCGCGCCGGTCGCAAGCCGCGCCGGTAGGGTCGCCCTGGTGCCGGGCCTGATCTCACCTTCGATGCTGAGCCGGTCACACTCAGTGACCGACCCGCGCTGGTCACCTTCCGGTGCCCGCCTCGCATGGATCGACGGGTTCGACGGCCGCGGCGACCTCGTGGTCGTGCCGGCGGACGCCGCGGGGACGCCGGTCATCGTGACCGGCGACTGCGGTGTGGGAGGTGGCTTCTGCTGGGCGTCCGACGGCGAGCTGGTCGTCGCGGCCGCGGACGGCCGGCTCGTGCTGGTCGACGCCGACGGTGGTGTGGCTCGGGTGTTGTCGCGCGACGGCCGCGCGTTCGCGCCGGCGGTATCGGTGCGCGGCGAAGTCGCCTGCGGCATCGAACGCGCCGACGCTTGCGATGTCGCCACGGTGCCGATCGACGGGACGCAGTGGCCGCAACGCGTCTCGCGCGCCGACTACGCGTGGGATCCGTCATGGTCACCCGACGGCCGCGAGCTGGCGTGGCACGAATGGATGCTGCCCGACATGCCGTGGGATGTGTCGCGCGTCGTGGTGCGCGACGACGACGGCAAGACCCGTGTCGTGGCGGACGCGCCCGGGTGCGGCCAGCCGCGTTTCTCCGGGGATGGTGCTCATTTGGCGTATGTGCGCGAGCACAAGCTGTGGATAGACGAAATGCCGGTGCTCGACGAGCAATGCGAACACGCCGAACCGTCTTGGGGTCCCGGGCAGCGATCGTTTGCGTGGTCGCCCGACGGCAATGAGCTCGCCTGGTGCCGCAACGAGGAAGGGTTCGGCCGGCTGGTGATCGGCGGACCGGGCAGCAAGTCCGCGCGGGAGCTGTCCAAGGGCTGGCACCGCGGGATCGAGTGGGGTGCGCCCGGCATTGTGTGCATCCGGTCGGGAGCGGTGACGCCCGCGCAGGTCGTCGTCCTCGCGTCGAACGGCTCCGCGCGGCGAACCGTCGGACGCGGAGCGGTCGGAGGGTTCGAGCGGACGCCGCTCGTCGAGCCCAAGCCGGTCTCGTGGAAGTCGGGGAGCGCGACGGTGCACGGACTGCTCTGGCGACCGGCCGAGCGCGCGGCGCGCGGCGCGCGGCGTCTGTTGGTGCAGGTACACGGCGGCCCGACCGGTCAAGCCCTCGCCGACTGGAACCCGCGCCTTCAGCACTTCGTGCAACGGGGCTGGACCGTGCTGCAGCCGAACCCCCGCGGCTCCACCGGTTACGGCGACGGCTACCGGCGCGCGCTCGAAGGCAGGTGGGGCGAGCTCGACACCGACGACGTCGCCGCCGGTATCAGGCACGCAGTGCGGGAAGGCTGGGGCGACGGCGCACTCGTCGCGCTGATGGGTGGGAGCGCGGGTGGGCTCACCGTGCTGAACGTTGCGGCCCGGTATCCGGACCTCGTCGCGGCTGTCGTTGCGCTCTTCCCCGTCACCGATCTCCTTGCCCTCGACGCGACGACGCATCGCTTCGAGTCGGGCTACAACACACGGCTCGTGGGCCCGCTCCCCGAGGCCCGAGCCCGGTACATCGCCAACTCGGCGATCACCCACGCGTCCAGCATCACGGCGCCGGTGTTGCTCCTCCACGGGAACGAAGACACCTCAGTGCCGCTGTCGCAATCCGCGGAGCTCGAAGACGCGTTGCGGCGCGCCGGTACTCCCGTGGAGCGCCACGTGTACGACGGCGAGGGCCACGGATGGCGCCGTGCGGCAACCGTCGCCGACGAGCTCGACCGCATCGATTCGTTCCTGTCCAGACGACTCGGATGAACGACGTCGCCTATCAAGGCCCGAAGCGTGGCGCCGACCGGGCGGTACTTCTCGCGCACGGCGCCGGCGCGGACATGCACGCCGCGGCCTTGACGACGGTCGCCGATGCGCTTGCCGCGGCGAAGATCCCTTCGCTGCGATTCAACTTCCCCTACAAGGCGGCAGGCCGGCGCAGTCCCGATCGCCCGCCCGTCCTCGAAGCCGCGGTACGCGACGCCGCGCAGGAGCTCGCGGCGCGTGCGAAGGTTCCCGGCGATCGGATCGTGCTCGGCGGCCGTTCGATGGGCGGCCGCATCGGGTCGCTGGTCGCGGCGCAGGACGGCGCGCTTGGTGTCGCGCTGCTGGGATATCCGTTGCATCCACCGGGCAAGGCCGGCCAGTTGCGCGTCGAGCACTTCCCGAGGCTGACGATGCCGGTGCTCTTCGTCAGTGGCACACGCGACGCCTTCGGGACGCCCGACGAGCTCACGCAACACGCGAAGAGCATCACGGGCCCCGTCACCTTCTCCTGGATCGACACCGGCGACCACGGGTTCAAGCCGCTGAAGTCGAGCGGTCTGACGCCCGCAGTGGCACTCGCCGGCGCGGCCGGGGCGGTCGTCGACTTCGTTGCGAGCCTTCCCGCGCTGACCTGAGAGACTCCCACGGTGCGGGTCGATCGTTGGTTCGCGTTCGTGGACCTCTCCGGGTTCACCTCCTTCGGCGACGAGTTCGGCGACGACGCATCCGTGCGTGTCCTCACGTTGTTCCGCAGCGCGGTGCGCCAGATCGCGACCGACTACGGGGTACGCATCGCGAAGTGGCTCGGCGATGGTTGCATGCTCGTGTCGGTCGAGCCGGGACAGCTCATCGGCGCGGTGTGCACGCTCGAAGAGCTCGCGCACGACCTCGAGCTCCCACTCGCGTTGCACGGCGGATGCGCGGGTGGCGCCGTCATCCTGCTCGAAGGCGACGACTACACCGGTCGGTCCGTGAATCTCGCGGCGCGGCTTGCAACGACCGCCCACGCGCACGAGATCCTTGCCCCTGTCGAACTGCAGCGGTATGTGCCGGACGGCACCCCGGTCGAGCCCGCGGGCGTGATCTCGGTCGCCGGTCTGCACGATCCGGTCGAGGTGATCCGCTTCGGGTGCGCCGCGAAAGATGCCGGGGATACCGTGAGCAGATGATGACTTGCGACACCCTCGAGTTCACGCGCGACGGGTACGTCGGATGGCTGCGGCTCGACCGGCCCGACAAGCTCAACTCGTTCACCGTCCAGATGTGGCGCGAGATGAGCGAGATCGGCCGGGAGCTGCGCGACGATCCCGGGCTGCGCGCCCTCGTGGTGATCGGCAACGGGCGCGCCTTCTCGTCCGGCATCGACACCAGCGTGTTCACCGCCGGCAGCGCCGACTCGATCGAGGAAGGTCCGGACGCGGGCACCCGCCATTCCGACCCGACGGTCGACGGCATCCTTCGCACCCAGGATGCGTACTCGTGGCTCGAGCAGGCCCGATACCCGACGATCGCGGCGGTACGCGGTTATGCGCTCGGCGCAGGTCTGCAGTGCGCGCTCGCCTGCGACATCCGGGTGTTCGCGCGCGGCACATCGGTCGGGTTGCTCGAGCACAAGTACGGGATCCTCCCCGATCTCGGCGGCACGCATCGGCTCCCGCACGTCGTCGGCCCGGGCAAGGCGAAGGAAATGATCTGGACTGCGGCACGGATCGACGCCGAGGAAGCATTTCGCATCGGCCTGTGCGAACGGCTCGTCGACGACGACGCGCTCGAGAGCGAGGTCACCGCGCTCGCGGCAACGATTGCCGCGCAACCGCCGCTCGCGGTGCAGGGCGCGAAGCGCGCCATGGAAGCCGCGAGCCGGCTCCCGGTTGCGGACGGGCTCGTCGTCGAAGCCGAGGAGCAAGCTGTCTGCCTGCGGTCGGACGACATGCGCGAGGCGATCACGGCATTCGTCGAGAAGCGCGAGCCTGACTACTCGGGCAAATAAGCTCGTTCGCCATGTCCCGTTTCCGTGTCCGTGCGAACGGGCCGCTCGAGGGTGTCGTTCGCGTCTCCGGCGCAACGAAGAACTCGGGTCTGAAGCTCATGGCCGCCTCGCTGCTGGCGCCCGGCGTCACGACGTTGCGCAACATGCCCGCCGTCCGCGATCTCGACGTGATGATCGAGCTCTTGCGCGCCGCCGGCGCACGGGTGGATCGACCGGCGCCGGACGTCGTGACCATCGATGCGTCGGCCGACCTCGTTCCGGAAGCACCGTACGAGCTCGTCACTCGAATGCGCGCCTCGTTCAATGTGCTCGGTCCGATGCTGGCGCGGTGCGGGCAGGCACGAATCGCGTTGCCCGGCGGCGACAACATCGGCAGCCGCAAGGTCGACATGCACCTGCGAGGACTCGCGGCAATGGGCGCCGAGGTGACGGTTGCGCACGGTTATGTGCACGCGCACGCCGATCGGCTCCACGGCGCCCGCGTGGTGCTCGAGTTCCCGAGCGTCGGCGCGACCGAGAACCTCATGTGTGCGGCAGTCCTCGCGAAGGGCACGACGGTGCTCGAGAACGCGGCACGCGAGCCCGAGGTCACGGACCTCGCGGCGTTTCTCGACCGCATGGGTGGCCAGGTGGTCGGCGCGGGTACGTCGACGATCGAGATCGAAGGGGTCGAGCAGCTGTCACCCGCGGACAGTGCGATCATCTGCGACCGGGTCGAAGCGGGCACGTTGCTGATGGCATGCGGTATCACCGGCGGCGAGATCGAGCTGCTCGGCATCCGCCCGGAGCACCTGGAGATCGTCGTCATGAAGCTCTGCGAGATGGGAATGCGCGTCTCGCCGACGAGCGACGGCCTGTGGGCACGAGGTCCGCGCGAGAAGCTGTGCGCCGTCGACATCGCGACGCTGCCCCATCCCGGTTTCGCCACCGATTTCATGCCGCTTGCAGTCGCGCTGATGGCAACCGCCGACGGGAGTGCGATCGTCACCGAGAACGTGTACGACGGTCGTTTCCAGTTCGTCGACGAGCTCGCACGCATGGGCGCCGACGTCCGTACGGAAGGCCGCCACGCCATCGTTCGGGGCGTCGAGCGCCTCTCCGGCGCCCCGGTGCGGGCATCGGACGTCCGGGCGGGTGCCGCGCTCGTCCTCGCCGGTCTGGTGGCCGAGGGCGAAACGGTCATCTTCGACTGCGAGCACGTCGAGCGCGGCTATCCCGACCTGCCTGCGCAGCTGCGGGCCCTGGGCGCCGACATCGACCGCTTGGAGTAGTGCTTTCGGGACCGAAGCGGAACAGGCGCGATAATGGAGGGGTTGACGTTCCTGTCAACCAAAGAACCGGAGACCTCATGGCGTTGGATCTGGCAAGCATGGAAGAGGGCATCATCGAGGCCATCGAGGCGATCCGTCCCGCGCTCCAGAGTGACGGCGGGGACATCGTGTTCCAGGGCGTCGACGAGGATGGCGTCGTCCAGGTCGCCCTGGTCGGAGCGTGCGGCACGTGCCCGGTGTCGATGATGACGCTGAAGGCCGGTGTCGAGCGCATCATCATGGACCGGGTACCCGGCGTGACCGAGGTCGTCGCCGCCGAGTAGCGCTTGCGTGACGACCACCCTCGTGCTCGTGCGCCACGGCGAGGCGCGTGCGGGCGTTGATCGTGTGATCGGTGGGCCCGACGGTTGCAAGGGCCTCACCGACCGCGGCCGTCGTCAGGCGCAACAGCTGCGTGACCGCCTCGCCCGCACGGCGGAGATCGTTCCCGATGTGCTCCTTGCGAGCACGCTGCCGCGGGCGATCGAGACCGCCGAGATCGTCGCCGGTGCGTTCCCGGAACGCGAGCTCGCGACGGACTGCGACTATTGCGAGCTGCATGTCGGAGAAGCCGACGGTCTGACCGTCGACGAGTACGAAGCGCGCTACGGCAGCATCGAAGCCTTCGATCCCGAGCAGGTGATGTCGCCCGGAGGTGAGAGCCCGCGGACGTTCGACGAGCGAGTGCGCCGCGCGACCGCCGAGCTTCTCCGGACATATCGCGATCGGACCGTGATGCTGTTCACCCACGGCGGCTTCGTGTTCGCCGCGACGATGTTCCTCCTCGAGGCTCCGGGTATTCACGAGCACCGCGAGGTCTGGTACCCGCCCAAGAACACGTCGCTCACAGTCTTGACGTCCGCGGCACCGGATGCGCGTTGGGTGCTCGACCGGTACAACGACGTCGCGCACCTGACGGACGGCTAGGTTCCGAGCGATGCGCGAGGATCCGGCAGCGCTCGTCGAACGCGCACTCACGGGCGACCGCCGCGCGATCGCCAAGGTGCTCTCGCTCGTCGAGCAGGGTGGTGAGGGTGCGCGGGTCGCGCTCGTGCGGTTGCACGGGCGCACGGGCCATGCATGGTCGATCGGGATCACCGGGGCGCCCGGGTCGGGAAAGTCGACGCTCACCGACCAACTCGTCATTCGCCTCCGGTCCGGTGGGGGCGAGGTCGGCGTGCTCGCCGTCGATCCGACGAGCCCGTTCAGCGGCGGCGCGATCCTCGGCGATCGGGTCCGCATGCAACACCACACCGACGACGCCGGCGTGTTCATCCGTTCGATGGCGACCCGCGGCCATCTCGGCGGCCTCGCACTCGCAACGCCACAGGCGGTCCGCGTGCTCGATGCGGTCGGCAAAGCATGGATCGTGATCGAGACGGTCGGTGTCGGGCAGGTCGAGGTCGAGATCGCCGGGCACGCCGACACCACGATCGTGGTGGTCAACCCCGGCTGGGGCGATTCAGTGCAGGCGGCCAAAGCCGGTCTCTTGGAGATCGCGGACATCTTCGTCGTGAACAAAGCCGACCGTCCGGGTGCCGCCGACGCCGTGCGCGACCTCGCGGGAATGCTCGAGCTCTCGGGTGATCGCGCGTGGCAGCCGCCGGTGCTGCAGACGGTCGCGACCACGGGAGAAGGCGTCGACGAGCTGTTCGCTGCGATCACGGCGCACCGCGCGCATCTCGAGTCGACGGGGGAGGCAGAGGCGCGACGGCGCGCCCGGCTGCGTGAAGAGCTGCGCGGGCTCGTCGCCGCGCACATGCTGGAACGCGCGGACGCGGTGTGCAGCGGTCCCGGGTTCGACGCGATCGTCGACGAGGTCGCGGCGCGTACCCGTGACCCGTACTCCGCGGCCGACGCGCTGCTGCGTGGCTAACGCATGCATCCGTTGCGCGCCTTGCTCGACGCGGCGGCGCGCGGCGAGTACCCGGCCCCCGACGGCGGATTCGACGTGCTGCCGGCACCCGACGGGCTCGCGGACGTCATGCTCGGCTTCACCGCTCATTTCGTGCTCGCGGCGTCGATCGAACCGGCCGAGGTCGCGGCGCGGTTGCCCGACGGCGACCTCTCGGTGCCGATGTCAGCCGCGTTCCTCACGTGGATCGCGGAGCGGATCGATTCGCGACCGACGACGTTCGACGCGTTGCTGTGCGCGACCGGCGACGGATCCGGTCGGCCGGCGTGGCTGCACGAGGTCGACGCGCTCGACCATCCGCGCGTCGCGCGCGCCGCTCGTTACCGGACCGACATGCGCATGTACGTGACCGATGACGGTGGCGGAGTGTTGACCGTCGGACGCGGCGTCTGCGGGCGGTGGGAGATCGGTTACGAGGTCGCGCCGGCTGCGCGCGCCAAGGGGCTCGGCCGGAGAATCGTCAACGCGGCGCGCGGGCTCGTCCCGGCGGGCGAGCCCGTCTGGGCCCAGGTCGCCCCGGGAAATGCCGCATCGCTACGGTCGACGATCGCCGGCGGCTTCGTACCGGTCGCGGCCGAGGTGCTGTTCCCGCGCCCCCGATAGGGTCAGTGAGAGACGACAGCGCAGCGACCGGAGGGGAGCGGAGCGTGGAGTCGACCCGTAGTGACGCCGACCAGCTCGTCGTGACCGCGCCGGCTGACGGCGGCGTGGTGATCGTGCGTCTGGAGAACCCGCCGATGAACGCGCTGTCGCAGGAGCTGCTCGAGCAGCTGCGGGACATCGCGCGCGAGCTGGGTGCTGATGCGTCGGTCAAGGCGGTCGTCGTCGCGGGAGGAGAAAAGGCGTTCGCCGCCGGTGCCGACATCTCGGAGTTCGGCGACCAGGACACGGCACGCGCGATCTCCCGCGGGTTCCGCGAGGCGTTCGATGCCGTCGCGGCGATTCCGCGTCCGGTCATCGCTGCCATCCGCGGGTACGCGCTCGGCGGCGGCCTCGAGCTCGCCATGGCATGTGATCTTCGCGTCGCGGGGGAGACCACCCGGCTCGGGCAGCCCGAGATCCTGCTCGGCATCATTCCGGGCGCGGGCGGCACGCAGCGGTTAGCGCGCCTCGTCGGGCCCGCGCGCGCCAAAGAGATCATCTGGAGCGGCCGCCAGGTGCGCGCGGACGAGGCGCACGCAATCGGCCTCGTCGACCGTGTCGTGCCGCCCGGCGAAGAGGAGCACGCGGCGCGGCACTGGGCGACCGAGCTCGCGAAGGGACCGGTCGTGGCGATGGGGCTCGCCAAATGGGTCATCGACGACGGCCTCGGCCGACCCCTCGCCGACGGACTCGACCTCGAACGCGAGGCGTTCGTCGAGGTCTTCGGTACCGAGGACGCGCGCGCGGGGGTGCAGTCGTTCCTCGCCAACGGCCCCGGCAAGGCGACGTTCAGCGGCCGGTAGCGGCCGTCGCGCCCTCAGGGAACCAGCGCGCGCAGCGTTGCGGTGATCGTCGCACGGCGGTCCTCACCCCATGGGATCGCGAAGACGATCGGCACGTCGACGCCTCGGTCGGCGTACGCCTGCACCGCGGCGCGCACGTGGTCGGCATCGCCCATGATCTGGATCGCGTCAACGAACTCGTCGCTGATCGCGGCGAGCGCGCCTTCGCGGTCGCGTTCGGCCCACCGATTCTGGAAGTGCCGGACCTCGTCGACGAAGCCGCCGCGCTCGAACTGCGTGGCATACGCGGGCACGACCATGTAGTTGAGGAGATCCCGACGTGCAAGGTCGGCGTATCGGTCGCGGTCGGTCACCGCGCAGTGCACATACGCGAACACGCGTGCGTTCCCGCCTTCGCGCACGCGCTCGACGCACCACGGCACGAGTATGGCAGGGAGGTAGTTCAGCAGCACCGCGTCGGCGAGCTCGCCGCCGAGGCGAAGCATCTGCTTGTTGAGTGCCGCAAGCGCGATCTTCGGCTGTCGCTCGCCGAGCTTGACGCCGAGGCGGAAGCGTTTCACCGTGTAGAAGTCGCCCTCGAACGTCACGGTCTCGCCGCTGAGGCATTGCCGCAACAACGTGAGGAACTCGCGGACTTGCGCGATCGGCCGGTCGGTGTATTCGGCCCCATGCCAGTGCCCCGCGACTGCAGGCGACGAGATGCCGACGCCGAGATACACGTCACGCTCGCCGGCGAGCTGTTGCAGCGTGGCGGCCGCCATCGCGTGCAACGGGGGAGTGCGCAGCTGGAGCGCGAGCACGCCGGTCCCGAGCGCGGCGCGCTTCGTCACCTGGCTGATCGCGCCGAGCAGCGACATGCTCTCGGCCGCGTTCGCCTCGGCCGCCCAGATGGACGAGTATCCGAGGTCGTCGGCTTCGCGCGCGACGTCGAGCGACAGCGAGGCACCGAGCGTCTGCAGCCCGGCCACGCTCATCCCGCGCTCGCTCATGCCGCTCCGGTCTCGACGAGTTGCTTCAGGCGGCGGAGGTTACGGCGCCAAAGCGCACGGAGCACGGGCCGGGCCGCGAGCGCGCCGACGGGCCCCGCCATCCACCACGGGAACCGCAGCTCCTCTGACCAGGTGAATCGGGTGCGACCGCGAGGACGCCGGCGGAGCATGAAGCGGCCGCGACCCGACACGACGCCCCGGTGCTCGATGCCCATGGACCTCGCAGGAATCCACTCGGTCACGACCATGCGGTCGACGAGCCGGAACGGGCCCACCTTCGTGAGGCAGTCGAAGGTCGTGCCGACACCCCGCGTCTGCCGCCCCGCGAACGTGATGGCCTCCGCGTCGGCCATCCAGTCGACGTGGTGCTCGATCGGTTCGATCGTGCGCCAGATCGCTGCGGTCGGTGCGTCGATCGTCACGCCGACGCGGATCCTCATGCCTCGCGCAACGCGGCTGCGGCGTCCGCCGGCGGGACGATGTTGACCCACATGCCAGTCCCGAGCTCGAAGCCCGCGATCACCGCGAGGCGCGGGATCACGTCGACCCACCAGTGGAACGGGCCGGCGTGGTCGCGCGGCGCGGTTTCGAACACGAGGTTGTAGTCCACGTTGCCGAGCAGCCTCTGCAGTCGCGCCACCGTGTCGTGCAACGCGGCAGCGACAGCGCGCGTCTCGTCGTCGGTCGCCTCGTCGAAACGCGGCCCACTGCCGTCGACCGCGACTCTCGCGAAGAACGGTGAGATCGACGCGCGCGGACACCACACCTTGACGTCGCCGCCGTCGATCAGGTGCTCCTGATTGCGCGCGAACGCATCGACCGTGAACCCCTTGACGCGCGCCTCCACTTTCGGCGGCACGAAATCGAGTGCAACGAGTTGCGCGTGCGGATGCTGAATCGACGCGCCGGCCGCCTTGCCGTGATTCACGAACGGTTGCGCATAGGCGCGGCCGCGAGCGAGATGGAATTGCGCTCGATCACGCAGGGCGAGCAGCACCTCGATGCACGCTTCGATCGACAAGATGCCGAGATCGGCGTGGTGCTGCGGGGAAAGGATCACGACCTCGTGCGCGCCCGGTACGCCGTCACCGACGATCGGGTACTTGTTCGGCACCACGCGCACGTGCCAGCCGGGCATCTCCGCCGCGCCCGGACCGATGCGCGCGACTTCCGGCGGCGTGTCGGCCTCGTTTCCGTCGCAGAACGGGCAGCTCTCGACCCGGGCCGGCACGGGGTCGCGCTGCACCCGGAACGTGTCGGGGCGCAGTGCCCGCGCGGGTGCGAGGATCACGCGATCGCCGGTGAGCTCGTCGACGAGCAGCTCCTGCACGAAGGGTGAGGCTACGCCTGCCCGGCACGTAGCCTGGAGACAGGCGGGCTCCCGGAGAGCGGAGAGAAATTGGCGGTGCGGTTCGTGATCATCGGCGGCGGGCCGGGCGGCAACACCGCCGCGACCGTCGCCGCGTCCCTCGGTGCCGAGGTCACACTCGTCGAGCGCGACATCATCGGGGGCGCGGCGCACCTCTGGGACTGCATCCCGAGCAAGGCGATGATCGGGACTGGCAACGAGCTCACCGAGTTGGCGCACGCCCGGGTCATGGGTCTCGAGGCGACCGGGCGCCTCGACGTGCCCGCGTTGCGCGTTCGCGTGGCGAACATGGAACGCACCTTGCGCGACGGTGTCACGAGCCTGCTCGAGTCCCAAGGCGTCCGCCTGGTGCGCGGCACGGCGCGGCTGACCGGCGCGTACACGGTCACGGCGGACACCGACGACGGGACCGTCGAGCTCGACGCGGACGCGATCCTCCTGTCGACGGGCTCGCGACCGCGCGTCCCCGAATGGGCGGCGATCGACGGCGAGCGCGTGCTGACGACGCGCCAGGCATATCCGCCACCGGAGATCCCGGAACACCTCGTGGTGATCGGCTCGGGCGTGACCGGTGTCGAGTTCACGCACATGTTCAGCGCGCTCGGATCCCAGGTCTCGCTGATCGTGTCGCGTCAACAGGTCCTGCCCGCGAAGGATCCCGAGGTCGCGGCCGTGCTCGAGGCCGAGTTCATGCGTCGAGGGGTAAAGCTGTTGAAGGGCGCGCGAGCGACCTCGATCGGGCGCGAGGACGACAAGGTGTTCATCGCGTGCGATGACGGCCGCGCCGTCGACGGTTCACACGCGCTGCTCTGCATCGGATCGGTTCCCAATGTCGAGGGCCTGGGGTTGGAGGCAGCGGGCGTCGAGGTCGACGACCGCGGCTTCGTGCCGGGGAATCGCCACTGCCAGACGAACCTCCCGCACATCTATTCGGCGGGGGACGTCTCCGGCCGGCTGCCGTTGTCGTCGGTCGCGGCGATGCAGGGCCGCAAGATCGCCGAGCACGTCATGGGCCTGACGGCACGCGCCCACCGCCATCTCGACTACGACAAGGCGTCGCAGGCGATCTTCACCGACCCGGAGATCGCCGAAGTAGGCGTTGCCGAAGCCGAGGCATTCGCGGCCGGCCGCAAGCTGCGTGTGACGAAGGTGCCGTTCTCCGCGAATCCGAAGGCGTTGATCAACGGCGACACCCGCGGGTTCGTGAAGATCCTCAGCGACCCCGCGACCGGTGTGGTTCTCGGCGGCGCGATCGTCGGCCGCAACGCGGCCGAGTTGATCTCGGTGATCGCGGTGGCGGTGACGAACCACTTGAAGGTCGCCGACATCGTCGACTCGCTGCTCGTGCACCCGGCGCTCGCGGAGTCCATCGCCGACGCCGCGTACTAGCGGATGCGCGCGCTCGTCACCGGGGTCGCGGGCTTCGTCGGGAGTCATCTCGCCGACGCGCTGCTCTCCAGTGGGGCTGCGGTCGTCGGTGTCGACTGCTTCACCCCGTACTACGCGCGCGTCGTGAAGGAGGACAACGTCGCGGGTGCGCGTGCGGATCCGCGGTTCGAGCTCGTCGAGGCGGACATGCGCACGTGCGACATCGCGGCGATGCTCGACGGTGTCGATGTCGTGTTTCACCAAGCGGCGCAGGCGGGCGTGCGGCTGTCGTGGTCAGACGGCTTCGCCGACTACGTCGGTCACAACGTGCTCGCGACGCAGCGGCTGCTCGAGGCGGTGCACGCGGCCGGGCCGTCGATTCGGCTGGTCTACGCGTCGTCGTCCTCCGTGTACGGGAACCAGCCGCGCTATCCGACGCGCGAGGACGACCTGCCGAAGCCGTACTCGCCCTACGGCGTGACGAAGCTCGCGGCCGAGCACCTGTGTGCGCTCTATGCGGAGAACTGGAACGTGAGTACTGTCTCGCTGCGCTACTTCACGGTGTTCGGTCCGCGCCAGCGGCCCGACATGTCGATCCATCGGCTGTGCGAAGCTGCGCTGCGCGGTGATGTCTTCCCGCGCTTCGGCGACGGTACGCAGATGCGTGAGTTCACCTTCGTCGACGACATCGTGCGCGGCAACCTCGCCGCCGCGGGCGCCGACCTCGCGCCGGCCACGGTGTTGAACCTCGCCGGTGGCGGTGAGATCACGCTGAACGAGCTGATCGGCGTCGTGGGCGACCTGGCCGGTGCACCGGTGAAGATCGAGGACCAGCCTTCGCAGCCCGGCGACGCGTTCCGCAACGGCGGCGCGATCGATCGCGCGCGCACGCTCCTCGGATGGGAGCCGGCGGTGAGCTTGCGCGCGGGCCTGACCGCGCAGCTCGCGTGGCACCGGTCAGGAGATGAGCTCACCGCGTAACACCGTGGTGGCGCGGCCGGTCAGGAGCGCGCGGTCACCGGCGCGCACGACGGTCAGCTCGCCGCCACGTTCCGACGCTTGGTACGCGTGCAGCTGGTCCTTGCCGAGTCGCGGCCCCCAGTATGCAACGAGCACGCAGTGCATCGACCCGGTCACCGGGTCCTCGTCGATGCCGACTCGGGGAGCGAAGCATCGGGAGACGATGTCGTAGCCCTGGTCACCCTGTGCGCTCACGTACACCCCGCGGACGTCCGCGACCCGGTGCAGCCGGCCGAAGTCGGGCGCCACCTTGCGAACCGTCTCCGCCTGTCCGACGACGCAGAGGAAGAAGTCGCCGTCGGTGCGCAGGAAGTCGATCGGATCGATGCCGAGCGCGTCGAAGAGCTCGGGGATCGGCTCTTCGGGGACCGGCTCGGCGACCGGGAAGTCGAGCGTGATCGTGCCGTCGCCGTTGTGCGTGGACGGCAGCACGCCGCTGCGCGTGTGGAACATGGCGTGTCCGACTCGCGCGGTCTCCCAGAGCACGTGCGCACTGGCGAGCGTCGCGTGACCGCAGAGGTCGACCTCTATCTCGGGTGTGAACCAGCGCAGGTCGTAGCCGCCGTCATCTCGGGGCCGGACGAACGCCGTCTCGGAATGCTTCATCTCCGCGGCAACACGCTGCATCCACGCGTCGTCGCCGTGGCTGAGCACGACGGCTGCCGGATTCCCGCGGAACGCCTCGGCCGTGAACGCATCGACGACGAAGAGCGGGAGCTGCATCGCCTGTCGCTACTCGATGATCGCGAGGACGTCGCCGGTCCCGACGGCGTGGCCGGGCTGCACACGGATCTCCTTGACGGTGCCCGACGTCTCGGCGTTGATCTGGTTCTCCATCTTCATCGCCTCGAGCACGAGCAACGCCTGGCCCGTCTCGACGGTCGCGCCGACCTCGACGAGCACCTTCACGATCGTGCCCTGCATCGGTGCGATGACCGTGCCGCTGCCTGCCGCGCCGGCCCCACCGCCGCCCGCGGAGAGCCCGAGCTTGGGTCGGCGCGCCCCGGTCCCGCGCGGCGGCGCACCCGCCGGCGCGTCGGGCAGCCAGACCTTGACGCTGAACCGGCGGCCGTCGACCTCGACCGGCACCGCGCGCTCGACCAGGGACGCAGCCGCGTCCGCGGGCGCCGGGATCTCGAGACCCGCGGTGTCGGGAACGAACGTCGAAGGATCCACCTCGTCCTCGACCCAGTTGGTCGAGTGGGTGACGGCGCGGAACGCCTCGCTCGCGAGCAGCGCCCGGTGGGCCGGGATCGTCGTCTTGACGCCCGCGATCTCGAACTCGTCGAGGGCGCGCAACATGCGCGCGATCGCCGTGTCGCGGTCCGGTGCCCACACGACGAGCTTGCCGAGCAGGTTGTCGTAGTACTGCGAGATCGTGTCGCCCTCGTCGTACCCGCCGTCCCAACGCACACCCGGACCCGAGGGCAGCCGCAAGTGCGTGATGGTTCCGGGCGACGGAAGGAACTTCTTCGTGGTGTCCTCGGCGTTGATCCGGCACTCGATCGAGTGACCGCGCCGCTCGATCGACTCCTGCGTGAACCGCAGCGGCTCGCCCGCCGCGACGTGTAGCTGCTCGGCCACGAGGTCGAGACCGGTGATCTCCTCGGTCACGCAGTGCTCCACCTGAAGACGCGTGTTCATCTCCAGGAAGAAGAATTCGCCGTCCTGGTAGAGCATCTCGACCGTGCCTGCGTTCACGTAACCACACCCGAGCGCGACCTTCACGGCCGCTTCGCCCATCGCGCGCCGCGTCTCGTCGGGGATCGCGGGCGCGGGCGCCTCCTCGATCAGCTTCTGGTGGCGCCGCTGTGTGGAGCAGTCGCGGTCGGAGATGTACACGCCACTGCCCTGCGTGTCGCAGAACACCTGGAGCTCGACATGGCGCGGCCGCGTGAGATAGCGCTCGAAATAGCACTCGGACCGGCCGAAGTAAGCCTGCGCCTCGCGCTGGGCGGAGTCGAGCGCGGCCTGTGCGTCCTCGGCGCGCGTGACGACCTTCATGCCCCGCCCGCCGCCGCCGAATGCCGCTTTGATCGCGATCGGGAATCCGTGCTCGTTGCCGAACGCGATGATCTCGTTCGCGTCGGTGATCGGTGTGCTGGTACCGGGCACGCTCTCGACTCCGGCGCGCTGCGCGGCGAGACGCGACGAGATCTTGTCTCCCATCACGTCGATGGCCTCGGGTGGCGGCCCGATCCATGTCACGCCGGCGTCGGTGACGGCGCGGGCGAAGTCGGCATTCTCCGAGAAGAACCCGTATCCCGGATGCACGCCGTCGGCATCGCTCTTGCGGATCGCGTCGAGGATCGCGTCGGTGTTGAGGTAGCTCTCGGCCGCAGTCTTCCCGCCGAGCGCGTACGCCTCGTCTGCATATCGCACGTGTACCGCGTCGCGGTCGAGCTCGGAGTAGACGGCGACGGTCGCGATGCCGAGCTCGCGACACGTGCGCATCACGCGAACAGCGATCTCGCCTCGGTTGGCGATGAGGATCTTCGAGAGCACGGCTGCGTATCCTACGGCTCGTGTCTCGCGCGCCTGCCAGTTGGAGTGATCCGCGCATTGCCGACACGCGTTTTCACGACGTGCGCTGGTTCGACGTCGTCGACTCGACGAACCACTACTTGCTCGAGTGCGCGGCGGACGGGGCCCGAGAAGGCATCGTGGCGGTCGCCGACGAGCAGACGGCCGGGCGCGGCCGGCTCGGGCGCACTTGGGTCGCCCCGCCCGGTTCGGCGCTGCTCGTGTCAGTGCTCCTACGACCGAAACTTCCCCCCGAACGCCTGCACCTGTTGACCCTCGCCACCGCGTTGGCCGTGATCGACGCGTTGCAGGGGGTCGACGCCCGGGTGAAGTGGCCGAACGACGTCGTCGTGGCCGACCGCAAGCTTGCCGGGATCCTCGCCGAGGCCGACGGCGCCGGGGCGATCGTCATCGGGATGGGATTGAACGTGCGAAGCGACGGCCTCGCGCCCGAGGTGCGCGACATCGCGGCCGCCTGCGACGTCGACCGCCACGAGTTGCTGGTGGCGTGGTTGTGCCGGCTGCACGCGCGCCTCGACACGCTGGACGACACCGTCCCCGACGCGATCGCACGCTCGGCGACGTTGGGACGACACGTCCGTGTGGAGCTCGCGCGCGAGACGTTCGAAGGCACCGCGCGTGCGCTCACCGACGAGGGCTACCTGGTCGTCGACGATCGCATCGTGACCGCGGGCGACGTCGTGCACCTCCGCGCTGATTAGGGGTCGCTCTCTCGCGCGACGAGGTCCTTGAACGCTGCCGCCAGCCGTGTGCTCACCGGACCCGGTGCGGTCGCCAGCGGGACACCGTCGACGTGGGCGATCGGCTGTGCCTCGCGCGTCGTCGACGACAGGAACGCCTCGTCGGCCTCTGCGAGCGCGCCCAGCTCGATGTCGCGCTCGATGGCCGCGATCCCGAGCTCCTCGCACAGCTCCAGCAGCAGCGCCCGCGTCACCCCGAGGAGACAGCCCGCACCCGCCGGGGGAGTGCACAACGTGCCGTCGCGAACGACGAACACGTTCGAACCGGTCGCCTCGCACAGGTTGCCCCGGGTGTTCCCGAAGATCGCCTCGCCCGCGCCGCGCTCCCGTGCGTACGCGAGGGCCCGAACGTTGGCGGCATACGAGATCGTCTTCAGGCCGGTGAGCGCGCCGTGCTCGTTCCGCGTCCAGGGTGCGATCACGACGTCGGTGGTGGGCGCGGTCGGTTCGAACGGGAAGGCGAGGAGGAACACGGTCGCCGGCGCGTCGCTCCGTCCCGAGCCCGGCGGCCCCGGGCCTCCGGTGACCGTGATGCGGAGCCGAGCCTCCCGCAGGCGATTGGCCTCGAGCACGCCGTCGGCCGCGCCGCGGAGGTGGTCACCGTCGGGGACCACCAGACCGAGACCGCCGGCCGAGAGGCGCAGGCGCGCGAGGTGCCGGCTCCATGCGAAAGGCACGCCCCGGTACACGCGCAGCGTCTCGAACACGCCGTCGCCGACGACGAGCCCGTGGTCGAGCACGGACACTCGTGCCTGCTCGAGCGGCACGAGCGCGCCATCGAGCCAGGCCGTCACCTGCTGTGCACCGGTTCGGTCTCGTACGCGCCGACGGCCCGCAGGAGTCGCGCCGCCTTGAGCTCGGTCTCGGCCCATTCCGAATCAGCCCGTGAGTCGGCGACGATGCCGCCACCGACGCCGAGGTACGTCCGGCCCTCGGCGATCGTGAACGTGCGTATGGCGACCGCGAGCTCAGCCCGCTTGCGATCACCGTCGATCCATCCGACTGCGCCGCAGTACACACCCCGTCGGACCGGCTCGAGGTCTTCGATCGCCTGCAGCACTCGTGGCTTGGGCGCACCCGTGACCGACGCGGGCGGGAACGTCGCGCCGACGAGACCGCCCAGCGTCACGTCCTCGCGCAGGCGGCCCCGCACCGAGCTGACGAGATGATGGAGGCCCGGGTGTGGCTCGATGTCGAACAGTGACGGCACCTGCACCGAGCCGTACTCGCAGACGCGCCCGAGGTCGTTGCGGGCGAGGTCGACGATCATCAGATTCTCGGCGTGATCCTTGGCGCTCGATGCGAGCGCACGTCGATCGGCGGCGGTTCCCTTGATGGGACGGGTTTCCACCGCGCGGCCCTCGATCCGGAGGAACAGCTCGGGTGATGCCGACACGACGGCGACGCCCGGGAGCGCGTCACCGAAGGTGCACAGCGCGGCGTGCGGCGCGGGATTCGCACGCGAGAGCGCGTCGAACAACGCGCGCGGGTCGGGCGACGCGTCGAACGCCAATCGTCGCGTGAGGTTGACCTGATAACACTCGCCGTCGCGTAGCAATGCGTGGATCGCCTCGACACGGGCCGCGTGCTCTATACGGGCGAGGCTCGACCGCCCGGCACCGAGCCGCACGGTGGCTCCGGCCGCCCGAGGCGGGAGCACGCGCGTCTCGCGCACGTGCTCGAACCGGGCGAATGCGAGGTCGGGGAGCCCGAGATCGTCGGCTGCACGGGGGGTGACCCGTTCGATCGTTCGCCCGAGGTCGTACGCGACGAAGCCGACCCAGAAGCCACCCCGCGCCATCGCGTCGAGCGCGTCGAAGGCGTCCGTGCCGCTCGCAATGATGACCTCGGTCGCGTGCTCGCCGACGAGCCACCGCTCGCCGTCGCGCACGATCGCAACTCCGCCATCCACGCTCGAACGCTACCGGCCCGATCGTCGCGATTCTTGGGACTTCCTGAGCCTCCTGGCGGGAAACGCGCGTGGCACCCGTTTGGTCTCCCAGTGGTCACGGACGCTCACTTCCCGACCAAACGGCGCGGAATGCCGCCGGTATGCTCCCGCGTCGCGTGATCGCCTCGTTGTCGCTGCTCTCGTTCCTTCGTCGTTTCGCGATCGCGTGCCTCGCCGTTGCCCTGGTGGCGACCGGCGGAGTGCTCGCCGGGGACGCGTTCGCGCGGAAGAGCTTCGAGGACAGCCGCAAGGTGCACGTCCCGAATCTCGTCCGTGCGCAGCCGGGCGAGCCCGCGAACTACCTGTTGATCGGTTCCGACACGCGCCAGCTCGGCGAGCTCGACTCGTCCTTCGGATCGGCCGCGGACGCGCCGGGCCAACGCTCGGACGTGATGATGGTGTTGCACGTCGATCCCGCGAGCCGCACGGGCAGGCTCGTGTCGTTCCCGCGCGACCTCGTCGTGCAGATCCCGGGACACGGACGCGATCTCCTCAACGCGGCGTACAGCCTCGGCGGCGCCAACGGCCCGGCGCTGGTGATCCAGACGCTCGAGGACAACTTCCCGCCTCTGAAGATCAACCACTACATCGAGGTCAACTTCAAGGGCTTCCAGAACATCGTCAATGCCATCGGGCGCATCCACCTATATTTCCCGACCCCCGTGCACGATCCCTACAGCAACCTGAGTGTCGACACCGCGGGTTGCGTCTCGGCGGATGGCGCGATGGCGCTCGCGTACGCGCGCTCGCGTCACTATTTCGTCCCCCGAGATCTCGAGAACCCCGCGCCCTGGCATTGGAACTACGCGCCCGATCCCAGGCTCACGGACGAGAACCGGGTTGGTCCCGGATGGATCGAAACGGGAAGCGACCTCGATCGCATTCCGCGCCAGCAATACTTCCTGCGCACGATGAGCCAGGCCGCGATCGACAAGACCGCGGCGAACCCGACGAAGCTCATCGGGCTGCTCAACGCCGTGAAGAACAACTTCACCCGCGACACGACGCTGACCTTCGGTGAGTTGAAGGCCTTGATCCGCACGTTCAACGGCTTGGATCCCCGCAAGGTGCGAATGGAGACACTGCCGGTGGCCCAGGCGCCGCCCCCGTTCGCAGTCAACGTCGTTGCCACCGATGCGGCGGAGGCGGTGATCCAGAGCCTCATGCAGTTCGGGGATCCGTCGCCTGCCGTCCCGAACCCGCCCCCGCCGAATCAGGTGCGCGTGCGCGTCGTGAACGGTTCCGGCGACCCCAACGCCGCGCAGCTCGCGCTGAATCGGTTGAAGGCCGCGGGCTTCCAGGTCAGCGGCACCGCCGAGGACGGTGATCGCACCAACTACCAGCAGACGCAGATCCGCTACGCGCCCGGCAAGTACGCGCAGGGGTACACGACGCTGCTCGCGGTCGGCACGCTGAACATCATTCCGGCGATCTCCGCAACGAACACACTGGGCGCGGACGTCCTCGTCGTCGTCGGCCGCGACTACCCGCAGCTGCGCCCGGTGACCGGACCCACGACCACACCGTCGCAACCGTCGCAATCCGCTTCGTCGAGCACGGCTCCCACGTCCACCTCCTCGTCGACCACCACGACCACGACCAGGTCGCGACCCACGGTCGATACGCGTTTCGTCCCCGTCGATCCCAAGACGAACGGCCCACTGGTTGGCTGCCCCAGCTGACGTACGCACGCAGATCGACGCCCGCGCGTTCATGCGCCGGCTGCGCAACGCGCTGATCGCCGCGGTGCTCTGCACCGTGTTGGCGGTCGGCGGTGCGTACTGGCTCGCGGCACGCAAGGTCGCGCAGGTTCCCAAGGTGAACATCGACACGTCGGTGCTCGAGCCGGGTGGCAACTACCTGCTCGTCGGCTCCGACTCGCGCTCGTTCGTCGACTCCGCCCAGGACGCGCAGCGGTTCGGGAGCGCGCAGACACAATCCGGACAACGGTCCGACACGATCATGGTGGCCCACGTGGACGGCGCGACGGGCACGGGGTTCCTCCTGTCGTTCCCGCGCGACCTGTGGGTCGACATCCCCGGAATCGGCCGAGCCAAGATCAACGCGGCGTTCAACGCCGGGCCGCAACGCCTCATCGAGACGATCGAGCAGGATTTCGACGTCCCGATCAGCCACTATCTGCAAGTCGACTTCGCCGGCTTCCGCAAGATCGTGGACGCGATCGGCACGATCCCGATCTTCTTCCCCGCCCCTGCCCAAGACGCGTTCAGTGGCCTCCACGTCAACCAAGCCGGATGCCGGCGCCTCTCCGGGCAGGATGCCCTCGCATACGTGCGCTCGCGCTATTACGAGTCGTTCCAGGACGGACGATGGCGGCCCGATCCCACGTCGGACCTCGGGCGAATCAAGCGCCAGCAGTACTTCTTGCGCACCCTTGCGCACGAAGCGCTGCACACGAGCCAGCGGGCGCCGTGGCGCGGCCTCTCGATCCTCGACGCGACGCTCGGGAGCCTGCAGCGCGATCCCGAGTTTGGCTTCTCGTCGTTCCGCGCGCTCGCGTACGCGTTCCACGACAGCACGAAGGTCGAGACGCTCACATTGCCGACCCGCGCGCAGACCATCGACGGACAAGCCGCGCTCGTGCTGGACGAGAAGAAGGCGAAGCCGCTGCTCGATCGCCTACGCGGTGTCGAGAACAAGCCTGCGCCGGCGCCGCCTGCGGGCGTCTCTCCGGGCAGCGTGCGGGTCGCCGTACAGAACGGCAGCCGCCGTCAGGGCGTGGGGAGCACCACACTCGACGCGCTCCACCGCCTCGGCTTCGCGGTGCTGGGACAGGCAGCCAACGCGGATCGCAACGACTATGCCGTCAGCGAGGTGCGTTACTCGTCGGGCGCGCAGAACAAGGCCCGTCTCGTGCTGGCGTATCTCGGCGGCGCCGGCAAGCTCGCGCCGCTCCAGGGGGCCGACGCGGACAGCGACGCGGACGTCGTGCTCGTGATCGGTCGCGACTTCTCGGGAGTGTCGGCCCCCGCTCGGGCGCCGAGCGCCGGCGCGCCGGCGACGAGATCGGCCGCGCCGGCGACCGCGCCGGCCGATGCACTTCCTCCCGTCGGCTGCTGACGCCTCTACAATCGCCGCTCATGCCCAAGTTCGCGCTCGCGGAAGCCGCGTTCGCGCTGTGAGAGTCGCCGTCGTCGGCGCCGGCTACGTCGGCCTCACGACCGCCGCCTGTTTCGCGCACCTCGGCCACGACGTCGTCTGCGCGGACATCGATGCCGAACGCGTCGCGCGCTTGCAGAAGGGCGAAGTGCCGATCCTCGAAGCGGGTCTTCCGGGACTGCTCGCCGAGGGGCTCGCCTCCCGCCGCCTGCGGTTCGTCGTCGGCCCGGGCGACGCGGCGCGCGGCGCCGACATCGTGTTCTTGTGCGTGCAGACGCCACAGGGCTCCGACGGTTCCGCCGATCTCTCGTTCGTCGAGAACGCGGTACGCGAACTGGCGCCCGTGCTCGGTCCCCACACGGTCCTCGTCAACAAGTCGACCGTCCCCGTCGGCTCGACGCGTTTGGTGCAGCGAGTGCTGTCAGAGGCGGGCGTCCAAGCCGAGGACGTCAACGTCGCGTCAAATCCCGAGTTCCTGCGCGAGGGCCAAGCAGTGCGCGACTTCCTCAATCCCGATCGCATCGTGATCGGCTGCGACCGGCCCGAGGCCGCGGTGCGGGTGAGCGAGCTGTACAAGGGCGTGAACGCGCCCGTGCTGGTCACCGATCCCGCGTCGGCGGAGATGATCAAGTACGCATCGAACGCATTCCTGGCGACGAAGGTGTCGTTCATCAACGCGATCGCGAACTTGTGCGAGGCGGTCGACGCGGACGTACGCGAGGTCGCGATCGGTATGGGGTACGACGCCCGTATCGGCTTTCAATTCCTCCATCCCGGGCCGGGCTATGGAGGCTCGTGCTTTCCGAAGGACGTCTCCGCGCTGCTGCACGCCGCGCGCGATGCCGGCTATGAATTCGGCCTGCTGGCCGGCGTGGTCGAGGCCAACCTCGCGCAACACGAGCGCATGGTGGACAAGGTGCGATCGGCGGCCGGCGGGACGCTCACCGGTGCGGTCGTCGGCCTCTGGGGTTTGACCTTCAAGGCCGAGACCGACGATCTTCGCGACTCACCGGCGATGGTCATAGCCCGCCGGTTGCTCGAGGAGGGCGCCAGGGTGCAGGCGTACGACCCGGCCGCGGGAGAGCGTGCGCAGGGGCTCTTGCCGGGGCTCGACCTGCGAACCGACGCATACGACGCGGCACAAGGCGCCGATGTCGTCCTGCTAGTGACGGAATGGGACGAGTTCCGCTGGATCGACTTCGAACGCGTCGCGAGCGTCATGCGGCACGCGGCGATCGTCGACGGTCGCAACATGCTGGACCCGGCTGCGCTGCGCCGGCGCGGCTTCACCTATGACGCCGTAGGACGCCGGTAGTGGCCCGGGTCGTCATCACCGGGGGCGCGGGCTTCCTGGGTTCCCATGTCGGCGACACGTTCATCGCGCGCGGCGACGAAGTCGTCGCGGTCGACAACCTCTGCACGGGCCGGATCGACAACATCGAGCACCTCCTCGACCATCCCCATTTCACGTTCGTACGCGCCGACGTGAGCCACGAGCTCCCGATCGAGGGTCGTGTCGACGGGGTGTTGCACCTCGCGAGCCCCGCGAGCCCACCGGAGTACCTCGCGATCCCGCTGGAAACCCTCGACGTGGGCTCGCTGGGCACGCGGCGCGCGCTCGAGCTGGCGCGCGCGAACGACGCTCGCTTTCTTCTCGCGTCGACGAGCGAGGTGTACGGCGATCCCGAAGTGCACCCCCAGCCGGAGTCGTACTTCGGCAACGTCGACGCGACCGGTCCGCGCGCCGTATACGACGAAGCCAAGCGCTTCGCGGAGACGCTGACGATGACGTATCAACGTCTCTTCGGGATCTCCACCGGCATTGTGCGCATCTTCAACACCTACGGCCCGCGCCTTCGGGTCGCGGACGGACGGGTCGTCTCGAACTTCGTCGTACAGGCGATCGACGGCAAACCGCTGACGGTGTACGGCACCGGCACCCAGACCCGTTCGTTCTGCTACGTCGACGACGAGGTGCGCGGCATCGTCGCGCTGTACGACTCGGACGTCGGCGAACCCGTCAACATCGGGAATCCGAAAGAGTTCACGATGCTCGAGCTGGCCGATCTCGTTCGTGAGGTCACCGACTCGAGCTCCGAGACCGTGTTCGAGCCGCTCCCCGTCGGCGATCCGTCCCGGCGGCAGCCGGACATCACACGCGCCCGAGCCCGGCTCGGCTGGGAGCCGGCGATCGAGCTGCGAGAAGGCCTCGCGCATCTGCGCGACTGGTATCTGGAGGAGCGAGCCCGTGGTCGCGCGTGACACGACGCCTCCGTCGAAGCTGCGGAAACTCTCGGTCGTCGTCCCGGTGTTCAACGAGAGGAACACGCTCGTCGAGATCGTGCGACGCATGCGAGCGGTCGAGCTGCCGGACAGCATCGAGCGCGAGATCATCGTTGTCGACGACGGCAGCGACGACGGAACCCGCGACGTGCTCCAACAGCTCGGTGACAGCACCGTGCGGGTCATCATGCACGAACGCAACCGCGGGAAAGGCGCGGCCGTTCGCACCGGCTTCGCGAACGCGACCGGCGAGTACGTCCTGGTGCAGGACGCCGACCTGGAGTACGACCCCGAGGACTGGCCCAAGCTGCTCAATCCCGTCCTCCGCGGGCGGACACGGGTCGTGTACGGCTCGCGGTTCACCGGTGAGCGCCGCAACATGCTGTTCCTGCACTGGATCGGGAATCGCTTCCTTTCGTTCGTCACGAACGTGCTGTACAACACGACGCTCTCCGACATGGAGACCTGCTACAAGCTCCTCGACCGCCGCCTACTCGACGAGCTCTCGCTGTCGGCCGACCGCTTCGACATCGAGCCCGAGATCACGGCGAAGATCCTGAAACGCGGCGTTCGTATCTACGAGGTGCCGATCTCATACACCGGCCGCGAGTTCGACGAGGGCAAGAAGATCACGTGGCACGACGGCGTGGCGGCGCTCTGGACGCTGGTCAAGTACCGCTTCCGTGACTGAGGGTGCCACCGTGAGCCCGCGCTGGGCGGCGGTGATCGTCAATTACGAGGCCGGGCCGCTGCTGATCGACTGCGTCCGCTCGGTGCTCGCAGACACGAGCGCGGGGCCCGTCGAGCTCGTCGTGGTCGACAACGGCTCACGCGACGGCTCCATCGAGGCGTTGCATGCCGCCCTTCCCGAAGTGCGTGTCGTGCAATCTCCGGGAAACGTCGGCTACGCACGCGGCGCGAACTTCGGGACCGCCGCGACGTATGCACCGGTCGTTGCGGTGCTCAACCCCGATCTCACGGTCGCGCCGGGCAGCGCCGGCGCGCTCGTCGCGCGCCTGGAGCAGGACGCGCGCCTGGGTGCCGTCGGCCCGCGCGTCCGCAACCGCGACGGTTCCGATTACCCCTCGGCGCGGCGTCTCCCGTCGATCCCTGTCGCCGTCGGTCACGGCCTGGTGGGCCTGTGGTGGCCTTCGAACCCGTTCACGACGCGCTACCGGCAGCTCGACGCGGACGCCGCGCAAGCTCGCGCGGTCGACTGGGTGTCGGGATCGGCGGTGTGGTTACGGCGCGACGCGCTCGACGCCGTAGGCGGATGGGACGAGCGCTACTTCATGTATGTGGAGGACGTCGACCTGTGCTGGCGCTTGCGTCGTGGGGGCTTCCGTATCGCATACGAGCCGGCCGGTTCGGTGGTCCACATCCAGGGAGCGGTGACGTCACGGCACCCGTACCGCATGCTGGTCGAGCACCACCGATCGGCGTGGCGCTTCGCCCGCAGGCGCTTGCGCGGCGCCGGTGTCGCGCTGCTGCCGTTCGCAGCCGCCTTCCTGGTATTTCGCGCGATGTTGGCGATCGCGGAGCACGCGTGGCGCGTCTTTGGGTCGGAGCGTGGCGGCTAGCCTGGGTCCATGGGCAAGGCCTCTCGCACGAAGCGCCGCCGCGCCGCCGTACGGTCCGCGAAGCGCGCGCGCCACAACAACTGGTGGTACGGGCTGACCGCGCTCATCGTCATCACCGGCATCGCGCTGATCGTGTACGCGCGTGCAACAGAGCCCACGCCGGTCGGCCCCTTCGTCGTCAATCAGAACAATCCTCAACAGAAGGACACGCACTGGCACGCGGCGCTCGGCGTGTACGAGTGCGACCACTGGGTCGGCGACGGGACCGGCGACGGGGTGTGGCGCTGGCCCAGCGATACGGGGGCAACGGGCGCAGGCTTCTTCCGCAGCGGCACCACGGTGTACGCCGGTTTGCACAGCCACCGCGACGGCATCATCCACATGGAACCCAGCGTGACCGAGGACTCCGGGCGCCACGCGACGATCGGTCGCTATTTCACCTACGGCGGCTGGAAGCTGTCGTCGACGGGCTACACCTTCGTCGACGGGAAGACCGTGACGAACGGCGACAAATGTCCGAGCGGCGGGACGGGCACGCTGCAGTGGGCCACCGCGAAGTGGGACGGCAATACGGACACGAGCAAGCCGTTGAAGTTCACGGCGCGCACCGGCAACCCCGCGGACTACAAGCTCTACCAGGGTGACGTGATCATCATCGCGTTCCTGCCGCCGGGGAAGTCGGTGACGAGCCTGGGCAATCCGCCGTCGTACGCGAACCTCCCGAAGGCGCTGGGCGCCGAGGAGGCGCCGGCGACCACGCCCGGCGTGTCCACGCCTTCGTCCGCCAGTACCCCTGCCTCCGGCAGTACACCCGCTTCGGGGAGCACTCCCTCGTCCGCTGCGCCTTCGACCCCGAAACCGTGACCCCGAAACCGTGATGTCGTGAAGGCGGTCGTGCTCGTCGGCGGGGAAGGCACGCGACTGCGTCCGTTGACCTACACGACTCCCAAGCCGCTCCTGCCGATCGCCAACGAGCCGCACCTGGAACGCCAGCTCCAATGGCTCGCGTCGCACGGTGTCAGCGAGGTCGTCCTGTCGATGGGCTATCTCCCGGATGCCTTCCACCGGCAATTCCGCCGCGATCCGTCCGGCGACGACGTCTTCGGCGACGTCGTCCTCCGCTACGCGATCGAGGACGAGCCCCTCGGGACCGCGGGCGCAATTCGCTTCGCTGCCGACGGCATCACCGAGCGGTTCGTCGTGTGCAACGGGGACGTGCTCACCGACCTCGATCTCGGCGCGATGGTGCAATTCCACGACGCGCACGGTGCTGTGGCGACGATCTCGCTCACGCAGGTCGACGACCCGAGCGCGTTCGGTGTGGTGCCGACCAACGCAGACGGCAGCGTGATCGCGTTCGTCGAGAAGCCCGCGCCCGGAAAGGCGCCGAGCAACTGGATCAATGCCGGCACCTACGTCATGGAGCCCGTGTTCCTCGACCGGATCCCTCCACGTCTCAACGTGTCGGTGGAACGCGAGACGTTCCCGCGCATGCTTGCAAGGCCCGGATTGCTCTTCGGCTACCAGAGCGACGCGTATTGGCTCGACATCGGCACGCCCGAGAAGTACTTGCAAGCGCACGAAGATCTGCTCGACGGACGTGTCGGCAAGGCACCCGCGCGCGACGCGCGGCAGGTCTCGCCGGGCATATGGGTCCAAGGCAACGGCATGATCGACGCAGGCGCGGTGGTGGGGCCACCGGTGCTGGTCGGCGACGGCGCCCGCATCGAGGCCGGCGCACGCGTGCGACGGTCGGTCGTCGGCTCCGGCGCCGTCGTCGAATCGGGCGCCGAGCTCGACGGCGCAGTGCTGCACGCGGGGGCGCGCGCCTCGCGCGACAGCAGTGTGCGAAATTCGGTCGTCGGGTCTGACGCCGTCCTCTCTCCCGATGTCACGCTCGCGGCCGATACCGTCGTCGGGGCAGGCGTGACTGTGGTGACAGGCACGCGTATCTCGGGCGGGCGGGTGCCGCCCGACCGGGAGTAGGTTGCCGCCGTGCAGGCCTTGGTCACCGGGGGTGCCGGCTTCATCGGCTCGACACTGGTCGACCGTTTGCTCGCCGAGGACTGGAAGGTCGACGTCGTCGACGACCTGTCGAGCGGTTCGCTCACCAACCTCGCCATGGCCCGCGCGCTGCCGGATCGGCGGTTCTCGTTCCACCGCCTCGATGTGGCATCTCCGGCGGTCGTCGACCTGATCACGCACCGCCGTCCCGACGTGATCTTCCACCTCGGCGCCCAGATCGACGTGCGGGTCTCGGTCGCCCGTCCCGTGCTCGACGCGACCGTCAACGTCATCGGCTCGCTCAACGTCTGTGAGGGCGCGGTGGCCGCAGGTGTGCAGAAGGTGGTGTTCGCCGGCTCGGGCGGCACGCTCTACGGCGCGCCCGACGAGATCCCGACGCGTGAGGGCGCGCCCCAGCATCCCGAGTCGCCCTATGGGGTGGCGAAGAAGGCCGTCGGCGACTATCTGCACTACTACCGCACCACGCGCGGCCTCGAGTACACGATCACTGCGCTCGCGAACGTGTACGGCCCGCGCCAGGACCCGCACGGTGAGGCGGGCGTCGTCGCGATCTTCTCGGGGAAGCTCCTCGACCGGGAGCGGCCCGTGATCTTCGGCGACGGCTCGCAGACCCGTGACTACGTGTACGTCGACGACGTCGTCGACGCGTTCGTCCGTTCGGTCGACAAGGGTGGCGGCCTGCTCTTGAACATCGGGACCGGAGTCGAGACGAGTGTGCAGCAGCTGTACGACGTCATGGCGAAGCTCACCGGCTACAGGGAGCCGGCGCGGTACGCGCCCGCCCGCGCCGGTGAAGTGCAGCGCAGCGCCCTCGACCCGGGTCGCGCCGCGATCCACCTCGGATGGAAGCCCTTCACGTCTCTCGAGGAAGGCGTCGCCCGCACCCTCGAGCACTTCAAGGGCCTGCGCGCCGCCTCCCGCCGCTGACCCGCTTCGCCCGAACATGCGTGGCTCGGGGCCCCATAGCGGCCGTGTGTCACGCAGGTTCAAACTGTCTCATCCCCGCGACAAGCTCCCGAGCATGGATGGCCTTCGGGATCTCGCTGTGAGTCAGGACGCGGTATTCACGATCGATGATGCCCGCGCGTTCGGATTGACCGAGAAGGAGATTCGCGTGCGCAGGGAGCGGGACTGGCTATGCCTCTACGACGGCGTCTACATCGTCGCGGGCGCACCGCGTACGCCACGCGCAATGATCCGCGCCGCGTGCCTCGCAGGTGCACCGAATGCCGTGGCGTCGCATCGTTCAGCCGCGGCATTGCACGGTCTTCCGGGCGGCCGGCAGGACATCGCCGAGGTGACCTTTCCGCGATGGATGCGTACCGCGCAATCCGGACTCGTCGTTCACGAGAGCAAGTGCATCGAGCCGAGCGACGTGCAGGAGATCGATGGGATCTCGGTGACGCGGCCCGAGCGAGCGCTGATCGAGCTCGCGTCGATCTACAAGTCGGCAGACTTCATCGAGCTCGTGTTGCAGATACTGCGCGACGCGGGGCTCGGTCGAGTGGTCCCGCAGCTCGTCGTCAGGGAGGCAAGCGGCAAGTTCGTCGCCCGGGCCGACATCGGCCTTCCGGACCTGCGCGTCACCGTCGAGTACGACAGCGATCAGGAACATACAAATCCGATCACGATTGCGAACGACAACGATCGACGCAACGCAGTCATAAGAGCGGGCTGGTTCCCGTTCGTGGCGCGGCGTCGCGATCTGCGCGACGAGGGTCGCCATCTCATCGCCGCGATCCGCGCACTCTGCTCCCAACCGGCGTGACTGAGGGCCCCATAACGGCCGTGAGCCACGCAAGTTCGCCTTCAGCGGAACTGGCGGAGTGCCTCCAGTGGCACCGGAGGTCGCGGGCGACCGGTGTAGGACGGGTCGGGGACCCCCACCATCACCATCGCGTGCGGCAGCCACGCGTCGGGGAGGGCGAGCGCGTCACGGGCTTCGGTCGGGCAGAAGATCGGTGCGGCGATCCAGCACGATGCAAGGCCGTGGGCGGCAGCAGCGAGCATCATGTTCTCGACTGCCGCACCCAGCGAGAGCAGCGCCATGCCCCACTCGGCGCGGCGGCGGACAACGTCCGGGTAGCGATCGAGGCCGTCCCAGGTCAGGCACCCGAGCACCAGCGCGGGAGCGCCCGTGAGCTTCCCGCGCGACGCGTCGACCAGCGCGTCCACCCGCGTGGACGGCACGCCGTCGCCGAGCAGATCGGTGCGCCAACGTTCGCCCATCCCCGTCGCGAGCGACTCCTTCGCAGCCGCGCTGTCGACGACGACGAACCGCCACGGTCGGGAATGGTGGGGCGCGGGAGCGAGACACGCGGCCTCCACCAATGCATCCAGTGTCGGGCGCGGGACCTGCTCGGGCAAGAAGGCCCGGATCGAACGACGGGCCTCGACGAACGCCGGCACCTTCACCTGAACAGATCCTCGCTCACCGGCCGAATCAGCTCGCGCACGGACGCGTCGCGGAACCAGTCACGCGACAAGCCGCGCACGATCGCGACCGGAACACCCGACGCCTTTCCCATCACGAGCTCCGCCGCCGAGGCGATCTCGTCTGCGATCGCGACCTCGGTGACCAGCAACGTGCGGCCCAGCGCGTCGGTCGTGTCCCGCAGGTCGAAGACGGCGGCGATGCCGCACACGCCGATTGCCACGTCGGTCAACCCGCGTCGCCAGGGACGGCCGAACGTGTCGGAGACGATGACCGCGACGTCGACGTTCGCACGCGCTCGCAATGCGTCCCGGATGTGCTTGGCGGAGCGGTCCGCGTCGACAGGGAGCAGCGCCGCCCAGCCGTGTTCGACGTTGGAGAGATCGACGCCGGCGTTCGCGCACACGAACCCGTGACGCGTCTCGCTGATGATGAGATCGCCGCGTCGCCGCACGATGCGAACCGACTCCGACTCGACGAGCGCGCGTCGTGCCGCCAGGTCGTCCGGATCGAGCGGCACGAGCCTTCCTTCGGCCTTCGAGACGACCTTCTGGGTGACGACCACGCAGTCGCCGTCGGCGAGCGCCGTTCCCTGGTGGTCGGCGTGGTCGGTGATGTACACCGCGAGCTCGTCGCCTGCGCTGATCTCCGGCATCCCGGAGATCGGGATGATCGAGAGCGTCACGCGACTGCGGCGAGCGTCCGCTCGGCGAGCGCGGCCGCGATCTCCGGGCTCCGCATCATCGTGTCGGCGACGAACGCACGGACGCCCACGGCTTCGACCTCCGGCGCACGCGCGGCATCGACGGCATCGATGACCAACGAGGCGCAGATGTCGGCGTATTCACGCGCGACACCGACACACGAGACCTCGATGCCGAGCGGCGCCATCAAGCGGTCGGCCGGTCCCTTGACCGGCGCGCCCCCGACGATCGGGCTCACGCCGACGACCCGAGTCCGCCGGGCCGCGAGGATCTCGCGGATGCCGGGCACGGCGAGCAGTGGACCGATCGAGATGACGGGGTTCGACGGGCAGATGACGATCGTGTCGGCGTCGCGCAACGCGTCGAGGACGCCGGGAGCAGGTCGTGCCGTGGCGGCGCCCTCGAAGCGCACGGCCACCACGGGAGATTCGGCGCGCTCGCCGACGAACCACTCCTGCATCGCGAGCTCCTCGGTCCCGGTTTCGCGCGCGACCGTGATACGGGTGCTGACGCGGTCGTCGGACATCGGGAGCAGCCGCACCTCGAGACCCCACGCGGCGGTGATCTCTGCGGTCACGGCCGAGAGAGGTACACCTGCGCGCAGCCGTTGCGTGCGGAACAAATGCGTCGCGAGATCCTTGTCGCCGAGGCGGAACCACGTCGGCACGCCGTAGCGCTCGAGCGCATCGAGCGTGGCGAACGTCTCGCCTTCCAGTCCCCAACCCTGGGTGGTGTTGGACGCGCCCGCGAGCGCGTAGGTGACCGAGTCCAGGTCGGGGGAGACGTGCAAGCCGTGGAACTCGTCGTCGTCGGCCGTGTTGACGACCACGACCACATCGGCCGGGGGAACGACGCGCAGGAGCCCGGCGAGAAATCGAGCGGCGCCGACTCCGCCGGCAAGCGCGGCAAACATGGGCGGACGCTAATCCGGCGATGCTCGAACGCGACAACGCGGCCCCGAAGGGCCGCGTTGTCACTGCAGAGAGAACGTTCGATCAGGCCGCGGTGCCGGCGAGCTCGCGAACTCGCGCGGCGACGGGCTCCATTGCCTGCACGACGCGCTCGGGGATCTCGCCCAGCTGCGCTTGCACCTTGCCGACGACGGGCTCGACGCGTTTGCCGACCTGCTCGCGCAGGTCCTGGGCCCGGGCAACGGTCAGCCGAACCTGCTCCTGGGAGCGCGAGCGAGCGGTGCGCGACTGCTCTTGGAGCCTGGTCTGTGCGTCGCGGGTGTTCTTCTGCACGCACTCTCCGGCTTTGAGCGCACGCTCGCGCAGCTCACGGCTGCCGACCTGGGCCTGCTGGAAGCTCATCACGCCGAGGCCGATCGCGATGTAGCCGGCGTCGGTGAGGGTCTTGCGGACATTGCTGGTCGCCATCGGGGGCTCCTTACGGCGTCGTTCATGCGAAGCGTGGCGGTGCGGTGGCACCGTCGGGATGCTCGCGACCTTAACACGGAGTGCTAACTGTTGCAAGCACTCGTGATCCCGCGCACAAGGTGCCGTTTCGGGACGGGGTATGTTCTTTCGGCCTCATGGACACCATCGAGCCTTCGATCAGCGCCCCCCAGCTGCTCGAGGATGACGACGAGACCGGCGCCGTGCAGATCGCGCCGCCGGTGGTCGCCGTCGTCGTGACGAGCGACCCCGGGCCGTGGCTCGAGGAGGCCCTCGTCGCGCTCGCGGGCCAGGACTATCCCTCGCTGTCGGTGCTGGTCCTCGACAACGGCTCGGTGGAGGACCCCACGGCGCGCATCGCGGCGGCGATGCCCGGTGCGTTCGTGCGCCGCCGCGCGGAGCGGGCCGCCGACGGGTTCGGCTTCCCGGCCGCGGCCAACGAGGCCCTGGATGTCGTCGAGGGTGCGACCTTCCTGCTGTTCTGCCACGACGACGTGACGCCCGATCGAGACGCGGTGCGGCTCATGGTCGAGGAGGCGTACCGATCGAATGCGGGCATCGTCGGTCCGAAGTTCGTCCACGACGATCACCCCGAGATCCTCCTCGAGGTCGGCATGTCCGTCGATCGCTACGGCGTGCCGTTCTCCGGCATCGAGCCCGACGAGGTGGATCAGGAGCAGCACGACGCGGTGCGCGATGTGTTCTTCGTGTCGAACGCCGCGATGCTCGTGCGCAGCGACCTGTTCCACGAGCTTTCGGGATTCGACCCCGCGACCTTCCCGGGCGCGGACGACGTCGATCTGTGTTGGCGCGCCCGCCTGGCCGGCGCGCGCGTGATCGTCGTGCCGGCCGCACGCGTGCGGCACCGGCAGTCGACGACCAACGAGACGCGGCCACCTGCAGCGCTCGAGCCGCAGGACGTGCGCGCGAAGACGCGCAGCCGCATCCGCGTCCTCTGCAAGTCTTATTCCGGGCTCTCGCTCCTCTGGGTCCTGCCGACCGCATTCATCCTCGGGCTCGCCGAAGTCCTTGGCCTCCTGCTGACGGGGAGAGTGCGACGCGGCGCGGCGTTGCTCGCGGGATGGCTCTCGGCCTTTGCGCATCCGGGTGAGTTGCGGCGCGCGCGCGTCGAGACGCAGCGTCTGCGCCGGGTCGACGACGGGGACGTTCGCGATCTCATGATCCGCGGCAGCGCGCGACTTCGCGCGTTGGTCACCTCACGGCTGCACGCGGGCGATCACCTGACGGAGGTCTCGAGCCGCACGCGGGTCCGGATGCAGAGCACCGCGCGTCAACTGCGGCGCGCTCCGGCGGTGGTCGGTGCCGTGCTGGCGGTTTTGGTGCTGTTCGGCTCTCGTTCACTGTTCTTCGGACGGGTCCCCCAGGTCGGCGATTTCCAGTCGTGGCCCGGAGTGGGCGCGGCCTGGGCGACGTTCGCCGGCTCGTGGCGCATGACGTTCATGGGCTCGGAGCACGCGGCCACGCCGGCGTTCGGGCTGATCTCGATGCTCGACGCAGTGCTCCTCGGTCACGGAGGATTCGCCCGATCGCTTGTCGTGGGCGGCGCATTGCCGCTCGGCGCGTGGGGCACCTACCGGCTGGTGCGGCCGTTCGCCGTATCGGCCCTGCCTGCTGTGGCGGCGACTGTCGCGTACGCCGCCAACCCCGTCGCTCGAAACGCGATCTGGCGGGGCGAGCTCGGACCGCTGGTGTGCTTCGCGCTCGCGCCATTCGTTCTCGGCGCGTTCGTTCGGGCAATGGACGATGAAGATGACCGGCCCGAGCGTCCGCATCCCATGCTCACCGTCGGGCTGCTCGTCGCGGTCGCGGCATCGGTGTGGCCACCCGCGCTGATGCTTGCGCTGCTGATCGGTATCGCGTGTTGGCTCACGACGCCGTTCATACGCGACGCGCGCGCCGCGGTTCGTGCTGCGCCGCTCGCGGCGGGGGCGACGGGCATCGCGATACTGCTGTGCACGCCGTGGGTGTGGTCGCTGCTCGGCGCGGACGGCGCGACGTTCGGTCTGCAACCTCGCGATGCGCTGTCGCTCGGCGCGATCCTGCACTTCGAGACGGGACGCGCCGGTGCGGGTCTCGCGCCATGGGGCATCGTCGCGGCCGCGGCAGTCCCGCTCGCGATTGCGACCGGCAACCGCCTCGCATGGGCGACGCGGGCATGGATGCTCGCCGTGTGCTCGTTTGCGCTCGTGTGGCTGCCCGCGCGCGTGTCGCCGGGAGCGTCGGTGCCGGCGCCCGAGGGAGTGCTCGTCGGCGCGGCGATCGGCCTCGCGTTCGCCTGCGGCCTCGGAGTCGCGGCGGTCCTCGACGACCTCCGGAGCTTCGGCTTCGGGTGGCGGCAAGTGATGACCGTCGTGGCCACCGTCGGGCTCGGCTGGGCCATGCTGGGACTCACCGCCGACACGTGGTCGGGACGTTGGGGCCTGGACGCCGAGGATTGGGCCTCGACGTACGCGTGGATGGGATCCAACCCGCCCGCGGGAGGTTTCCGGGTGCTCTGGGTCGGTGACCCGAACATCCTGCCCGCGGACGTGAAACGGATAGGCACGACCGGCTTCGCGCTCACGCGCGATGGCCCCGGCGACGCGCGCGCGCAGTGGGCCGCGCCGGAGGCTCGGGCCGATCGCGTGCTCGCACGCGCGATCGACGCCGCCACCTCCGGGCAAACCTCGCGGCTCGGGCACCTGCTCGCGCCGGCGGGCATCCGTTACGTCGCGTTCGTGACGCGTGCGGCGCCGTCATCGGGCGCGCGCGGCACGCCGCAGCCGCGCTTGGCGGATGCGCTCGCCCGTCAGCTCGACCTGACGCTGTCGCGAGTCGAGACGAACGGCACGGTGTACCAGAACGACGCGTGGATCCCCGTGCACGCGCTCGCGGCGCCCGTCGCTCCCGGCGTGAAGGTCGACGAGCATGACCCGCTCGCGAGCGCGCTGCGGACGGAGCCCGGAGACGTGGTCGGCGTGCCGACCTCCGGCGCGCGCACGGGCCCGATCGGGCCCGGCACCCTGTTGTGGTCCGAAGCAGCGAGCATGCAGTGGCACGCCACGAGCGGCGGTCGGGCCCTCGTGCGTCGTGATGCCTTCGGCTGGACGAACGCATTCACGGTCGAGGCGCGTGCGCCGGTTGCCGTGCACTTCCGGGCCGGCGCGATGGGCAAGCTCCTTCGTTGGTTCGAGGTGCTCTGCTGGGCCGGCGTCGTGGCGGGCTGGTTCGTCACCCGACGGCGTGCGCGCGCACGTCCCGCATGAAGTCACGCAGGACACTGTTCGTCGGCGCGCTCGTTGCCGTTGTCGCCATTGCCGTCGCGGTCGGGAATGCCAAGCGGCCGCACGCCGAAGCATCAGCCGCACCGCCGCTCGCATCGGGCCTGCCGGCCGGGTCGCCCCGTGCAGGGAGCGTGTGGTTCTGCCCGGGTCTGCCGAGCAGCCTTCCCGGGCGCGACGACCGCGTGACGATCTCGAACGTCGGTGACGCGCCCGCCGACGTGGTGGTCAGGGTCCTTCCCGACCAGGGCCAACGGTCCGAGACCACGTTCACGGTCGGTGCGTCGTCGGTTGCGACCAAGCCGCGCGGCGAGCTCGGGCCCGAAGGCGCCCTCACGATCGAGGCGTTCGGAGGGCGAATCGTGATCGAGGAAGGAATCGACGGCCGGGCCGGTACGGACGTCACCCCGTGCGCAACGCAGGGGGCGGCGCAATGGAACTTCGCAGCAGGTTTGACACCGCGCGGTGCGCAGCAGTGGCTCGTGCTCGAGAACCCGTTCGCGTCGGATGCCAAAGTCGATGTGACACTGCGCACGAGCGGGGGCGTGCGACGGCCGGAGCGGTTGCAGAGCTTCGACGTGCGGCGACGCTCTCGGGCCGTGATCGCGCTGCACGACATCGCCGTACGCGAAGACCGGGTTGCCGTGCAGGTCGACGCGCGAGCCGGCCGGGTGGTCGCGGCGCAGACCCTCGTGTTCACGAGCGACGCCGGATTGCCCGGCATCGCGACCACGCTCGGCACGCCGACCTCGTCGGACCGCTGGCTCTTCGCCGATGGTGCAACAGCGAACGATGCGACGACACGGCTCGCGATCGCGAACATCGGCGCAGTCGACGCCGACGTCGACGTGCAGATACTTCCCGAGAACAATCAGGTCGTCGCCGCGGTGACATTGAGCGTTGCGCAGGACGAGGTCGTCTGGGCGCGAGTCGGTGGGTGTGCGCCCGCGGGCGGCGCCGACAACTGCGTGCCCGCGCCGGCGAACGTTCCCTATGCCATCGACGTGCACACCGAAGGCGGCGGGACGATCGTGGCGCAGACGCTCACGCGGGGCGCCGAGAATTCGGCCCAACCGGGCGCCGCAACATCGCTCGGCGCGCCGCAACCGGCACGCAGCTGGGTCTTCGCCACGGACCGCGTCGACCGCGAGCGCTCGACCACCTTGGCGATCTTGAACCCGCTCCCGCAGCCCGCACGTGTCGACGTCTCGGTCCTGCACGACGGCCGGGTCGAGCATCCCGACGGGGTACAGGGCATCACGATCCCGCCGAACCATCGTGCATCGGTGCGCATCGTCGCGGGCCGCCGGCCCTCGCCGGCGCCGAGAGCCTTGGTGGTCGACGCGTCGGCGCCGGTCGTCGTCGAGCGTTCGATCGTCGGCGCCGCCGACGTGAGCCAGTCACTCGGTATCGCGGTCGGATGACCGCAACACAATGACGGTGCGTATTGCGATTGCGACGGCGTTGTTCGTGTTGCTCAGCTGCGTCGCGTGGTGGCTCGAGCGGCGGCGTCGAGCAAACGCACCTTCTCAGGGAAGAACATCGACGCCCGAGCAGCTCGACCGTCTCGACTTCGACCGACCCGACGCGCCGTGGCTCGTCGCGGTCTTCACCTCCAACGCGTGCGCGTCGTGCGAGGGCTTGTTCGAAAAGGCATTGCCACTCGCGTCAGACGACGTCGCGGTTGTCGAGATCGAGTTTCCCGCCCAGCGCGCGCTCCACGACCGGTATCACGTACAAGCCGCACCGATGACGCTGGTCGCGGATCACGAAGGCGTCGTACGCGCGACCTTCCTGGGCGCTTTCAGCGCGACCGACCTCTGGAACGCCGTCGCCGAGCTGCGAACCGCGTAGGACTCAGTCGGGCTCGACGGGGGTGAGGACGTCGGCGCCGACGTCGCCGCCCGGGATCGGGGCCGGCAGCGGACGATCCGCGATCTCCTCGGTACCGTCGGCATGAGTGATGATCCGCGGTCCACCAACCTTGCGGCCCATCGCCTGGTCGACGAGGTCCTCGACCTCTTTGCCCTCGAGCGTCTCGCGTACCAGCAACGCTTGCGCGACCGAGTCGAGCCCCGCGCGGTACTCGGAGAGCACCTTCCGGCAGCGGTCCTCCTCGTCACGCAGGATGCGTTCGACTTCTTCGTCGATGACCCGCGCCGTCTCGTCGGAGTAGTCGCGCGAGTGCATCAGGTCCTCGCCGAGGAACACCGCGCCCTGGGAGCCCCACGCCATCGGCCCGATGCGGTCGGACATGCCCCACTCCCGGACCATCTTGCGGGCGAGCTCCGTGTTGCCGACCAGGTCGTTCTGGGCGCCGGTCGATTGGTGGCCGAACACGAGGTGCTCGGCGACGCGTCCGCCGAGCCGCACCACCAGTGAGTCGGCGATGTATTCGCGCTTGTAGATGTGCCGTTCTTCGACGGGGAGCTGATGGGTGACGCCGAGCGCCATGCCCGTCGGCAGGATCGTGACCTTGTGGAGCGGATCGGCGTGCTCGAGCACGTAGGCGCACACGGCGTGGCCGCCCTCGTGGTACGCGACGATCTCCTTCTCCTCCTCCGAGAGCGCCAACGACTCGCGCTTGAGGCCCATGAGCACCCGGTCGCGCGCGGCGTCGAAGTCCTCGCGGTGAACCTCGTGGACACCGCGCCGTACGGCGAACAGCGCGGCCTCGTTCACGAGGTTCGCGAGGTCGGCGCCGCTCATGCCGGGCGTCCCGCGCGCGACGACGTTGACGTCGACGTCGGGGTCGATCTTCTTGTCGCGCATGTGAACCTTGAGAATCTCGACGCGCTCCTCCTGGGTCGGGAGCGGCACGAGAATCTGACGGTCGAAGCGACCGGGACGCAGCAGCGCGGGGTCGAGGATGTCGGGACGGTTGGTCGCCGCCATCATCACGATGCCCTCGGTGGCTTCGAAGCCGTCCATCTCGGCAAGCATCTGGTTGAGCGTCTGTTCCCGCTCGTCGTGACCGCCGCCGAGCCCGGCGCCGCGCTTACGACCGATCGAGTCGATCTCGTCGACGAAGATGATCGCAGGCGCCTGCTTCTTCGCGGTCTGGAACAGGTCGCGCACGCGGGCCGCGCCGACACCGACGAACATCTCCATGAAGTCGGAGCCGGTGATCGAGATGAAGGGCACGCCCGCCTCGCCGGCGACCGCTCGGGCGATCAGCGTCTTCCCGGTACCGGGCGGGCCGACGAGCAGCACACCCTTCGGGATACGCGCACCGATCTCCTTGAACTTGCCCGGCAGCTTCAAGAAGTCGACGACCTCGGTGATCTCTTCTTTCACCGCGCCATAGCCGGCGACGTCGGCAAACGTCGTCTTCGGCTTGTCGGTGTTGTAGATCTTGGCGCGTGACCGCCCGATGTTCATGACCGCGCCCATTTGTCCCTGCGCCCGGCGCGCGATGAACCACCAGATCAATCCGAGGAGCGCGAACGGCACGACCCACACCAAGACCGTCGCGAGCCAGTCGGTCGAACGCGGCTTGTAGTTGCGCAGGACCTTGTGCTCGTTGAGCAACCGGATGTCCTCGTCGGGCAGGGCCGACTCGGGGCCCTGGGCCGTGAACTCGGACTTCCCGCCCTCGGTGACGCCGTTGCCGAACTTGCCCGTGATCTTGCCGCTGGAGGCGTCGTACTTGATGCTCGCTACCTTGTTGTCCCGGACGTCCTGCAGGAACGTGCCGTAGTCGATCTTGGCGCGGTCGGGCGTGGTGCTCGGCGCGGCCTGCCAGAACAAGAAGATGGCGACGATGAGTCCGACGATCACCCACGGCATCCAACGGGGCCGGCCGCCCTGACGTCCCGGCGTGCCGCCGCTTCCGCCGCCCATGCGGGGCGGTCGGCCCGGCTGCTCCGGGGGGCGCCACTGGTCTTCGGGTGGACTCATGCGTCTTGCTCCACTGCGGTCGTAGGTCGCCATGCTACGGCGACCGGGCGAGCTCTCCCGTTCCGGGGTCGAACCGTCGCCACGCCCCGGCGTGTTCCCCAATTGGGCTGAGACTTTCCTGTCGACCGCGAACGCCCCGTTGTGACCGTTCGCCCCTAGCCTCCACCCGGTGGAGCAGGTTCCCGGGGAGAAGCCGCCGGCCCCGTTGCCGTCCGGCGGGCCGCCGCCGCGGTGGGGTCTCGGTGACTTCCTTTGGATCTACCCCGCGGGGATCCTGATCTCGGTCATCGGTGTCTCGATCGGTTTCGCGATCACGGGCGACGAAGCGGGTCACACCGGCGCGGTCACGACCGCGCTGGCCGCCTTCGGGCAGTTCGGCGGGTGGGTCGGATGCATCGCGTATGTCGCGCACGCCAAGGGCCGCTCGCTGCGGGACGATTTCGGCCTGCGCCTGGACGTCCGCGACTGGTGGGCGGTGTTCGCGGGCATGGGGCTGTTCGTCGTGGCGACGCTGCTCATCCTGCCGCTCCACGACATGGTCAACGAGAGTCAGCGGGTCGTCGACGACCTGAATGCCGCGACCGGCGCCAAGCTCGTGGTGTTCGCGGTGACTGCCGCGCTCGTCGCGCCGGTGAGCGAGGAGCTCCTCTTCCGAGGGCTGCTCCTGCGATCGCTGCGCCGCCGTTTCCCGCCCGCAATCGCGATCGGTGTCCAGGCGCTGGTCTTCGCGCTGGCGCACCCGCTGCTCAGCCCGACGTTGGGTGACCTCGTGGTCGTGCCCGCCCTGCTTCTCCTCGGCACCGCGTCCGGCCTCGCCGCCGAGACCAGGGGCGACCTCTCAGCGTCGATTCTGATGCACATCGGCTTCAACCTGATCACGACGCTCGCAGCCTTTTGAGGGTCCGCCGGCGCACGAAAATCGCGGGGAGTGGCCGACAGGGCTTCAGTCTCGGGTCGGGGCTGCCGAACAACACTTCTGGTGTTGTGTCAGGGAGGCACGGAATGCATGTATGCACAGGATGTGCGAAAGCCGGTTTGGTCACGATCCGCATGCGGGTCGCGGGGCGCGAGATCGTGTTCCGCCGCTGTTCGAAGTGTGAGTCGAACATGTGGCAGGACGGCGCCGCCGACCTCTCGTTGGACGAAGTCCTCGAGCTCGCTCGCGCCGGTCGCTGAGTCGTAGGGCGGGCCGCGACTCCTCAGGACAAGAACTGTCGGATTCGCCACCGTTGAGGGCGGCCGCGCCGCCGAGGCGGGCCGCGAGTCCTCACGGTGGGTGAACCGGGGTTTCTGTCGCGGTCTGGCATTCTGGAGCCCGGTGGCTGCCCCTACGACCATGCAGGCGATCGCGCGCCACGAGGGTGGGACCCTGCTGCGCCGCGAGCCCCTCGACGAGGACGATCAACCACGCGCGCGCTGGGAACGTGCCGTCGGTTGGGGCATCGTCGCCGTTGCGACGTGGCTGGTGTTCTGCCTGCTCGACGCGAACCACAACTGGACGATTCACCTCGATGACTTCCGGTTCGGTGATCTGTTCCTGAACACCACCACGAACGGCGGCGACATGGGCGCGCACGTCTGGTGGCCGAAGTTCCTCGCCGACAACTGGTTCAGCTGGAACCCATTCGAGATGCGGCTGTCGGGGTGGGCGCCCGATTGGTATGCGGGCTTCCCGGTGGGCCAGTACTACTTCCCGCTGCCGGCGTTGATGATCTGGGTCCTCGACACGGTGCCGTTCGTTCCCTACAACGTCGCGTTCAAGCTCGTGACCGTCACCGGACCACTGCTGTTGCCGGCCGGCGCGTACTGCTTCGCGCGCGGGATGCGTGCGCCGTGGCCCGCACCCCCCGCCTTCGCACTCGCGGCCCTCGGCATGCTGATGGAGACGCGTACCGATTGGCAGATCTACGGCGGCAACATCGCGAGCACCCTGGCCGGTGAGTTCTCCTTCACCATCGGTCTCGCGCTCGCGCTGTTCGGGCTCGGCGCGCTGGCGTACACCCTCGACACCGGCCGGCGGCGCTGGCTGCCTGCGGTGCTCATCGCGGGCGCGGTGATGTCGCACATCGTCGTCGCGTTGTTCATCGGCCTCGCCGCGCTCCTGCTCTGGCTCACCCGCCGTCCGTTCCGCACCTGGCGAATCGCGGCGTGGATCGGTGGCGTCGCGATCGCGATCCCTGCCGTATGGCTGGTGCCGCTGCTCGGGAACTCGGCGTACACGCAGAGCATGCGCTACACGAAGCTGGTCCCGAAGGGAACCTTCGAGACGTGGTCATGGTTGCCACTTCCCGGCCCGGTCCGCAGCGCGACCAACGACTTCGTGCGCGCGCTCGGGACCTATCTCGATCCCGTTTCGCACAAGCACCTGAAGCAGCCGTTGTGGCTGCCGTGGTGGATCTGGTTGCTTGCGGCAGTCGCCATCGTCGCCGCCGGCTGGTACAGGCGGCGTTCGACACTCGTCCTGCTCGTGCTCGCGTTGGTGATGGGTGCGCTGTTCGTCCAGTGGCCCGCCGACTTCGCGGTGTGGAACACGCGGTTCTTGCCGTTCTGGTTGTTGACGTGGGGGTTCCTCGCCGCGATGGGCGCGACCGAGATCTGCCGGTTGGTCGCGCAGCTCGTGCGATGGTCGTACGAATGGATACGGGACGGTGATCTGCAGGATGCGCGCGCTCGCGCGTGGGCCGAGATCGCGACCGCGGACGACGATGCCGCGCTCGATCCGGCGGTGCGCAAGAGCGCCGCGTGGGCGCTCGCCGAGCGTCGCTTCGACGTGGACCCGATGGGATGGCAGCCGCCACCGCATCTCTCGCCCGAACGAACGAAACAGCGCGCCAAGCTCATCGGCTCGATTGCGCTCGCGACCGTCGTCGGCGTGACGGGAATCGTCGCGCTCAACCGCGGGTGGGCCGCGCGCAACGGCAACCCCGCGATCGCGATCAGCGGCTGGGCCGCGTGGAACTACTCGGGCTACGAGTCGGCATCGAAGCCCGCGGAAGCGCAGTACTTCGACCTGATCGCGAAGATGGACGAGGTCGCCCACACGAACGGCAACGGCCGGGCATTGTGGGAGCCGTCGTCGGGAGATCCCGACGCCATCAACAGCTACGGCACGAGCCTTGCGCTCGAGCTGCTTCCGTATTTCACCCACGGGCGCATCGGCTCGATGGAGGGCATCTACTTCGAGTCTTCCGCGACGACCTCGTACCACTTCCTCACCGTCGCCGAGTGCTCGCAGCACCCTTCGAATCCGGTGCGCGGGCTCAAGTACGGCACTCCGGCCGAGGACTTCGATCTTTGCGTCAGGCACCTCCAGATGCTCGGTGTTCGCTACCTCATGCTGTGGACGCCGGAATCGGAGGCCAAAGCGGCGGAGAGCCGTGACCTCACGCTGGTGAAGACGATTCCCGGTGCGATCCCGAGCACGAAGCTGACGGGCTGGAAGGTCTACCAGGTCGCGAACAGCGACCTCGTGGTCGGCATGCACCAAGAACCCGTCGTCGCGAAGGTGCACGGCGGTGACTACTCGAAGTGCTGGGGTTCGCCGTTCCCGGACTCGACGACCGCGGAGCCGCACCTCCCGGCATGGGAGTGCACGGTGGCGCCGTGGTGGACCGATCGCAGCAAGCTCGACATCGCGTTCGCGCAGTCGGGTCCCCCCGAGTGGAAACGTGTGGACGGCCGCGATCTGGGGAGCGTGCAGCCGAAGACCATCGAACCAGTAGAGGTGACCGACGTCCGTCGCTCGGTCAAGGACATCTCGTTCCATGTGTCGGAAGTCGGGAAGCCGGTCGTGGTGAAGGAGTCGTACTTCCCGAACTGGCATGTGAAGGGCGCGAAGGGCCCGTACCGGCTGGCGCCGAACCTGATGGTGGTCGTCCCGACGTCGAACGACGTCACCCTCTCGTACGGCCTGACCAAGTACGACTGGCTCGGCCGCGTGCTGACGATCCTCGGATTGATCGGTCTCTTGTTGCTCGGGCTGTGGGCCGGCGCCCAGCGCTTCGCCGCGGGCCCACAGGCCGAGCAACAGCCGGCCGGAGGCGACGAGGGTCGTGACGACGGTGGACGTCCGGGCGAGGACGGGAACGGCGACGACGCCGACGGCAGTGACGAGGGCGAGGATCCGGGCCGCCCGCCCGACCCGAAACGGTGGGAGCCCGCGCCGGCGCTACCATGACGCCCCTTCCGGTACCGGAAGACCGCCACGGACGGCGCAGTGAGGGAGCCCAGTGAGTTCGTCGCTCGATGCCATCTTCAAGGCGTACGACATTCGCGGGGTCTATCCCGACGAGATCGACGAGCCGCTGGCGCGCCGCATCGGCAATGCGTTCGCGCATTTCACCGGCGCCCAGCACGTGATCGTCGGTCGAGACATGCGCCCGTCGTCGGAGCCGCTCGCCGACGCGTTCATCGAGGGCGCGACCCTCGCGGGCGCCGACGTCGTCGACATCGGGCTCTGTTCGACCGACGTCGTGTACTTCGCCGCCGGCCGTCTCGATGCGCCCGGCGCCATGTTCACCGCCAGCCACAACCCCGCCCAGTACAACGGCATCAAGATGTGTCGCTCCGGCGCGGCACCGGTGGGCGAGCAGACCGGCCTGCAGCAGATCAAGGAGATGGTGGCGTCCGGCGTCACGTCTCGCGGTGAGGTCGCGGGCAAGGTCGAGCACCGCGACCTGCTCGAAGAGTTCGGCGAGCACGTGCGATCCTTCGTCGACCGGTCGGTGCTCGCACCTCGCTCGGTCGTCGCGGACACCGCGAACGGCATGGGCGGCCTCGTCGTGCCCAAGGTGTTCGAGGGCCTGCCTTTCAGCCTCACGGTCCTGTACGGCGATCTCGACGGCACCTTTCCGAACCATCCCGCCGATCCGATCCAGCCTGAAAACCTGAAGGACCTGCAGCGCGCGGTGGTCGATCTCGGCGCCGACGTCGGCCTCGCGTTCGACGGCGATGCCGATCGGGTGTTCCTCGTCGACGACAACGGCGTGGCCGTGAGCGGGTCGACGACGACGGCCATCGTCGCCGCAGGCATTCTCGATCGTCATCCCGGTGAGACGATCGTGCACAATCTCATCTGCTCGCGCGCAGTTCCCGAGATCATTCGCGAGCACGGTGGCACACCGGTGCGCACCCGCGTGGGGCACTCGTTCATCAAGCAGGTCATGGCCGAAACCGGTGCGATCTTCGGCGGCGAGCACTCCGCGCACTACTACTTCCGCGACAACTGGCGGGCCGATTCCGGTTCGATCGCGGCGCTGTGCGTCCTCGAGCAGCTGTGCCTGGCGGGCGTGCCGTTGTCCGAGCTGCGGAAGCCTTTCGAGCGGTACGTGCAGAGCGGTGAGATCAACTCGCGTGTCGACGACCCGGCCGCCGTCATCGAGCGGGTCGCGCGCGCGTTCGCGGACTGTCCCCAGGATCGGCTCGACGGCCTCACCGTCGATCACGGCGAATGGTGGTTCAACCTCCGGCCGAGCAACACCGAGCCGCTGCTGCGGCTGAACCTCGAGGCGCCCGACGCACCTTCTTGCGAACTGCACACCCGCGAGGTGCTGGCCATCCTCCGCGACGAGTAACCCCGCTAGCCTGCGCGGCATGGCGCTCGATCCGAAACTCCTCGAGATTCTCGCTTGCCCCGAGGACAAGGGTCCGTTGTTGTACTTCGGCGACGAGCAGTCGCTGTACAACCCGCGACTGAAGCGGCGGTACCGAGTGCTCGACGGAGACATCCCCGATCTGCTGATCGACGACGCCGAGACCGTTGACGACGCCGAGCACACGCGGTTGACGCAAAAGGCCGAAGCGGACGGGATCACACCAACGTTCGAAGGATGAGCGCCGACACCCTCAACTTCTTGGACGCCGTTTCCGGCTTGCCGGAGCAGCTGGCGGCTGCGCACGAGGCGGCCGGCAAGGTGCATGCCGACCGGTTTCCTCGCGGTGACGAGATCCGCAACATCGTGGTCATGGGCATGGGCGGCTCCGGCATCGCGGGTGACGTCGTTTCCGCTGCCTTCAACGACGAGCTCCCGGTGCCCATGATCGTGTTGAAGCAGATGCGAGTTCCTGCATTCGTCGGTCCCGAGACGCTCGCGTTTGCCACGTCGTATTCGGGCGACACCGAAGAGACGGTGTCGATGGCGACGGCGGCGGTCGAATGCGGCGCCCGGTTCGTGGCGGTCTCGCGCGGCGGCGAGCTCGCGGGCTTGGCCGAGCGCGCCGGGGCGTTGCACCTCCCGTGTCCGGATGGATACATGCCACGTGCGGCAATCGGCGCGCTCGTCGCGCCGTTGCTCGTGACGCTGTTCCGCATGGGGCTCGCGCCGGGCGCGCACGCCAACCTGATGTACGCCCAACAGCAACTCGCGCGGCGACGCGCCAAGTGCGCGCCGCATGTCGACGGCGCGGCGAACCCGGCCCGAGAGCTCGCACGCAAGATCGGCCGAACCATCCCGTTGATCTACGGCGGCGGAGCGCTCGGCGGGGTCGCCGCGTACCGCTGGAAGTGCGATGTCAACGAGAATGCCAAGGCCTCTGCCTTCTGGCACCAATACCCCGAGCTCGATCACAACGAGATCTGCGCGTGGGGTCAGCACGGTGACGTCACCCGCCAGCTCATCTCGCTCGTCGAGCTGCGCCATGGCTTCGAGCACAAGAGGCTCGGCCCGCGCTTCGACATGACTCGCGAGATCATCGGCGAGTGCCTGCACCAGGTGCTCTCCGTCGACGCGGAAGGCGAGGGTCGCCTCGCGCAACTGCTCGACCTCATGTACATGGGCGACTGGGTGAGCAGCTATCTGGCATTGCAGAACGACGTCGACCCTGGCCCAATCGATGCCATCTTCGACCTGAAAGCCAGGCTGGCGCAGGCGAAGATCGACGAATGAAGACCATGAAAGCGAGATGACGATGCCGGCAGTGCTGGTCCACGGTGTCCCTGACACACCACGGTTGTGGGACGAAGTCCGCGCCCACCTGTCGCGCGCCGATGTCGTCGCACTGAATCTTCCCGGCTTCGGCACGCCGGTGCCCGCCGGGTTCGACGCGACCAAGGAGGCGTACGTCGAGTGGCTGGTGAAAGAGATCGAAGCCATCGGTGTCCCGGTCGACCTTGTCGGTCACGACTGGGGCTCGATGCTCGTGCAGCGCGTCGTCTCCACCCGGCCCGAGCTCATCCGCACCTGGGCGGCCGGAGCCGGTACCGCGGACCGTCAGTACGTGTGGCACGAGCTCGCGCAGATGTGGCAGACGCCTGAAGTCGGTGAGCAAGTGATGGAGGCGATGACCGGCGACGCGCTCGTCGAGGCGCTCCAGGACCAGCTCGGCCGCGAGCGCGCGACCGACGTTGCCAAGCACATCGACGAGACGATGAAGGACTGCATCTTGGCGCTGTACCGCTCGGCGGTGAACGTCGGCGAGGAGTGGGGCGACGCCGTCGACGGGATCACCCGTCCCGGTGTCGTGTTCTGGGGTGCCGACGATCCGTACGTCACCCGGGACTTCGGCGACCGGCTCGCGCAGCGCACCGGGGCCCGCCTCGTGATGTTCCCCGACAGCGGGCACTGGTGGCCGGCGACGAAGCCGACCGAGGTCGCCCGTGAGCTCGAAGTCCTCTGGTCGTCGGTCTAACGCCGTCGGCGGGCGACGCAGAGCTCGGTGAGCGTCGCGCGTCGGACACGTCCGCGATAGCGCGACTCGAGCAGCTCCTCGATGCATGCGAACAATGCGGCCCGATCGTCGGGCGCGAGCGCGATATGCCCGGAGAACGAGCGCAGCAAGTCGAAATAGGTCTCCGTCGTGTACTGCGTCTCCTGCATCCATCGCCGGAAGACCGGCACGTCGAAGGCGTCGTGCGCGGCGAGCCCGCGATCCTTGTGCGGGATGTCGTCCGTGGCGGCGAGCCGTAAGCCCTTCGGTGTCCCCGGCATGAACCGCTCGTAGCAGTCCTGCATCTCGTTGAAGAAGTCGGTGTCGCCGCCCGCGACGTGGTCGCCGCCGACGATCGCAATCGCGCCGCCCGGCCGGAGCGCCGCCGCTGCCTTCTCGAGTGCGATCTCCTGGTCGAGCCAGTGCCACGCGTCGAACGCGGTCACCACGTCGAACGGCTCGGTCGGCAACGGCCACTCCTCGAACGGCGCGTTGATCACCTCGACGTCGGGAAACGACGCGAGGTTGCGACGGGCAACCTTCGCGAGGGCATCCCCGAGCTCGACGGCGACGACGCGGCACCCGAGGCGAGCGAGCGCGGTCGTCGCACGACCGGTACCGCAACCGACCTCGAGCACGCGACCATTCGGCGAAAGACCGGTCAGCGCGACGAGCTCGTCGAGCAGTCCGGATGGAAGGGGAGGCCGAGCACCGTCGTAGCACTCGGCAACTTCGTTGAACGTCGTCCGGAGCGAGGGGTCGCCCGGTACGTCGAGGGACACGCGCGTCAGTCGCGACGCACGTCGAGGCGGAACACGTCGGGCCTGGCGTAGTGGCCGGTGACGTCGAACTGGCGGCGGGATTGACGTACGGTCTCGGCGTCGACCTGCGCGTAGAGGATGCCTTCGTGCTCCGTGATCGGGCCTGCGAGGATCTCGCCGTACGGATCGACGATCACCGTGTTGCCACGCGATGCCCAGTCGTCGCTCCCGCCGTAGAGGTCGTCGCGCCCGGGGATGTCTCCTGGAACGTCGGAGCCACGGATGCACGAGTTCACGCCCACGACGTACATCCGCCCTTCCTTGGCGATGTGTCGCATCGACGCGACCCACACGTCGGAGTTGTCCCACGTCGGCGCGAGATAGACGTCGATGCCTTGCTCGTACATCGCGGCGCGTGCGAGTGGCATGTAGTTCTCCCAGCAGATGAGCCCGCCGAGACGGCCGAAGTCGGTGTCGATCACCGCGAGGGTGGACCCATCGCCCTGGCCCCACACGAGCCGTTCGCCACCGGTCGGCATGAGCTTGCGGTGCTTCGCCGCGAGCGCGCCGTCCGGGCCGAAGTACAGCAGCGTGTTGTAGATGGTGCCGCCGTCGCGCTCGTTCACGCCGATGGCGAGATACACGGCGTTGTCGTGAGCGATGGCACCGAGCGCGTCGCAGGCCGGTCCGGGCACGTCGACCGACTGGTCGGCAAAACGCCGATACCACTCGCCGTCCGCCCACGGCGTCGTCCGCCACACCCAATCGGGATACGTCGGGACGAACGCCTCCGGGAACACGACGAGGTGGGCGTCGTTCGCGGCCGCCTCCTTGGCGAGCCGTCCGACCTTGTCGATCGTGGCCTCACGGTTGAGGAAGACGGGCGAGGCCTGGACCGCGGCGATCGTGGTGCTGCTCATGTCCCAGACGCTCGCGCCGGGACGTTGCTAACATCAAGCCCTGGTCGGGCCCCTGCGGCTGTCATCCGGTGATCCGGGCCGACTCCAACCGCTTCTCGCGCCCGCGCGCACAAGCCAAGGAGTTGCGAATGACCACGACCGACGCTCGTTCGAAGACGGGCACGTTCTCCGACTACAAGGTTGCCGACCTGTCCCTCGCCGAGTGGGGCCGCAAGGAGATCGACCTCGCCGAGGTCGAGATGCCCGGCCTCATGGCGTGCCGCGCCGAGTACGGCCCCGAGAAGCCGTTGCGGGGCGCGCGCATCACCGGCTCGCTGCACATGACCATCCAGACCGCGGTGCTCATCGAGACGCTCGTCGAGCTCGGGGCCGAGGTGCGTTGGGCGAGCTGCAACATCTTCTCCACGCAGGATCATGCCGCCGCAGCGATCGCGGCGCGCGACATCCCGGTGTTCGCATGGAAGGGCGAGTCGCTCGACGAATACTGGTGGTGCACCGAGCAGGCCCTGCGCTGGCCGGACGGCGGCGGTCCGAACATGATCCTCGATGACGGTGGTGACGCGACCCTGCTCGTGCACAAGGGCGTCGAGTTCGAGAAGGCCGGGAAGGTGCCCGGGCCGGAGACTGCCGACAGCGAGGAATTCGCGGTCGTGCTCGAGCTGCTCGCCCGGCTGCAGAAGGAAGCGCCGAATCTCTGGCACGAGATCGCCGGCGCCATCAAGGGCGTGACCGAAGAGACGACCACCGGCGTGCACCGGCTGTACCAGATGCAGACTGCGGGCTCGCTGCTGTTCCCCGCGATCAACGTCAACGACTCCGTGACCAAATCGAAGTTCGACAACTTGTACGGCTGTCGCCACTCGCTCATCGACGGCATCAACCGGGCGACCGACGTGATGATCGCCGGCAAGGTCGCGGTGGTGTGCGGCTACGGCGATGTGGGCAAGGGCTGCGCGCAATCGCTACGCGGGCAGGGTGCGCGCGTCGTCATCACCGAGATCGACCCGATCTGCGCGCTCCAGGCCGCGATGGAGGGTTACCAGGTCACGACCCTCGCAGATGTCATCGGCGACGCGGACATCTTCGTCACGTGTACCGGCAACGCCAACGTCATCTCCGTCGCCGACATGGCGAAGATGAAGCACAATGCGATCGTCGGAAACATCGGCCACTTCGACACCGAGATCGACATGGCCGGTCTGGCGAAGTTCCCGGGCATTGAACGTACGAACGTGAAGCCGCAGGTCGACGAGTGGCTGTTCCCCGACGGGCACGCGATCATCGTCCTCGCCGAGGGCCGGCTGCTGAACCTCGGTTGCGGGACCGGTCACCCGAGCTTCGTGATGTCGAACAGCTTCACCAATCAGGTGATCGCCCAGGTGGAGTTGTTCACGCACACCGACTTCTACGAGCGCAAGGTCTACACATTGCCGAAGCACCTCGACGAGAAGGTGGCGCGCCTGCACCTCGACAAGCTCGGGGTCAAGCTCACCAAGCTCACCGAGGAACAAGCCGAGTACATCGGCGTGCCGGTCGAAGGCCCGTTCAAGCCCGACCACTACCGCTATTGAGCCCCACGTCGGGCGTGGGGGTTGTGGGGGAAAACCCCCCCCCCCACCCCCCCCCGGGGGGGCGCGCCAGGGGCACGCCCTAGCGCGGGACGACGCCCACGGGGACCCCCCCACG
>JBBQXS010000007.1:0-127446 GCA_038209365.1 Acidimicrobiia bacterium | reverse complement strand
CGACGAGCTCGTCGAGGAACGCGCCGGGTGCCTCGGTCTCGACCATGTGACGGGTCCACACCTCATGCAGCCCGTGCAGTCCCTCGCGCACCCCACCCACCCACGCCCCTCGCTGTTGCGCGGGTGCCGCCAGGGCGATCTCGAGGGCGCTCAACGCCGCCTTGAGCCCGGCGCGGCGCAAACGCACGTCGTCGAGCTCGGGTACCGGTGTCGTCGCCGTCGATCCGGCTGCGCCGATCGCGTCGAAGCGGCGGTAGCGGGCCATCGTCCACCTCCGGTCGGGTCCCCGACGGTACGCCCAAATGTCGGGCTTGACCAGAGGCGCGCGCTACGTAAGGGCGGGCAGCACCTCGGCGGCGAGCAGCTCGAGGCTCGGCCACGCAAGCGCCGGCGGGAGCCCGCCGGCGAGCGGGTTGCACACGACGCCCGAGGTCGAGGGCAGCGCCCGCAACCGCGCCAGCACCTGCGCGGGCGTACCGACCACGTACTGCGGGGAGCGCTTCAGGTCGTCGAGCGCCTCGGCGTGGATCCCGGGCAGCGAGTGCTGACCGGGCGTCTGGAAGGACGTGTAGGTCTGTACCTCGTACAGCACGTACGGGCCGATCTCCTCCCACGCGCGCTCCGGATCGTCGGCGACGTGCACGAAGGTGGGACCGCTGGGCTCGATCACCATGCCGCCGTCGAAGCCGAGGCGCTTCGCTTCGTCCACGTAGGCCTCGCGGACGGCCGGGTCGGCGTTCATCGGGAACATCGGCAGGCGCAACCGCGCGGCACGGCGGGCGGCAGCCGGGACGCCGCCCCCGACGAACAGCGTGCGACGCGGGTCACTCGGCATCTTCGGCGTCACGCGAACCTTGCGACCCTGCCATTCGAAGACGTCGCCTTGCAACGCTTCGAGCACGGTTGCGATGTGCTCCTCGAGGACGCGACCACGTGCCGCATGGTCGACGCCTGCCATGTCGAACTCCTCGACGCGGTAGCCCGCACCGAAGACGACCCAGAGCCTGCGCGGGAACGCGTTGTCGAGCACCGCGATCTGTTCAGCGATCCGGATCGGATCGTGCAACGGCAAGATCGACGCGCTCACCATCACTCGTGCGCGCTCCGTGCGCGCCAGCACCGCCGCGGCCATCGTGAGCGGCGCCGGGCACCACCCGTCGTCGAGCCCGTGGTGCTCCGAGAGCACGAGCGTGTGGAAGCCGTGGCGATCGGCCCAGGCGAACTGGTCCATCGCCGCGGTGTAGATCTCGTGGGCGGACGCGGGGCCGAACGCCGGAGCGCGGAAGTCCTGCCGCATCGTGAGGAACGGCACTACAGCGCTCTTCGCGTGAGGTGCGGGCCGACCTCGGCGCCGAACGCCGTGATCTGGTCGCACAGTTCGTCGCACGAACGCGCCATCAGCCGCACCTGGAGGTGCGAGACGCCGAGCGCGCCCAGCCGCGTGTTCGCGAAGTCGACGATCCGAGCGGGCGGTCCCGAGAGCACACCCTTGGGGAGGTCCCACGACGCGTCGCCCACGTGGGCAATCAGGTGATAGCCCACCTCGGGCCGCGCACCCGGGCGCACGCGGTCGCACTCTTGCAGGATCCATCCGATGTCGTCGCCGAGCCGGTCGAGCGGCGTGGCCTGCGGGATCCATCCGTCGCCGAGATGCGCGACCCGGCGGAGCGCGGGCTTGCCCGATCCACCGATCCAGATCGGCGGGTGCGGCTCTTGCACCGGACGCGGGCGCTGCCCGACGCCGTCGCCCGTCCACTCGTGCGTGAGCGCGTCCTTGATCGTTTCGAGCGCGTGGTCGGTGATCTCGCCCCGTCCCTTGAACGACAGGCCGAGCGCGTCGAACTCGCCCTCGACGTGCCCGGCGCCGATGCCGACGATCGCGCGCCCGCTCGAGAGCCGGTCGAGCGTCGCGAACGCCTTGGCCGCGACGAGCGGGTGCTGATACGCCGCCACGAAGACGTTGCTCGTGAGGCGCGTACGCGTCGTGTTGGCCGCGATGTATGCGAGTGTGGCGACGGGGTCGAACCACTGCGTCGACATCATCTCCGCCGGCTCCCGGGGGATCGCGACGTGGTGGCACACCGCGACGTACAGGAACCCCGCCGCGTCACACGCCCGTGCGGCACGGACCATGTCGTCGACGGTGCCCTGCTGCTCCCACGGCATCGACACGCGCACCGACAACGCCTGCACCGGCAGCTGCATCCCGTACCCGAGGACGCCGTCGGGAACGATCGAAACGGTCTCGCTCATCACGCGGCGTCAACCGGGCCAGACGACGGACTGCAGCTCGGTGTACGCGTGGAGGCCGAACACTCCGCCGTCGCGTCCGACACCGCTCCACTTCGTGCCGCCGAACGGGGTGTTGTGGTTGCGTTGCGTCGTGTTGATGCCGATGTTGCCGGCGCGCAGCCGTTTGCTCACGCGGAATGCCCGGGCGGTGTCAGCGCTGAACACGTAGTCGTACAGCCCGAAATCTGTGTCGTTCGCGAGCGCGACGCCGTCGTCCTCGTCGTCGAACGGCAGCACGACGACGACCGGCCCGAAGATCTCTTCCTGCACGACACGCATGCCGGCGCGACAGCCCGCGATCAACGTCGGTGCCGCGTAGAAGCCCCGGTCCGGCTTCTCGGGCCGCTGTCCGCCCGCGACGATCTCGCCGCCTTCGGCGCGCCCGGCCTCGACGTAGCCCTCGACCCGGTCGCGGTGTGCGGCGGTGATCAACGGCCCGATCACCGTGTCGGGCGCGTACGGGTCGCCGACCTTGAGATGCCCCGCCATCTTGGTGAGACCCTCGACCACCTGCTCGTACACGCCGCGCTGCACGATCGCGCGCGTCGGCGCCGTGCAGATCTGCCCGGAGTGGAACGTCCACGTCGAGCCGATCATCTGGATCGCGGTCTTCAGGTTGGCGTCGTCGAACACGAGCGCCGCGCCCTTGCCGCCCAGCTCGAGGAGCAGCCGCTTCATCGTGCGGCCACCCGCCTCGCCGATGCGGATCCCGACGCCCGTCGATCCCGTGAACGACACCATGTCGATGTCGCGCGTCTCCACCAACGCCTCACCGGTTTCGGGGGTCGACCCGGTGACGACGTTCACGACGCCGGGCGGGAACCCGACGTCGTGCATGATCCGGACGAGCTCGATCACGGCGAGCGGGTTCTGCGATGCCGGCCGCACGACGACGGTGTTGCCCATTGCGAGCGCGGGACCGATCTTGCCGGCCATGTTGACGATCGGGAAGTTGTACGGCGTGATGCATGCGACCGCGCCCACGGGTTGGCGGCGCGCGATCGCGCCCATCAGCCCGCCGGGTGCGAGCGCGGTCTGGGGCATCTCCATCGGGGGCAGCGGGATGACCCCGAGACCCGTCGACTCCGCCTCGTGCGCGAGACGCGCGTACGTCTCGAACCGCACACGTGCCTGCGGGACCTGCATCTGCTTGCCGACCGTCGCGGTACAGCCGGTCTCGGCGATGACGAGCGGGAGGAGCTCGTCGAAACGCTCCTTCATCGCGTCGGCAGTGCGTTGCAACAGCTCGGCGCGCCGGTGCGGCGACGTCTGCGACCAGGCCGGGAACGCCTCCTGCGCGGCGCGCGCCGCGTCCCGGGCCTGCGCGACCGACGCCTCGGGCGCGATCCCGACGACCTCCTCGGTCGCAGGGTTGACGACGTCGTAGCCGGCGCCGGTACCGACCCACTCCCCGCCGATCAAGACCTGGGGGTTCATGCGCGGGAGTGTAACGCGTTCTATTTTCGTGACGGTAGCCTCCGGCGATGCTCGGTCGCGTGGGTCTGTGGACCGCTCACCTCGACCAGGTGCCGTGGTCCCGCGGGCGCGACATCGTGCAAGAGGTCGAGGCGCTCGGCTACGGCGCGTTGTGGTTCCCCGAAGCGGTCGGGCGTGACGGCCTCGTCGCGTGCGCGCTGATGTTGAGCGCCTCGCAACGCTTGGTCGCCGCGACCGGGATCGTGTCGATCTACGGACGCGACGCGTTCACCATGAACTCCGCGTGGCGGACGATCAGCGAGGCGTACCCCGACCGCTTCATCCTCGGGTTGGGGGTGAGCCACCGGCCGATGGTCGAGGGCCTGCGCGGCGTCACCTACGGCCCGCCGGTCGCAGCGATGACGCAGTACCTGGACCAGATGGACGGCGCACCGTACCTCGCCGTGAACCCTTCGCAGCCACGACGCGTGCTCGCCGCGCTCGGACCGCGCATGCTCGCGCTGGCCGCCGAGCGCACGGACGGCGCGCACCCCTACAACGTGACACCCGAGCACACGAAGATGGCGCGCGAGGCCCTGGGAGCCGGCAAGCTGCTCGCGGTCGAGCAGAAGGTCGTGCTGACCACCGACGCCACCAAGGCGCGCGAGATTGCTCGCAAGGCGCTGGCGATCTACCTGACGTTGCCCAACTACGTGAACAACTGGAAGCGCCTCGGCTTCACCGAGTTCTCGAGCGACGAATTCGTCGACGCGATGGTCGTCTGGGGCGATGAGGCAGCGATCAAGCGGCGTGTTGAAGCCCATCTCGACGCGGGCGCCGATCACGTGTGCGTGCAGGCGCTCGACGACGTGCTCCCGACGTGGCGGCGCCTGGCTCCCGCGCTGGTGTGAAAGAAACTTCTGCGCCACCCGTCGGAGGAAGGGTGGCTCGAACGATGAACCGTTCGTGAGCAGCGCGGAACTTGCCGACCCGGGGGCCCGGCTGCTCGGGATGTACGACCGGGCGCTGCCGCAGGTCTACGGCTACCTGCGCGCCCGGGTTCCCGGCGATGCGCTCGCCGAGGACCTCACGGCCGAGACGTTCCTCGCCGCCGTGCAAGCAGTGCGAAAGCAGCCCGCGCCCGACCTCACGGTCGGCTGGCTCGTGACGGTCGCGCGCAACAAGCTCGTCGATCATTGGCGACGCACGGCACGCGAGGAGCGCGGCCTGAGGCTGGCGGATGCGCTCGGGGGCGGAGACGGCGGAGGCGGAGAGGACGAACGCTTCGAGCGGATGCGCGCCCGGGAGGTGCTCGCCGAGCTCGGCGCGCACCACCGTGCCGCGTTGACACTGCGGTACCTCGACGGCCTGCCTGTCGCCGAAGTCGCCGAACACCTCGGTCGCACGGTGCACGCGACCGAGGCCTTGTTGGTACGGGCCCGGCGCGCGTTCCGTGCGCTCTACGCCGAAGGGAGCTGTGATGACTGATCCCTTCGAGACGCTGCGGGAATCGCTCGTGCCGCTCGCACCCCGACCCGAATTCGCACGACAGCTGCGCCGGCAACTCGCCGCCGAGCTCGCGCTGGACAACACCGCCGCGGAGCTCGCGCAGGACAACAACGAACAGGAGCAACCCATGCCGACACTCGAGATCCGTGAGTACACACCCGCGCGTCTGCACTCGCTGACGCCGTACCTCGCAGTCGCCGATCCGGCACGTGCGATCGAGTGGTACGGCGAGGTGTTCGGCGCAAAGTTGTTGGGCGAGCCGATCGTCATGCCCGATGGCCGCATCGGCCACGCAGAGATGCGCGTCGGCGACACGGTGTTCATGCTCGCCGGCGAGTTCCCCGAAGAGCGCCACCTCAGTCCGACAACGCTCGGCGGGAGCACCGTCGGACTCATGCTGCACGTGCAGGACGCGGACACGACCTACGCGAAGGCCATCGACATGGGTGCGACCGCGCTCCGGCCGATCCGTGTGCAGCACGGCGCGCGCGGAGGGACGATCCACGATCCCTTCGGCCACCGGTGGTTCGTCCAGACGAACCTCGAAGCCGACGACGTGCCGGTCGAAGACGTGTCCGGTCGCCGCTTCGGTGACGTCGGGTACCTGACGCTGGAGGTCGCCGACGGCGAGCGTGCCGCGCGCTTCTTCCGGGAGCTGTTCGGGTGGCACCTCGATGCCGGTTCTCAACCGGGTTCGTTCCACATCTCGTCGATCACCCCACCCGCCGGCATTCACGGCCGCCCCGGGGATCCCGACGTGAAGGTGTATTTCCGCGTCGACGACATCGAGGCGGTGGCCGCACGCGTCCGCGAGCTCGGCGGGCAGGTGCTCTCGATCGCCACCTACGATTCCGGCGGCAACGCCGAATGTGTCGACGACCAAGGCCTGCGCTTCGACCTCTTCCGCCCGAGAGCCGGGTACTGAACGATGACCGAGGACGCCGCGACCAAGTTCCTCCACGAAGCCATGCCGTTCTGCGCGACGCTCGGCGTGCGGGTCGAATCTTCCACTCCCGACGCCATGGTCGTGTCGCTGCACTGGAGACCCGAGTTGTGTACGAGCAACGGGCTGCTCCACGGCGGCGTGGTCATGGCGCTCGCCGACTCGGCGGGCGGCGCGTGCGCGTTCGCGAACCTGCCCGAAGGCGCGATCGGCACTTCGACGATCGAGTCCAAGACGAACTTCCTCGGCGCGGTGAAGAGCGGCTCGATCACCGCGACCGCGACAGTTCTGCACCGCGGCTCGACCACGATCGTCATCGAAACCTCCGTCCGTGACGACACCGACCGGCTCATCGCCAAGGTCACGCAGACCCAAGCGGTGCTCCGCCCGCGCGCGTAACCGCTCAGGGCCCGCGGCGTTGCGCGTCGTGCTTGTGGGCCTCGTGGTGGTGGTACCAGCAGAGCAATTTCAGATTCTCGAGGCTCGTCGGACCGCCGTCTTCCCAGTGCCGCACGTGATGTGCTTCGCAGCGACCGGGTGGGCGGTCGCATCCCGGCGCTGTGCAATGTCTGTCGCGCACGACGAGCGCCCGCCAGATGGCCCGCGGAATGGTACGAGTGGCGCGGCCGGCGTCCAGGATCTCGCTCACCCCTGCCGTGACGACCCGGTTGATGTCGCAGTCGCAGGTCAGCCGGCGCAACGTGTTCTCCGAAACGTGGCCCGTATGCGCCGTCTCGGCGCGCGCGTGGTCCAGGAGCGCGCGCTCGGCATGCTTCTCGAGATCCACGACGAGCGTGATGTGCGGACGCGCCTTTCGGGTACCGCCGACGGTGCCTTCATCGAGTGAACGGCGGCAGATGTTCACGAGCGCGTCGCCCCGACGCTGCGACGCGGTACGCGTCTCATCTTTGCGGCGATCACGCTGCATCTCGGCCGTCAGCGCGGTCAGGTACACGTCGCCGCCTTCGGGATCCAGCAGCACCTCACTGCTGACCATGCGGTCGATCCGTTTTGACGCGCGCACTCCGCGCCGGGCGCGCAGTGCTTCATCGGACGCCTCGCCACCGTCACCGTCGAGCCGATCGACGGCATGCTGCACGACCGAGCTCAGCTCCCGAGGATGCATCCGCGTTGCCGCGGCAACGAGCGTGGGCGCCAACTCCAAGAGCGCGTCTGCCCGCTCAGCGGTGCGCGCTTTGACGATCACCGAGGCATGCTGTCGTGACACGTCGCCGGCCGCGAACGCCTCCGCCACGACGGGCATCTCCTCGAGCGTGCACGCCAGCTCGACATGCGTGCGGGCCGCGCCCTCCGTCATGTGACATTCCGCCGCCAACGCCGCCGCCGCGGAGCCGTACCCGTCCGCGCTCCATTCGCCCGACCGCTCGTACGCGGCAACGAGCGCGAGCCACGCCGCTTCCGACGCGTCGATCTCGCGTCGCCGTTCGGCGATGACGCCGAGTGTCAGTTGGTCGCTGTCCCCCACGGAAGCGAACATATGTTCGAGTGTAGCACTCATCGACGGGAGCGCAAGGGGAAGCGTGCTGGAACTCGAGTGTCGAAGGCAGTGTCCTAGACGTGTGAGGGAAATCGCGTGGGTCAGTGCGTTGCTCCTGAGTGTTGCGGGGTGTAGCGCGTCGCATCACGGGGCGCCGCCGCAGACAGCGACGACCGGCCGGAGCGCGACGACGATCACGCCCACTCGCCCAACGTGCGCGACGCCGACACGATTCGGTGTCGGTGGTGCGGCAAACGAGATACATGTTGTGAGTCGCGATTCCCAGCTCTGGGGACTTGCGCTCGGGCCGGGCCACGTTCCGCCACGCGCAGGCGACGAGTTGAAGATCGTGTGGCGCATGACCGGCAAGGGACCATTGCGCATTGCCTTCACTGCACCCGACGGCGGCCAGCAGCCCTTGGTGTTCGGGCCCGAGGCTCATTCGCAAAGCAGCTATGACCGCCCGGGCGACGAATGGGGAACGGGGTTTCGATTCGTCACGCACGGGTGCTGGCACATTCACCTTGCTCGCAGCGGCTCCTCCGCCGATGTGTGGCTGAACGTCTGACCGGGCGCATCGCCGCCGTTCTGCGCTCGGCCGAAATCGTCACTCTTCCCAGTAGACCTCGACCTCGTAACCGTCCGGATCGGTGACTCGGAACCACACGAAGCCGGGATCGTCACCCGAGCCACGCACCGGCGCGCAGGTCGCCTGTAACGCGCGCACGTCATCCGCCGACGGCAGTCGGAAGCCGATGTGGAACCACTCCGGCATCGCCGCGCGGCCGTGCGGACCCAGGGCGAGGTCGAAGCCGTCGTCGTTGCGCATGAACTGGGCACCCCCGTGCCACACGTCCTTGCGGAACCCGAACCGCTCGTAGAACGCGGCAGACGCATCGACGTCGTCGACGCCGAGATGCACGTGGTTGAGGTCCATCACTCGGACGCGACGCGCGACTACGCCGGCAGGTCGAGGTGCAGCAGCTCGATCGCGTTCGTGCGGCACACCTTGTCGACCTGCTCCTGGGTGAGATCCTTCATGATCTCTTCCGCGACCTTCTTGGTGTGCGGCCAGGTGGAGTCGCTGTGGGGATAGTCGGTCTCGAACGTCACGTTGTTCTCACCAACGGCGTCGATGTTCTTCAAGCCGTGCGGGTCGTCGAAGAAGCAGCCGTACACGTGGTCGAAGTAGTACTCGCTCGGTGGCCGCATCACCTTTTCGGCAACGCCGCCCCACCCGCGGTTGTCCGCCCACACCTTGTCGGCCCGCTCGAGGACATACGGGATCCAGCCGATCTGCCCTTCGCTGTATGCAATCTTGAGACGGGGGAACCGCTCGAAAATGCCCGACATCAACCAGTCCGTGAGCGACATCGCCGCGTTCATGTAGGTCAACGTGCTCCCGACCGCGGCGGGTGCATCTGCAGAGGTCGAGGGCATCTTCGACGACGAACCGATGTGCATGCACACTGCGGTGTCGGTCTCCTCGCATGCCGTGAGGAACGGATCCCACCAGCCGTCTTTGTCGTGCATCGACGGCAAGCCGAGGAACGCCGGAATCTCCGAGAACGTGACGGCGTGATTCCCCCGCGCCGCATTCCGGCGCACCTCCGCCGCGGCCAGCACCGGGTCCCAGAGCTGCACGATGATCAACGGGATCAGCCGGCCGTCGGACCCCGCGCACCACTCGTCGACCATCCAGTCGTTGTAGGCCTTCACGCACAGGTCGCCGAGCTCGCGGTCCTTGCGTTCACTGAACGTCTGCCCGCAGAAGCGAGGGAACGACGGGAACGCCAACGACGCCTCGACATGGTTGACGTCCATGTCTTCCAACCGCGCCTTCTGGTCCCAACACCCCTTGCGCATGTCGTCCATCGTGATGGGGCTCACGGTGATCTCGTCACGCGGATAACCCGCGGCCGCGCTCAAACGCGTCAGCGGGTACTGGAGATCCTCGACGAGCCACCAGTCGCACCACGTGCCGTCCTCGTGCTCCCCCGCCGCCTCGTAGGAGAAGACGCCCCCGACGAATTTCATGTTCTTGATCTTGCGGCGCTCGACCCTGGGCCCCACAGCCTTGAGCCTCTCGGGGAGGCGGTCCTGCCACACGTTCGGCGGCTCGATGACGTGGTCGTCGACCGAGATGATGCGGGGAATCTGGGGCGCCATGAGCACGAAGGCTACATCTGACGATTCGCGAGCCAACGGCCGAACGGCTGTCGTTTGGCCCGCGCCTGCCGATAGGGACCGCGTGACCTCCCAAGCCTGGCAAGACCTGCTCGGGTACCTGGGTCGGCTCGGCGCCGGCGACGTGATCCTCGCCACGGAGCTTCTCGACCGCGCCATCGACCGCGACGGTATCGATGCAATCAACGACGCACTGGGCGACGCGTGCCGCTCGGCGATGGATCGCGTCATGTTCCCGGCCGGCACGGTGGACATCCACGCGGTCGTCGACACGATCGCGCTGCGCATCGTCGAAACGAGCGGCGACACGCGACTCATTGCCGTCGACCAGCAGTGGTCGCTGCTCGTGTTCCTCGGGAGTGTCGGCCTTCCGTGCGCGGCGCGCAACGAGGTCGCGAGCTGGTCACCCGAGGACCGCCTCCACGACTCGATCGCGTGCCTGATCGGCCTCGTCGGCATCGCGGCGAGCGATGCACACACGACGATCGCGGACGCGGTCGCCCACATTGCCCCGCCCGGACCGGTCGAAATACCCGAAGGCACCTTCGGCCTCGCATGGCGCGGTCCAAACGGCTCCGAGCCGTTCGCGGGAGTGGTGCCGCGCGGCTACACCGCGCACATCACGTTCCCGGGCGCCGAGCAGTGCTCCCTGCGTTCGATCTTCGCGGGCGTCGCGCTGCTGCGCGACGCCAAGCTCTCGATCGAGTTGCCGATCGAGCTCCCGATCGAGGAGCACGTCGACGTCGACGTCAACCGCTGATCACGCGCGCCACGCCGTGAGGATCTCGTTCGTGGTGGAGATCGTGGCGATGAGCGAGAGTGTGTTGTCGATCACTGCGTCGGCGTAGTCCGCCGGCACGCCCGCGATCGCGTCGCGTGGCATGACGATCTGGTAGCCACGATTCACCGCGTCGAGCGCCAGGTTCGTCATTCCGATGTTCACCGACACGCCGACACCGACGATCGTGGTCGCGCCGAGGTTGCGGAGGATGGCATCGAGCTGGGTCCCCGTCATCGGGCCGAGGCCGTGGTAGCGCGGTAACACGATGTCCGCAGGGTCGACGCCGATCTCCTCCGGTGGTTGCACCGCGACACTCCCCGGCGACAGCCGCACGGCCGACTTCTTCACCCCGAGAAACAAGCGCGCGTTGCGGTTCGCGCCGCGGCGGTCGTCACGGGTCTCGGCCGTGCAATGCAGCACGGGAACGCCGGCGTTGCGGGCCGCAGTCGCCAGACGAGCACAGTTCCCGATCAGGTCGACCGACGCCGCGGCCTCGGCCAGCGCAGGAAGCACCGATGGCGAGCCGACGACCCCGTTCTGCACTTCCTGGAGCACGAGCGCGGTGTGCGCCGGCGCAACGAGCTCCGCGAGGTCCATCGTGGTCAGGCTAACCGTGGAATCACGACGTGCAGGAGGTCCGCGATCTCGCGCGCACACTCGACGAACACGTCGAGATCACCACCCGCGGGATCGACCACGTCTTCCCACGACTCGAGCTGAACCTCGTGCACGCGCATGCGCGCCAACCGCTCGAACAGCGGACCTCCGTCGGCCGGCGGCAGGTCGCGCGCCAACCGCTTCAGGGTCGCGGTACGAGGCGCCGCCGTGGCATGCACGCGCCGCATCCACATCACGTGCTCGCGCGCGAGCGCGATCACGAGATCGGCGTTGTCGAGCTCCTGCGTCGTCGCCTGGCGGCTGCGGTGGTCTGGCACCGGCAGGCCGAGCGACGTGATGGCGTCGCGCGTCCGCCAGCTCATCGGCATGCCCTCGATCACGTGCGTGCCCGACGTCGTGACGCGCAATCCCGGGACATGCTCACGCAAGATCGCGCCGGCCATCACCGAGCGCGCGGCATTTCCCGTGCACAGGGTCACGACGTGGAGCTCGGTCACGGCGGCCGACACTATCCATCGGGCAGAATGGAACCCGTGCCGTACACCCTCGTCCTCCTGCGCCACGGACAGAGCGCATGGAACCTGAAGAATCTGTTCACCGGCTGGATCGACGTGGACCTCACGGATCTGGGTTGCGAAGAAGCGCGCCGCGGCGGCGAGGACCTCGCGCGCGCCGCGCTCCTACCGGACATCGTGCACACGTCGTTGCAGGTTCGCGCGATCCGCACGGCGGAGCTCGCGCTCGACGCGTGCAAACGCACGTGGATACCGGTGCGCCGGTCCTGGCGGCTCAACGAACGGCACTACGGCGACCTCCAGGGCAAGGACAAGAAGGAGACCGCCGCGCAATTCGGCGCGGATCAACTGAAGCTTTGGCGTCGCTCCTACGACGTCCGTCCGCCGCCGCTCGATCCGATGAGCGACGCGGAACGCTGGGGATACGACGATCGCTACGCCTCGCTCCCGCGCGATCTCCTTCCCGAGTCCGAGTGCTTGAAGGACGTGCTCGAGCGGATGCTGCCCTGGTGGTACGACGCGATCGTGCCCGACGTGCGCGCCGGGCGGACGGTGCTCGTCGCCGCGCACGGCAACTCGTTGCGGGCACTCGTCAAGCACCTCGACGGCATGAGCCCCGAGCAGGTGGTGGATCTCAACCTCCCGACCGGGGAGCCGCTCGTCTACGAGCTCGACGAGGAGCTGCAGCCGACTCACGCGGCGGGGGACGGTGGTGTGAAGGGCCGTTATCTCGATCCGAAGCGCGCGCTCGCGTCCGCCCACGCAGTCGCGATGCAGGCGGGTTGAGCCGCCGAGACGTGCGGCGGGGGCTACGCCGCCCGGGTGGGGGTGGGGACCGATCCACGACGACGCAGCCCCCTGCCCCACCAGAATATGGGGTGCGGAAACCGTTCCGGTCCCCGCGGGACGGCCCGGAGCGTCAGGCCGCGTTGCCGGGGACGCGCCGCCTGAACGTACCCTCGGCGCGGCGCGCGAGATCGCGTAGCTCCGGACGCATCGACGCGTGCATGTAGAGGAGCAGCGCGGGCTTGATCCATCGCATCGCGTGCGGCAGCACGTAACGCTCGTAGTGGACGACGCGGCTGGTGGTCAGTGCGAGTGGGTCGACCGAGAAGCCGCCCGAGATCTCCCATCCACGACCGATCGGCGTGGTGCTCTCGCTATGGAAGCCGTGCGGGGAGAGTTGATACCGGAACGTTGCGCGCCAGGGAACGATCCGCGCGACACGACCGGTAATCCGGTACGTGCCGGTCGTCTCCGTCTCCGGCAGGAATTCGCACGTGTCGGCCTTGCGCTCGGTGAGGTGGATCGATGCGATGTCGTTCACCACCGCGACCGTCACATCGGCCGGCGCGCGCACGACGACCGCGCGGACGGCTTCGACCTCGCACGAGATCACGTCGGGACCGTCTCCGTCGCGGGAACGGCGCGAACAATCGGTATCGGCTCCGCGATACCGCGCACGAACACCGGCCCGAGCGGCTCGAACACGATGCCGCACATGTCGCCGGCCTCGTTGACGGTTGCCTCGGAGCAGAGCACGTCGCCGGGCCCCGCGAGCTCGACGATCCGCGCCGCGAGATTCACGTCGCGACCCACGATGTCGTCGCCCCGCCGGCGTGGGCAGCCCCAATGCATCCCGATTCGCACCCACAACGGCACCTCGTCGTCGCCGGACCGGTCGAACGCCGCCTGCAGACGCAGACACGTGTCGATCGCCTCGCGCGGCGAGTCGAACCACAGCAGCAGCCCGTCGCCCAGCTCCTTCACGACGCGTGAGCAGTCCGGGAGCGCGGCGCGCACGGTCTGCTCCTGGCGCTCCAGGAGCGCCATTGCGACGTCGTCGCCGCGCTCGTCGGTCAGCTGGGTGAATCCGACGATGTCAGTGAAGACGATCGCGCCCGTCGTCGCCGTCGTCACTGACACGAAACTCGTATTGCACCGCTGACGCTCTTCACCGCGATCTCGCCGTCGCCGCCGGTCGGGCACTCGCAGCGCACCCGCCCGCTGATCGAACGCAGCCGGGTCGCCGGCTGCACGTCGCGCGGCACGAGTATCTCGACCTTGCCCGAGACGGTGTGCACCGAGATGTCGCCTCCGCCGGTCGTGCCGACCAGGACCTTGCCACTGACCGTCTTGATCTCGGCGCCTTCCACGCCCTCGGCGAGCACGACCCCCGACACGCCGGCGATCGTGGCGCGCTGCGCCTTGCCGATGTGCACCTTCGCGCTCGTGACCACCACCCGGCACTCACCGGTGCAGGTCCCGATGTCGACCGAGCCGGACTTGGCGCGTACGTCGACACGGCCGGCTTCGGCGACGTGCACCTTCCCGCTGGCGGTCGCGATGCGTACGCCCCCGAGCAGACCCTCGGTGTCGATCGAGCCCGACATCGTCCCGACCGTGACGTCGCTCCCCGTGGGGCAGTGCACCACGATCGTGCCCGCGCCCTTCGCCCGCCGGATCTCGAGCGCACCATCGTGCTCACGCACGACCGAGCCGCCCTCGACCTCGAGCTCGATCCCGGGCGCGGCCTCGACGCGCACGTTGCCGCTCCGCGTGGACACGTTCAACCGCAACGCTTCCATTACATCGCTCCCTCGCTGCGCCATCCCTGGCTCCGCTGCGTCCGCACGGCTTGAGTCACGGCACCGAGCCTACGCCTGCAACGGGAGAGGAAGCTCCTGGGCGTGTGCCAGCGCGAGGTGCTGCACCGCCCGCGTGAGCGCGACGAACAGCAGGCGGGCGCCGTGCACCTCGGCGGCCGCGATCTCAGCCGGCTCGACGACGATCACCGCGTCGAACTCGAGGCCCTTCGCGAGTCGTGCCGGGACGACGACGACGGGCCGGTCGGGCGCGACCTCTCCCGGCTCGGCGCACACGATGCCGCGATCCTCCACCGCGCGCCGGAGCTCGTCGACTCGCGCGTCGGCCGCGATCAACGCGACCGTCGCGAACTCCTTCGCCAGCACGACCGCGTGCCCGGCCACGAGCTCGACGAGCTGTTCCGGGAGGCACGGATGCACATCGGGTGGGTCGCCATCTGCTCGCACCGAACGAGACGGCGCGACGTCGGGCGCGGCGATGGGCAACAGCCGGTTCGCGAGCTCGAGGAAGGCACCCGGCAGGCGGTAGCCCATCGTCAGCTCCGCCTCTCGGGCGTTCGCCGGCCGACCCAGGTGCTCGAGGGTCTCCGTCCAGCTCCGCGACGCGGCCGGCCCCGTTGCCTGGGCGAGGTCACCGAGCACCGTCATCGAATGATGACGGCTGCGACGCGCGAGCATCCGCAACTGCATCGGTGCGAGATCCTGCGCTTCGTCGACAACGACATGCCCGAACCGTCGCGGTGCGCCTCTCACGAGCGCCTCCGCCTCGTCGAGAAGCGGGAGATCGTACGGCGTCCAGGCCTCGCCTGCCGCGCGCGGACGCAACAGTGCGGCTTGCTCCTCGGGGTCGAGGACGCCTTCGGCAGCTCGGGCGAGCGCGCCGCGCTGCGTCAGCAACGAGCGCACGAGACCCACGGCGTTGACGCTCTTCCACAACCCGTCGACGGCCTTGCGTGACGACGCGTCGGCGAGAACCTCGGAGGTGAAGTCGCGCTCGTCGAGCTCGATGGCGACACCACCCGTGTACCGGTTGTACGCCCGCAGGAGCAACGCCCTCCGGAATCGTTCGCGTTGGGTGCTCACCGGCGCACGCCGGCGGCGCGCGTCGGCGACGAGCTCACGTATCTCTTCGGTCGAGAACGTGAGCCGCCGCGTGCGGTACCGCAGGGAGAGCCCGTCGTCGGGTATCCGGATCGCGCCGGCGCACGCGTGTTCGAGCACGGTCACCATGCGCGCGTCGCCCTTGATCGCCGCGACGTTCGTCGCGTCGTCGGCGACCACGCGGAAGCGCAGCCCGAGGAGGCCGTCGACGGTCGTCTGGGTGGCCGACGTCTCGCCGAGCGAGGGCAACACTTGGGAGATGTACCGCAGGAACACCGGGTTGGGACCGACCACGAGCACGCCCTCGCGACCGAGGAACGCGCGGTGCTCGTACAACAAGAAGGCAGCGCGGTGGAGACCCACAGCCGTCTTGCCGGTGCCGGGCCCGCCCTGGACGACGAGGCACGTCTCGAGCGGCGCCCGGATGATCGCGTCCTGCTCGGACTGGATCGTCGCGACGATGTCGCGCATCGCGCCCGTGCGCGCCCGACCCAGCTCGGCGAGCAGCGGGTCGGGCACCCCGCCCGATCCGACGAGCGTGTCGGGGTCGTCGAAGTCCTCCTCGAAGACGTCCTGCAGCTCTCGCGCCGTGAACACGAAGCGACGCCGGCGCTTGAGCCCGAAAGGGTCCGCGAGCGTCGCGCGGTAGAAGGGCGTCGCCACGCCGGCGCGCCAGTCGACGACGACGGGGACACCGCCTTCGTCCTCCACATGGCGGCGGCCGATGTACCAGCGGTCGCCGGACTCCTCGTCGATGCGCCCGAAGCAGAGAACCGCGGCGTCGTCGTCCAGTGAGGCCAGACGCCGCTGCAGTTGCCACTTCACGGCGTCGGCGTCCGCCTTGTTGGCGCCGAGGATGTCCTCGTCGGAGACCTTGGCGGCCGTTCGGTGACGCATCCGCTCGAGGCAATCTTGCGCGAACCGGAGGCGCGCGCGTTCCGACGCGAGATCCGGGTGGGGCATTGCCCAAAGGGTACGCGACCGAGATCTCGCCGACCGCAGGTTTTCGGCCCCCGCTCGGCGATATTGCACAGGCAGTGCAGCAATACGTACATTGCGCGCTCGTGACCCCTCGGCCCGGGAGACGACCCCAACCGGACCCGAAGGAGCGGCGCGTGGAGTCGACGCCATGAGCGTCGCTCCCGTCGCCGACGGCCGCGCGGCCCGGAAGGCCGCCACGCGCGACGCAATCGCCGACGCACTGCTCGATCTGGTCACCGAGGGCTCCCTGCGGCCGACGGCCAAAGAGATTGCGGCCCGGGCCGGGATCTCGCTGCGCTCGGTGTACGTGCACTTCGACGACCTCGAAGATCTGTTCTGCGTCGCGGCCCGCCGGCAGTTCGACCGTGTCGCACCCACGCGCGCGGCAGCCGACCACGAAGGTCCGCTACGGGCCCGCGTCGAGACCCTCGTACGGCGGCGGGCCCAGCTCTACGAGGACTTCGGTCCGATCCGCCGGGCGACCGAGCTGCAGGCACCGTTCTCCCCGACGCTCCGACGCCTCGTGCACAACGCGCACGCGCAAGGGCGCAAGGAGCTCGCGCGCGTGTTCGCGTGCGAGCTCGAGCCGCTGCCCGCGGCCGATCGCCGCCGGATGCTCGGCGCCATCGACGCCCTCACGACCGGCGCGACCTGGGACCTCCTCCGCGAGCACCACTCACTCTCCTCGCGTGACGCGCAGCGCACCATGGCGGACGCCGTCGTGGCGCAGCTGGAGTGGTGCCCATGAGACGCGACGCGGTTGCCACGCTGCGCGCCGCCGGCCTGGCGGTCCTCCCGATGGCGCTGATGGTCGGCGCCGTGAAGCTGCGCTGGCCCACGATCCCGGCCGAGATCTATCTCATCGGCGTCATCCAGGGGCTCTTGGTCGCGCTGATCGCGCTCGGGTTCGTGATCGTCTACCGCGCGAACCGAATCGTGAACTTCGCGGCGGCTGACCTCGGCGGCGTCCCCGCGGCCTTCGCGCTCCTGCTCTTCGTGTCGCTCGGTTGGAGCATCTATCTGGCTGCGGCAATCGGCTTCGTCAGCTCGATCCTGCTCGGCATCATCGTCGAGTTCGTCTTCCTCCGCCGCTTCTTCAGGGCACCGCGTCTCATCCTCACGGTCGCGACGATCGGCGTCACCGAGCTTCTCGCCGCGCTCGCGTTCCTGCTGCCGTTGTGGTTCGGCAGCCCCGACGTGGCGACATATCCACCGTTCATCGACACGCACTTCAACATCGGCAAGCTCGTCACCTTCGACGGCGCCGACGTGCTCGTGCTCGTCACGGTCCCGCTGATCCTGCTCGCCCTCGCCTGCTTCTTCCGCTTCAGCGCTATCGGCACGGCGCTGCGGGCGACTGCGGAGAACGCGGATCGTGCGTCGTTGTTGGGGATACCCGTGCGGCGGCTGCAGAGCGTCGTGTGGGGCCTCGCCGCCGCGCTCGCATACGTGGCGCTGTTCCTGCGGGTCGGTGTCGGCGGCCAGATCCTCGGGCGCGTGCTCGATCCCGCGGTGTTGCTCACGGCACTGGGTGCCGCCGTGATCGGACGCATGGAGCGCATGCCGACGGTCGTGCTCGCCGCGATCGGTCTCGGCATCGTCGACCAGGCGGCCGTGTTCCACTACAACAACGTCGAGATCATGAGCATCGCGATCCGCGCCGCGATCATCGCGATCGCCCTCCTGCTCCAGCGCGCCGACACCGTCGGGCGACTCACCAGCTCGGCCACGTCCACGTGGCAGGCGACGCGCGAGGTCAAGCGCATTCCCGCCGAGTTACGAAACGTACCCGCCGTGCGGGCCGCATCATGGGGTATCGCCGGCCTGCTGCTCGCGGGGATCGTCGCGATTCCACTTCTGCTGCCGGAGGACAAGATCAAGCTCGCCGGCACGATCGGCATCTACGCCATCATCGGGCTCTCGCTCGTCGTGCTCACCGGCTGGGCGGGACAAGTCAGCCTCGGGCAGATGGGTTTCGTCGGCATCGCCGGCGCGGTCGCCGGGTCGCTTGCCACGCGCTGGCACTGGGACATGGGCCTCGTGTTGCTCGCCGCAGGAGGTGTTGGTGCGCTCGCGACCATGATCGTCGGGATCCCGACCCTTCGCGCCCGGGGCCTCGCATTTGCAGTGGTCACACTGGCGTTCTCGCTCGCCGCGAGTCGATACCTCCTGAACAGCGGCTACTCGCCCATCAAGAGCTTCGTCCCGAGTGGCACGGTCACCCGGACCCACGTGCTCGGCCTGTTCAGGGTCGACACCGAGACCAGGTACTACGTGCTGGTGCTGATCGTGCTCGCCGTCGCGATGATGATGGTGCGCAGTCTGCGCAACAGCCGGGTCGGCCGGGTGTTGATCGGAGTGCGCGACAACGAGCGCGCCGCCCAGGCCTTGTCGGTCGGTGCCCGCGGGACGCTCATGGTCGCGTTCGCGACGTCGGGCTTCCTTTCGGGGGTTGCGGGCGGCTTGTTCGTGTTGCAGCAGAGGTCGCTGGACGCGGTCAACTTCGATCCCGGCGAGAGCCTGCGCGTCTTCTCGATGGCCGTGGTGGGCGGCCTCGGCTCGATCGGGGGCGCCGTGCTGGGCGCGTTGTACGTGAAGGGCATCCAGTACTTCCTGACCCAACCGCAGTGGGCGTTCTTGTCGACCGGCTTCGGCCTGCTCCTCGTGCTGCTGCTGATGCCCGGCGGCCTGGGCGCGGCCTTCGGCGACCTGCGCGACACGGTGTTGCGCTGGTTCGCGAGGCGCCGCGGCATCCGGGTGCCGAGCCTGCTTGCCGACACGCGCGTGGAGGACGTGCAGGTCCCGGAGGCGAATCTCATCGACGCCCTGGCGGCGACCGAGCAGAGTGCTCCCATCGACGAGCTCGCGGAGATGCACGACTGATGTCCACGAAGCAGGCGCAACCCGTCCTCTTCCGAATCGGCAGCATCGAAGTGCACAAGCCGCGTGGTCCGCGCCAGTACTTCAACGAGATCACGGCGGGCGAGGCACTGTTCCCGTTGCTGGTGCTGTTCGCGCTCAATGCCGTCGACGAGCTCGACCGCACTGCGTTCGGCGTGCTGGGCCCGAATATTCGCGACCACTTCGGCTTGTCGAACCAACAGTTCCTCTCGCTGATCGCGCTCACATTGCTCGGCGGCCTGTTGCTCGAGGTCCCGCTCGCGTACTACTCGGATCGCCTGCCGCGTGCGCGGATTGCCGTCGCCGGCGCGCTCGTGTGGGCGTTGTTCAGCGGCCTCACCGGGCTGGCCATGAGCGTCTGGGTGCTGATCATCGCCCGCTCCGGGGCGGGCATGGGTCGTGCTGTGGTCAACCCGACGCACAACTCGCTGCTGCCCGACTACTACCCGCCCGAGGTACGGCCGGACGTCTTCGGTTTCCACCGCATGGGGAATGCCGCAGGCCAGTTCCTGGGCCCGCTGCTCGGCGGCAGCATCGCCTACTTCTGGGGCTGGCGGGCACCGTTCTTGGTGTTCGTGATCCCGACGGTCGTCTTCGCGATCATCGGGTTGCGGCTGCGCGAGCCGGGCCGCGGCCACTTCGAACGGGCCGCCGCCGGCGCGAGCGAAGCGGTCATCAACCAGGACGAGGTCCCACCGTCGTTCGCCGAGTCGGTCCGGATCCTGTGGGGCGTACAGACGCTGCGCCGCATCTGGTACTCGCTGCCCTTCCTCGCGGCATCGATCATCGGGCTCCTCGCGCTCACTTCGATCTACTACGACGACGTGTTCAATCTCGGGGAGGCGCAACGAGGATTCGTGGCCGCCGCCGCCGAGCCCGCGCAGATCATCGGCATCATGCTCGGCATCCCCCTCGCGTCGCGACTGATGCTGCGCGACCCGGGGATGGGCCTGCGCATGCTCTCGGTGATCGGGGTCGCGATCGCCGCCGTGTGGACTGCCTTCGCGCTCGCTCCGGCACTGGGGGTCGCGATCGCGATGAATGTATTGATCTCGGGACTGGCAGCGCTGCTCACACCCGGGATCTTCGCGGCGTTGTCGCTGACGATCCCGCCCAAGGTCCGTGCGCTCGGCTTCGCGATGGCGTCGCTGTTCATCCTGCCCGGGCTCATCGTGCTCTACATCGTGGGCGGTCTCACCGACGCGTACGGTGTACGCGTCGCCCTGATGTTCATGGTGCCCGTCTTCCTCACCGGCGCGTGGATCCTCTCGACCGCGTCGATGTACGTGAAGAGCGACATCAACCGCGTGTGGACGTCGACGGCCGCGCAGGCCGAAGTGATGGTCAAGCGGCAGGCGGGCGAGGTGAAGCTGCTGCTCGTGCGCAACGTCGACGTGTTCTACGACAGCGTCCAAGTGCTGTTCGGCGTCAACTTCGAGGTCGACGAAGGCGAGATCGTGGCGCTGCTGGGCACCAACGGCGCCGGCAAGTCGACCTTGCTGAAGTCGATCGCGGGGCTCGTCGAGGCGACGAACGGCGCCATCGTGTTCGACGGTCGCGACATGACCTATGCCCCGCCCAACGAGGTCGCGGGACGGGGCGTGGTGCTGTTCCCCGGCGGCCAGGGTGTGTTCCCGACCTTGACGGTCAGCGAGCACCTGCGGCTCGCGAGCTGGCTCCACCGTCATGAGAAGGAGCACGTCCAGGCTGCCACCCAACGCGTCCTCGAGCTGTTCCCGATCCTCGCCGAACGTCTCGACGAGCAGGCGGGGAACCTCTCCGGCGGCCAGCAGCAGATGCTCGCGCTCGGCATGGCGTTCATCGAACGGCCGCGCCTGCTGATGATCGACGAGCTGTCGCTCGGTCTCGCGCCTGCGATCGTCGAGCAGCTTTTGCCGATCGTGCGCGACATCGCGGCCCAGGGCACGACGATCATCCTCGTGGAGCAGTCCGTGAATCTGGCGCTGACGATCGCACAGACCGCGTACTTCATGGAGAAGGGTGAGATCCGTTTCCACGGACCGACCGAGGAGCTGCTCCAGCGTCCGGACATGCTGCGGTCTGTCTTCCTCGAAGGCGCGGCCAAGGGAATCGTCGAAGAGACTCCGGCCACGGTCGGCGCGACAGCCGTGCACGTAGAGGCGCCGCACGGGAACGGCAACAACGAGTCGCCCGTGCGGTTGTCGCTCGCGGGTGTGTCGAAGCGGTTCGGGGGGCTCGCGGCGCTCAGCGACGTCTCGCTCGACGCGGCCGGCGGTGAGATCCTCGGCTTCATCGGGCCGAACGGCGCCGGCAAGACGACGCTGTTCGACGTGGTCTCGGGATTCCTCGTGCCCGATCAGGGCACCGTGGTGTTGGGCGAAGGTGGCGACGCGGTCGACATCTCCCGGCTGTCCCCCGCGGCGCGGTCGCGGCTCGGGCTCGGCCGCTCGTTCCAGGACGGTCGCTTGTTCCCGAGCCTCTCGGTCGCCGAGACGATCGCGGTCGCGTTCGAGCGCCACCTCGAGACGCGCGATCCGGTCGCCACCGCGTTACGGCTGCCGTGGGTGGAGGACACCGAGCGCGACGTCGACCTGAACGTCGAGCGGCTCCTCGAGCTGCTCGGCATCACCGACTTCCGCGACAAGCTCGTACGCGAGCTCTCGACGGGGAGCCGCCGGATCGTCGATCTCGCGTGCGTGCTCGCGCACGGCCCGTCGGTGCTCCTCCTCGACGAGCCATCTTCGGGAATCGCGCAGCGCGAGGCCGAGGCACTCGGTCCGCTGCTGCTGCGAGTTCGGGAGCAGACGGGGGCGACGTTGCTCGTCATCGAGCACGACGTACCTTTGCTCATGAGCATTGCCGACCGCATCGTCGCGCTCGATCTCGGTGAGGTCGTCGCCACCGGCGCGCCCGCCGACGTCGTGAACGATCCTGCGGTCGTGCACTCCTATCTCGGCACCACCGAAGCGGCAATCGCACGCAGCGGTAGCCGTGAGAAGTAACGAAGTGAAGACAACCACAACAGCATCGATTGATGCCATCACCGACCAGAGGGGGACACGGGATGGGCATGCAACAGGCACCGCGTCCGCGGCGCTCGCCGTGGGTGCGTTATGCGCCGTTCATTGCGATCGTGGCGATCGCTGCGATCGTCGCCGTGGCTCTCGCGACACGGAGCGACGACAAGAAGGACACCGTCAAGGTCGGTGGCAATGCCGTCGCCACCCAGTCCGGCGTCAACGGCGTCCCGCTCTTCTACAACGACGCCAAGAAGAAGGGTGAGCTCGCGAATTTCACCTGGCAGGACCACTGCGACACGACGACTGGCGACGTCGCGATCCCGATCCTCAACCCTCCGCCGTGCGTCCCGAAGGCGACGGGCGACAACGGTGGCGCAACCTCACCGGGCGTCACCGCGGACACCATCAGGATCGGCTACTACGTCTCGAAGGCCGATCCGCTCGGCGACGCGTTGCTGAAGGCCTCCGGCGCGTACGACACGCCCGAGGCCACGTCCAAGGCCTACAAGAACTATGCGGAGCTGTACGCCGGCAACTACGAGCTCTACGGCCGCAAGGTCGAGATGGTGCCGATCGAAGGTACGGGGACGCTTTCCGACGCGGTGGCAGCGCGTGCCGACGCCGACCGGGCCGCGTCGAAGAACGTCTTCGCGGTGATGGGCGGTCCCGCACAAGCCAAGGAATTCGCCGACGAGCTCGCACAGAAGAAGATCCTCTGCATCGCGACGTGCATCCTCGCCCAGCCGCAGAAGTACGTCCTCGACAACGCGCCGTACCTGTGGCCCATCGGGCCCACACCGGACCAGACGGCGGAAATGGTCACCGAGCTGGTCAAGAAGCAGCTCCTCGGCAAGCCGTCCGAGTGGGCCGGGCCCGACCAGAATGGCAAGGACCGTACGTTCACGCTGCTGACCTACAACACGCCCGACGGTCAGTACACGTCTTCATGGAACAATCTCGAAAAGCTCTTGAAGGACGCAGGCGTCAACATCGTGTCGCACGTCGACTACTACCTGAACCTGCCGACGCTGCAAGCCGACGGCCGCACGATCGCCGCCAAGCTGAAGCAGGCAAACGCCACCAGCGTCATCTTCAGCGGTGATCCGATCTTCCCGCGCTACCTCACGACGGAGATGACCAAGCAGAACTACTTCCCCGAGTGGGTGATGTCGGGAACGGTGCTCGCCGACACCAACGTGTTCGCTCGAGCGTTCGACCAGAAGCAGTGGGTGCACGCGTTCGGGTTGCAACTGATTCCCGCCCGCCTGCCGCAGGACAAGCAGGACTCGTGGACCGTGCACCGTTGGTGGTTCGGCACGAACCCGCCGACCGAGAACAACTACGCGATCATCAAAGGCAACGTCGAGCTGTTGATGGCCGGCTTGCAGCTGGCGGGCCCGCACCTCACGCCCGAGTCGTTCAAGGCCGGCCTCGACGCCGCACCACCCGCCTTCCCCGGCGACCCGCCGATCCGGCGGACGATCATCTCGTACGGCAACCATTCGCTCTGGCCCAACACGCCCGACGACCCGGGCGGCCTCGACAACGCCGGCATCCTCTTCTGGGACCCGAAGGCGCACGGCACCGACGAGACCGGTGCCGAGGGTGACGGCATGTACCGGCTCATGGACGGTGGTCTCCGGTACGTCTCGGGGCACTGGCCGACCGAGCCGGTGAAGCTCTTCGACCCAACCAACACGGTCACCGTGTACGGCGAGAACAACATCCCGCCCGAGCTGTTGCCGAAGTCCTATCCGGCGCCACCCGAAGCGCCCGCCAACAAGTAGCCCGCGTTACCCGTCCCGGGAGACGGAGATCCAACCGTCTCCCGGGACGTGTTTGCGTACGACCCGCGCGGGCACACCGGCAATCACCGAGAAGTCCGGAACGTCGAGGCCGGCGACGACTGCACCGGCCGCGACGACGACGTTGCGTCCGAGGCGCGTGCCCGGCAGCACGACCGCGCCGTGGCCGAGCCAGCAACCGTCGCCGATCGACACCGGCTCGTTCTTCCACATCTGTGTCCCGACCGGTTGCGAGACGTCCTCGTACCCGTGGTTCTGGTCGGTGACGTACACGTAATGGCCCGTCCAGATGTCGTTGCCGATCTCGATCCGCTCGTGGCCGATGATGCCGATGCCCTTCCCGAGCATGCACCGGTCGCCGATCGTGATGACCGGATCGCCTCGGAGGCTCGCCTGTGTCGGCATGCCGGCGCTCAGGCTCGCGAGCGGGCCGATGATGGTTCCTTCGCCGACGGCGATACGTCCTTCGCCGAAGATGACCGTCGGCGGGAACGCGATGAGACTTCCGTTGCCGAACCGCGAGAACTTGCGAGCACGCCGATGCCGCGGTCCGAGCGCGCCGAAGCGCACGACGGCTTCCCATGTCGCATGGACCGCGTTCCCTGCGAGTCGCCCGACCTCGTCGCGGAGCATCGTGTCAGGATACGGGCATGGCGTCGACGAGTGCCCTCCCCGTCCGCATCGGATTGCTCTACGACTTCCCACAAGGCGACGATCTCTTCGCCAAGGCGTTGCGGATGGGCGTCGACGACGTCGCGGCAACCGGCCGCCTCGACCGCGACGTGGAGCTCGTGGAACGCCAGGCCCAGGGACTGCCGTCGGGATCGGAAGCCGACGTCGTACGCGCGTTCCGGGAGCTCTGCGCCGAGGATGTGGTCGCGATCGCGGGACCGTCGATCTCCGACAACGCATTGATCGCCGCGCCGTTGTGCGATCGCGCACGCGTCCCTGCGATCAACTACTCGGGCGGAGAGCGCACCCGGTCGCAATGGATGTTCCACTACCAGGTCGGTTCACTCGAGGAGGAGCCGCCCGTGCTCGCGGCCCGGATGGCCGAGCGCGGACTGCGGCGCGCCGCGGTCGTATTCGACCAGTCACCGGTCGGCCGGCGCTATGCCGAGTGTTTCGAGGCGGCGCGCGCCAGGCTCGGGCTCGAAGTCACCGGGACCGCGAGCATCTCGCCGCTCGCTGGCGATGCGGATGCGTTGCTCGACCGGCTGCGCGGCGCCCAACCTGACGTGCTGGTGTACTTCGGTCTCGGTCTGGCATCGCGCGCCGTCGCGGTCGCCCGCCTCGCGCTCGCATGGGATGTCCCGGTGCTCGCGAACTCGGCGTTGATGTTCGGCTATGCGCGACCCGACTGGCGCGACGGCTACGCGGGTTGGGAATACATCGACACCGTCGCCGACGACAACCCGGTTCGCACCTCGTTGCGCGAACGCTTCGCGCACGCGGCGGGCGGCCCCATCGGCTGTGCCGCGTACGACATCGGTCGCTTGCTCGGCGAGGGCATCGCCGCCTCGGAGCACCTGACGCGAGCCGGCATCGCGGACGGCCTGCGCCGCGTCAAGCAACTCCCGGCCAGCAGCGGGCACGCCGGCACGCTCATGGGCTTCGGTGCGTGGGACCACGCAGCCCTGAAGGGCCACTACCTGGTGCTGCGGACATGGCGCGACGGTCACTCGGTACAGGTCTGACGTCGAGCGCTCCGGTGACTGTCGCACCCCGCTGTCATCATGCCGGGCATGGACATCACGGACACGAACGACCTGGTCAGCTCCTCGTACGAGCCGTGCGCGGGCTTCACGAGCGACAGCTCACCGGTATGCGGGCGCTGCGGATGGCTGGGCGACGAGCATGTCGCCGCCGTACCGGCAGCTAGGCCGATCGCTTCTTCGCCGCGGGTTTCGTCGCCTTCACGTTCTTCTTCGCGGGCTGCTTGACCGCCTTCTTCGCGGGCGCCTTCTTCGCCGCCTCCGGCGCGGAGCCCGACGAGCTCGGGTGGCGATCCTTGGCGGTCTGGGCCTTCTCGAGCGACGCCTCGAGCGCGGCAACGAGGTCGAGCACCTTGGCCGGCGCCTCGACGACGGGCTCGGCGACGATCTCCTCCCCGGCGGCTTTTCGCTCGATCAGGTCGAGCACTTGCATGCGGTACTCGTCGTGGAACTTCTCCGGCTGGAACGCGTCGACCGCGAGCGACTCGACGAGCTGGCGCGCCATCGCGCGCTCGCGATCGGTGAGCTCGACGTCGTCGTCGGCCAGCAGCTCGTCGCGTGGCAGCACCTCGTCGGCATAACGCATCGTCTCGATGACCAGCATCCCGTCCAGCGGACGGATCGCGACCAGCCGCTCCTTGCTGCGCACGATGATCCGGCCCAGCGCGACCTTGTTGAGCTCGGTCATCGCGTCGGCCAGCAACTTGTACGGCTTCACGCCGCGTGCGTCGGGTATCAGGTAGTACGGCTGCTCGAAGAACACGGGATCGATCTCGTCGAGGTCGACGAACTCCTCGATGTCGATCGCGTGGCTGGCCCGCGGTCGCAGCGCATCGAGCTCGTCCGGCTCGATCATCACGTAGCGGCCCTTCGAGATCTCGTAGCCGCGCTTGATGCGGTCCTGGGTGACCTCTTCGCCGGTCTGCTCCGACACCTTCTTGTACCGGATGCGCGAGCCGGTGCCCTCTTCGAGCTGGTTGAAGCTCACGTCCTTGCTCTTCGTCGCGCCGACGAGGCGCACGGGCACCTGCACGAGGCCGAAACTGATCGAGCCGGTCCAAATGGCACTGGGCATAGCATCGATTCTAGATATGGCGACGAAAGGCCAGGTCATCGAGATCGAAGGCCGGGAGCTGAAGATCTCGAACCTCGACAAGGTCCTCTATCCGGCGGCCGAGTTCCGCAAGGCAGACGTCATCGACTACTTCCGTCGCATCGCACCGTGGCAGCTCCCCCACCTTGCGGGACGGCCGCCCACCTTGGTGCGGGCGCCGGACGGCCCGCTCGGACCACGCTTCTTCGAGAAGAACTGCCCCTCGCACCGTCCGCCGTGGCTGCCGGTCTTCACGGGTCACGAGGCGACCGGCGGGACGAAAGGGTGTCTCGTCGAGGAGGTGCCGTCATTGGTCTGGCTCGCCAACCTCGCGGCGCTCGAGCTGCACACGCACCAGTGGACGGTGAGCGACCCCGAGCACCCCACGGCGATGGTGATCGATCTGGATCCGGGCGAGCCGGCAACGATCATCGACTGTTGCCGGGTGGCCCTCGATCTGCGCGACACGCTGGAGAGGCTCGGGTTGCGCGCCGTCGTGAAGACCTCCGGTGGCAAAGGCCTGCACCTGTCGGTGCCGGTGGTCGGGTCGAACGCGACCGACGCCGACACGAAGACGTTCGCGCTCGCGCTCGGCCAGCTGCTGGAGTCACGAGATCCCAAGCGGGTGCTCGTCGAGATGACGAGGGCGAAGCGTCCGGGCAAGGTGTTCATCGACTGGAGCCAGAACGACCGCCACAAGACCACGGTGTGTGCGTACTCGCTGAGACTCCGGGAGCGGCCGACCGTGTCGACGCCGATCTCGTGGGACGAGATCGCCGACGCCGAGGATCCAGACGCGCTCGTGTTCGAAGCGCCGGAAGTGCTCGCGCGGGTAGAAAAGCTCGGCGACCTGTACGCCGACTCCCTCACGCTGCCCCAGGAGCTTCCCGCGCTGTGAATCTCGACGGCAAGGTTGCGATCGTCACCGGTGCGTCACGCGGCGTCGGCGCCGCGACCGCCGAGCTCCTCGCGCGGCGGGGCTGCCGCGTCGCGTGCGCGGCGCGTGCCACCGCGGAAGCGCCGCTTCCGATTCCCGGCACGATCGACGACACCGTGCGGCGCATCGAGGAAGCCGGCGGCAGCGCGATCGCGGTGCCGACCAACCTGGCGCGCGACGAGGAGGTGACCCGCATGGTCACGTCGACCGTCGAGCATTTCGGCGGCGTCGACATGCTCGTCAACAACGCCGCGATCACCTTCCCGGGCGACCTCGACATGGAAATGAAGCGCTTCGACCTCGTGATGCAGGTCGATCTGCGCGCGCCGCTGTTGGCGATCAAGACAGCCGTCGCGTCGATGAAGGAACGGGGCTGCGGCGCGATCGTGAACGTCTCGTCGGTGGCCGGTCTCAACTACGTCCCCGGGCTGATGGCGTACGGCATGGCGAAGGCCGCGCTCGAGCACCTCACGGTGTCGGCTGCGTATCAGCTCCGGCCATTCGACATCGCCGTCAACACGTTCCGCATCGATGTGCCGGTCGCCTCCGAAGGCTTCGTGTTCAACATGCCCGACGCGGACCACTCCGACTGGGAACCGTCGGAGGTTGCGGCCGAAGGAATCGTGTGGATGCTCGAACAGCCGCCGAGCTACACCGGCCACAACGCCGGCATGGCGCGCCTGCGCGCGGAGCACGGCATCATGCCGTCACGCGCGTCGCGTCCCCACCACCAGCAGTCGCGTCTCGTCACCGAGACGCACCTACGCCCGCTCTAGACATCGCGAACCTTCTATGAGAGGCGCTCGATGATCATGGCCATGCCCTGGCCACCGCCGACGCACATGGTCTCGAGCCCGTAGCGCTTGTTCTCGGTCTCGAGGCCGTTGATCAACGTCGTCATGATGCGGGCGCCGGTCATGCCGAACGGGTGCCCGAGCGCGATCGCGCCGCCGTGCACGTTGAGCTTCTCCAACGGGATGCCGAGGTGCTTCGCCGAGGGGATCACCTGCGCGGCGAACGCCTCGTTGATCTCCACCAGGTCGATGTCGTCGATCGTCATGTTGGCCCGCTTCAGCGCCTGGCGCGACGCCTCGATGGGCCCGAGGCCCATGATCTCGGGGTTCAGCGCGCTCACCCCTGATGCGACGATACGCGCGAGCGGCTTCAGCCCGAGTTGGCCCGCCTTCGCCTCGCTCATCACGATGACCGCGGCCGCCCCGTCGTTCAGCGGGCATGCATTCCCGGCAGTGACCGAGCCGTCGGGCCGGAACACCGGCTTCAACGTCGCGAGCTTCTCGACGGTGGTCCCGGCGCGAGGCCCGTCGTCCTTCGCCACGACGGTGCCGTCGGGCGTCGTGACCGGTGTGATCTCCCGCTCGAAGAAGCCGTTCTCCTGATGCTCGACCGCGAGCTGCTGGGAGCGCGCGGCGAACTCGTCCATCTCCTCGCGCGTCACACCCTCGGCCTCGACGACGTTCTCGGCGGTCTGGCCCATCGCGATGTAGACGTCCGGCAGCCCGGTCGCCGGTGTCCACTTCGGCTGGCCACCCTCGCTGCGCTGCTTGGTGCGCCCGCGCGCCTCGCGGAACTTCTCGTTCGGCGGCCCGCCGTCGGCCATGCCGTTCATGAAACGGCTGACGGTCTCGACGCCGCCGGAGAGGAACACGTCACCCTCGCCCGCCTTGATCGCGTGGGCCGCCATGCGGATCGTCTGGAGTGACGACGAGCAGTAGCGGTTCACGGTCACACCGGGCACGTCCACGCCCGAGAGCAGCGCGGAGACGCGCGCCACATTCGTGCCGGCCTCGCCTGCGGGTTGCCCGCAGCCCCAGATGACGTCTTCGACCTGGGCCGGATCGAGCTGCGGCACCTTGGCCAGGACCGCGTCGATGATCAGCGAGGAGAGGTCATCCGGCCGGCATTCGATGAGTGACCCCTTGTTCGCGCGCCCGATCGGGGTGCGAGCAGTGGCGACGATGACGGCTTCGGGCATGTTCTCCTCCGGGTCGGGCGAGCAGGGGTCAAGCTACCTCAGGCTTGCGGCTGCCAGCCCTGCCCGACCAGGACCGCCGCGAGATCGCCGACGCGATCCATCGCGACGTCCGCAGAGTCCACGAGGTCGACGTCGCTGTCACCGGCTTCGTCGAGGAGTGTGACGAGCATCTCGACGAGCTCGATCGAGTCGACGCCGAGGTCTGCGATCGGCGTCGTCGGGTCGATGTCGGCCCGCGTCCCGAACTCGCGCTGCAGGTACTCGCCGATCGCGCTGCACGCGTCGCGCAGGAGCACGGGATCAACGGCCGGATCTGTGCGGTCAGTCACGAGCCAGGCCTCCGAGCATCTCGAGCTCCCCCCGCGCCATTCCCTCGGCAGCGCGCCAACGCTGCTTCTTGCCGCTCGGGGTCTTCGGGAGTGTGCCGCGCTTCACGAACATCAGCGCGCGCGGCGCAACTCCGATGTCGCGCACGACCGCGGCGCGGATCTCGCTCGCCGCGTCCCGCAGGTCGGCCGACACCGAATCTGCGCGCGCGGGCTCCATCAGCACTGCGTACTTGCCGTCGTCGGTGGGCACTGCGATGCAGCTCCCGAGACGGACGGCCGCGTGCCCATTGACGACGCGCTCGACATCGTTGGCGTTGATGTTGCGACCGCCGACGACGAGCACGTCGTCCAGACGGCCGATGACTGCGAGCTGGTCCCCGTCCATGAAGCCCAGGTCTGCGGTTGCGAACCACCCGTCGTCGGTGAGCGCGAGGTCCCGACCGATGTAGCTGCGCAGCAGCGACGGGCTCGAGATCTCGATGCGCCCGATGTCGCCGGGCGTCGCCCCGTGCACGCGTACGTCGACGCCGGGAAGCGTGGGCCCGTTCATCACGATCTCACGCCCGCCGTCGTCGCCATCCGCGCACGGCGCACGGGTACCGCGGGCGAGCGCATCGCCGTCGACGCGCGTGGACGACCAAGGCCGCTCGGGCGGGAGCAAGGTGACGGCGAGCGTCGCCTCGGCGAGCCCGTACGCCGGGCACAGTGCGGTGCTCGTGAGCCCGTGTTCCGCGTACGCGGACTCGAACCGGCGAAAGGCCTCCGCGCGATTGACCTCGCCACCGAGAATGCACGTACGCAGCCCAGAAAGATCGAGGCTTGACGACGGCATCCGCCGGGTCGCGAGCTCCAGCGCGAACAGCGGCGCGGCGGTGACCTCGGCGCCGAACTCGGAGCACGCCTGGAGCCAGACGCGTGGATCGCGTAGGAAGTCCTCCGGACGCAGCAGGACGAGGTGCGCGTTCAGCCGCCGCGGGCTCCCGGCCACGATGCTCGCCAAGAACATGCCGATGAGGCCCATGTCATGACTCAGCGGGAGCCACGACAGCGCCGTCAACTGGTCGAGCGGGGCGATCGCCGAGAGGATCGCCGAGACGTGGGAAGCGATCCCCTCCAGTGACAGCTCGACGCCGGCCGCCTGCGCGGTCGTGCCCGACGTGAACTGCACGAACCGACCCCGGCTGCCGGCGTCGGGCCGCGACGCATCGCCGGTCATCGACTCGTCGAAGGTGAAGACGGGGACCGGGAGCTCGAGCTCCCCGATCATCGAGCGGTAGACGGGGTCCACGAGCAGGCACGCAGGCTGCAGCTGTGCACATGCCCATGCGATCTGCTCCCGGTACCGCTCGACCGAGACCCCTCTTCCCGGTGTCTGCAGCGAGCCGACGGTCGCACCGGCGCGCCACGCGCCGAACAACGCGCTCGCAAAGCCGAAGGACGTCGATGCGACCACGGCGATCGTGCCGTCGATTCCCGCGTGATCCTGCACCCATCCGGACGATCGCGCCGACGCGTCCCACAGCTCGGCGATCGGGCGCGGCGCACGGTCCTCGGGCAGGAATTGGACGGTGCCGGCCCCACTCGCGGATTCTTCGATGAGCTCGAGAACGCTCACCGCCGCGGTCACCAGATCAACGGCATCGCGGCGGCGCTGAACCCTGCGGCGCCTCCCACGAGCAGCACACGATCCGAACGGCGGATCCGTCCCTCTTGCACAGCGAGGCTGAGCGCGATCGGGATGCTCGCCGCGGCGGTGTTGCCCACGAACGGCAGCGTGAGCTCGCATCGCTCGAAGGGAATGCCGGTCAGCTCGGCGATCCGGCGGACCGCGCGGGCCGAGACCTGATGGGGCACGACGCGATCGACGTCTTCGGGTTGCCACTCCATGCGCTTCATCACGCGCGCCACCACTTGCGGCACCACGTCGACCCCGACCTCTTCGAGCGCGCGACTCTCGCACTCGAAGTACCGGCCGTCGGGGGCATCCCACAACAACGTGCCCCCGCCGAGCACCGTGGACAGCCGCCAGAACCGGCCCAGCGATTCGAACTCCGCCGCGCCGAAGATGCCACCCGCGCCGTCGTCGTGGGCACGCTCGACGACCGCGGCGCCGCCACCGTCACCGAGGGTGAACGCGGCGCCGCGGCGCCGGAGTGCCGCCGAATTCTCGATGTGCCATTTCACGGTGCCGCTCAGTATCTCGCCCGCGGCCACGACGACGCAGTCCGCGCGGTCCGTCTGTATCAGCGCCTGGGCGACGTCCAAGCCGTTGAGAAAACTGTTGCACGCGTTCTTGACATCGAACACCGACGCGCGATCGCAACCGAGCTTCTCTTGCAGAACGTTCGCAGTCGCCGGCTCCGCGATGTCCTGGGATGCCGACGCAAAGATCACGGTATCGACGTCGGCAACCTCACGACCCGCCAACGCGAGCGCGCGCTGCGCTGCTGCCGCTGCGAGATCGGAGGAGACTTGCCCGTCTTTCGCATAGCGGCGTGTGCGCACTCCCGACAGCGCTTCGAGCACGGCCCCCGGCAGGCGCACTCCGGACGCGGCGGCGCGCACACGTGCTTCGATGTCGGACGACGTGACGACATGGTCGGGAAGGTCATGCCCGATCCCCGCGAGCCTGACTGGCGAGAGCACCCGCATCGGTTCCGTTCCTCCAGCCGCCCTTTACGTGCGGCTGGACGATACCTACTCTCTGCGCGAGCTGCCAGGGGAGAGCGGGACATGCAACCGAGTCGGACATTCCGCTTTCCGGAGATCACGCTGAGCGTGGGCTGGAAAAAACTCCTTCCGCTGCTGTTGTCGTCACGAGCAGTGCGGGCGTTGGCCCGCCCCCACCTGGTGCTCGACGCGCTTCTCGGGCTGGCGCGCGCGGGCGTCATCGAGGCGACGCCGACCGGACTGGGCGTCACGAGCGCCAATGTCGACGAGCGCGCCGCCGCGGCGCTGCGCTATCTCTCCCAAGTCGGTGTGCTGCATCACGGACGACACGGCTATCGGGTCGCGCGACGGTGGCAGCCCGGTCTCGCGGCCGCGTTCTACGCGGCGTCCGCCTACGCCGACGTCGCGTACGGTTACGCGACCGGGAATGCGCCCGCGACCACCGAAGAGCGAGACGAGCTCCATGACGCCGTTGCGAGCGGCATGCTCGCGAGCCCGGTCGCGCTGGCCGTGGCCGAGAAGCTGCTTCCCCAACACGCGCTCGAGCGCTTCGACACCTTCGTCGATCTCGGATGCGGCTCGGGAGAGTTCCTCTTGTGGCTTGCCGCCCGCGTGCCGAACGCTCGCCTCGTCGGGGTCGACCACGATCTCCGCGCGGTGCAATCGCGTGAAGAGCTGCGCGGCAGAGCTCAGCTCGTCGAAGCCGACGTTCGTGATGCCGCGACGATCGCAGCCGCGGTGCAGGGGTCCCAACGCGTGCTCGTCTCCGGGATGTTCGTGTTTCACGAGATCGGCGACACCGACGTCGTGGATCTGTGGCAGTACCTCTTGCGATCGCTCGCCGACCCGACGATTCTCGTCACCGAGCTCGTCCCGCGGCCGGCATGGACACGGCATTTCGACCGCCACTTCCCGATTGCCGAGGTCGAGCTCGTGCACGCGTTGACCGGTCAGCAGGTACGTCCGGTGCACGAGTGGGAGGCCCTCGCGGGAAAGGCGGGAGGCACCATCACCGAGAGCCTGCTGCAGCCGATGACCGGCTACTACGCCGCCCTCCTCCGCCCGACGCCGTAGCCGGCGGCACTACTCTTCCGCGCGTGTCCGCATCGGCGCACGTGCTCGAGCAGCACAAGAGTCATCGCATCCCGTGGCTACGGGCCGCGGTACTCGGGGCCAATGACGGAATCGTGTCGACCGCGAGCCTCGTCATCGGTGTGGCCGCGGCCGACAGCTCGCGTTCGGCCATCGTGACCGCGGGCATCGCGGGCTTGATCGCGGGCGCGATGTCCATGGCCGCGGGCGAATACATCTCGGTGAGCTCCCAGCGCGACGCCGAGCAGGCCGACCTCGTCATCGAAGCCGAGTCCTTGCGCGAGAACCCCCGGGCCGAGCTGCACGAGCTCGCGAGGATCTACGAGGATCGCGGTGTCGAGCCAGGCCTGGCGCGCCTCGTTGCCGGACAGCTGATGGCACATGACGAGCTGGGCGCGCACATGCGCGACGAGCTCGGCATCACCGAGGTCGCCAAGGCCCGCCCGCTGCAAGCCGCCTGGACCTCGTTGCTCGCCTTCGCCAGCGGCGCGATCTTCCCGCTCCTCGCCATCAGCGTGGCCCCTGCGCGCGCCCGCATCGCGACGTGCGCGGTCGTCTCGCTGCTGGCATTGGTGTTGCTCGGCGTGCTCGGCGCCCGCGCCGGCGGCGCGCCGTGGCAGCGCGCCGCCGCGCGCGTCGTCGCGTGGTCGTCTCTTGCCATGCTCCTCACCTACGGCATCGGACGGCTCGTCGGCGCAACCGTGTGAGGAGCCTGGACCGACTCTTCCTTCGGCCCGCGTTCGGTGAAGCTCGTGACGCGACCCGGCATGCGCACGCGATCGTCGTCGTACGCGCGTCGCACGGAGTCGAGGTCGGCATCGACGGTGACCTGCGCGAGCTCGTCGACGAACGTGTCGTCTTCGCCTTCGATCATCACGCCCCATGCATCCCACGGCAGCATCTCGACCTTGTTCAGCGCCGCGAGATCACGCACGACGTTGTGACGCACGAACCAAGAACCCCAGAACTCGAAGATGCCGAAGGTGTTCGGGTCGGCCCGTCCGGCGCGGATCGTCTGCCACGCCTCGCCGCCGCTGAGAAACGCGCCGCGGGGGAGGTCGTCGGGGTCGAACGGGTCACCGATCACCTTGCGCTGGAGGTCGTCGAGCTGGAAGTCGCGCTGCACCCAGCGCGTGCCGTCGAGCTGCTCGACGATCCAGTGGTCGACGTACTTGTCCTTCTCGAAGTACGTGGCGAACCCGACGCGGGCCCGCGCCGGCACGCCGTCACGGCGGAGCAGTGCTGCCGCGAGCGTCGAGAAGTGGCGGCACACGACGCCGGCGCGTTGCTCGGGCTCCCGCGGCTCGGACAGTGGACGCGCGTCGATTGCACGCACCGCATCCAGCATTTCGACCGTGCTGCGTGTCTGGCGTTCGTCGTGGACCTTGTCGACCCCGTAGGCGGGTGCCCAGGCCGTGTGCACGAAGCAGCCCTGCACGAACCCGCGGATGTCGTCGATCGGCGGGAGATCTGCGGGCACGGTCGTCATCGACCCCGGCGTTGCGAACCAGTCGTCGTTGATCTCCACCTCAGTCATCTCCGCTCCTGACGCTTTGCGTCGGGCCGCTCGGGCCCCGGTTCGGGCGCCGCACGATACGTGCGTCGCTGATCCTCACCTCAGTCGATCCGGCGGAGCTCCTTCCGGTAGCGCTCCCAGTTGCGCACGTACTCCCGCGCCGGATAGGTGATCTGGTCGGGCTTCACTGCACCTTCGCGCAATTTCGCGGGAACGCCCAGGGCCATCGCGCCGCTCGGTACCTCCATGCCGTTCGGTACCAGCGCGGCGGCGCCGACGAGCGCGCCACTGCGGACGACGGCCCGGTGCAACACGATCGAGCCGGTCCCGATGAGCGCGCCGTCTTCCACGGTGCATCCCTCGAGGTGCGCGAGGTGACCGATCACGCAATCGGCCCCGACGATGGTCTCGAGCTCCCGTGTGCAATGGATCACTGCGCCGTCCTGAACCGATGTTCGTGCGCCGATGACGATGCGGCTCTGGTCTCCGCGCAACACCGTTTGCGGCCAGATCGTCGCACCGGCGCCGATCACCACGTTGCCGATGATGGTGCAGTCGGGGTGCACGAACGCTTCGCGATCGATCTGCGGGGTGATGTCACCGAGTGCGTAAAGCGCCATGCCGCGTAGTCTGACGGGTATGGACGTCGACCTGCACGTGAAGGAAGTCGCCGAGCAGGGCTACACGATCGTGCAGGATGCGATCGATCCCGAGCTCGTGAACGCACTCAATGACGCTCTCGGCCGGCTCGAGCGGTTTCTCGACGTGCAGCCGTCGCCGAACTCGTTCGAAGGCCACAAGACGTTGCGGGTCTACAACCTGCTTGCCTTCGACGACATCTGGCAGCGCGTGCCGGTGCACGAGCGCGTCCTGCCGATCGTCGACGGCGTGCTCGACGAGGGGTGCCTGATCTCCTCGCTGTCGTCGATCGACATCCTGCCCGGCGAAGCCGCCCAACCGATACACGCCGACGATCAGCTGATCCCGCTTCCGAAACCGCACCCGCCGACGGTGTGCAACTCGATGTGGGCACTCACCGACTTCACCGAGGCGAACGGCGCCACCCGCCTGATCCCCGGTTCGCACCTGCGCGACCACAGCCCGGAGTACGGCAAACCGTACGACTCGATCGCGGCCGAGATGCCGAAGGGATCCGTGCTCATCTGGCACGGCAGTCTCTGGCACGGTGGCGGCGCGAACGCCACCGGCGAGGGCCGCATCGGCATCGCGATGAACTACTGCGCCGGGTACGTGCGCCAGCAGGAGAACCAGCAGTTGGGCTTGCCGCGCGAGAAGGTCGCGGCGTTCGAACCTCGGTTGCGCGAGCTCGTCGGCTACGGCATCTACAGCTTCTTGATCGGACACATCAACAAGCACTCCCCGGACGAGCTGCTCGTCGGCCAGAGCGACCAGAAGATCGTCTGGGACGGCAAATGATGCTCGACGTCGTCGACGACGCTCGCGTACGCGTGCTCACGTTGCGCCGTCCCGAAGCCTTGAACGCGTTCAACGAAGAGCTGTACCACGCTGCCGGACGCGCCCTCGAGGAGGCCGGCGCGCGCGACGACATCGCATGCGTGGTGATCACCGGCACCGGTCGTGCGTTCTCTGCGGGCCAGGATCTCGGTGAGATGGGGCGCGTCGACGCAGATGCGGGCCGTGCGAATTACGGCGCCGAGGGGCTCGGGTTCCCGCGTTTCCTCGACACGCTCGCCGCGCTCCCGAAGCCGGTCATCGCCGCGGTCAACGGCCTCGGCGTGGGCATCGGGATGACGATGCTGTTGCACGTCGACATCGCGTTCATCGCCAAGGAGGCACGACTGCGCGCACCGTTCGTGCCGCTCGGCGTCGTCCCCGAAGCGGCGGGAAGCGTGTTGATGCCGCTCGTGATGGGCAACCAGCGCGCAGCCGTGAAGCTCTATACCGGCGACTGGATCACTGCGGACGAGGCCGTCGAATGCGGCCTCGCCGTCGAGGCGGTCGAGCCTGACGCGCTGATGGGCGTCACCATGGCGCTGGCACGGCGAATCGCGGCGATGCCCGTGGCGTCGCTGCGCGCGACGAAGCAGCTCATCGTCGACGGGCGCATCGACGCGGTACGAGCCGCACGAGCCCGAGAGGACGCAGTGTTCACGAAGATGATCGGTCAGCCCGCCAACATGGAGGCGATCAGCGCCTTCCTGGAGAAACGCGACCCGGACTTCACCAACCTGTAGGGGAGGAAAGTATCCTCCCGGCATGACGATCGTTGACACCCGCAGCGGCAAGATCGAGGGTTTCGAGCGCGACGGCGTGCACGTGTTCCGGGGAATCCCTTACGCGGCGCCGCCGGTGGGCGGACGTCGCTGGCACCTCCCGCAGCCGGAAGAGCCGTGGGAAGGCGTGCGTGCCGCCACAGAGTTCTCCGCGCAGTCGGCGCAGAGCCCCTTCGCGATGACGCAGCTCTTCGGTGGCTCGGCGCCCGTGGTCAGCGAGGACAGCTTGTACCTCAACGTGTGGACGCCGGCGTGTGACGACGCGCGGCGACCGGTGATGGTCTGGATCCACGGCGGCGCGTTCGTCTGGGGCTCGGGCGACACGCCGTGGTACGACGGCACCAACTTCGCGTTGCACGGTGACGTCGTGGTCGTCACGATCAACTACCGGCTCGGCGCGTTCGGTTTCATGCACCTCACCGAGCTCTTCGGCGATGCGTTCTCCGGCTCGGGAAATCTCGGCATCGCCGACCAGATCGCGGCACTCGAATGGGTGCGCGATTGCATCGCGGCGTTCGGCGGCGACCCGCGACGCGTGACCGTCTTCGGCGAGTCGGCCGGCGGCGGGAGCATCGGCACGTTGCTCGGCACACCGGCGGCGCGCGGCCTGTTCACCGGGGCGATCCCGCAGAGCGGCGCCGCGTCGTGGGTCTCCACTCCCGACCGCGCAACCGGAATCGCGGCGCGTTTCGTCGAGCGATTGGGCGTGAAGCCCGGAGACGCGGACGCGCTCCTCGCCACATCGATGGACGCGGTGATCGAGGCGACTCCGGGGTTCGTCGAGGACGGCGTGAGCGCGTTGCCGATGCAGCCCGTTGTGGACGGTGTCGTGCTGCCCCAGGCACCGCTCGACGCGATCGCCGGCGGCAATGCGGCGGGCGTACACGTGCTCACCGGGACCAATCGACACGAGATGACGCTGTTCCACCTTGCCGACCCGACCGTGGCCACGCTCGACGAAACAAGCGTGCGCGCCCGTGTGCGCGCGTGGTTCGGTGACAACGGCGACGGCGTCGTCGACAGCTATCTCGCGCGTCGTCCGCATGCGAGCCCGCAAGAGCTCTGGCTCGACCTCTCCACCGACGCGGTGTTCCGCATTCCCGCGATCCGCATGCTCGAGGCGCAGCTTCCCCATGCGCCCGTATGGACGTACCTCTTCACGTGGGAGACGCCGGTGTTCGGCGGCGTCTTGAAGTCGACGCACGCGCTCGAGATCCCGTTCATGTGGGACAACCTCGGGAGCCAGGGCGCCGACATGTTCACCGGCACCGGCAAAGACCGTCAGGCGATTGCCGACGCGATGCACCAGGCGTGGACGGCTTTCGCGCGCAGCGGTGACCCCAACCACGCCGGGCTGCCGGCATGGCCCCGATACGACCTCGACCGCCGGGCGACGATGCGCTTCGACGTCACGTGCGAGGTGCTCGACGACCCGGCCGGCGAGGATCGAACCGCCGTCGAGGCCGCCGCCCCCTGATCTGCTTGAGGCGCCCCCCGTCCCTGCCGATGAGGACGCAATGGGGAACTTCGTGGCGCTTCTGTTCGACGACACAATGCCGCCCGTCCGGCTGGGTGGGCTGCTGCGCGCCGCCCGCAAACGCCGCGGATGGAAACGCAAGCAGGCGGCGGCCCGCGCCGGTACGACTACCGAGAAGCTCCGCGCCTACGAACGAGGAACGCGCAGGATACCGGCCGAAGTGTGCAAGCGCCTCGCCGAGTGTTATGGCGACGACCTGGTCGCGCACATCCCGCGACGAGAGCCGCTCGAAGTCACCGCGCTGACCGCAGACTCCGGCGAGGACGAGACCCTCACCGATTTCGTGCAGCTCATACGACGGTTGCGGCGCGCGAAGGCCGGTGAGCCGTTGCCGCTGCGTGCCGCCGATGTTGCCGCGCTCGCCTTTGCGCTCGACGCCGACCCCGCGACGATCGAGCAGCGCATCATGGACATCCTGGGATGCTCGCCCGAAGAGGCGCGAACGCTGCATCGTGAGCTCTTGCGCCGCAAGGTCGTGCTCCCGGTCGTGGGACTCGCCGCGAGCGTGATCGCGATCGCAGGCGTCCAGGCCGCGCAGGCGGCGACCGATCGGCCCGCACGGCCGCCGGTCTCGCAGGCCCAGGTGACTGCGGCGCCGACCGACGACCCTGCGCCGGCAACGCCGACGACGATCGCCGCGCCGCGCCCGACAACCACGTCTTCCGGGACCCCGACCACGCTCCCCGCACCGGACGCCGGCACATCGCGCGCGGTGCACGTGGTACCGGCGCCGCCACCTCCGAGCGCCCCCGCTCCTGCCCCCGGTGGCTGGTATCCACGTCCCGAGAAACCACCGGCCGACAACGTGACACCGCCATCCATCGAGCCGGACGACACACCAGTGGGTGTCCTGCCGGGCGAGACGCCGATCACCGACTTCGACACCGCGAGCTCGACGGTTCCCCCGCAGGACTAGGCCGCGGGGCCGCTCCGCTCAGCGCAGGGGCTGCTCGTGCCAGGACTTTTCGCGTACGAACGTCCTGATGCCGGCTTCCGACATCGACACGCCGTTGCCGGAGTGCCTCCGACCGGCCCACGGCAGTCGCACACTCGACCGGTCCGACGTGTTCCAGTAGGCGTTGCCGACGTCGAGGCGCGTCAGGATCTTCTCGGCGCGTGAACGGTCGTTCGTGAACACGGCCGCGCCCAAGCCGAATTCCGTGTCGTCCATCCGGCCCACCGCGTCGTCGTCGTTTCGCACCCGGGCGACCGGCACCACCGGACCGAAGCTCTCCTCGCGCATGATCGCCATGCGGTCGTCGACATCGACCAGCACCGTCGGCTCGAACCAGTTTCCCTCGCGCGCGATCCGTTCTCCGCCGCACAGCAAGCGCGCGCCTTTGGCGATCGCATCACCGATCTGGGACTCGAGGACGTCGAGCTGCGCCGCCCGCGCGAGCGGCCCGATGTCGGTTGCGTCGTCGTCGGGATCACCGACGCGATACGCCTCCACCACCTGCACGAGCGCGTCGACGAACCGGGCGAAGTTCGCGTCGTGCACGTATACCCGCTCGAGCGCGCAGCACGACTGACCGCCGTTGTAACACGCTCCTTCGGCCACCGCGAAGGCTGCGCTTTCGACGTCGACGTCCTCACACACGTACGCGGCATCTTTGCCGCCGAGCTCGAGCTGGGCGCGCAGGAGGCGGTCGGCTGCCGTCGTGGCGACCTTGCGTCCGGTCGCGTGAGAACCGGTGAAGCACACCATGTCGATGTCGGCGTCGACGAGTGCGGACCCTGCCGCACCACCGCCGACCACCGCTTGCACGACATCCACCGGCACGCCTGCTCGGTGGAGGAGATCGACCAGCCGGAGTCCGGTGAGCGTCGCGTGCTCCGACGGCTTGTACAGCACGGTGTTCCCTGCCAGCAGTGCCGGAACGATCGAGTTCAACGCCACGAAGTACGGATAGTTCCATGCACTGATGTGCGCGACGACGCCGACCGGCTCGTACGAGATGCGCTCGCCGACGGTGCCGTCGCCTGCGGCCTGAGTCACGACGCGCGGCGCGATCACCTCGCCGACACGCGCCACGTTCCACATGATCCGCTCGTGCACCGCTTTGATCTCGTTGCGCGACTGGCGGATGGGCTTGCCGACCTCACCCGTCGTCAAGCGCGCGCATTCCTCCGCCTCGGCGTCGAGCATCGTCGCGAACCGACGCAACAGCTCGGCGCGCTCCTCGTACGGCCGCCCCGCCCACGCGCGGTGCGCCCGCCGTGCGCGATCGGTCTTCTGCGCAATCTCCCGTTCCTCGGTGACCGCGACGTCGCGCAGCATCGCACCCGTCGCCGGGTTGCGTACCGACAATGACCGCTCCTCGCGGGGCGCCGGTTCAGCCGTCGGTATGGGCTCGGCTCCGGGCGTTTCCTCGACCTGCGCGTCGACGGGCTCCGCCGGTGGGGCGGTCTCGTCGGTCGAGACGATCAAGGTCATCCAGCGCGCTTCCTTCTGGCCGGGCCGTCGTTCGAGCTGGCGTGCGAACCCGCGATCGGCGAGTCGCTGCAGCGTCGCTTCGAGGTCGTCGAGGGAACGGAACGTGTGCCAGCGCTCGGTCCGCTGCTTCAGCTCTCCGGGAGTCTGCGGCCCGCGCAAGAGCAACACACCGAGGATCGCGAACTCGGGAACATGAAGCTGCAGTGCTTCCTCCACGACGTGGCGGTGCTTCACGACTCGTTGGCCGGTCGCCATGACGCGACGGCCCAAGGCCTTCGCGCGCAACGACTCCAACGCGTGCTCGACGGTCGCTTCGTCATACGAGACGACGGGATCGCGGTTGGTGGTCTGGTTGCACGCAGTCATCAGCGCGTTCACCGAGAGCGGATAGTTGTCGGGCGTCGTGGCGGACTTCTCCATGAGGCAGCCGAGAACGCGCGCCTCCTCGGTCGTCAGCTCGATTTCATTCGACGCCACTTCATTCATGCACGAGCTCCGCGATCTCGCGCAGTTGCTGGGTCGCACCCGACACGATCATCGTCGTCACGGTGGATTCTCGCCACATCGCGAGGTCGTCGCGGATCTTCTCGCGCGGACCGATGAGCGCGACGTCCTCGACCAGTTGCCTCGGCACCGCGGCCGCGGCGTCGTTCTTCTTGCCCTCGAGATACAAGTCTTGAATGAGTTTCGCCTCGCCCTCGTACCCCATGCGCGCGAAGACGTTGTTGTGGAAGTTGACCTCGCGTGCACCCATCCCGCCGATGTAGAGCGCTAGCACGGGCCTGTACATGTCGGCCGCGGCGTCGACGTCGTCGGCCATGATCACCGGGACCAGGCACGCCACCTCGAAATTCGAAGGTGTACGACGCGCGCCGGCGCGGCGGAAACCTTCCGCCAGCGCGTCGCGGTAGAAGCCATCGGTGCGCGGCGCATAGAACATCGGGAGCCAGCCGTCGCCGATCTCGGCCGCGAGCGCGACGTTCTTGGGCCCTTCGGCCGCGAGGAAGATCGGGAGGTCTGCGCGCAGCGGATGTGTGATCGATTTCAACGGCTTGCCGAATCCACTGCCTCCCGGCCGCGGAAGCTGGTACCGCTCGCCGTGGAACTCGACCGGCGCCTCGCGGGCGAGCACCTGGCGCACGATCTCGACGTACTCGCGTGTGCGGGCGAGCGGCTTGCGGTAGTCGTCGCCGTACCAGCCCTCGGCGACCTGCGGGCCCGATGCACCGAGCCCCAGCACGAAGCGACCACCCGACAAGTGATCGAGCGTGAGTGCCGCCATCGCCATCGCGGTCGGCGTGCGCGCTGACAGCTGACAGATCGCCGTGCCGAGCTTGATGCGCGAGGTCGCCGCGCCCCACCACGCGAGCGGTGTGAGCGCGTCCGAGCCGTACGCCTCCGCGGTCCAGACCGAATCGAAGTCGAGACGTTCCGCTTCCGCGAGTGCCTGCGGCACGTCATGCGGCGGCTGCGCGCCCCAGTATCCGAGCATCAATCCAAGTTTCATGGAGTTGATGCTAGGAGCATTGACGCGCGCACGTCACCGCCGACGCACAGCCAGCAGGCAAAGCCGTCCGGCCGCTCCGCGACCGCGAAATCGACCTCGTCACCCTCGTCGAGCCCGGCCCGGAATTCGATCTCGGCCCGGCACACTCGCGGCCGGCCACGGCGCGCCAGCGCTTCTTCTACCGGCGCCCAGTATGCGGCGTTGTTGACGTGACCGACGACGTCGAGATCCGTGGCGCGGAGCGGCCACCGCTCGGACACGGCGTTGGCCGGCGGCGGGTCGTGTCGCAAGCGAGCGGAGACGCGCCGGTTGCCTGCGTGTTTCCCCCAGATCGCGTGGAACCCGCAGGGAGCGGCGCGGGCACGCCGCGTTCGGCATCGACGTGCACCCACAGCCCGGTCGCCTCGATGCACAGCAGCTCGCCGGCGCAGATGTCCGTTCGGCGTTCGGCCCAGCGGGCACCGAATCCGCTGCACCACGTGCGCGCGGTGAGATCGGCACGGAAACGCGGCGTGTGCGCGATCGCGAGGTCGAGCCGCCGCAGGATCCAGATGCCCATCCCCTCCACGGGCGCGTCAGCTGCGTCGACGTCGGCGACGTCCTGGACCAGCCGCGCGATCGCGTCGAGCCGCATCGTCGAGTCGGGTCGTACGTCGCCGAGCGCGACATGATGGGTGATCGTGACGGCCCGACCGTTCATCGAAGCGCCAAGCTAGTGACTAGGTTCGGTGCCCGTGACGAACGCCACGCCGCCGGAAGGCTTCCGCCAACACCGCTTCACTCCCCCGCCGGGCGCAACGACGCTGCTGGTCGTGCGGCACGGCGAGTCCGCGCCCGCCCACCCCGATCGGCCGTTCCCGCTGGTCGACGGCCACGGGGATCCCCCGCTCGATCCCGTCGGCGTGAAGCAGGCGGAGCTCCTGGCCGATCGCCTGCAGCACGAAGATCTCGCGGCGATCTACGTCACGACCCTCGGACGGACGCACGAGACCGCGGCGCCCCTCGCCGCGCGCACAGGCCTGACACCGATCGTCGAGCCTGACCTTCGCGAAGTCTTTCTCGGCGAATGGGAAGGCGGCGAGATCCGCGCCCGGGCAGTCGCCGGAGACCCGCTGTTCCAGCAGATCTTCGCCGAGGAGCGGTGGGACGTGATCCCGGGCGCCGAAACTCACGACGCGTTCGACGAACGCGTGTGGCGCGGCTTCCAGCGGATTGTCGCCGCGCACGCCGACCAGCGCGTCATGGTGGTGTCGCACGCCGGGGTGATCGGCCAGCTGTTGCATCGTGTCACCCACTCGCGCCGATTCGCGTTCTCCGGGGCCGACAACGCGTCGATCAGCGAGGTGGTCGCGAGCCCCGAGCGCATCGTGCTGCGGCGTTACAACGACGTGGCTCACTTGCTTCCGTTGCTGACGTCCTGATGTAGATCGTCAGCGCGCGACCGACGCGAGCGCATTGACGAGCGCGTCGAAATCTTCGCCGGGCCGCCGTACGCGCGGCGGCAACTCGATCTGGACGCCCCCGTGGGCGACGCGGTTCACGGGATTGTGCGGGTGCATGCCGCGTAGGTGCGCGGGCATGACGTCGAGGTCGGTCACCCATCGGTAGCCGGGCAAGGCCGCGGTGAGCGTGTCGCCGAGCTCGCGCGCGAGCGATCGGTTGGAGCCGCCGAGCAGCGCGGTCGTCCAGCGGTCGTCGGCGTCCCGCAGCCCGCCGAAGCCGTGCACGGACACGACGACGTCGACGTGGACGACGAATGCGCCCAGAGCATCCGAGCAGGTCGGGTCGTAGCGATGTGAGGGCACGTGCCAGCGCAAGTTGTCGGGCTGGACGACCGCGTAGAGCGAAGCTCCCGACGTCGAGGCCGCGGCCTCCGCAATCTCGGCCGTCCCCTGCTCGAGACCGCCGTGCAGGGCGCAGAACCCGAAGCGCGAACCCGTCACGAGGCGTTCGGCAACTCCCGGCGACGCGAGCAACTGGTCGAGCATCGAACCCGACGATACGCGACATACGGGTTCGACGCGACGAAGGGACCCCTCGCGGAGCCCCCTCGACCGCCACGTCGTCCATAACGCGGTGCGACGGCTGTACGTGTTCGGAACAGCCGTCGCACCGGTTGTTCTACCGACTTCCCGCGCGCGTTACCCGCGTACGCGCGTTGTCCTCTTTGCCCCGCTAGTCCAGTATCCGGACCCGTATCCGCTTGTTCCCTCGCCCTTTGCTTTCCGTCTTCACCACCTCGAACCGTCCGATCTCGGCGGTCGAGCGTACGTGAGTGCCGCCGTCGGCTTGCTTGTCGAGTCCGACGATGTCGACGACGCGAATCTCGTTCACCGATGCCGGAATGAGGTTCACCTTGGTGCGGATGAGGTCTTCGTCCCCGACTGCCGTGTCCCGCGGCAGGAACGTGATCGCAATCGGCCGGTCCTGCGCGATCTCCGCGTTCACCAAGTCCTGCACGCGCGTTGCAAAGCCCTCGGGAAGTGGGTCGAATGCGAAGTCCATGCGCGCTTCGAGCGGTTCCATGTTGCCGCCGGTCACGGCATTGCCCCACTCGTTCCAGATCACACCGCAGAGCACGTGCATGGCGGAGTGGGTGCGCATGAGCCGATGGCGGCGATCCCAGTCGATCGTGCCGTGCACGGACGCGCCGACCAAGGGCATGTCGCCTTCGACGACATGCCACACGACATCGCCTTCTTTGCGCACGTCGACGACGCGTGCGTGCCCGACCATCCCGGTGTCGTGCGGTTGCCCACCGCCCGTGGGATAGAACGCGGTGCGATCAAGCGCAACGCACGACCCGGCGGGGTCGACCCCGGTGACGGTCGCGTCGAAATCACGCAGATAGGCGTCCCGGAGGTAGAGCAGCTCCGTCACGCGTGGACGCTATGGCACCGAGCAGTCGTCGCGTCACATCCCGTAGCTTTCGAGCAGGCGTAGCCATACTTCACTCACCGTCGGGAACGACGGGACCGCGTGCCAGAGCTGGTCGAGGGTGACCTCACCGGCGATCGCGACAGTCGCCGAGTGCAGTAGCTCTTGCACCGCCGGCCCTACGAAGGTCGCGCCCACCAACAGCCTGCGCGCTTCGTCGACCACGAGTGCACTGGTTCCTCCGACGCCCTCTCCGAGCACGCTCGCGCCGGCGACGTCGCCCGTCGGGTAGCAGACGACGCGCACCTGCACTCCGGCATCGCGCGCCTGCGCTTCGGTCAGCCCGACCGCGCCGACTTGCGGGTCGGTGAACGTCACGCGCGGCACGGCGCCCCGTTCGTGCGCGTCCTTGCCAACGATGACGTCGGCCGCGATGCGTGCCTGGTACTTTCCCATGTGCGTCAGAAGCGCGCGACCGTTGCAGTCTCCCACTGCATACAGCCACCGACCCTCGACGCCCGTCGCACGCATCTGGTCGTCGACCGGCACGAACTTGCCCGGCTCGAGACCCACAGTCTCCAGCCCGAGCGCGTCCGTCGACGGCCGTCGCCCGACCGCGATCAAGATCTCGTCGCCCACCAGCTCGGTACCGTCGTCGAGCGTCGCGTGCACGGGGCCGTCCGCGACGTCACGCGCGACCGCAGTCATCGCGTGTCCGGTGATGACCTCGATGCCCTCGCGCACAAGTGCGTCGCGTACTTCGTCGCCGGCGAAGGGTTCCTCGCGCGCGAGCATCCGCTCGCCGGATTCGACCACGGTCACCTGCTCCGCGCCGAGGCGCCGGAACGCCTGTGCGAGCTCCGCGCCGATCGCGCCGCCACCCAACACGAGCAGCCGGCGCGGGATCTCCTTGGCCGCCGTCGCGCTCCGGTTGTCCCACGGATGCACCTCGGCCAGCCCGGGAATGGGTGGGATCACCGCGGAGGTACCTGTTGCCAACACGACGGCCCGGCGCGCCGCGAGCACGCGTTCACCTGCCACGACGCGACGCGCGCCGTCGATCCGTCCTGCACCCCGGACCAGCCCGATGTGCTTCTCCTCGAGCCATCGCAGCGCGCCCGAGTCGTCCCAGTTCGAGGTCATCTCGTCGCGCCGCGCGAGCGCCGCGGCGACGTCTATCGGTCCGGTCAGCGCTTCGCGCGCGCCCGGCACGCGTCGGGCCGCGGCAATGACATCGCCCGGACGCAACAGCGTCTTCGACGGGATGCAACCCCAGTACGAGCACTCGCCCCCGACGAGCTCGCGCTCGATGATCGCGACGACGAGCCCGGCATCCGCGCAACGTCCGGCGACTGTCTCGCCGGCCGGTCCGGCACCAATGACGATGACATCGAATTCTTGCTCCGCGGGCACGGGGTCTCCTCACGTCGAGGATGCACTATGCGCCGCAAGACCCGAATGCTCACCGGTTGACGAGCAGCTCGCGATACGGCGTTTCCTTGGCGGGCCCGGGCTCCTTCGGCAGCCCGAGAACGCGCTCACCGATGATGTTGCGCTGCACCTGGTCGGTGCCGCCGTAGATCGACGGGCCGGGCGAGAAGAGCGTGACCTCTTGCACGAGCCCCGCGCCGGGCGTGTCCTTGCCGAGGATCATGCCGCTGGCGCCGATGATCTCGTTGCCGACCTCGCGCTGCAACCGCAACAGGTCGCTCATCATGAGCTTCGCGATGTTCGGCTCGGCGCCCGTGCGCTGGCTCGGCGACTTCGCCCGCAGCGCGGAATACCGGCCGAGCTGCTGCACGGTGTAGAGGCGGGCCAGCTTCTGGCGCACGTTCGGGTCCTCGTTCTTGCCGACCTCTTGCGCAAGCTTGATGAGACGCGGCGCCGCGAAGAGACCGCCTCCCCCCGTGCCGCCCGTACGGATCTGGCCGACGTAGTCGCCGACGCGGTCTTGCAACTGCCCGGCGAGCGGGCCCGGAAACGCGTTGCCGGCCGCGCCCGAACCACCGGTTCCGAGCCCGGCGCGCTCGGCCATGAGCGTCGTGTTGGCCGCGGCCCACCCATTGTTGAGACCGCCGATGATGTCGTCGTCGTGCACCCGCGCGCCGTCGATGAACACCTCGTTGAACAGCGCGCGTCCCGTCATCTCACGCAGCGGCCGGATCTCGACGCCGGGCTGACGCATATCGAATTTGAAGTACGTGATGCCCTTGTGCTTGGGCAGCTCGGGATCCGTGCGCGCCAGCAGCATGCCGAGATTCGTCAGCTGCGCGGTCGACGTCCATACCTTCTGGCCGGTGATGATCCACTCGTCGCCGTCCTTGACGGCTTTCGTGGAGAGGCTCGCGAGGTCGGATCCGGCGCCTGGTTCGGAGAACAACTGACACCACGCGTCCTGACCATTGAGAATGCCGAGCAGCTCTTCACGCTTCTGACGATCGTTGCCGTGCGCGACGAGTGTCGGCGCCGCGAGCAGGTAACCGAGGCCCGCGGGCGGTCCGATCGCGCCGTGCTCCTTGATCGCGTCACTCACCGCCATCGCGAGATCGCGCGGCCAGCCCTTCCCCCAACAGTCCTCCGGGAACGTCGGCGCGGCGTAGCCGGAACGGGCAAGCACGTCCCACCACTCCCCCACGGTGAGGTCGGGATCCCAGTTCTCCTCGAGCCACGTCTTGACCTCTGTGCGGACGTCTTCAAGTGTCGGCATCGGCATGCGCGGGAGCGTACCCTCGGCAGCGCGGGAGTCACAGAAGATGACGGCCGCGGGCCGCCGAACTTGCCTCCCCGGGCGCGCGACCTCAGTCGAGCAGGTCCAGCACCTTCTCGGATGGGCGCGCGATCACCGCGCGATCGCCGACGAAGACGACGGGACGCTCCATGACTTCGGGATGCTTCAACAGGACGTCGATGACTTGGTCACGGGTCTGCACGTCGCCCGTGCCGAGGCCGGTCGCTTTGAACTTCGGGTCGCCGGTGCGTACGAGCGCGCTCGGGTCGTCGGGGATGGCGTCCAGGATGCGCTCGAGCGTCGGACGGTCCGGCGGCGCTTCGAGGTACCGCACGACCTGCGTGTCGACACCGCGCTCTTCGAGGATCTGCAACGCGCCACGCGACTTGGAACACGACGGATTGTGGAAGATCTGCACGCTCACGAATGCAGACGCTAGCAACGAGAGGTACTCCTCGCGGGAGATGTCTCTCGCCCCGAGGGACATCAAATGCGGTGTCGTCCATTGCACGTCGAACAGGGTCGCGGCGTCGAGCCGCAACAGGTCGACGGTTGCCCACAGCGCGACCTTCGACGCGTCCGTGACACGATGGAACATTGACTCACCGGCGAAGAAGCGGCCGATGCGCAACCCGTAGACGCCGCCCACCAGCATCCCGTCGAGCCAGGTCTCGACGCTGTGCGCCCAGTCGAGGTCGTGCAGCCGTGTGTACGCGACGACGAACGGTTCGTCGATCCATCCGTGCGGCCGTCCGGGTGCGGCGCAGGCGCGCATCACGGCCTCGAACGCCGTATCGACGCGGATCTCGAAACGCGGGCGCTTCCGCCGCAACGAGCGGCTCGCGTGGAAGCCGTCGAGTGGCATGATCCCGCGCGGGTCGGGCGACCACCATGCGAGCGACCCCCGCACACGCATCGGGAACAACCCCTGCCGGTATCCCGCGATCAACGTGCCGGGCTCGAGGTCCCCGCCGACGGCCACGATCTCGTCGGGGCCGGCCAGTCGGGCATCGGGGAACGCCCACTGACTCGGCGGTGGCTCGAGCGGCACGTCGCTAGGCTTTCACGCGATGGCGCGCCTCTCGCACTATTGATTCAGGCTCGCCGCCCGACTGCCGAGCGCACTGATCCTCGCGTTGCTCGGCGCACGCACGGCGGATGAGTGTGCAGGATTCCTCACCCCGGGTGCGTTCGCGTCGTTTCATCGCGACCTCGGACTCTCGTACTCGAGCGCGAGCCTCGTGCTGGTGATCGCGGCGCCGGGCGCGATCGCGGGCAACGTGTTCACGGTCCTCGGCGACCATCGCAGCCGCCGTGCGATCGGGGCGGGCGGCGCGTTCGGATATGCCGCGGCGCTGCTCGCGTTCGGCACCGGGCAGTCGTTCGCGGTGCTCGCGATCGCGTCATTTTCGCTCGGCCTGTCGGCGACGGCGCTCGTGCACGGCACCGAGCTGGCATTGGTCGACATCGCGGGCGACGACGTCACCGCCTACTTCGCGCGCGGGATGATGTTCGGCGCGGTGGGCGGTGTGCTCGGCCCGGTATTGCTGATTCTCGCCGCGGCAACAGGGTTCGGCTGGCGCGCGGCGTTCCTCGCGTGTGCGCCGGCAATGGCGGCATACGGCATGTGGCTCAGTCGATTGCCGCTGCCGCCGCCGTCGCATCCGGAGCCGAGTCGCCCCTTGCACGCGCTGCGCCCGATCCTGCGGGACGCGCGCGTCTGGTACTGCGGACTGCTCGCACTGATCCTCGGCCCGTTGCAACATCCGTTCACCGCCTTTCTGATCGCGTATCTGCAAGGAGTCCGCGGCGCGCCGGCCGCGGTGGCCACGGCCGTGCCGATCGCGTGGGTCGCGGGTTCGGTGATCGCCGCGGCGGGATCGAGCCGCCGCGGGACCCGACCACGCGGCCGCGCAATGCGCGCGAACGCGCTGCTGCTGCTCGCCGCGACGCTGGGCGCGACCACGATCCCTTCCATTCCGGTGATCGTCGTCTGCGTCTTCGTCAACGGCTTCGCGCTCACGCGCTTCATGCTGGCGTTGAAGACGCGCATCGTCGCGCTGCACCGCAACCGGGTCGGCAGCGTGAGCGCAGTCGTGACGACGACCGAGTTCGTCGGGTTCATGCTCCCGATCCTCGCAGGGTCACTCGCCGACACCTACGGGCTCGCCGCCGGCTTCGGCTTCTACGCCGGGGTCGCCACCGTGCTCTTGGTCACGGTCGTCGCCGGCGATCGTTACTTCAGCAGCTCCCGCGCGATTTGACCGACCTGGATCTCGTCGGTGCCGGCGTAGATCTGCAGCACCTTGGAATCGCGCGCCAGCTGCTCGACCTCGTACTCGGCCATGTAGCCGTTGCCGCCGAACAGCTGCACCGCTTCGAGCGCGACGTCAGTCGCGGCGCCCGCCGCGTACAACTTCATCGCGGAGGCTTCGGAGAGGCTCATCGTCTTGCCTGCCTGTGACGACTCGAGCACGCGGAACACGAGGTTCTCGACGTTCAGCCGGGCGACCTCCATCTGCGCGAGTTTGAGTTGAATGAGCTGGAACTCCCCAATGGGACGGCCGAACTGCACGCGTTCCTTCGCGTACTTCACGGACAGCTCGAGGCAGCGCTCGATAATGCCGAGCGCCATCGCCGCCACACCCGATCGTTCGATCACGAACGTCGCCTTGCTGGCTTCACGCCCGCCGCTGCCCCGGAATGCGTCTTCGCTCTCGCCGAGCAGCCGGTCGCGACCCACTCGCACGTCGTCGAGGAACAGCATGCCGGTCGGCGACGAGTGCAGACCCATCTTGCGCAACGGCTTCGATTGCTCGAGGCCCGGCATGCCCGAGTCGAGCACGAACTGCACCACGGTTCGCTCGGCGGGCGGGTTGCCTTCGTCGAGCTTGCAGATGAAGACGATCGTGTCGGCGTAGGGCCCGTTGGTGATGAACGTCTTCGAGCCGTTCAACAGGTACTCGTCGCCGTCACGGCGGGCAGTGGACTGCATCTGCCCGAAGGCGTCGGAGCCGGAGTTCGGTTCGGTGATCGCCCACGCGCCGATCTTGTCCATCGTGAGGATGTCCCGGGCCCACCGCTTCTTCTGCGCGATCGTGCCCTTCGACATGATCGCGGCCGACGTGAGGCTCACCGAAACCCCGAGCGCGGTCACGAGGCCCGGCGAGCAGCGGCACAGCTCGATGATCGGCAACAGGGAGGTTCCTCCACCGCCGCCTTCGCCACGCGGACGCTCCTCGCCCGCCTCTTCGGCGGCGATACGCGCGTCGAAGCTGTCGGCGGACATCTGGTCGATGCCGAACGTCTTGTAGAACTTGCGCAGCAGGTCGTACGGCGGCAGATCGCCGAACTCCAGCTCCTCGCGGTGCGGACGGATCTCGTTGTCGACGAATTGACGCACCGCATCGCGCATCATCCGGAGCTCTTCTGGCCATTCGAACATGCCCGAATGGTACGGGAAGTCCGGCGACGCGCCTGTGGTGCCACCGGCGGACCCAGGTGGGGGTTCAGGCGGCCCCCGAGAAGGCCGATCATCAGCACGGAACGACGGAATGTTTCGGGGGAGGCGGGATGGAACCCGGCAGCCTCAGCGTGACACGAACGCTGCCAATCGATGCCGCGCTGCTCAGCGACGTACTCCTGCGGGTCCGCCGCGACGCGGCCGGTGCCGTCATGTACTGGAACCTCGGCGGCCGCGGATCCGCCGAGATCGACGCGAGCTTCACGTCCGATGGTGCCCATTGGTGTGGGACCGGGCGGATCTGGGACCCGGCCGGCCTTTCCCTCGCCGGCGTCGCGCTCCGGCTCGAGTCGTCCGCGGACGACGCCGTGGAGCTGATACTGCAGCCCGCGCAGACGTTGCCCCGCTGGTGGCAGACCCGCCCGGCCGCGTTCGCCGACCTCGTGCGGGCGGTCGTCGACGAGCTCGCCGAGGAGCTCCTCTGGCACGCTGCGCGCGCAGGTACCGCATAGCGCGGTTCGCAGCGTTCATCGTCGGTTCAAACGGGCGCCGCGAGCCGGAAACGCGGCGACGCGACGATGTGGGCGGTCTTCTCGGGCCGTCCGCAATGATCCCCCTTTGCGGACGGCCCGAGTCGCGTCCGCGAAGCGACCTTCGGCCGGTCAGCGCATCGGGACGGCGTCGGCGGTGATCGGTGCCGGCAGCAGCGTGTCGCCCATCAGGAAGCGGTCGACTGCCGCCGCGCACGACCGGCCTTCGGCGATCGCCCACACGATCAGGCTCTGGCCGCGCCCCATGTCCCCGCACACGAACACGTTGTCGAGGTTCGTGCGGAACACTTCGTTGCGGGCGACATTTCCGCGCTCGTTCACGTCGACACCCAGCTGCTCGAGCAGGCCGGCACGCTGCGGGCCGACGAAGCCCATCGCGAGCAGCACCAGCTCGCACGGAAGGTCGAACTCGGTGCCGTCGACCTTCTCGAACGTCATACGACCGTCGACGAACGTCTGCTCGACCTGGTGGGCGCGCAACGCGCCGACCTTGCCGTCTTCTCCTGCGAGGAAACACTCGGTGTTCACCGCGTAGACACGCTCGCATCCCTCTTCGTGCGCGGACGACACGCGGAAGATCATCGGGTACGTCGGCCACGGCATCGCGTCGGTCCGCTCGTCGGGCGGCCGGGGCAGGATCTCGAACTGGTGCACAGTCGCGGCACCCTGACGAATGGACGTGCCGAGGCAGTCGGCGCCCGTGTCGCCACCGCCGATGATCACGACGCGCTTGTCCTTGGCGGTGATCGGCGGCTCGTCGAGATCGCCCTCCTGCACGCGGTTGCCCCACGGCAGGTACTCCATCGCCTGATACACGCCTTCGAGCTCGCGGCCGGGAACCGGCAGATCGCGCCACGCCGTCGCGCCCCCCGACAAGACCACGGCGTCGAACTGCTGGAGATCCTGGATCGGGACGTTCTCACCGACGTTGGCGTTCGTGCGAAACGTCGTGCCCTCGGCTTCCATCTGCAGGATCCGGCGGTCGAGATGGCGCTTCTCCATCTTGAACTCGGGGATGCCGTAGCGCAGCAGCCCTCCGACGCGGTCGGCGCGCTCGAACACCGTGACGTCGTGGCCGGCACGCGTCAGCTGTTGTGCGGCCGCGAGACCCGCCGGCCCGGAACCGACGACCGCGACCCGCTTGCCGGTCTTCGCCTCGGCCATGATCGGGGTGACGAACCCCTCTTCCCACGCCCGGTCGGAGATCTCGACTTCGATCTGCTTGATCGTGACCGGGGGTTCGTTGATGCCCAGCACGCACGCGGCTTCGCACGGCGCCGGACACAGCCTTCCCGTGAACTCGGGGAAGTTGTTCGTCGCGTGCAGCCGTTCGCTGGCAGCCTGCCAGCGATCGCGGAACACGAGGTCGTTCCATTCCGGGATCAGGTTCCCGAGCTGGCAGCCGGTGTGGCAGAAGGGGATGCCGCAATCCATGCAACGCGCGCCCTGAGTGCGCACCTTGTCGGGCGGGAAGTCCTCGTAGACCTCTTTCCAGTCCTGCACGCGCAACGGGATCGGCCTGCGCTTCGGCAGCTCCCGGTCGTATTTCATGAACCCAGTTGTTTCACCCACGTGCCGCCGCCATCACCGCTTCGTCGACGTCGACACCGCGCTCGATCGCGTCGCGCTGTGCTTCGAGCACGCGCTTGTAGTCCTTGGGGAAGATCTTCGTGAACCGCTCGACGTGGGTCCACCAGCTCGACAGGATGCGCTCTGCGACGGGCGAGCCGGTCAGCTCCATGTGCATCGTCACGACCCCGCGCAGCCACTCGATGTCCTCGTCCTCCAGGGTGTCGATGTCGACCATCTCGTGGTTCATGCGGCGGTACAGCGAGCGATCCGTGTCCCACACGTACGCGTAGCCCCCGCTCATGCCCGCCGCGAAGTTGCGGCCGGTTGGGCCGAGGATCACCGCGCGCCCGCCGGTCATGTACTCGCAGGCATGATCTCCGACGCCCTCGACCACCGCGGTCGCGCCCGAGTTGCGCACGCAGAATCGCTCGCCGACGATCCCGCGGATGAACACGTTCCCCGCGGTCGCCCCGTAGAGGATGACATTGCCGGCGATGATGTTCTCTTCGGCGACGAAGCTCGCCGTGCGCGGCGGCCGCAGAACCAATGTGCCGCCCGACAGTCCCTTGCCGAAGTAGTCGTTGGCGTCACCCTCGAGGCGCAACATGATGCCTTGCGGCACGAATGCGCCGAAGCTCTGGCCGGCCGAACCCTCGAGGGTGATGTCGATCGTCCCGACGGGCAGACCTTCCCCGCCCCACCGCCGGGTGAGCTCCGCGCCGAGCATGGTGCCGACCGTGCGGTTCGTGTTCCTGATCGGGAACGACAGCTTCACCGCGCTGCCGTCTTCCAACGCCGGGAGCGCGCCTGCGATCAACGCGTTGTCGAGCGCCTCGTCGAGCCCGTGATCCTGCGGCCGCGAGTTGTAGAACGTCTGGCTGTACTTGTTCACCGGCGGCGCGAGGATCGGCGAGAGGTCGAGACCGCGCGCCTTCCAGTGGTCGAGCGCGGCGCGCGTGTCGAGCACCTCGACGTGGCCGATTGCCTCCGCCAACGTCCGGAAACCGAGCGCGGCGAGATACTCGCGCACCTCCTCGGCGATGTACTCGAAGAAGTTGACGACGAATTCCGGCTTGCCCGAGAACTTCTTGCGGAGCTCCGGATTCTGCGTCGCGACACCGACCGGGCACGTGTCGAGGTGGCAGACCCGCATCATGATGCAACCGCTCACCACCAACGGCGCGGTCGCAAAGCCGAATTCCTCGGCGCCGAGCAGCGCCGCGATCACGACATCGCGGCCCGTCTTCAGCTGGCCGTCGACCTGCACGACGATGCGGTCGCGCAAGCCGTTGAGCAACAACGTCTGCTGCGTCTCCGCGAGCCCCAACTCCCAGGGCGCGCCCGCGTGCTTGATCGACGTCAGGCGGGCCGCGCCGGTGCCACCGTCGTGACCGCTGATCAAGACGACGTCGGCGTGCGCCTTCGACACACCGGCCGCGACCGTGCCGACGCCGACCTCGGCGACGAGCTTGACGTGTATGCGCGCCCGGTTGTTCGCGTTCTTCAGGTCGTGGATGAGCTGCTTGAGGTCCTCGATCGAATAGATGTCGTGGTGGGGTGGCGGAGATATCAGCCCGACACCCGGCGTCGAGTGCCGCGTCTTCGCGATCCAGGGGTACACCTTGTGGCCGGGCAGCTCGCCACCCTCACCGGGCTTTGCACCCTGCGCCATCTTGATCTGGAGGTCGTCGGCGTTGACGAGGTACTCGCTGGTCACGCCGAACCGGCCCGACGCCACTTGCTTGATGGCGCTGCGCCTCCAGTCGCCGTTGGCATCGGCCACGAAGCGGTCGGGGTCCTCGCCGCCCTCGCCGGTGTTGGAGCGCGCACCCAGACGGTTCATTGCGATCGCGAGGTTCTCGTGCGCTTCCTTGCTGATCGAGCCGTAGCTCATGGCGCCGGTGGAGAACCGCTTGACGATCTCGCTCACCGGCTCGACCTCGTCGATCGGGATCGCTGCCCGCTCGCCGGTTTTCAGCTCGAACAAGCCGCGCAACGTCGCGAGCTGCCGCGCCTGGTTGTCGACGAGCTGCGTGTACTGCTTGAAGACGTCGTACCGACCGGTGCGGGTCGAGTGCTGCAACTTGTAGACGGTGTCGGGATTGAACAGGTGGAACTCGCCCTCGCGTCGCCACTGGTACTCGCCACCGACCGGTAATTCGCGGTGCGCGAGCTCCTCGGGACGCTCGGGGTACGCGATGTTGTGACGCGCGGCCACCTCGTCGGCGATCACGTCGAGATCGATGCCCTCGATGCGAGAGGCAGTGCCGGTGAAGTACTCCTGGATGAGCGACTTCTGCAGACCCACCGCCTCGAAGATCTGCGCGCCGGTGTACGACGCGACCGTCGAGATACCCATCTTCGACATGACCTTCAAGATGCCTTTGCCGGCCGCCTTCACATAGCTCTTGGCGGCCTTGCGCTCGGTGACGCCGGTGATCACCTGCTCGCGCACGAGGTCGCGGATCGTGTCGAACGCGAGGTAGGGATTGATCGCACCCGCGCCGTAGCCGAGCAGGAGACAGAAATGGTGCACCTCGCGCGCCTCGCCCGTCTCCACGATCAGACCGACGCGAGTGCGCGTCTTCTCCCGGACGAGGTGGTGGTGCACCGCAGCGGTGATCAACAGTGCCGGGATCGGCGCGTTCTCCGCGTCGGCGTACCGATCGGAGAGGATGATCAGGTTCGCGCCGCCGGCGATGGCCTCACTCACCTGCGTCCGCACGTTGTCGATGGCCATGCGCAGCCCTTCGCCGCCTTCGGCGACCGGGTAATGGCAGTACACGGTGAACGGCGTGAATCCCGCGACGGCCGTCTCGCCGTCGTCGATGTAACGCAGCTTGGCGAGCTCCTCGTTCGTGAGGATCGGGGTGGAGCAGACGATTTGCCGGCATGATTCGGCACTCGGGTCGAGCACGTTGCCTTCGGGGCCGAGCGTGGAGTTCAGCGACGTCACCAGTGCTTCGAAGTTCGCGTCGAGCGGCGGGTTCGTCACCTGCGCGAACAGCTGCTTGAAGTACTCGTACAGCATCCGGGGCCGGTCGGAGATCACCGGGACCGGCGTGTCTGTGCCCATGGAGCCGAGTGACTCGACTGCGTTGCGCGCCATCGGAGCGATGATCAGGCGCAGGTCTTCCTGGGTGTAGCCGAACATGCGCTGCTGCTGCACCGCGCTGCTGTGCTGAGGCACGAGCGGGAACTGGGGCGGCAGGTCGTCGAGGTACACGGTTCCGGCGTGGAGCCAATCGGCGTACGGGCGCTGCGCGGCAAGGTCGGCCTTGATCTCGTCGTCGGGGATGATGCGGCCCTGCGTCGTATCGACGAGGAAGATCTTCCCCGGCTCGAGGCGGCCCTTCTTCACGATGTGCGCAGGATCCACGTCCAGGACGCCGACCTCGCTCGCCATGATCACGCGGTCGTCGTCGGTGACCCAGTAGCGGCTCGGACGGAGGCCGTTGCGATCGAGCACTGCGCCGATCACCGTGCCGTCGGTGAACGCGATCGACGCCGGCCCGTCCCACGGCTCCATCAGCGACGCGTGATAGCGGTAGAACGCCTTGCGCGGCGCATCCATGCTCTCGTGGTTCTCCCACGCTTCCGGAATCATCATCAAGATCGCGTGGTGCAACGGCCGCCCGGCCATGTTGAGCAGCTCGAGGCACTCGTCGAAGCGTGCGGTGTCGCTCGCACCCGGTGTGCAGATGGGGAACGCGCGCTCGAGATCGCCCGGGAGCAGATCGGAGCGCATGACGCCTTCCCGGGCGCGCATCCAGTTCTCGTTCCCCTGCACGGTGTTGATCTCACCGTTGTGGGCGAGCATGCGATAGGGGTGCGCGAGCGGCCAGCTCGGGAACGTGTTGGTGCTGAAGCGGGAATGCACCAGCGCGAGCGCGCTCTCGAAGCGCTCGTCCTCGAGCTCGGGATAGAACTTGCGCAGCTGCTCGGGGGTGAGCATGCCCTTGTAGACGACAACTCGCGCGCTCAGCGATGCGAAGTACGCGTCGGTCTCGTGCTCGATGCGCTTGCGGGTGAGGTAGACGTGGCGCTCGAGCTCGTCACCGCCCAGACCGTTCTTCGCGACGAACACCTGCGCGAAGGCGGGCATCTGTTCCCGTGCGGACGCCCCCGGTTGCGTCGCGTCGACGGGCACCTCCCGCCAACCGATCACGTCGAACCCTTCGTCGGCGAGCACCTTGGCGACGTCGTCCTTCGTACGTTCCGCCCGGTCGGGCGGCAGGAACGCGATCCCGGTCGCGTACGCGCCGGCCGCCGGGAGCTCGAAGCCCACCGTCTCGCGGTAGAAGCGATCGGGCGTCTGCACGAGGATGCCCGCGCCGTCACCGGTGTCCGGCTCCGCACCGGCCGCGCCGCGATGGCTCAAGCAGCACACGGCGGTGAGCGCCTGATCGACGATCGTGTGGCGCTTGCGGCCCTTCATGTCGACGACGAAGCCCACGCCGCACGCGTCATGCTCGAACCGGGGGTCGTACAGCGGCGGCAGCTCGCGTTCGGGCATTGGCAGTCGTCCTGATCTCTGGGCGGTCAGCACCGGTTTCGGAACTGGCCGCCGGGACAACACTGGCCCGTCGGCGTGAGCGCGCAGTGTAGCGGAGGCCCTATCGAATGTTTACGTACTGGCCGGCGAATACCAGGGAGGGCAGATTCCGACGCCCACGGAGGTACGACGTCGCAGCGCCGGTGCTTTCGAAGCGCCGAGCTCACCGCTCAGCAGTTGCCCGATCGAGCGCCGAGGCCCGACTGAGCGAGACGACGCGCATCCCGGACGAACGCGCGTCGCGGAACTAGGGCGGGGCGCGGTCGCCTTCGTGGGCCATGCGGTGGTGGTAGCCGCAGAGCAGCCGGAGGTTGTCGAGGTTGGTCGGACCGCCGGCGGTCCAGTGCCATATGTGATGGCTCCTACACCAGCCTGGAGGCCGGTCACATCCGGGCCAGGTACAGCCCCTATCGCGTGCCACGAGCGCGCGGAACTGGGCGGTGGTCGGGTTGCGGGACGCTCGGCCGATGTCGAGCACCTGGGAGGCGCCGTCCGTGATCACCCGCGAGATCCGGCAGTCGCAAGTGATCCGCTGCAGCGTGACCTTCGGAAGCTTGCCGGGATTGGCGCGGATCTCGGTCGCGACTTCGGCCCCTCCGCGGTCTTCGATGTCAGCGAGATCGATGTGAATCGCCGGGTCGGTCATCGATTCCCGACCGGCACCTACATCGGCATGGGCGACGCCGATCTCACACAGCTCCGCGAGCGCGTCGGCGCGCAGTTGGGCCGGGGTCCGGTCCGCGTCTTGGCCGTTCTTGAGGGTGCGCGCCACGGCGTTGACCTGCGCACGCATTCGTCGACCCATCTCGGGATCCAACAGGCCGTCGAGCCTCACCATCCCGTCCAACATTTCGGACATGTGCAACCGACGCCGCGCATACCTCTCATTCGCGAGTGCGGCACCACCGTCACCATCGAGGGCGTCGGTGATGCGCGCCATGACTTCGCCGAGCTCTTTGGGCGTCGCCAGCTTGGCCGCGTTCACGATCGCGCCTTCGAGCTCGCAGATCGCCGCCTCTCGCGCCGCCGTGCACCCTTCCGCGATCACCGCCGCATGCTGCCGCGAGATCTCCCCCGCGGAGAACGCCCGCGATACCACTGGCAACTGTCTCAGCTTCCGCGCCAACTTCAACGACGCGTTCGCGCCGCCCTGGGTTATCCCGCACTTGACCCGCAGCGCCGATGCCGGGACCGCAAAGCCTTCGTCAACCCACTCCTCCGACCGCGCATACTCCTCGATCGCGCACAGCCACGCGAACTCCAACTGGTTCCGGACCTTCGAAAGGCGAACGAGGTCCGGCGCGGCCTCACTCACCAGCAACTTTTCGACCGCAGTTTCTACCCCTCCGACTGTATCGAACATATGTTCGACTATACCCGGCGAGTGCGACGCCTACAACGATCAGAGGAGCGACGCGATCATCGATCGGCGTATACAAGCGCCTCCGTTTTTTGTGTCCCCGGTCGAGGACGGCGCCGCCGCGACATCTGTGCAGCAACCAGGCCAGATGTCGGCAGCCGAGGTGGCCGGAAACAACTAGTCCGCGGCGTCGGTCAACACCTTCGGGCCGGAGATGTCGAAGCGATCGCGGAAGTCACGCAAGCCGTAGCCGGTCAACAGCGAGCGCTTTCTCGCGCGCGCCGACGCGGAACGCTGCAGGCCGAACATCGGCGCCAGCTCACCGAAGTAGTTTCCCGCCTCCACCACCGCCACGGTTTCCTCGCTGCGGTCGTCGCGCGTGCGGAAGATCTCGATCTCACCCTCTTCGACGACGAACACGAGGTCGCCGGGATCTCCTTGGCGGAAGACGACATCGCCCGTCTCGAGCTCGAGTCGCACGGGTTCGCGCGCCGTCGGCTCCGCGCGCGGCGTCATGCTCACTACGCGGTCGGCGAGCGGGATCAGCCGCTCGTCATGCGTGGCGACCACGATCAGCCGGCCGTCCTCGGCGAGCTCACGTATCAGCTTGAGCACGCCCTCGACCTGGATGTAGTCGAGATGCGCGGTCGGCTCGTCGGCCAGCACGACCGGTGGGTTGTGCGCGAGCGATCGCGCGATCGCAACCCGTTGCTGCTGTCCGCCGGACATGTCTCCCGGGCGGTGCGTCATGCGGTCGGAGAGGTCGACGCGCTCGAGCAGCGCCTTGGCACGCTCCTTCGCGATCTTGCGCCCGACACCCGCGCCGCGCAGCGGCACCATGACGTTCTCGACCGCGTTCAACGACGGCACCAGGTTGAACGCTTGGAAGACCACGCCCACCGTGGACCGCCGGTAGTCGGTGAGCGCGCTTCCCCGCAGCCCCACAACTTCCACACCCGCGACGTTCACCGACCCGGACGTCGGCGTGAGGATCGCCGCCAGCACCGACAACAACGTCGTCTTGCCGCAGCCGCTCGCGCCGAGCAGCAACACGAGCTCGCCCGCCGACGCGTCCAGTGAGAGGCCGTCGATCGGTCGCACCGGGTAGCCGCCCGACGAGTACTCGATGACGAGATCCCGCACCTTCAGGTTGGCGTCGAGCACCGCAGTCGGCATCATGCACCACCGAACGCGAGCGCAGGATCGACCGAGATCGCTCGTCGCAACCCGAACAGGGATGCCAGCACGCCGATCACCACGGACACAACCAGCAACAAGATGAATCCCGATGCGGGCGTCTCGACCGGCATCGGCATCAGTGGCGCGAGGAGGAACGACAACCCGATCGCGACGATCGCCGCGAGGATTGCGAGGACGATTGCCTGGAACGCGAGACCCACGGCGAGCGCGCGACCGCCGACGCCCGTGGCCTTGAACACCGCGAAGTCGCGGGTGCGTTCGATGGCTTGCACGTAGAGGATCGAGCCGATGATCCCGGCCGCGACGATCCAGAGCAGCACGCGCAGGATGTCGATGGTGCCGGACGCCGCCTTCAAGGGACGCTTCAAGTCCTTGATCACGTCGGCGTTCGACAGCGCGTGCGTATTGGCCGGCGGCCGCGTGACGGTTCCGTGCACGACGATTGCGCTGGCGAGCGGCTGGCCGGCGACGGTGAGCTTCTGCGCGTCATCGAGCGTCAGGAACACCGTCGGCTGCCCTGCAAAGTAGCTGACGCCCTTCGTGCGCCCCACGATGACGAACTGGACGCCACCGATGCTGAACGTCTTGCCGACGCCGCGGTGCATCGACCGGTCGGCCAGGGCCTCGCCGCTCCGCTCGATCGTGCGGCCGTCGACGACCTCGGGTACCCCGAGACCGTGCGGCACCACACCGATCACGCCGGAGTCACGCAGAGAGTTCCCCTGCACCGGGAACCGCGTGATCAACACCGGCGAGGCACCGGACACGCCGGGGTCTTTGCGCACCGTGTCGACGAGATTCGCGTTCAGCATCGTCGTTGCAGTGAACGGTCCGAGCGCCTTCTCGGAGACGATCCACTGGTCGGCCTCGAACGCGTTGGCCGTGCGCGAGACCTCGTTGATGAAGCTCTGGCTGATGCCGGTGAGCACGACCGCGAGCGCGAATACCAGACCGGTGGCGACGACTCCGATCAGGAACCGGCGCCTGCGCCACTCCAAGTCGCGCAGGCTGACGAACAGCACGCCGCAGCGTACGGCAATCCGCGGCGGTACGAAAACGACGGGAGCGATCCGCGCGCGGGTCCCTTACAGGTCGTTCCAGCTCTTGGCCGCGCGCGCCAACCCTCGGCCCGCCGAATCAATCGTCTCGCACAGCGATTCCGAGCGCCTGGGCGAGCGCAGGCGCGAACCCGATGAGCTGATCGGTACCGATCGTCGCGCCCGCCAGGGACGCCACGCCGCGCAGGCCGTCGAGACGGGCGCCGCGGAGGTCGACCTCGACGCACCGTGCGTTCGACATGTCCGCGCCCGCGAGGTCGCTCACCGGGAACGCAACCTTGTCGAGCTGCGCGCCGACGAGCTCGGCCCCCGCCAGCACGCACGACGCGAAGCGCACGCGCTGCAGGTTGGTGAGTCGCAGGTTCGCGTCGTCGAGCTTGCAGTCGGCGAATGTCACGTCGCGGAGCGTCGCCTGCCCCAGCTCGATGCTGCTGCACCGGCAGTCGGTGAGCGTCACCCGGTGCCAGACCGCCTCGGAGAAGTCGCAGCCCGACAGATCGCACCGTACGAGGTCGACATCCACGAATCTCGCCCGCTCGAACGCGTCGCCCGCGTGCCGGGCACCCTCGACGCGTATCCCCTTCGCTTCGCCGTCGTCGAGCACCAGGCGGGTCGGTTCTTGCGACATTCGGCGACGATATATGTCGTCGGGAGACGCAAGAACCACTGGTAGCCTGGCGGGCGATGTCGTGATCCGGCCGCCTCCGAGCCCCCGCCCTTCTGGGTCGATTGCAGGTGCCGCCATGCCGTCTTCTTCTTCCTCCTCCTCGACGCTTCATGCTCGTGACATCACCAAATCCTTCGGCCCGCGCGTCGTGCTCGACCGTGTGTCGTGCACGGTCGGGCCGCAGCACCGCATCGGCGTCGTCGCGCCGAACGGCACCGGCAAGTCCACCTTGCTCAAGATCCTCGCCGGCTGGGAACCAGCCGATGCGGGCACGATCACACGAACTCCACCGACCACGACCGTCGGCTACCTCCCGCAGGAACCGGAGCGACACGCCGGTGAGACGGTGCGGGCATACCTCGCGCGCCGTACCGGTGTCGCCGGCGCCGAGGCCGAGCTCGACCACGCGGCCCGGGCCCTCGCCGGCGCGCAAGTGGGAGCCGACGATGTGTACACGCATGCGCTCGAGCGGTTCCTCTCGCTCGGCGCCGCCGACTTCCACGCGCGTGTCGCGCAGGTCTGCGCCGATCTCGGTCTGCCGGAACGCGCGCTCGATCTGGAGATGTGCATGCTCTCCGGCGGTCAGGCGGCGCGCGCCAGCCTGGCGGCGATCTTGCTCGCCCGCTTCGACGTGTTCCTGCTCGACGAGCCGACGAACGACCTCGACTTCGCCGGGCTCGCGCGCCTCGAGCGTTTCCTCACCGGCGACATGACCGGCGGGGCAATGATCGTGTCGCACGACCGGGCGTTCCTCGACCGGACGATCACGAGCGTCTTGGAGCTCGACGACCATACGCACACCGCGACGGACTATTCGGGTGGATGGCAGGCGTACCTCGATGAGCGGGCGACCGCGCGCCGTCACGCGGAGGAGGCCTTCGAGGAGTACCGCGCCCAACGGCGCGAGCTGACCGACCGGGCCCTCCGACAACGCCAATGGTCGGTGCAGGGCACCGCGAAGGTGAAGAAATCCGGCGAGAACGACAAGCACATCCGGCAATTCCGGAGGAACAGCAGCGAGCACGTGGCGGCCAAGGCCAAGATCACCGATCGGGCGCTGGCCCGACTGGAAGCCGCCGCGATCGACAAGCCATGGGAAGGTTGGGACCTCCGCATGGAGATCGCTTCCGCGCCCCGCAGCGGCGCGGTGGTCGCGAGGTTGGCGGCGGCCGTCGTGCATCTGGGCGACTTCGTGCTCGGCCCGATCGATCTCGAGGTCGACTACGGCGAACGGGTGGCGATCCTCGGCGCGAACGGCAGCGGGAAGACCACGCTGCTCCGCACCCTTCTCGGCCGGCGGGTGGCCGACGCCGGTGAGGTCTGGATCGGGCCGGGGGTCGTCTTCGGCGCGCTGGACCAGGCGCGGGCCGAGTTCGCCGGAGACGCGTCGCTGCTGGAGCGCTTCGCAACGAGCAGCGGGCTGCCGGCACGGGAGATCCGCTCACTGCTCGCCAAGTTCGGCCTCGGCGCCGGCCACGTGCAGCGGGCGGCGGACTCGCTGTCGCCGGGCGAGCGGACACGAGCATCACTCGCGCTGCTCTCGGCAAAAGGGGTCAACTGTCTCGTCCTCGACGAGCCGACGAACCACCTGGACCTGCCCGCGATCGAACAGCTCGAATCGGCACTTGCGAACTTCGCGGGGACCGTGCTCGTCGTCACGCACGATCGGACCTTGCTCGCGGGCCTGGCCCTCACCCGACGCATCGAGCTGGTCGAGGGCCGGATCACGACGGACGCGGCCTGCTGACGTGGAACGCGATCGCGGCGGCCGTCGCGACGTTCAACGAGTCGGCGCCCGCAGCCATGGGAATGCGCACGCGTACGTCGGCCCCGCGCTGCCAGGATTCGGAGAGGCCCGGCCCCTCCGCACCGAGCAGCAAAGCCACGCGTGCCGGCCAGGCAACGTCGTCGATCGCGGTGGCGTCGACGTGCGGGGTGAGCGCCACCGTGGTGAATCCGGCCGTGCGCAGCTCGTCCAGGGCAGCGATCCGGGTCCACGGCACGGTGACGGCGTGGCCGATGGAGACGCGCACGCACCGCCGGTAGAGCGGGTCGGCGCACTCGCCGTCCAGCAACACCGCGTCGACCCCCAGGGCCGCGGCGCTGCGGAACACGACGCCGAGGTTCTCGTGATCGTTGATGCGCTCGCAGACCGCGAGGCGCCGCGCCCGACGCACGAGGCCGGCCAACGGCGGAAGCGGCCACCGGTCGGCGGACGCCACCGCGCCCCGGTGCAGCTCGAAGCCGACGACTCGACGCAGCACCTCCGGGGTCGCGACGTACACAGGCGCGGCGACCGTCGCCAGGACGTCGTGCAGTGCGGCGTGCTGGTCGGCGGTGACGAGCACGGATCGCACGCGGCGGCCCGATGCGAGCAGCCGGCGGACGACGAGCGGGGACTCGGCGATGAAGAACCCGGCCTCGGCCTCGACGCGGCGCCGAAGGTCCGGGTCCGAGAGGTCGACGTAGTCGGCGAGGCGGGAATCGTCGGGATCGTGAACGGCCTGCGGCTGGGCCACCGCCGCACCCTCTCACGCTGTCCTGCCCGCCGTGCGGGCCCGGGCGCGAAAACGGCCCGCCTCACCGTTGCCGGTGTGCGGGCCGTCTTCGCGTTCAGCGACGCTCCCCCCAGCGGAGCCCGGTACTCCCCCACCTCCTGACCACATACAGTGCACGCGCCACGTGCCCCACTGCGACCCTTGAGTACCGAACCGTCGCCACCGAACCGACCGCTCGTGTCCGTTCGGCTCGCCCGGTGGGTGTTGGCAGCCGGTGGCTACCAGCACGATCCAGGCCTCCGCCACGGTACGAAGTGGACAGGCGGCAAACAAGAGACATAGTGTCTCGTTTTAGACCGATTCACGGCGGCGGAACGGCCCCGACGGATGACCGAGTACACCGCGAAGCGCGCGAGAACCCGTGGGCAACTTCTCGCGGCGGGTCAGGAGCTCCTCCCGGGCGCGGTGCGGCGCGGGCTCGAGCACGCCCTCGGTCCCGGACCCGTCACCCAACGGGCCGACGTCTCGCGCCAGACGTGGTATCGCTACTGGCGCGCCGACGACTCCGCATACCTCGACGAGCTGCTCGGGGTGGCGCTCGACACGGTCACGTTCCTGCTCGGCCCGAGGCTCACCGTGCTCGCGGCGAGCGGCGGCGAAGGGCCCGACGCGGCCACGGCTCTCGCGCGGGCGCACTTCACCCTCGTGACGCAGCGGCGGATCGCGATCCCGCACCTGGTCGGGGTCATGCTCGCGCTCGAGGACCGGTTCCTCGAGGCCGAGGACGGGATCCGGCCCACATCGGCGCCCGAGATCGTGCGTGACTACCAAGCGCGCGTGCACCGCGCGCTGGCGGACGCGTACGGCGCAGTTCTCGGACGGTGGCAGCGTCGACCACGGCCCGACACCGACCTGGATCGGATCGTCGATCTTCTCGCCGCCCTCGCCGACGGCTTCGCGCTGCGCCAGGTCGTCGATCCCGATGGACCGAACGAGGACGAATTCGCGCAGACCGCGTTGCATCTTCTCGACGTCCAGACGGTGCCGGACGGCTCTGCCGAATCTGGCTGATCGCTCGACGCCCACCTCAAACAACTTGTCGAGGTGCGCGCGGGGATGTCGCGATGTATCGCGCGAAATCACGAGGCAAGGCGGGGTGGGCGATCGACCCGGGCTTGCTCGAGCCGGCCGGGAACGGGAGCGAGAACTCGCCACCGAAACCAAGAAAACACAGAAAAACGCCGAAATTTGCGGCAGGATCCGCCCATCGCCGCGTCGATCGTGCAACGATGCTCGCTGCATTGCCCTGTGGTCGATGGAGGTCAAGTGAATCGCAGCCAACTGCTGAACGAGCTCGCCGAGCGCAACGAATGGAGCCGCAAGCAGGCGGACGACGTGTTGACATCGCTCACCGATTTGATCACCTCGACGGTGGCGACCGGTGAAGACGTTGCCATCTCGGGCTTCGCCAAGTTCCGGCGGATCGACCGGCCTGCGCGCATGGCTCGCAACCCCGCCACCGGCGAGCAGGTGAGAGTCGCCGCCAAGCGTGTCGCGCGCATCACGCCGTTGAAGGCGTTCAAGGACGCGGTCTTGTCGGGCAAGGGCGCACGCAAGGCGCCCGCCAAGAAGAAGGCAACCGCGAAGAAGACGACCAAGAAGGCGACTGCGCGCAAGGCGGCGCCGGCGCGGAAGGCCACGAAGAAGAAGGCAACGGCGAAGCGCCGCTGAGGTTCTCTCCCCGTACGGTCATCACGCGTGCGAGCCCGGGCCGCAAGCCCGGGCTCGTTCGCGCGTACGCTCGGCTCCATACTCCACGAGGCCGAGCTCTTCCGCGTCCGCATGCCACTGGTCGAGCCCTTTCGCACGGCGACCGGCGAAACCTCGACGAAAGAGGCGTTGCTCGTGTGCATACGCGGCGACGCCGGCGAGGGCTGGGGTGAGTGCGCGGCGCTCACGACGCCGGCCTATGCCCCCGACACGATCGACACCGCTCGGCTCGTCCTGCGCGATTACCTGCTGCCACCTCTGCTCGCGCGCGTACCAATGCCTGCCATCCGTGGCCATGGCGCGGCGCGCGCGGCGCTCGAGTGCGCATTGCTCGACGGCCGCCTGCGCCGTGACGGCGTATCGCTCGCCGCGCATCTCGGCGCGGCCCGCTCCCATGTCGACGCCGGCGTTGCCATCGGCTTCTGTGACGACGAGGCGCGCTTCGGCGCGCTGCTCCGGAGCTACGTCGAGGCCGGATACCGGCGCATCAAGTGCAAGATCGAACCGGGTCGCGACCGCGCGGTGCTGCACGCGGCGCGGGGAACGGTCGGTGACGGCTTTCCGCTCGCCGCAGACGCGAACGGCAGCTACACCCTTGCCGATGCCGCGACCCTGGCGACCTTCGACCCGTTCGATCTCCAATGTCTCGAGCAGCCGCTCGCGGCCGACGCCCTCGCCGACCATGCCGCGCTCGCCTCGCGCATTCGTTCGCCCTTGTGCCTGGACGAGAGCGTGACGAGCGCGACGGTCGCGCGCGACGCCATCACCTGCGGGGCAGCGCACGTCGTGAGCATCAAGCCCGCTCGTCTCGGGATCGCGGAGGCCCGCGCCGTGCACGATGTGTGCGTTGCCGCCGGAGTGCCGGCCGTCGCGGGCGGAATGCTCGAAACGGGGATCGGCCGGGCGGTGCTCGTGGCGTTGTCGGCCCTGCCCGGCTTCACGATGACCGGCGACTGTTCGGCGTCAGACCGCTATTTCGGCCCGGACGGCGACCTCACCGAGCCGTTCGTTCTCGAAGACGGCGGGCTCGCCGTGCCCGGGGGGCCGGGTCTCGGGGTCACCGTACGGCCCGAGCAGCTCGCGCGCTTCACCGTGGCGCGCGAGCGGATCCTCGCCGAGGACGTGTGATGGAGCGGCTGCGTATCGGCATGATCGGTGGCGGCTTCGCCTCCCGCCTGCACATCGACGCGTGGCAGCGCGTGCACGGGATCGACGTGGACATCGTCGCGGTCGCCACGACACGCTCCGAAAAGCGCGCGGCCGACGTCCTCGCCGACCCCGACGTCGACGTTGTCGACCTGTGCGTCCCGAACCATCTGCACGCGCCGCTGGCGCTCGACGCGCTGGCGTCGGGGAAGCACGTGGTCGTCGAGAAGCCGCTCACCGGCTGCTTCGTTGCGCGCCGCGACCTCGCCGCGCGCGCCATGCTCGACCGCGCGGTGGCCGATGCCGACGCCGTCGTGGCGGCCGCCCGCGCAGCCCGTCGGTGGTGTTGCTACGCGGAGAACTGGGTCTACGCACCGCCGGTCGCGAAGGCAGCTGCGCTGCTCGACGTCGCCGGTGGCGCGATCCTGCGCATACAGGGAGAGGAGTCGCACAGCGGCACGCATTCCGAGCCGAACAAGCACTGGATCACCGCGGGCGGCGGTGCGCTGCTCGGCAAGGGCTGCCATCCGCTGGGTGCCGCACTGCACCTGAAACGACGAGGAGGAGAAGGTGGTGCGCGGCCGGCCTCGGTGATCGCCGAGACCCGATCGCTGACGAAGGCTGCCGCATTCGACGGCCGAGCCACACCGATCCGATCGGGCTACGAGGACGTGGAGGACTTCGGTTTGCTCGTGTGCACCTTCGACGACGGCACGGTCGCCGAGATCGTCGGCTCGGACACGACGCTCGGCGGCGTGAAGAACCAGATGACGGTGTACGCAACCAACACGGTCGTCGAGGCGAACCTCAATCCCAACAGCGCGGTGCGTGCATACGCGCCCGACGCCCAGGTGCTCGAGCAGGCGTACCTGAGCGAGAAGCTCGAGACCCACGCGGGTTGGTCGCAGCCGTCACCCGACGAGGAGTGGATGCAGGGATATCCGCAGGAGATGCAGGACTTCGCGGAGGCGGTCGTACAGGACCGCCCGCCGCGCGCCGACGCCGGTCTGGGTCGCGACGTCGTCGTGGTCGTGTACGGCGCCTACGTCGCGGCCGAGGAGGGCCGGCGCGTCGATCTCAGTCCGTGGTTCCCGACGGCTTCTTGAGCCACGGGCGGATCATCACGATGGAATCCTCGGGGTTCTCCGGGTCGAGCCGCATCACGTACGGGTCGTCGAACGGCTCACCGCCCGCCCAGTCCTCGACGATGGCCGGCGTCTCGTCCTTGGGCGGTTCGAGGACGTCGCGGAGGCCGAACATGCCGGCCGCGAGCATCGTGCCGAGCGACGATCGATGGAACCGCTCGATCGGCGCGGGCGCCGCGTGCGGGGCGCCCTCGTCGTCCAATTCGTCGGTGTAGTCCGCGTCGTCCGGGATCACTTCACGAGGGTACCGCCGGGGCCCGAATGCGTGGTCCCTGGCGCTATCTTGGCGCAATGGCGAACACCCGTTCGCTGCTGTGGCAGCCGTCGTTGCTCGACGCGTGCGATGGCGCGCCCGGCTTCGACGCGCAATTCACCGCGGTGCGGCGCGTGGAGCTCGACGAGTCGGCGTGGGTCGAGCACGTGCCGGGCTGGGTGCACGGCGCCGGCACGTTGTTCGCCGCGATCGTCGAACGCGCGCCGTGGACGCAGCGCCGCGTGCACATGTACGAACGCATGGTCGACGAGCCGCGCCTGATCGCGTGGTACGGCGTCGCGCTCGACGACCCTTCGTTGCCGTCGGTCATCGAGCCGATGGCCGGCGCGCTCTCGGCCCGATACGACCGCGAGTTCGACGGCGTGGGCGCCGCGCTCTACAGAGACGGTCGCGACAGCGTGGCGTGGCACGGCGACCGCATCCCGGCCGAGATCATCGACCCGGTCGTCGCGCTGATCTCACTCGGCTCGCCGCGCACGCTGCGAATGCGATGTAAATCCCGGCACCGGGAGACGCGGGCGTTCACGTTCGTTCCTGGCGACCTGTTCGTGATGGGCGGCGCGTCGCAGCGAACCTGGGAACACTCGGTGCCGAAGGTCGCGTCTGCCGGTCCGCGCCTCAGCCTCCAGTTCCGCCATTCGCGCTGATCCTTCGGGCGAGCGCGGCCACGTACCCGTCCGCGACGGAGAGCCGCTCGACGGACCAGCCGACCGGCTGCTCGGGCACCTCCGACAGCCGGATCGTGATTCCCGTGCCGACGGCCTTGAGATATGCCTCCTTGGCCGTCCATGCGTGGAGGAAACGGGTGAGCTGCTCGGATTCCGGCGCGGCATGCCACGCCGCGAGCGCCTCGGGACCGAGGGTCCGCGTCGCGAGCCCGGCGAGGTTCGCGCGCGGTCGCACCTGCTCGATGTCGACGCCGACGTGCACGCCTTCGCCGCCCGCGACCGCGATCACTCCGATGGTTCCCGAGTGGCTGACGCTGAACGAGATGTCGGGCGCGCCGGAGAGCATCGGCTTGCCGTGCGTGGGATGCCCGCAGTGTCGGCAGCGCCGACTCACCTCGAGGGCGTGCGGGGCAATGCCCAGCCGGGCGCCGAGCAACTCGCGCGTCCTCGCGCGCAGGACCCGGACGGTGGGTCGAGCGGTCCGTTCGGCGGCCGGGAGCAGCGCATCGAGTCGGGCGACCACGGCGGCCGGCAGGGCGAGGTCGACGGCAACGACCTGCACGCTCATCGCGCCCCAGCGTATCGAGGGTCTTTTACTTGGGAGCCGCAAGCGTCGATGCTGTGCGGGTGGCGCTTCGTGGCCGTCGTCAGAAATGGATCCGGCACCAGGGCCGGGCGAATGCCGCCCTTCTGCTGCTCGCGGAGGAGATGACCGCGGAGTTCGTACCGCCGCCGCGCGAGGACGATTTCGCGGGCGTGCAAGGCCGCGCCCAGGGCTGCACGTTCGTGTTGCGCGTGACGGGGTCGCGCGATTCGCGGCTCGAGTTGACGGTGCGGCACTATTCGGCGCAACACACGGTCCATCTCGATGGTCCGGGCTGCACGGTGCCCGAGCTCGAACCGGCGATGTTGCGCGCCGCGATCGAACAGGCGTGCCACGGCTTCGCCAACGATCCATAGCTTTCGCTGATGCTGACGTTCGGGTCCGACGCACACCGCGCCCACCATCCGCGGCGGCCGTTCCTCGACCGCGGGCAGCTCGTTGCGCCACCCGAGGTGCCGGAGCGGGTCGACCGTATCGTTGCGTCCCTGGCGGATGCCGGGCTCGGCGGCCCGAACGCGCCCACGCCGTTCGGGCTCGAACCCGTCCGGCGCATCCACCCGCCCGAGTACCTCGAGTTCCTCGAGCGCGCCCATGACAGGTGGCGCGCGGCGACGGGCCTCGACGTGGACTCCGAAGCCGTCGCGTATGCGCGTGCGATCCGTGGACAGCCTTACGACGAGCCGCCGCACGTGATCGCGCAGCTCGGCTGGTACTCCCACGACAGCGATCCGGTGCTCGCGGGCACCTGGGCGGCGTCGATCGCCGCCGTCGACATCACGCTCTCCGCGTGGGAGGCCGTCGCCGACGGCCGCGTGCCGGTCTCCTATGCGCTCGCCCGGCCGCCGGGGCACCACGCCGCGACAGACTCCTTCGCGGGCTACTGCTATCTCAACAACGTCGCGGTCGCCGCGCAGGCGTGGACCGACCGCGGCGCGCGGGTTGCGATCATCGATGTCGACTACCACCACGGCAACGGCACCCAGCAGATCTTCTACGACCGCGACGACGTGCTGTTCGTGTCCCTGCATGCGGACCCCGCCGACGAGTACCCGTTCTTCCTCGGGTTCGCGCGTGAGCGCGGCTGGGGCGCCGGTGAGGATTGCACGCGCAACTTCCCGTTGCCGGCGGGCACCGAATGGGACGCGTACGGACCCGCGCTCGACGCGGCGCTCACGGCCGTCCGCAAGTTCGGACCCGACGGTGTGCTCGTGTCCCTCGGCGTCGACACCGCCCTCGAGGACCCCGACACGTTCCGACTCGTCGCCGGCGACTACACGCGCATCGGCGCCGCGCTCTCGGAGGTTGCGCTCCCGACGGTCGTCGTCCAGGAGGGTGGCTACAACCTCGACGTCATCGGCCGCAATGTCGTCAACGTCCTGCGTGAGCTCGACCGCTGACGAACGGCTATTCGTTGAGTGGCTCGGAGCGGAGGGCGAAGATCTCGGCGACGATCAGCAGCTCGGGCATGGGCGACGGGTCCCACCCGTAGCTCTCGATCTCGCTCGTGCTGCGACGGCCGGTCGTGGCGCGCAAGATCTCGAAGCGGCTGGCCTTCACGGTCGCGACGGGCTCTCCCCCACCAACGACCACGTCGTCCTCCTCGGTGACGAACCGCATCGTCGGCGCGCTCGTCGTCGGCCGGGTCGCGACGAGCCACTCCCACGCCAACGCGAGCGCGTCACTGTCGCGCGCGCCGGGCCGGCCGAGCGCACAGCGGATGTCGTGCTCGTGCGTGGCCGCGTCGAAGAGTGCCTGCCCTGCGATCTCCATCGGCGCGGCGCCGAGCATCGGCTCGAAGCGCTCGGCATGTGCGTCCCATTCGCCGAGCAGTTCGTTCGCCGGCACGCCGCGCCGCGCCTCGACCTGCGCGGCGGTCCACGGGTCGGTGGCGACGCCGTCGAGCCGCCCGTGCACGACGTCGTCGGTCACCCCGACGAGATGCGCGAGGACGTCGTGCACGGTCCAGCCCGGCGTTGCCGGCGACGGGCCGTCGACCGAGGCCGGATCGGCGGATTCGACGACCTCTCGGACGCGGCCGCGCAACGCGCGGTAGCCGACGGCGTGGGGTTCAGACATCGGAAGCGCCCTTTCGACGGAGCCGCTCCGCATTCGACCACAGCGCGAGCACGAGTGCCCAGACCGCGCCCACGAGCAGCACCTCGGTGCTGTGGTGCTCGCTGAACGGCCCCGCGGCGAGCACCCCGAGTGGCACCGTGCCGCCGAACCCCATGATCCACAACGCCATGACCCGGCCCCGCGCCTCGTTGGGAAGGTGGTCCTGCAGCACGGTGGAGAGGCACGTGACCACGAGGAAGTACACGTAGCCGAGCAACGCCACGACGGGAAAAGCCATTGCGGCGTTGCGTACGAGCGCGAACGCTGCGAGCACGACCGCGAACGCGATGAAGCCCGCGCGCAGGAGCCCGACCTTGGACCGGGTGGCGAGCACGGTGCCGACGGTCACCGCGCCCAGGGCCGCCCCCAGCCCGAACGTGGCGTACAACAGCCCGAACTCGCCACTCTTCGGCGCGATGCCGAGGTTGAACTTCGCAATGACCCCCATGATGCCGACGAACGGCAGCGAGAAGAACGAGAACGTGGCGAGCGTGATCAACACGTGCCGGATCAATGGATCGCGACGCGCGATGCGCACGCCCGACAACAGCCGCGCAATACCACGCTCGTCGATGACGGCGTTCGTGCGCCCCGCGTAGCGTGCCCACACGAGGCCCAGGACTGCGAACAGGTACGTGGCGGCGTTGATCGCGAACACAGGCCCGGCGTCGAGGCTCGTGTAGATCAGGCCGCCGATCGCGGGTCCGATGACACGCGACAGGTTCATCTGCACGGACATGAGCGCGACCGCGCCGGGCATGTCCTCACGCGGCACGAGCGTCGGCAGGATCGAGCTCAGCCCGGGTGCGCCGAGCGCGTTGGCGATCCCGATCGCGAAGACGATGCCAACGATCACCCACGGCGACGAGTCCGTTCTCCACACGATCGCCGCGAGACCGAGCGAGAGGACACCTTGGATGAGCTGGAGGGTGACGAGCAACCGACGTCGGTCGACGGTGTCGGCGAGCGCACCGCCGGTGAGGGAGAGGAACAGGAGCGGCCCGAGCTGCGCGAAGAACACCAGGCTCACCCAGCTGCCCTTGCCGGTCACGTCGAGCATGTACGCACCGAGGATGACGTTCTGCATCCACGTGCCGACGTTCGACGCAAACGTGCCCGCGTACACGATCCGGAAATCGCGATTGCGGAGTGCGGCTTGCGCAGTACCGCGCTGATACGGCACGTCGCCGTCGACGAGCGCGTCCTCGACCTCTTCGCGCTCGGCCGGGTCCCTCCGCAGCATCAGGTGCTCACGCTCACGACCGCAATTATCGGGAAATCCGGGGCGTCGTACCGGTGACGTGCTCGGCTTCGAGGCGTGCGAGGTCGTCGTCATCGAGACCGAGCTCGCCCCGCAGGACCTCGGACGTGTGCTCACCGAGTGTCGGCGCCGGTCCGCGCCAGAATCGATGGGGCCCTGCCGACATCCGTACCGGCCACGTCGGGTAGTCGTGGCTTCCGACGAGCGCGTGGGTCACGGGCTCGAAGAAGCCGCGGCCGCGCAGCTGCGGGTCCGCGAGCGTCGCATGGCCGGGCACCATCGGTGCCGCGGGAACGCCCTGCGCGAGCGCGTCCTTGGCTGCGTCCTCCGGCGAACGCGTCGCGCACCATGCGGCGCGCTCCTCGTCGGACATCGGGTCGCGCGCGCGGTCGATCGCGACCCACACGTCATCTCCCGCTCCAGTACATCGGTAGACCCCGCGCTCGCCGCGGCGGCCGAGCAGTGTGCCGTCGATGGCGTGACGGATGACCTGGTCGGCGGTGACCGCGGTCGCGACCTCGACCAGCGGCACCTCGACCAACTGGCCCGTGCCCGTGCGCGCTCGGTGCTCGAGGGCGGCCACGACCGCGAGTGCTGCATGCGTGCCGACCATCGGGTCGACGGCACCGCCGGGGATGATCGGCGGACCGCCCTCGTAGCCGGTCACGAACGCCATCCCCGTGAGCTGTTCCATCGTCTGCGCGAAGCCGCCGCGCTCACGCCACGGGCCCGACAGCCCGAAGGCCGGCATGCGGAGATAGACCGCGCCGGGGTTGAGCGTGTGCACCGCGTCCCAGTCGAGCCCGAACCGGTCCATCACCTGAGGCGTGAAGTTCTCGGCGATCACGTCGCAGCGCGCGACGAGCTGCTTTGCGATCGCAAGCCCGTCGGGCTGACCGAGATCCAGCGTGATGCCGCGCTTGCCCAGGTTGACCGCGTGGAACAGCGGCGACAGCTCGTAGAACTTGGGGTTCTCGTGCGGTCGCACGGCCGCGCTGAACCGAATGCCGTCGGGCCGTTGGACGGCCTCGACCTTGATGACGTCGGCGCCCATCGCGTGCAGCCACGCGGTCGCGAACGGTCCCGCCCAGAACGCGGTGAAGTCCAGCACCTTCACACCCGTCAGCGGCCGCTCCCCCGGCGCGTCGGGTACCGGCACGCGCGCGGGAGCCGCCGGCCACGCGCCGGCCGCCTCCCTCGGCGGCGTCAGCTCGCGATCGCGCACGGCATGGAAACGGAACGGCGCTCGAGGCCGGATCCAGCGTTCGCCGGGCTGCGTGACGAACACGCTCCGTGCCACGAGATGGTCGAAGCGCGGGAGCTCGGCACCGTTGCCGACGATCGTGGCCGGGACGCGCGCGTCGACGCACGCGGCAACGACCTCGTCCGCGGTGTGCGCGGTCGTCCACGCGTGGAGCGAGGCGTTCACTTCGTCGGCGCGCATGAAGCGCCCGAGCATCGTGCCCAGCTGGTCGTCGTCGGCCATGTCGGGGCGGCCGATGAGGCGCGCCAGTGACTGCCATTGCTGCGTGGTGACCGTCGTGATGCCGGCGTACCGGCCGTCGCCGGTTGGTTCGTTGCCCGGGATCATCACCCAGCGGAAGGCGTGCTCCCGGCCGCCGGGGAACCGTGAGAACAACGTCGGGTATGTCACGTACGTCATCTGCATCGCTTCGAGCATCGACGCGTCGACGCGCTCCGGCACGCAGGTACGCGACGCGCGCATCCACGCGGTGAGGCCGCCGAGCGCCGCGAACGCGCCGACGATGTACTCGGCGAGCCGTCCGCCGACGGTGAGCGGCGGGAGATGCATGTGCCCGTGTCCCGCGAGGCTGCCGCTCCGCGCCTGCAGGACCTCTTCGGTGAGCTCGAGCCCGTCGTCCGGACCGCCGTGGCCGAGTGGCGTGATCGAGATCGTGACCAGAGGATCGGGGCCGGAGGGAGCCGTGCCCGGTTCACCGACGACGACGACGTCCGCGGCGTCGAGCCACGGCGCGAGATCGGCGGCGTGGCGCTGCGACGTTCGCAGGTAGACGAACAGCGGATCCTCGCCGATCGGTGTGCCGTGCACGACGTCGGCGCCGAGGTCGGTGAGCAACTTGGCACAGTACGCACCCGCGATCCCCGCCGTGCAATCGACGACGCGCAACCCGTCGTAGATCATCGCCGCTCCCGGAACATGGGAACGACGACCGACGCGTGCGGGACGGTGGAGAACGACAGGTCGCGGAACTGGACCTCGACCGGGGCGTCGGGCACGAGCGCGTCCGGGTCGGTGTCGACAATGTACGTCGCGATCCGAACCGCAGGATCCTCGTCGAGCGCGACGAGCGCGGTGACGAAAGGCACCTTGTCCTCGAACGCGGGGAGGAACGCGCGCCGTACGACCGCCCAGGAGAACAGCGTGGCGCGGCCCGACACCGGTGTCCACACGAGCATGCCACCGTCGGCCGGACACGTCTCCTGCGGATACCACACGTACGCGCCGCATTCCTCGCACCGCGGTATCCGGAGCTCGCCGGCCGCCGCGCCGGCGAAGAACGGCGCGCTGAGGGGATCACCGAGGTCGGGCAGCGGGAAGTCGGCGCGCGTGATCGGCACGAGCTACGCGTCCTTTGCCAGCACGAGCGTGCTCGCCATGTGACCCGTGTAGCCGCCGTACACCGCAACCTCGCAGTTCGGGACCTGCGCCGGTGCGGTGCCGCGAATTTGCTTCACGCATTCGACGACGTGCGCGATCCCGAGCACGTAGGCGTGCGAGAGCAGGCCTCCGTGCGTGTTGAACGGCAGCGTTCCGCCGTCGTGGAACAGGGCGTCGCCCTCCACGAAGGCGCCGGCCTCACCCTTCGCGCAGAATCCCATGTCCTCGATCTGCATCAGGCTGACCACGGTGAAGGGGTCGTACACCGTGAGCACGTCGACGTCCGCGGGGTCGATGCCGGCCATGGCGAACGCACCCGGCGCCGAGAACACCTGGGGTGTGCTGGTGAACGCGCGTTGCTGCGCCCAGTGCGCACCGGCGCCCGAGTACCCCTCGCCGACACCGAGCACGACCGCCGGTGGCTGTTCGAGGTCGCGCGCTCGTTCCACGCTCGTCGTCACATATGCGGCGCCGCCGTCGGAGATCAGGCACGAATCGAAGAGCCGAAGTGGCTCGGCGAGGTACGGCGCCGCGAGGTAGTCGTCCATCGTCATCGGACGTCCGTGCATCACCGCGTCGGGATTGAGGTTCGCGTGCCGGCGGCATGCAACCGCGATCGCACCGAACTGTTCGGCGGTCGTACCGAATTCGATCATGTGCCGGCGCATGATCGTCGCGAAGTACACCGGCTGCGGGAACCAGCCGAAGGGCACTTCGAGGTTCTGCTTGCTCGACTGCGTCGCGTGCACCTCGCCCGGACCGCCGGTCATCGACCCGCGCTGGGTGGCCCACGCCACCGAGAAGACGTTCAGCACGTGGCGCGCCTTGCCCTCTGAGATCGCCTCGGCCGCGAGGTACGGCGCGGTCGCGGCCCACGCCATGCCGCCACCCCACGGCGAGGTCCACAGGTCGTGCGAGGTCCCGAAATGCTCGTGGAATGCATCGGCGTCGAAGTCGCCCATCGCGCGCGACCACGTGAGACCGTCGATGTCCGCGGGATCGAGGCCTGCGTCGGCGATCGCCCGCTCGGCCGCCTCGGCACCGATCTCGCGCGCCGTGCGTCCGGAGGCCTTTGTGTACGCCGTCTCACCGACACCCGCGACCGCCACCCGACCGCGAACTGATTCGAGCTCGCGTGCGTGTCCCCAGTCGGGCGCGTCCGGCACGTCACGGAACCTATCGAAACGCGGCGAGCGGCTACGCGGTGCTCGTCGGAGCCGGAAACGGCACCGACCGTATGTACCGGCTCGGGACCACGTCGGGCGGCAGCTGCGGCACCGGAGTCGCGACGACGACGATGCACCAGGGTGTTGCATCCGCGCCGCGGATCATCGCGGCATGGAGCGTCACGGGCGACGCCGCCGCGACCGGTTGGATGTCGACGGTGCGGAAGTCGAGCTCGCCGACGAGCACCTCGTCGAAGCTGCGAGACAGCGGCAGCGCGTCCGCGACCAGTGTGCCGAGCGCGGCGGTGACGACGCGTGTGCGATCCTGACCGAGCTGGTTTGCATACGCCTTCGTACAGCCCAGGTGGCGGAGATCGAGATCGAGAACCGCAACACGCGATTCGGGATCGTCGCCCGCGACTGACTCGAGGAGCTCGTCGAGCGCCGAACGGGAAACCGTTTCCATGCGCTCGTACTCCGAAAGGAAGCTCCGGACCGTGTCGACCAGGCGTTGTCGCGCGTCCTTCGCCGTGACCGAATGGGCTGCCCGAGCATGCGCGAGTGAGATGCGAGCACCGAGCGCCGACACGAAGTCGATGTCCTCGCGCTCGTACGGCCGCCCCGGGCCGTCGCGCACGGCCATCAACGCGCCGTCGATGCGCTCGTCGGTGCCGATCGGCACGGTGATCAAGCTGTAGCAGCCTCCTCCGAGCAGGAACTCGTGGAGCTCGGGCCGCAGGGAACGGCGAACGTCACGCTGCGGCACCTGGGGGACGAACATCGGCGCACCGGTACGCACGACGAGGCGCGCGATCTCGAGAGCGAACGGCACCTCATACGCAACGGCGGCGAGCGCGACCTCCGACACCGGATCGCGATGCGCAATGTGTGCGACCGCGATCTCGCCGTCGTCGTCGCGGAGGGCGACGATGACCGCGTCACCCAGTACGTCTGCACCGAAGTGTCCGCCGCGTTCGATGATCGGGCGCGCGTTCACGGTGACGGCGTCCACCATCTGGTCGAGTACCTCTAGCGCGTGCTTGCGCGTCTCGGGCGCGGACTGCACATTGGTCGGCGTCGCCGACGGCTCGGGCACACGCTCGAGCGCGACACGTTGTGCCTCGAAGCGTTCGAGCGCGGCGTCGCTGATCTCGTATCCCGCGCCGACCTTCACCGCGACGAGCTGTCCACTGCGCACCCAGCGGTACGCGGTCTGATAGTGCACGCCCAGCCGACGCGCCGCCGTCTTCAAGTTCACAAGAACCTCGCGATGACGGGACCGCAACGGGAATTCGTGCCCCCCACTGCGCTCCGTTGCACTCCACCGTTGATCGACGAGCCCCGCACTCGACCCCGCGCCTATCGCATCACAAATCGGCGGCCCGCGCCCGTCCGGTACGCACACCGTCGAGAAATCCGGCAGAACGGCAGCGCGTACCGGACCGCTGAGGGTGGATCTGACCCATTCGGGACGGGGCGGCTACGTTCGCTTCCCGGCTCCGGGACGACCACAGGAGACGCCGACAAAGATGCCGATGCCGAGCAATGTCGGGGTGATCGACCTGATGATCGCCCCGCCCTTCCCCGACGCGAAGCGCACATACGAGTTCCTGCGGGCGAATCTCCGCGATCGCGAATCGCTCGAGGACTTCGAATTCCCGGCGCAATACATGTTCAAGGACGTGCCGCACCCCGAGCCCGGCGAGGACGCGGTGGGGTTCCTGCTCGAGCAGATGGACCGGTTCGGTATCGAGCGCGGGATGCTCGGGATCTCCTTTCACGAGGAGCGCAGCGCCGATTCGCTGCGCGCGGTGCGCACATATCCCGATCGGTTCTTCGGGAGCTACGAGGTGGACCCGAACCGCGGCATGGACGCCGTGCGCGACCTCCGGCGCGCCGTCGAAGAGTTGGGCGTGAAGGCCGCGACCGCGTTCCCGGCCGGGCTGAACCCCCAAGTGCCCATCAACGACGCCAAGTTCTATCCGCTGTACGCCAAATGCGTGGAGCTCGACATCCCGATCTGTGTGTGTGCGGGTGTGCCGGGGCCACGAGTGCCGTTCGCACCGCAGTACGTCGGGCTGATCGACGAAGTCTGCTGGTACTTCCCCGAGCTGAAGTTCGTGACGCGTCACGGCTGCGAGCCGTGGGCCGATCTCGCGGCCAAGCTGTTGCTCAAGTGGCCGAACCTCTACTACTCGATGTCGGCATTCGCACCCCGCTACTACCCGAAGGCGATCGTCGACTTCGCGAATACGCGGGGTGCCGACAAGGTGATGTACGCCGGCTACTACCCGATGGGGTTGTCGCTCGACCGGATCTTCAAGGAGATGCCGGACGTCCCGTTCCGCGACCACGTGTGGCCGAAATTCCTCCGCGAGAACGCGCAGCGCGTCTTCAACCTCCAGTGAACGCATACCAGCGCGCCCTTGCCGGTGGTGTCGTCGACACGGCAGTCGGCTTCCCCAAGTCGCGCGACGACATGTTCGAGTTCTACGAATTCATCCGGAAGGGATCGCACGACGCGGCCACCAAGGAGGGCGACCTCGAGTTCCCGGCCGGCTACATGTTCAAGAACGTGCCGAAGTGGGATGCGGACGACATGGGCGACCCCGTGGAGATGCTTTTCCTGGAGCACCAGCGTCACGGCATCACGCAGGCGATCGTGGGCGTCGAGGACGAGGTCGGCAGGCGCGCGGTGCGCGATCTTCCCGATCACTTCTTCGCGAGCATCGGTATCAACCCGAACGACGGCATGGACGCGGTGCGAAAGATCGATCGGTACGCGAACGAGTTCGACCTCAAGGCCGTCGGTGCGTTCCCGTCCGGCCTGTACCCGCAGGTCGCGCTCAACGACAAGATGTTCTACCCCATCTACGCGAAGTGCATCGAGGTCGACGTCGCTTTCTGCTCGACCGCGGGAGTTCCCGGTCCGCGCCTGCAGTACGCACCGCAAGAGGTCGGGCTCATCGACGAGGTCTGCTGGTTCTTCCCCGAGTTGAAATTCGTGACCCGCCACGGGTGCGAGCCGTGGACCGCGCTCGCGGCCAAGCTGCTGTTGAAGTGGCCGAACCTCTCCTACTCGACGACGGCGTTCGCCCCGAAGTACTACCCGAAGGACATCATCGACTTCGCCAACACGCGCGGCGCCGACAAGGTGATCTGGTCGGGCTACTTCCCGGCGGGTCTGTCGTACGACCGCATCTTCCGTGAGCTGCCCGACGTGCCGCTGCGCGACCATGTGTGGCCGAAGTTCCTGCGCGAGAACGCACAACGCGTGTTCAAGCTGCCCGAGAAGACGCCTCCCGCGCCATGAGTGCAGAAGCATTTGAAAAGGCGCGGGCGGAAGTCGGCGCGATCGACACGATGATCGGCTTTCCGGCGCCGCGTGAGGAACAGGCGAAGCACTACGACTTCATCCGGCGCCAGACCCATGACACCGACAGCCAGGAGTGGGAGTTCCCCGCCCAGTACATGTTCAAGGGCGTCCCGCACTACGACCGCGTCGACGACCCCGTCGAGATGCTCGTGCAGAAGATGGACCAGCACGGCATCCGCAAGGCGCTCACCGGGCTCCCGACCGAAGGGAACGCGAAGGTCGCGATCGAGCGGTACCCCGACCGCTTCGTGCCGTCGAGCAACGTCGACCCCAACGAGGGCATCGACGCCGTGCGCAAGCTCGACCGGGCCGTGCGCGTGCACGGCGCCAAGGCGACGCACTGCTGGGGCACCGGGCTCATCCCGCAGGTGCCGCTGAACGACAAGAAGATGTATCCGATCTATTCGAAGTGCGTCGAGCTCGACATCCCGATCTTCGTGTACGCGGGCGTGCCGGGACCGCGTATCCGCTACGGCCCGCAGTACACCGGTCTGCTCGACGAGGTGTGCTGGTTCTTCCCGGAGCTGCGGATCGTGACGCGCCACGGCGGCGAGCCTTGGACCGAGCTGATGGTGAAGCTGCTCTTGAAGTGGCCGAACCTGCACTACTCGACGTCGGCATTCGCGCCCAAGCACTACAACCGGCACATCGTCGACTTCGCGAACACTCGTGGTGCCGACAAGATCATCTACGCCGGCTACCACCCGATGGGCCTCGACATCGACCGCATCTTCGCCGAGCTGCCGAACGTGCCGTTCCGCGACCACGTGTGGCCCAAGTTCCTGTACGAGAACGCAGCCCGGGTGCTGAAACTCACCGACTGACCAAACAGATTGGACGCTGGGCCCGCCGCTGACGGGCTGAGCGTCCAAACAGATTGGACAATGGCGTATGACCGGGCCGCTGGCCGGCATCAAGGTGATCGAGCTGCCGAACATCGGGCCGGTGCAGTTCGCGGGCATGTTGCTCTCCGACCTGGGCGCGGAGGTGCTGCGCGTCGATCGGGCGAGCGACGTCGCGACCGGGCGCACGGTCGCGGGCGGCAGCGCGGCGGCGTACTCGGTGATCGATCGCGGTCGCCGGAGCATCGGCGTCGACCTCAAGCATCCTGACGGCCCGGGCGTCGTGCTGCGGCTGTGCGAGCGGGCCGACGTGCTGCTCGAGGGCTTCCGGCCCGGGGTCGCGGAACGGCTCGGGGTCGGGCCCGGGCACTGCCGCGCCCGCAACGAACGACTGATCTACGCGCGCATGACGGGGTGGGGCCAGGACGGTCCGCTCGCACACGACGTCGGCCACGACGTCAACTACCTGTCGATCGCGGGTGTGCTGTGGCACCTCGGTCCCGAGGGACACGCGCCGCACCCGCCGATCAACCTGCTCGCCGACTTCGGCGGCGGGGGCTCCCTCGTCGTGCTCGGCATCCTCGCCGCACTCGTCGAACGGGGGAAGTCGGGCGCGGGCCAGATCGTCGACGCGGCAATGGTCGACGGCAGCGCGCAGCTGATGAGCATCTTCTTCGGGATCGACGCGATGGGCGGCTGGGGCCCGCGTGGCACCAACCTGCTCGACGGTGGCGCACACTTCTACAACGTCTACGAGACCGCGGACGGGGGCTTCGTTTCGATCGCGTCGTACGAGCCGAAGTTCTACGCGAATCTGTGCGCGCTTATCGCGCCGCTCGGATTCGACGACCTCGATCCGGCGGCGCAGATGGACATGGCACGCTGGCCCGGGCTGAAGCAGCGGTTCGACGGTCTGTTCCGCACCAAGACCCGTGACGAATGGGTCGCGTTCTTCTCCGGTCACGAGGTGTGCTTCGCACCCGTCCTGTCGATGTCGGAGGCACGCGCCCATCCCCACAACGTCGAACGCGAGACGTTCGTGGACGTCGACGGCGCGCCGCACCCCGCGCCGGCCCCGCGGTTCTCGCGCACGCCCTCGGCCGTGCAGGGCGCGCCGGTGAAGCCCGGAGCGCACAGCGAGGCCGCGCTCGTCGAGTGGGGATACCGCGCCGACGAAGTCGCCGAGTTGAAGGCGGGCGGCGCCGTCGCCTGATCCGTCCAATCTGTTTGGACGCGGAGCCCGCCCCTGGCGGGCTGAGGGTCCAATCTGTTTGGACGCGGAGCCCGCCCCTGGCGGGGCTGAGGGTCCAATCTGTTTGGACGCGGGGAGGCGTCAGCCGGCGTTGCGGGTGAGGTGCGACGTCGACGCCTCGCATTGGCTGCCCTCGGGTCCGCTCACCACCCGGACCTTCACGTCGACGCGGTACCCGCCGAGCGATGCCGTGAACTCGTACGTGTCGCCGGGATTCGCGACGAACGCATCGAGCGGGTAAGCGCGGGACGCACCCGTGCTCAGGTGCACGGTGACGGTGCAGAAGCTCGGCGTGTCGCTCACGGTCGCGCTGGCCCGCACACGCGCGACCGTCGTCGTCGTGGTGGGCCTCGTGGTCGTCGTCGGCGGCGGCACCGTGGTGGTCGACGTGGTCGTGGTGGACGTCGTGGTCGTCGTCGGCGGCGGCACCGTGGTCGTCGAGGTCGACGTGCTGGTCGTGGTCGTCGGCGCCGTGGTGACGGTCGTCGTGCGCGGGGGCGGTGCGGCCTTGGTTGCCCGGGACGCGCCGAAGCTCGCGAAGCCGGTCACCACAAGGACCAGGCACACGAAGGCGAACCCGACGAGTCCGGCGGACACCATCGCCGCGCGAGTGTTGCGCCGTCGCGCCCGCGCCCGCATGCCGTCACCGAAACCGCTCACCTCGCCCCCATCGGCGGGGCCACCAGCCACTTGAATCTCCTCAGGCAGGCGTCACGGTGTCGGCCGCACGCCAGCAGTACCAGGCGACCAGCGAGCGGTACGGGCGGAACCGCTCGCCCTCGCCGACGAGTTGTTTGGGGGTCAGGGGCTCCTCGAAGCCGTACAACAGCATGTAACCGGCTCGTACCCCGAAATCGAGTGCGGGCCACACATCGAGCCGCCCGAGCTGGAACATCAAGAACATATGCGCGGTCCACTCACCGATGCCACGTACGAGGACGAGCTCGCGTACGACCTCGTCGTCCGGCAGACGCGCCACCCGGTCGAGCTGGACGAGCCCGGCCTGCACCTTCTCGGCGAGGTCACGGATCGACGCCGCTTTCGCGCCCGACAATCCGGCCGCGCGCAGCTGCTCGACGGGAAGCGCGAGCAAGGCTTCAGGCGTCGGCGCCCCCTCGAACAGCGCCTCGAACCGACCGTGTATCGCCGCCGCGGCGCGGCCCGCGAGCTGCTGGTAGCAGATCATGCGCGCCAGCTCCGCGAAGTGCGGACGGCGAGGCCGCCCGCGGCATAGCTCGGGCACACCGTGTGTGCGGAGCATGCGCGCCATCACCGGATCGCGCTCGGCGAGCACGTGCGCGCCCTTCTCGATCGCTTCCCGTGCGGCAGCTTGACTCCGGGCCATCAGCGCTCAGTCTGGTCCGTAGGCCAGGAGTCCGTCGCGGTCGACGGCGACACGGACGCGGTCGCCGACCGCCGGCGCGTCACGTTGCGGCACCCGCACGGTGAGCGGGGCGCCCGGAGCAGGCTCGACGGTGAGCGTCACGAGCTCGCCGCTGAATACCGTGCCCGTGACGATGCCGTCGAGGGGCCCGCCAACGTCGAGCCGGAGCGCATCCGGACGAAAGACCAGGTCGACGCGTCCCTCGGGCGTGCCCGCGGGCGCGGGTAACCGGCCCCACGGCGTCTCGAGCGCGCCGGCGCGCGCCGTACAAGGGGTCGCGGGGCCGAAGCCGAAGAAGCGTGCGGTCCACGTGTCGACCGGCCGGCGCCAGACCTCGGCGGGCGTGCCCTGCTGGACCACGCGCCCGGACCGCATCACGGCGAGTCGCGTCGCGATCGTGAATGCCTCGTCGTGGTCGTGGGTCACATAGATCGCCGGCAACGCCGCCCGGTCGAGCAGCGCACGGATCTCGTCGATCAGCCGGGCGCGCCACGCGCGATCGAGCGCACCGAGGGGTTCGTCGAGCATCAGCAACCGCGGCTCGACGACGAGCGCCCGGGCGAGCGCGACGCGCTGCTGCTCGCCGCCCGAAAGCGTCGCGACGGGCCGCTCCCGAAACTCCCGCAACCCGACCAGCGCCAGCACCTCGTCGACTCTTCGCGAGCGCGCCCCGCGATCGGCACCTGCCATACGCAAGCCGAACTCGACGTTGCCGTGCACGTCGCGGTGCGGGAAGAGCGCGTACTCCTGGAACATCAGGCCGAAGCGGCGCTCGTGCGGCGGCACGGCCATGAGGTCGTGCCCGTCCCAGCAGATGCGCCCGGCGTCGAGCGCCTGCAAGCCGGCAATCGCGCGCAGCAACGTCGTCTTGCCGCACCCACTCGGGCCGAGCACCGCCAGCGTCTCACCGTTCGCAACCGCGAGGTCGACGCGATCGACGGCGACATGTTCATCGAACCGAACGACGACGCCCTCGACCTCGAGCACAACTAGAGATCACCGAGGTCGCGGAGGCGAACGCGCTCGATCGCGAGCACGATGACGGCCGTCAACACCATCAGCATCGTCGCCATCGCCAGCGCTTGGCCGGCATTGATGTCGCCGGGGCGGGCGAGGAAGCGCTGGATCGCGATCGGAATCGTCGGCGTGTCCGGCCGGGCGACGAACACCGTCGCACCGAACTCTCCGAGCGAGACCGCGACGCAGAAGCCGGCGGCCACGACGAACGCGCGCCCGACGATCGGGAGGTCGACCTCGCGCCAGACCCGGCCCGGCGGTGCGCCGAGCACGGTCGCCGCATCACGAAGACGCGGATCGATGCTGCGCAGGGCCGGAACGACGATCCGGACGACGAACGGGATCGCGACGATTGCGTGCGCCAGGGGGATGATCAGCGCCGTGGTCGACAGATCGAACGGCGGTGCGTCGAACGCGAGCAGGAAGCCGAAGCCGACGGTGACGGCCGACGTTCCCAGCGGGAGCATGAGCAGCACGTCCATCGTCCTCGTGGCACGCCCGGGGCGCGACGCGATCACCGCCGATGCGAGACCGCCCACGAACAGCGCGACGACGGTCGCGATGGCGGCGAACACGAGTGAGTTGCGCAACGCCGTCCACGGCGACACGAACAGCGTGCTCGTCGACGCGCTCGACCCCAGTGCGCGGTACGACGCCAGCCCCCACCCACCGCCCGGGTGCAGCGACCGCCACGCGAGGGCGGCGAGTGGACCGCCGAGGAGCACGGCCGTCGCGCCGACCACGCCCGCCACGAGTATTCGTTGCCGGCCGCGAGGGCGGCGCGCCGTCTCGGTCGCGGCGACGAGCCGCTGCGCAACCGCGCGTCGCTCCTGGGCACGCGCCATGAAGAAGAGCACGGCAACCACCGCGAGTACCTGTATGAACGCCAGCGCGGCCGCGATCCGGAGATCGAACAGCTCGACTGCCTGCCGGTAGATCTCCACCTCGACCGTCGCGTGGGACGGATCGGCGAGCAGCAGCGCCACGCCGAACGACGTGAACGTGAACAGGAACACGATCGACGCGGCGGCGAGCAGCGACGGGGCGAGCAGTGGCAACGTGACGTGCCTGAACGCGCGCAGGCGCGACGCACCGAGCATGCGCGCGGCTTCCTCGCGCCGCGGATCGAGATTCGACCAGAACCCGCCGACCGTCCGCACGACGACCGCGACGTTGAAGAACACATGGGCGGCGAGCATCGGCGCGACGCCGCGCTGCCAGTGCAGGAACGACAACGGTCCACCGGGACGCAGCAGCACGAGGAACGCCGTGGCGACGACCACCGTCGGCAGCACGAACGGCACCATCACGAGTGCGCGGAACACGCGCTTGCCCGCGAATTGGTACCGCGCGACGACGTACGCAGCCGGAAGCCCGACGGCGAGCGTCAGCACCGTGGACGCGATCGCCTGCCACAACGTGAACCACATGACATGGCGGAGCCCTGCGTCGCCCAAGGCATCGCCCAACGCGCTCGGGCGCAGGGCCCGGCCGAAGATCGCGCCGAGCGGCCAGGCGAAGAAGATCGCGAGAAACGCCAGGGGTACGGCGACTCGCGCCAGCTGCCAGGCGCGGGCTCTCATCGCACCACGATGTTCGTCCACTCCTTGATCCACGCGTCGCGGCCGTCGCCGATTGCCTGCGGGTCCATCGTGTAGGGATGCTCCGGCCTGACCGCCCACTTCTCGTACACCGGGGGCAGCGTCGCGCCGACGACCACGGGATTCACGTACATCTGGAGCGGCATGTCGTCCTGAAAGGGACGCGAGACGAGGAAGTCGACGAGCGCGCGTGCTCCCGCCTGGTTTCGCGCACCGCGCATCACGCCCGCGAACTCGTATTGCCGGAAGCAAGACGATTCGACGACACCGACCCGCGGTGTGTCGCGGTGTGGCTCGGAGAACACCACGTCCGCCGGCGGGCTCGACGCGTACGACACGACGATCGGCCGGTCACCGGGACCCCCACCGGCGGTGAAGTCCGTCTCGTACGCCTGGGTCCAGTCGTCCACGACCCGCACGCCGTTGGCCCGCAGCTGGCGCCAGTACTCCTGCCAGCCGCTCTCGCCGTACTCCGAGATCGTGGCGAGCAGGAACGCCAGCCCGGGAGAGGAGGTCGCCGCATTCTCGACAACCGTGAGGTTCTTGTAGCGCGGGTCGGTCAGATCGGCCAAGCTCGCCGGCTTCGGCGGATGGCCGTCGCGACCGAACCACGACGCGTCATAGTCGACGCATACGTCGCCTTCGTCGACCGGCGTCACGCGGTGGTCCGCGTCGACGGGCACGCCGCGCCGGAACGAGACGCCCGGCACGGCATACGGATCGAACAGGCCGGCGTCGAGCGCGCGCGTGAGAAATGTGTTGTCGACGCCGAACAGCACGTCCCCGAGCGGGTTGCCTTTGCGCAGGATCGCCTGATTCACGGTGACGCCCGCGTCGCCGGGCTGCACGAGCTTGATCTCGTAACCGGTTTGCTTCGTGAATTCCGCCAGCACAGCCTTCGAGGCCGCGAACGCGTCGTGGGTCAGCAGCGTGACCGTGCCGGACTTTTTCGTGCCTCCGCCGCTACTGCACGCGCTCGCCAGCGCGACGAGCAGCCCGATCAGCACGAGCACCTGCGCGCGCCTCATGACGCACCACCGAGGGGCTGGACGATGAGCAGCGTGCCGTCGTCGAGTGCGACCGACACCGTGACGTCGACGATGACGTTGCTGACGCCCCGAGTGGTGCCGAGCGGCAGGTCGTCGCCGTGCAACGGGTACTGCAGGCCCTTGGTGGTGACGCCGCGGGCGCTTCCACCGGCGGGCAGCAGCGTGACGAGGTCACCCGGCGCGCCCTCGATGTCCACCGGCGGGCCGCTGCCGCGCGCCACGGTGACGCGTGCGTCGCCGAAGCGCGCCTCGATGCCCAGCTCGGCAAAGCGCGGCGACGCGAGCAGTGCCACATTCGCGAGGAAGTGGTCGAGCCGGCCACCGGCGCCGCCGACGATGACGACGCGATCGACACCGTGGCGCTTTGCGACGAGCAGCGCGAGCTCGAGATCCGTCGCGTCCTTGTCGGCCGGGTGGCGTTCGATCGTGGCGCCGGCACGTTCCGCGGCGTCGACGGCAGCGGGGTCGGCCGAATCCATGTCGCCGACGACACAATCGACGTGCAGACCGAGTCGCTCCGCGAGATGCACGCCGGAATCGGCGGCAACGACGTAGGCGTCGCCGGGCAACGACTTGCGCATGTCGGAACCGACCGGATCGCCGCCGGCGAGCACGATGGCGACACGTGCCATACCGTCCCTCCCTTCGCCGGAATTACCCGGAGCAGGTTCGAGGGGTCGGTGGCGGGACGCTCACGCGCAAGCCACCCTCTCAGCCCGGTTCCCCCGAGCTCCCCGTTGGGTTGTACGCGCCCGAGCGTATCTGCCTGTTCGTCGCGCGTCAGCGGGTTCGCATGAGGGCCACCGGGAAGCCGCTCACCGACGTCGGGAAGCCGAGGGGGTTCGCGTCACCGAACGGGATGATGGCGCCGGTGAGGGTCTCGATCCAATATCCCTTGCTCGTGCCCGTGACGAGCATGCGGGACGCGCCCCCGTAGTTCGTGCATCCCGCGATGTCCCCGTAGGTCTTGGCATCCCCGAAGGGGAACACGCGGCCGCCCTGGGTCATCATCCAGTAGCCATGCCCCGACACGGTGCGCTGCATCGCGACCACGGGCGACGACAGCCGGCGGCCGCCGAGCGATCCGTAGAACTTGGCGTCGCCGAAGCTGAAGATGCCGCCGTCGCTGGCGAACAGCCAGTAGCCGTGCCCCGATCTGGTGCGCTCCATGCCCATCACGGGCTGCCAGAGAGTTTTGCCACCCATCGAACCGCGGAACTTGGCGCGTCCGAAGGTGAAGATGCCACCGTCGTCGGCCACGAGCCAATAGCCGAGGTTGGTCCGGGTGCGTTCCATGCCGTTCACGGGCTTGTCGAGCCGCATACCGCCGGTCGAGCCGTAGAAGTGCGCGCGTCCGTACGTGAAGATGCCGCCGTCGCGCCCCAACAGCCAGTACCCCCTGCCGTCGGACAGCGACTCGGCGCCGATGATCGGCGCCGCGAGCGGCTGTCCGCGTCGGTCGCCGAGGAACTTGGCCGCACCGAAGGAGTGGACGGCACCGTCGGTCGTCACCTCCCAGTACCCGCGGCCCCACTTCGTGCCGCCCGAGGGAGGTGCGTACGGCACGCACGCGCCGGCTTTGCCGCTCTCGGCGAGGGCCTCGGAGTACATACGAATGAGGATGAGGCCGTAGTCGTCGGCCGACGCCCAGATCAGCTTGCCGCAGGGGCAGTTGTGGCCGCCGAAGTACTCCCACAGCGGCGCGGCACCGACACGATCCGAGGGTGCCGAGATGAGGCGACCGGACAGCGAGCTCGTGCTCGGGTCGGCGTAGCTGCGGAGCAGCTGCATCTGCACCTTCGCCCCGTGGGCCGGTGATCCCATGCACCTGCTGGGTTCACTGTCGCCGTGACTGCAGGTCGAGAGCGACGAGCGCCCGTTGAACGCGTAGATGCCCGCGTAGTTGTACGCGTTGGCGGGGATCTGCGACCCGCTGAACGACAACCAACCGGTCTCGAGCATCGACTGCACGAAGGCAATGTCACCGCGTACGCCTTCGGCATTGCCCGCGTTGATGAAGATCTGCGCGAGAAACGCCACGTTGTTGCCGAGCGCGGGGATGCGCGGCGCGTTTGATCCGTGGTGCCGGTCGTACCAGTTCGCGAGCTCGCCCGCGGTCAGCAGACTCGGTCCCATCACCGGCGTCTGCGTCGTGGGTGCCGCGGACGCAGTGGGTGCGCTCGTCGCGAACAACGATGCACACGCGACCACCGTCGCGGCGAACGTGGCGATGAGGCGGGAAGCTCGGCAGGTCATCGCAATCCTTCATCGGATGTTCTGCGCGCCGCTTGAGCGAAGCACCGGTCGGTCGTCCACCGTAGACCCAAACGGCGGCTTCGCCTGCGCTCACGACGTGGCAACGTCCGGGGCGGCTTGTGCCTTTGCGCTCCGATAGTCGGGCTTTCCGTTGGGAAGCCTGGGAACTTCCTGTACGAGGACGAGCTCGCGAGGAATCTTGTAGCTCGCTATCAGCGGTCGACAGTGTTGCTGCAACGCGTCGAGTGTCGGTGCGCGGTTCGCACGTGGCTGCAACAACGCGCATACTCGTTCGCCCCACCGTGCATCGGGAACGCCGACGACGAGCACGTCGAACACATCGGGATGCGCCTTCAACACGCCCTCGACCTCTTCGGGGAAGATCTTCTCGCCGCCCGAGTTGATCGAGGCCGACCCGCGTCCGAGCAACGTGATACGGCCGTCCGCTTCGACGGTCGCGTAGTCACCCGGGATCGACCATCGTTTGCCCTGCGGGTCGACGACGAACGTCTCCGCGGTCTTCACCGGGTCGTTGTAGTACCCGAGCGGAATGTTGCCGCCACGCGCGACACGGCCGATGCGGCCGGAGCCGGGCTCGATCGGCGCGAAGCTCTCGTCGAGCACCACCGAATCCGCGGACGCTTGCACGCTGGTAATGCCCTCTTTGGGCGCATCACCCTTGGTCACGAAGCGAATGCCGTTCATGCCGGACTCGGTGGATCCGATCGCATCCGTCATCACCAGGTGGTCGGGCAGCAGCTCCTGGAGCTGCTCCTTCACCGTTTGCGAGAAGATCGCCGCGGTCGAGCTGAAGGACACGAGCGACGAGACATCGACGTCGTTCCCGAGCTTCTCCAGCGTGTCCGCGAGCGGTCGCGCCATCGCGTCGCCGGTGACGGGCATGATGTTCACGCGGTAGCTCTCGACGAGCCGCCACACCTCTTCGGGATCGAACGACGCGGGAATCACCGCCGTGTTGCCCTCGAACAGCGAGCGATACAGCGTCATCTGTCCGGCACCATGCATGAAGGGCGGAAGGATGATCATCACCAGCCCCTGGGGCTGCGACGGATCGATCTGGTCGCTTGCGGCGGTGGGTGACGCGACCTTCTCGTTCGTGAACACGTCGATCCCGCCGGCGAGCGCGAAGTACACGTCTTCGTGGCGCCACATCACGCCCTTCGGCATTCCCGTCGTGCCGCCCGTGTACAGGAGGTAGACATCGTCGTCGGACCGCTCGCCGAAATCGCGCACCGGCGAGCCACCGGCGATCGCCGACTCGTACTCCACCGGCGCGAGCACGGCGTCGTCGGCGTCGCTGCCGTTCCAATCGATGCGCACGAAGTACTCCAGAAGGGGCTGCGCGGCCCGTGCAGCCTCGATCAGCGGCGCGTATTCCCGCTGGTAGAACAACGCGACAGGGTCCGCGCTCGCGAACAGATAGCGCAGCTCCTCCTCGACGTAGCGATAGTTGATGTTCACGATGCTCGCACCGAGTTTGTACGCGGCGAACGTCGCTTCCGCCCACTCGATGCAGTTCGTCGCGAGGATGCCGACATGATCGCCCGCGCGCACACCCATCTCGGCGAGTGCGTGCGCGAGACGCGTGCACCGTTCGTCGAGCTCGCCATAGGTGACCTGGCGCCGGGCGTCGATCAAGGCGATCCGTCCCGGCACCTTGTCGGCGGCCAGCTCGAACAGATCTGCGAAGTGGAAGTGAGGCCTGGGCACGAGCGGTACGTTACGCGATGCGTGCGCTACTGCTCGCCGAGCAGGAGCGCGGCCGCGGCGAGCAAATCGTCGTCGACGCGGTCGGGGCCGTCGACACCGCACACCCAGCCGTTCAGCGACGACAACCACACTTGCATGAGGATCCGCGCCACGCGCAACTCGCGTTCGGTCGCAGCGCGTTGTTCCGGCGCGTGAATCGCGCTGGTGATGATCGCGGTCATGATCTCGGTGACGCGCCGCACGATGTCCGCGTTCTCCGGTTGCGCGGAACCGATCGAGCTCACCATCGCGGCCGTGACGTCCGGGTGGGCGCGCAGCGACCGGTTGGCGCGACCGAGCACCGCGACGACGCGCGCCGCCGGGGTGTGCTCCTGCGGTGGGTGAATCTGGAGATAGCGCCGCAGGTCTGCCTGCTGCTCCGCCATCGCCTCGAGCAGCAGTCGTTCCTTGGACGAGAAATAGCGGTAGACGGTGCCGAGCGCGACGTCGGCGGCTGCGGCGACGTCGCGCATCTGCACACCGTCGAAGCCGCCCTCGGCCGCGAGGCGCAACGCGGCGTCGAGGACCCGGCGCCGGCGGGCCGCCTGGCTCCGCGCCAGGGCGCCCTCCTCGGTCGGCGTGGGCTCGGCGACGGTCACGACCAGAATTGGAACACGTTCTCATCTCGTTTGTCGACCAGAATCCGATGACGTGGAGCTCGGCGGATCACGACCACGCCTGCGGTCTGTCGGTACAAGGTCGAATCCGTCAGCGGGGATCGAGATGCAGACGGCCGTGCGACCGGGCGGTGAGCGCACCCGCGAGCGCGTCCCGCGTGACATAGCGCACGATCGTCGACCCCTGCCGGCTCACGTCGGCGTTCACTTCCGCCCGCGAGCTGCGGGAATGGAGCCGCGTCGTCGTGCACCCTCCGGCAAAGACCTCGTACCAGGTCTCGTCGAGGGTGTCCCCGGGGGCGGCGCGACTGCCGAAGTGACGGGCGCCGTCGACGTCAGGGGCGAGCTCGATCGTGCCACGAATATCGCATTTTCCGGTGAGCGTGACCTCGAGCGCGGCGTGCCCGGCCCGGTCGTGATCGACGGTGAAGGCGGAGCGGCCGCTGTTGGCGTACACCTCCCCCAACGACCACCCGACAGGCAGCGACGCGATGCACGGCACGAGGGACGCGGTCTGCACGGCCTGAGCCTCCATCCAAAGTGGCTCGAGCTCGCGCGACAGGGAACAGTCGATCGAGTCGGCGCCGAGCGGCGCGCGGGTGGCCTCGTCATTGGCGAACAGCTTCGTGTAGTTGAAGCCCAACAGGACGACCACGACGACGAGCGCCAGCCAGATCAGTATTCGACGCGGGGTCCAGCGCTGGACCCCGATCGGCCGTGGTTGCTCGGGAAGCAGGCGCAGGAACTCACCGTGGAGATCGCGGCCTTCGGCGCGCAGCGCGCGCCGGAGCTGTGATGGGAGCGCCAATCCACGGGCGGCGGCGAAGCCCTCGGCGATCTCGAGCACGTTGAACTGCCGCCGGGCCCGCGCATAGACGCGCTGTGCGTTCGATCGCAGTCCCAGGCACAGCATCATGTTGGCGAGATCGACGGCCTGTCGCCACGGAGTGGGGCGGAGCTCGGCGAAGGCGACGTCGATGAGGAGGATCTTGCCGTCCTGCACCATCAGGTTCGCCGGCTTGATGTCACGGTGGGCAACGCCCGCGTTCCACAGGAGCCGAATCACCCTGAGTCCGTCGTCGATCAGCGCATCGTCGATCGCGGCATCACCGAGCTCGACCGCACCGTCGAAGAACTCGGTGACCAACAGGTACTCGCGCTCGGGCGTGAGCTCGACGAAGCCGAACGGCTTTGCGCTCGGTACGCCCGCGTCGCGAATGACGCGCAGGGCGTAGTCCTCCTGCTGCACGAGGCGACGCACGGCGTTGAACGGCTTCTCGTCCTCGAGCCGGCCGTAGAGGAGCTCGCGGCCGATCTTGTACCAGCGGTCCGACCGCAGGTGCGTCCTGGAGTAGAGCTTGCCGAAGAGAAAACGCGTCGGCGGTCCCTCGACGCGTAGACGCAGCGGCGTCGAACCGGCCGAGCCGCTCAACCCGACGGGATCGATCTCGGTGACGTGGAGCCCCAGCTGCTCCTCCAGCGCCTTTCGAATGGCCACCCCTCGGGCGCCGCCGACGTCGAGGTGCGCCGACCGCCCCCGCCGATACGTGATCGGGAAGTACTCGTTGGGAACGAACATTCGGAAGGCGACAACCGGGAACGCCACGCCGATGACGATGGCCACCGAGATGTCGGTCGGGGCGTCGACGCCGAGGTGCATGCGTGCGAGGCCGACGAGGGCGACGACGCCGGCGACGGCCCACTTTCCGAGGTTGCGCCAACGACCGTGCGGCACGAGCGTGTAGAGGGCGAGCACGAGGAGCCCGGTCGTCGCCAGCATCTGCTCGGACGGCAATGCCCAGCCGCCCCACCCGGCGCGCAGGGGGACGCCGAAGGGCCTCGGACGAGCGCCGACGTCGCTGAGAATCCCGCGCAGGATCTGGGCCAGCTGGATGACGATCTGCGCGACGAGGAGATGACGCCAGCGGCGGAAGACGATCAGTGCGAGCAACAGGCCCCACGAGAGGCATTGGATCGTCCACCACGAGCTGACGGCCGACACCACGCGAGCCGCCTTGTAGAGCCCCGGCGCGTCGACGTCGCTGACCCACCGCACGATGGTGTCGTCGATCATCGTGGCCGGGATTGCCGCGCCGTGCAGGCCGTCGTGGAAGACGACGAGCGTTGCGACGACGACCCCGACCAGCACGATCAGCCAGCCCGTACCGGTGGTACGGAGATGATGCGGGAGCGGGGGCGGCGCACCGGACGGCCGCCGCCGGGGTGGCTGCCGCGGCGCCGCGGCGGGTTGCGCGCGCGGGGCTCTTCGGAGCTCCGACGTCCCTTCGGGAACGACGACGTCGCTCATCCGCGCGCGGCCCGCGCCAGATGCCAACTCACACGTGTCCCCGGCGCCCGCGGCACGCCACGAACGATACGACCGAACTCCGAAGACTGCAGCTTGGGTCGGCGCGAACTCAGCCGCCGGCTCGCGTCACGGATCCTCGAGGGCGCGCAATGCGCCGGCGGCCTCGAGCCGGACCCGGAAGTCGGGGTCCTCGGCGAGCGGCGAAACGACCGCGCGGCTCGCCTCGATGCCGAGATCGACCAGGCCGCGCAATGCCTTCCAGCGGGTCCACGCGTCGGCGTCGCCCAGCGCGCGCTCGAGGAGGGGACGCAGCGCCGGCCGCGCCGCGTCCACCATCGCGTCGACCGCCGCGCGCCGGACACCACGGCTCGGGTCGGTGAGCAGGCGGCCCCACTGTTGCTCCGCGACTTCGGCGCCGGCGTCGACGAGGACGCGCGCCGCCACCTGCCGAGCGGCACTGTTCGCTGACGAGACGGCCGCGAGGATCCGGTCGAGGTTGCCGGGCTCGTCGGGTCGCAGCGACCCGATCTCCTTCCACGCTTGTTCGAGGGCGCTGCCGCGGTCGTGCGCGAACGCCGAGGGCGAGCGGGAAGACTCGTCCATCGGCGCAGCCGCGGCCGCGCCGATGGACTCGAGACCCGCAACCGGAGTGGCGAACTCGGTCGTGACCGCGCGCAACACCGGTTCGAGCAGTTGTTCCCAACGATCGGGACGGCGGAGCCCGACCGCGACGAAGTCGGGACCGACGAGCACATTGGCGACATCGTCGAACTCGGCAAACAACCGCGCCGCCCGCGGATCGTCAACGCCCACCGCCGATTCGTACCACCGGCTCGGCCCTTCGTGGATCGGCGGTGTGACAAATCGAATCGTGCGCGGATTGGGGGTGGCCTCGGGAACCACCGGTCCCGCGAACGTCTCACCGGGCCCTGGTCGCTTTGCAACCTCCATGCGGAACGCGCCGTCACGCCAGCCGAACTCGAGCCCAAGCTCCTCATCCAGCTCGTGTCGCCACCAACCGTCCCCCGGGCCAACGAGCTGCGCCAGCGCGTCGTCATCACCCACTCGCCACTGCTCGTCCGAGAAGAAACGCTTGAGGAGCCCCTTCACCGGAGCCAGCGCGGCGAGATCGATGGTGCCGAGCGCGTCGCGCGTGAGGTGCGCGACCGCAGTGGGTACGAGCCCGCGGGCCGCGACCTCACGTCGAGCTTCATCGCGAGCGGGTTCCCGCATCACGCTCGCGACCGTACGCCCGTGCGCACCCTCCGAATGGCCCGCGGCGCGGTGGGTACGGTCGCGCGCGGACCCCTCGCGGACGGGGCGAGACCGGCGCCGACGTGTGCGCGGAGCCGTTCGCGCCCTAGCGTCGAGCATGACCGATTCGAGAGGCGGCACGTGCGGCTTCGTGGCATGTTGTCCCATTGGTCGGGCGGAGTGGCGATCACGGTGGCCGTGGCCGCACTCTGCGCCGGCATTGGTGTCACCGCGAGCAACGCGGCGCGGTCGTCGGCCCCGAGACGGACGGACCACACCGTGGCTGTGAAGTCGTCTGGTCGTCGTTTGGCCAGGCTCCGGGCCGAGCTTGCCTCGAAGGTGAAGTACACCCCCGCGCGCGGCGCGACGAATGTCGGACTCGACGTCCCCGTCTTCGTCGCCACCTCCGCGGGCCGTCTCACCGCGGTTCGGGTCGCGTCGGTCTCGGGTGTTCCGCTCGCCGGCACGTTCGCGTCCTCGCGACATCGGTGGCAGTCGAGCTCACAGCTCGCGCCCGGTACCGCGTACCGCGTCACGGCATCGGTGACGGCGCCGTCGGGTCTGAAGACGCGATCGACGTCGACCTTCCGGACCGTGACCCCGGACGCGTTCGTCGACGCGACCCTGTTCCCCGGCGACGGTCTCACCGTCGGTGTCGCCCAGCCGGTCGTGATCCGCTTCACCCACTCCGTCAACTCCGACGCGGCCCGCGCGCGCGTGCTGCAGCATCTCACCGTCACGGCATCGCGCCCGGTTCCCGGAGGTTGGCACTGGTTCAGCGCGAACGAACTTCATTTCCGGCCGAAGACGTACTGGCCGGTGGGCGAGAAGGTGACGGTCACGACGGACTTCGACGGTTGGGACGCGGGCGACGGCCGGTGGGGTACGGGTCATCACCGCGTGCATTTCACGATCGGCGACGCGCACATCTCGGTGGCGAATCTGGTGACGCATCAGATGACCGTGAGCGCCAACGGTGGCGTCGTTGCGACGTATCCGTTCAGTGGTGGTCGAGAGATGTATCCGACCATGAACGGAACGCACATCGTGATGGACCGCCAGAGCGTCGTCCGCATGATCTCCTCGACGAACGGCATCCCGGTGGACTCGCCCGATGGTTACGACGAGCTGGTCTACGACGACGTACACATCTCGGACAGCGGAGAGTATGTGCACGCGGCCCCGTGGTCGGTCAGCAGCCAGGGCCGAGCCAACGTGTCCCACGGATGCATCAACCTCAGCCCCGCGAGCGCAGCGACGTTCTTCGACTTCAGCCGCGTCGGCGATGTCATCGAGGTCGTCGGTGGGCCCCGGGGTCCGGAGCTCGGCGATCACGGAGTGATGGACTGGGGCACCGACTGGAAGCAATGGACACCCGCCGTCGTGCACGCTGCGGTGCCGCCGCGCGCCAAGGCGCGGCCGACCTTGCCCAAGCCGTCACTCAACGTCGCAAGAAGATCGTGAGCGCAATCGAGGCCGTGAGCGGGGCTGTTTCGCGTGCTACGCGTTCCGCAGCCGCTTGGCCAGCGTCTGGAGCAGGTTCCAGGCGATGGTTGCGTTCTGCTGCACGAGCGGTCGGAACTCCCAGTACGTGAGCCCGTAGCAGACGAGCTCGCTGTTCGCGGTGACCGTCGCCGAGCGCGCGCCCTCGTCGATGAGCGCGATCTCGCCGAAGTAGTCGCCGTTCGTGAGCGTCGCCCGCTCCCGGCCGGCGATCGAAACTGTCGCCTCCCCCGACTCGATCACGAAGAACGCCGCGCCGCCCGCGCCCTCTTTGGTGATCGTCTCGCCGGCGGCGAAACGACGTTCCTTGAACAGCGCGGCGATGCCTTCGACATCGCGAGGGCTCATGTTCGCGAAGAGCGGCACGCGCTCGATCACCGCGACCGGTCCGCTCGCACCCGACGGCGCGGTCGACGGGGAGGACGACCCCGCCCGCGTGACGGCGCGGCACTGGAGCAGGTAGAGCTGCCCGCCCGCGAATGCCCACTCGATGTCGCGCGCCGGTCCGTAAACCTGCTCGCACCGTGTGGCGAGCGCGTTGAGCTGCGAGAGCTGATCGTCGTCGAGGCATAGCCCCTCGACGAGCTCCGGCGCGACGGTCTCCTCGACCGTGCCGCCGTCGGCGACGGCGCGGATCGCGACCTTCTTGACGCCGGGTGTGCGCCCGAGCACCGCGCCGGCGCGGTCCATCCGGAAGCTGTCGGGGATCACGCGGCCGGCGACGACCACCTCGCCGAGCCCCCAGCTGGCCTCGATCAGCCGCTCGTCGGCCTTGTTGATCGGGTTCTGCGTGAACATCACCCCGGCCACGTCGGGATCGAGCAGCGTCTGGACGACGACACCGACGCTCGGACGGGCGAAGAGGCCGACGCGCTGGCGGTAGGTGATCGCCGAGTCGGAGTTCGCTGACCACCAGACCTCCCGGATCGCCGCGCTCAGGTCGTCGACCGACGGCACGTTGAGCAGCGTGAGGTGCTGGCCGGCGAAGCTGGCGTCGGCGCCGTCCTCGTCGGCGGCCGACGAGCGCACGGCGAGGGGTCCCGCCAGCGACCGGGCCGCGGTCGCGAGCTGCTCGATGGCGTGGGGCTCCCCCGCCGCGACCGCGTCGACGATCGTGCCCGAGAGCGCGAGACCAGGCGGGATCGGCAGCCCGTTGCGTGCCGCTGCTCCCAATCCGGTTGCCTTCGCGCCGAAGCGCGATTCCTCGTGCGCGTCGGCGAGCGGGACGACTTCGCTCATGCCTGGCCGCTCATGCGTAGACCGTCACTTCGCCGGCGTCACCGTCCACTCGTACGCGCGTGCCGTCGGGAATGTGTCCGGTCGCGTCACGCGTCCCGACCACGCCGGGGATGCCGTACTCACGCGCCACGATCGCCGAGTGCGAGAGGAGACCCCCGCTGTCGGTGACGATCGCGCCGAGCAGCGGCAGCAAGATGTTGAACGCCTCGGTCGTCGACTCGGTGACGAGCACGTCGCCCTGCACGATGCGATCGAACTCGGTCGGGCCCGAGACGCGCCGAGCCGGCCCTTCGTAGACGCCGCCACTCGCGGCGAGACCGCGCAGCAGGTTCTCCTCGTGCGGCGCCTCCGAGCTGCCGAACAGCTCGCCCATCGCGATGCCCGTTGCGCGCATCACTCTGGCGACGCCCGGCGGGAGGCCCGACGGGTCAGGCGGCGGGGGCGACGGTGGGCCGAGCGATGCCGGCGCCTCCTTGGCCGTGCGCGAGGTGCGGTCCGCGAAGCGCTGCGCGAGCTCGTCCGCGGACGGCCCGCCCGCACCGGTCACCAGCGAAGACATCTCACCGAAGTCGGCGTCGATGAAGTGCTCGGCGTCATGGACGCGGCCTTTGCCCTCGAGCCGGCGGCCGGCCGCGAGCACTGCGCGTCGCATGATGCCCGACGCCCAGATGTCGCTGAAGACACCTCGTTCGTCGCGCAGCCGGTACATGAGGCGCGCCTCGCCGAGCAGCTCGTCGAACTGCGCGCGGTGCTCGTCGGGCACCTGCGCGCGGATGCCGGCAATGTGCGCGTCGACATCCGCCGTGTCGCTCCCCGCGCCGTCGACGAACGATCGGATCGCGCGCAGGAGCACGTCGGGCAGCTCGAGCGCGTAGCGGCCGGAAATGTCGAAGCCGTCGAGAAGTCGACAGCCGACGAGGTCGAGATAGCCCGACACCGCCGTGCCGACATCGCCGCCGAACGCACGCAACTCCGAGAGTGTCTTGCCGGGGTTGCCGTCCGACTCGAGAAGCGCGCGAGCAGCCGTGTCCTGCCTGATCGCGTTGATGAGCCGTTCGAGCTCGCCCGACGCGCCCGCCGACACGGGCGCCGCGCCGCGCATCATCGCGAGCGCGTCCGACGGCGTGACGGTGGTCCACGACCCGAGATGCGCAAGCAGGTCACCGACCGGCAGCATCGCTGAGCCCGTGAAACGCATGTGCTGGAAAATCATGTTCGAGTGGTGCTCGCGACAGCGGGTCAGGTACGCGACGAGCGCGTCGTCGGAGAGCGCGTCCGCGTCCACCGACTGCAGCTCGCGATGGGTGGTGATCGCGGCAGGCTTGAACGTCTCGTCCCACTCGCGCAGCTGCTCGCGCCAGACCTTGCGCTCCCATACCTCCTCCGCGCGAGCAAAACGTTGCGGGATCTCGTCCTCGGGTGCCGGCCGCATCGTGTTGTACGCGAAGCCGTTGACGTACTGCGTCTCCAACGACTCGAGGAGCATCCCGTAGAACGCCATGAACTCATGGGTGCCCCGGCGGAACGGCTTGGGGTGCATCTCCGACCAGTACCGCGTCACCGGGCGCGGGAAATGCACCGGGTCCAAGTTCCACGACCCGGGACCGGGGGGCTCGAAGTGAAGCGCCGTCGTACCCTGTCCCGACATTCTTGGTCCCCCTTGGGTCCGCTGCCGCGCAGCTCGGTGCCGCGCCCGCCGCCGATTCTCACCGGACGCGTGTGATCCGGCAAGCGTGGGCACCGGACCCGACACATGTGTCGGGAGTCCTGACCACGCCGGCCACGTGCCGGTATTTGGCCAGGTCAGCGCGGCAAATCCGATTCGCAACACGTTGCGATTTCCGTGGCGACGACGGCAGGTGGGACGCTCGGCTCATGGCCACTGACCTGCTCGAGCTCGCCGACCAGCTGTTCACCGGGGCCCTGCCGATTGCGCACCATCATCCGATGGCCACGAGCGGCGAGCTCGCCGAGCTGCAGCCCGGCCTCGCGTTCGTCGACGCCTTCGCGAACTCGGCAGCGGTCGACACCGAAGACGGCCTCGTGGTCGTCGACACGAGCGGCGTGTTCCATGCCAAGCAAGTGCACGCGACGATGCGCCGCTGGTCGCAGTCCCGCCTCGACACCGCAATCTTCACGCACGGCCACATCGACCATGTCTTCGGCGTCGACCTCTACGAGGAGGAGGCGCGCACCAACGGCTGGGCACCGCCCCGGGTGATCGCGCACGAGGCGATCGCGGCGCGGTTCGAGCGTTACGTGATGACGGCCGGCTACAACGCGGTGATCAACCAGCGCCAGTTCAAGGTGCCAGGCTTGCAGTGGCCGATCGACTACCGCATGCCCGACGAGACGTACCGCGACACGATGAGGACCAGCGTCGGCGGCGAGGAATTCGAGCTGTACCACGACCGCGGCGAGACCGACGACGCGACCTGGGTGTGGAGCCCGTCGCGTAAAGCGTTGTTCGCCGGCGACATGTTCATCTGGGCTTCCCCGAACTGTGGCAACCCGCAGAAGGTACAGCGCTACGCGCGCGACTGGGCCATCGCGTTCCGCAAGATGATCGCGCTCGAGCCGGACGTCCTGCTGCCGGGACACGGCCTCCCGATCGTCGGCGCGGATCGCGTGCGGCAGGCGTTGACCGAGGGCGCCGAGCTGTTGGAGTCGCTCGTCGAGCAGACGCTCGCGATGATGAACGAAGGCGCGCGCCTCGACGAGATCCTGCACACGGTCAAGGCGCCCGCGCACCTCCTCGAGCGACCGTACCTCCATGCGATCTATGACGAACCGGAGTTCGTCGTGCGCAACATCTGGCGGTTGTACGGCGGCTGGTACGACGGCAACCCTGCGCACCTGAAGCCCGCGTCCGACGCCGCGCTCGCCCGCGAGCTCGCCGACCTCGTGGGTGGCGCGAGCCGCCTCGCCGAACGAGCCCGTGAGCTCGCCGCGACCGGAGACATGCGCCTCGCCGGTCATCTCGCCGAGCTCGCAGTCCAGGCCGCGCCCGACGACAAGGGCGTGCACGCGGCTCGCGCCGAGGTGTTCGGCGCCCGCGCCAAGGAGGAGGCCTCGACGATGTCGAAGGGCATCTTCTCGTGGGCCGAGCACGAGTCGACGAACCAGTGAACATCGACGGGGCGAAGATTCTCGTGACTGGTGCGTCGTCCGGTATCGGTGCCGCGCTCGCGCCGATCCTCGCCGAACGGGGCGCGACCGTCGGCATCGTCGCCCGGAGGGTCGACCGCCTCCAAGAGGTCCTCGAGCGATGCCGCAAGTTCGCGCCCGACTCGCGCATGTGGGCGGCCGACCTTGGCGATCTCGCGCGCGCGGAGCACGTCGCAATCGAGGCGTGGGACGCGTTCGGCGGTCTCGATGTGCTCGTGAACAACGCCGCGATCCCGAAGCGCACGCGCGTCACCGACCTCACCCCCGCCGATGTGCAGCACGTGATGGACGTCGACTTCCACTCCCCCGTCCGCATGGCGCTCGCCCTGCTCCCGCGCATGCTGGAACGCGCGCGCGGTCAGATTCTTTTCGTGTCGAGCATGGGCGGCCGCATCCCGATTGCGAATGAAGCCGCGTACAACGCGGCCAAGTACGCGATGTGCGGGTTCGCGGAGGCGATGCTGCTCGACCTCGCCGGCACCGGCGTCGACGTGAAGCTCGTGCTGCCGGGCCCGATCGCCACCGAGATCTGGGACCAGCCGGACAACGAGCCTGCCCTGTTCGACGTGGAGAAGGTGACCGCCGAAGATTGTGCGGCCGGCATCGCAGAGGCCATCGCAGGTGACGGCTTCGAGTACTACGTGCCCGCGGTGTTCCCGGGCGGAATCGACGCCAAGGAGATTGCGGTCGGCAAGACGCAACACTGCGACGCGTACCTGCGTGGCATGGCCGACTTTGCGAAGAGCATTCGCGAACAGGCCTGAACCGCAAGCCCGGCAGGTCAGCCACCGGAACGCAGCGTCACTGCGAGTTTGGTACGGATCACGTACCAGCTCGAAGGGATCGCTGCGAGGAACGCGACCGCGACGGTCCCCACGACCGCGAGCAGGATCGGCGGGAGCGGCACGAACGCGTCCCTTGCGACACCGAGCCCGGTTGCGTACCCACGCCAGACCTGGCGACCGGCGAGCAACCCCAGCGGCAGCCCGAGGGCGAGCGCACCCGTCGCCAACGTCAGCGACTGCCAGAGGACCGTGACCCCGCTCTGCCGGCGCGAATACCCCAACGCACGCAACGTCGCGTGGTTGTGCCGCCCTTGACGCGCCGCGGTCACGACCGTATGAGCCAGCATCGCGAGTGCGAGCACGCCGAGCAGGAGCCCGAGCGCGATGAGCAACCCGTCGTCGCGAGAGAGATTGACGAGGTCTTCGGGCCGGGCGTCGACGTGGGAGGGAATCGGGCTGAGCACGTCGCGCAAGAGCGCCACCCGGGCTGCGCTGTCGTGCGAGCCGCGGAAGCCGACGAGGAAGGAGTTCCGCGGCGCGGCCGGCAGCACGCGACGCAGCGCGGGAATCGTCATCCACGCGCCCGTGCCGAGCTGGCCGCTGTCGCCGAACTCGGGAAAGATCGCTTGACCGACGACGCGGTACGTCGACTTCGACAAGCCGATGCGCACCGCGATGATGCGTCCGAGGCCGGTGTCGAGCGCGTGCATCGTTCGGCTGCCGAGCACGATCTCACCCGAGGCCGCCGGCACCCGGCCCGCAACGATTGTCGGGCCCGCGCTCCCGACGATCGGATCGATCCCGAACACGTCGACGCGAGTCGTTCCCACGTCGATCTGGGTCACCGACGCGACCGACAGGTCGGTCACGTCCGGCAACGCGCGGAGGCCGGGGCCGAGCACGTCGGCCAGATCGGGGAGCGCGGGGGCACCCACCTTGACATCCCAGTTCCATCCGTAGCGATGCGGTTGGGAGAGATCACGTCGCAAGAGCCACGTGAATGTCGACGCGAACGCCAAGAGCGCGACGCAGAGACCGACACCCGCGATCGCGGTCCACGCCGGAGCCGACCGCCGCGTGCGGTGGATCGCGAATCGAACGCCGATGAGCATCGGCAACGGCAGCCACGATTGGCGGAGCCTGTCGCCGAGACCGCGCCCAGGTGCGGGCGCAGACGCCTCACGTCGTGGGCGCGCCGACCGGGCGACGAAGAACGCGCTGACCACACCGACGATCATCGTGAACGCGACGACGGAGGACCCGCCGATGACCAGCGTCGGCACATTGACGGGGAATCCGCGATCCAGGTTCGCCTTGTTCGCCAGCGACAGCAGGAAGAACGGCGCCAACAGCCAACCACCCAGACACGCGACCGTCGCAGCCACGATCGCGATCACCGCGGAGCGAATGGCGGCCACGCCCATCAGCTGCGGCGGCGCCATGCCGAGCGCTCGCAGCGTGTCGTCGCCGGCGGCTTCGACGAACGTCTGGCGGGTCAGCGCCTGTGCGGCGGCGACCACTCCCCCGAACGCGACGAGCGCCGCGAGCAGTGCGAGCACCAACGACTCCACGCGGATCGAGCGCTGCACCTTGGGTTGATGGTTCTCGAGCTTGCTGATGAACGATACGGGCTGTCCCGGCGCGAGCTGCTCGACCGCGAGCTGAAAGGCGCGCAGGTCCGTGCCCGGCGCAAGCCGGAGATAGCTGACCGTGCTGCCGACGATGACCGGCGCATAGATCTTCGCAAAAGCCGGCGTGAGGTGGAGCACCGGCGCGAGCTCCGTGACCAGCGGTGGGAACTCGAGCGGCGACGCCTCGATCCCGACGACGCGAGTCTGCAGCACCGGCCCGTTCGCAGGATCGGTCACTTCGGCATGCATGTCTCGCCGGATCGCGTCGAGCCGGGCGGGCCACTGCTTCAACAGCGCCCCGGCCACCGACGGAAACAGCTTCGCGTCGTAGAAGTGGAATTGCAGGACGCTTCCGACATGGAGGTGCAGGCGATCCGCCAGCTCGAAGCTCGCGACCGCTTCGTCGGTTCGGGTGGGATCCGCGCGGCGGCCCGAGAGCATCTTCCAGCGCTCGACCGACTCGCCGAGCCGCCCGTCGATCGACGCCACCGGCATGAGGTCGCCCGCGCCGAGCACGCGCCCGCCGTCGGCCCGGGCCGAGAACGGCAAACCGGCGAACGCACGCGCCCGCTCCACGATGCCGGGCATTGCCTCGCCTTGTCGAGGTCGACGGCCTCGATGAGGTTGATGTTGAAGTTGCTCTTGCCGGCGACCACCAGGTCCGCGGCTCGCTCCGCCCGCACGAAGCGCGGATACGCGACATGCGTGCGGTGCGCGCCCTGGGCGAGCGCCATCGCAATGCCGGCGAACACGCCGATCACCACGCCGAGCGCGCACCACGCGTGCCATCGACGGCGCAACAGCGCCCGGGCCCGGAGCAGCACCGAGGTCATCGCGGAACATCATGCATGGCCCACGGAGGCGGCTCGGCATCGCCCCGCGGGTCAGGCGGAACTCAGATCCGCGCCGGTGCGACCTCGACCGGAATGCCGTTCAGCACCGCGTTGCCGGACAGCGGGTCGAACCGATCGCTGCCTGCGAGCACGTTGCTGTTCACGCCGGGTCGTTTGCCCGCCGTCTCGAGCCGGACGCCCTCGACGTCGTGGCCCCAGCCGTGCGGGATGCTCACGACGCCGGGCATGACCGCGTCGGTCACCTCCGCCGCGAGCACGACCTGCCCGGTGTCGGAGCGCACCGCCACATCGGCGCCGTCGACAATGCCCAGCCGTTTCGCATCGTCGTGATGCACGTGGACCGTGCACCGGGCCTTGCCCTTCACGAGCACGTTGATGTTGTGCATCCACGAGTTGTTCGAACGGAGGTCGCGGCGGCCGACCAGCACCAGCGCGCCGGGAGCCGCGCGGCGATCGAGCGCGAGGCGCAGGCGGGCGACGTCCTGTGCGCACTGTTCGGGCACGAGCTCGATCCGACCCGATGGCGTACGGAGGACCTCGGGCACCCGGGGTTCGAGCGGCCCCAGATCGACGCCGTGCGGATGCTCCTCGAGCACCGCGAGCGAGAGACCGTCGCCGTGCGCGCCGAACCCGTCGCCGTACGGACCGGTCCGCAGCATGACGTCGAGCACTCGCTCCGGGCCACGGCGCGTCGCAACCATCTTGGTGAGCTCGTCGGGATCGCGACCCTCGACATTCGACCCGGAGCGCGCCACCGCTTTCTGCACGAGCCCGGCGACGACGAAGTCGTCGAGCGCGTCGACATCCGCGTCCGGACCGAGACCCTGCAACACCGCCGCGAGGCGGAGCAAGGTCTGCCACTCCGGGACCTCGCCGGGCTCGAGGTCCACGAGTGGCGGCGAGTAATTGGCGACGTTGCGGATCGCGAGGCTGTACAGCGCGAGGTCGTAGTGACCCCGCGCCAGCTCCGGCTCGGGCGGCAATATCACATTGGCGTGACGGGTGGTCTCGTTGACATAAATGTCGACACTGACCATGAAGTCCAGCGATGCCAGCGCACGGTCGAGACGGGAAACGTCGGGTGAGGACGAGGCCGGGTTGCCCGCGATCGTGATCAGGGCGCGCACCTGCCCGTCGCCCGGCGTATCGATCTCCTCGGCGAGACACACGACGGGTAGCTCACCGTAGAACTCCGGCAGCGCGCGCACGCGTGAGTGGCGACGCCCGAACGCAACACCGCGTCCCTTTCCCGAAGTGTCGCCGGTGTTGGCACCACCGGTCGCGGGGCGGGCGAACATCGCGCCGCCGGGTCGGTCGAGATTGCCGGTGCACACGTTCACCACGTCGACCAGCCACGACGCCAGCGTCCCGAACTCCTGCGTGCAGGTGCCGATGCGCCCGTACACCGCGGCGGTCGGGGCGGCAACGAGGTCGTGCGCGATGCGACGGATCGTCGCGGCATCGATCCCGCACGCGGGCGCGACCCGTTCGGGCGTGAACTCGTGTGCGAGCTCTCGCATCTCGTCGACGCCGTTGACATGTGCCGCGACCGCGCCGAGGTCGACGAGATCGTCGGCGAAGAGCACCTGCACGAGCGCGAACAGGAACAAGGCATCCGCGCCCGGCCGGATCGGCACGTGCTCGTCGGCCTCGTCGGCGGTCTTCGTGCGCCGCGGGTCCACCACGACGAGCTTCCCGCCCCGCTTCCGCAGCGCACGCAACCGCCCGGGGACGTCGGGCGCAGTCATCAACGAGCCGTTGGACTCGAGCGGGTTGGCGCCGAGCATGAGGAGATAGTCGGTGCGATCGAGGTCGGGTACCGGGATCGAGAGCGCGGTACCGAACATCAATCCGCCCGACACCTGCTTGGGCATCTGGTCGACGGTGCTCGCCGAATAGACGTTCTTGGTGCGCGCGGCCTGGAGCAGCACGCGCCCGTACACGAGCCCCGAGAGGTTGTGCGCGTTGGGATTGCCGACGTAGACGGCGAGCGCGTCGTTGCCGTAGCGCTCGCGCAGCGGCGTGAGCCCGGCGTCGATCGCGGCGAACGCCTCGTCCCAGGACACTTCGCGAAAGCCGTTCTCGGTTCGGAGCAGCGGCGCCCGCACGCGATCGCGATCCCTTTCGAGGTGCTTCAGCGCGGTGCCCTTCGGGCAGAGGTAGCCGTGGCTGAACACGTCGTCGCGGTCGCCGCGCACCAGTGTGATGTCACGACCTTCGACGTGCAGCTCGAGCCCGCACGTCGCCTCGCAGAGATGACACGTGCGGTACGCGATCCGTGAGGTCATCCCCGGAGAATACGAGATGGAGTGGCGAAGCCGACCGGAGGGGAGGCGGAGCCCGGAATCGACCGGTGAACACGAGATGCAGGAGAAGCGCGAAATCGACCGGTGAACTTGCTATGCGAACGGGAACCATTGCGGGAGGCGGAGCACTGCGGTGTCGCCGGACGTGATGATGCCGCCGCCCCGGGGATCACGCCCGTAGAGCCAGGCGACCAGATCACAACCCCAGCCTCGGGCCTCACCATCGGCCGCGTCGCCCGCGCCCTGCCCGATGTCGACGCGCGTACCGTGCAGCGCGACCCGCCACGTCCGCTCGTGATCCGTGGACACGACGCGGAACTCCGCGTCGATCAAGGGGCGGCCGTTCGAGGCGCGCCGCGCGAACGTGCCGAAGATCTCCTCCAGCGCGCCGGTGACGAAGCCGACGGACCAGTCGGTCGGTTCGTATCCCATCGCCAGGTCGACATGGTGCACCTCGACCTCGCGGGCCCGCGACCACAGCGCTTCCCGCATCGACCGGTCACCGGAGATCGCGCGGCCGACGCGGTCCCACGCGTCATCGGGAAGGGCCTGCCACGCCTCCATCATCGCCTCGTGCGAGCACCGCACGTCGCGCAGCACGTCGGCGGCGGTCGCTTCGCGTCCGGCCGCGATCTCCGTCGCACGTTCTTCGACGCCTCCCGGATATTGCGCCTCGACGTCGCCGCGCGCCGCGGCCTGGACCATGCGCCGCGTGCCGTCGGCGTTGCGCGCCAGGTGGGTCAGCACTTCAGCGCGGTTCCATCCCTGAAGCCGGGACGCCTCGTGCGCCTGGTCGTCGGTGAGACCCTCGACCGTGGACAACAGTCGACGGGTCCCCGCGCGCAGCAGCTCGATCTTCGCAGCCGGCGTCACCGGAACAGCGTAAACCCTGCTTCGGGCGTGCAAGCCGTGCGGGATCGGAAAACGACCGGTCGCAGATGTTCGCGTGTGAAGTGCGGCAAGGCGAGGACTGCGACCGCGAGCGTGATGACCGATGCAACGACGACTGCCGCGTTCCCTGTAGCGCCCCGTGCCACTCCCGTCGCGCCGAGGTTGGCAGCGGAAATTGCGAACACGACGCAGCCGAGGTTCACCAGCCACCCGACCCCCGTCGCGAACACGATGAACGCCACGCGTCGTGCGACGCCGTGCAGTCTGACGAGCGACACGACGAGCGCGGTGATCGCGACCACGAGCCCGACCGCAGTGGCGTTCCATCCGGGTGCGACCCGGATCGTGTGATTCGCCACCGTGAACCCGTAGGGACCGACCAGGATGTCACCGACCCACGCAGCGATCGGACGTACGACGGCGCGGGTCGCGTCACCGAACGGCGTGGCCGCGTCGGCGACCGCGCGCAGGGCCGGCGGCCACGCGAGCAGCAAGAACAGGAGCGGGACCCGGAGGCGCCACAGCGCGCTCGTCCCGAACAGCATCACCACCAAGCCCGCAACGAAGCACGGCAACGTGAGCAAGTCGACGCGGTGGACCCCGAAGGCGACGTCCACGTGGCGCTGGAAGATCCACAGCAGGAACAAGGCGGCGGCCAGGGCGGTGAGCGCTCGAGCGTCATCGAGGTGGCGGTCGTGGATCGCGGGCTCACGCTCGGCCGGTCGTGCGAACCGTAGGAAGAGTGGCACGGCGAGGATCGGGACGATGCACGACGCGGTCGCCGCGTCGGACGGCGACCACCCGCCGACCAGCGTGCGGAGGGAATGCCCGTAGGCGAGCGCGACAAGACCGACGGCGAGGAACACCCGGAAGATCGAGGACTGCAGCACGCGGCTGCCGGGAACGGCTCCGACCTTGGCGAGATACGCCGTGAACCGAACGACATCTTGCGCCGTCGACTTCGATCGTCCGTGCCGGCGAGGAGCGAACGTATAGGGCACCTCGTGTCCCCGGCTCCAGCGACCTCTCTCCAGGATCTCGAGCAAGATCTTGGAGCCGCGGGAACGAAGATCGACCTCGTCCACGACGCCCCGCTCGACGACGAAGAACCCGCCGAGCGGGTCGCTCACCGGCCGGCTGCGTCGCACGAGCGTGTGCACGATGTGTCGTGCTCCGGCCGAGAGGACGCGGCGCGTTCGCCCGTCCAGGCCTTCGATGCTCCCGCCGCTCCCGTAACGGGTCGCCACGGCGAGTTGTGCGTCGCCGCGGATCACCGGGGCGAGAAGGCGCGGGAGGATCTCGGGCGGATGTTGCAAGTCGCCGTCCATCACCGCGAGCACGCTCCCGCGTGCCTCGGTGAAGCCCCTCAGCACTGCGCCCGGTGCTCCGTCCCGACGTTGTGCCCTCGTGCGGTGCACGATCCGTACGGGAATGGGGTTTCCCTGCTGGGCATGGATCGCACGCGGTGTCTCGTCGTCCGAATCGTCGACGAAGACGATCTCGGACCGTGCGTGGATCTGCTGCAGCGCCGCCGTCGTGCGTTGCACGAGCGGTTCGATGTTCTGCGCTTCGTTCCGCGTCGGCACGATCACCGAGACCGACGCCTGCTCCACGAGGACGGTCGGTCCCGCGTGTTCACGCGTGGTGACACCGTCGTGCCTCCGTACGAGCCTGGCCACGGTGCGTGCTCCCCCTTTCTGCCGAAACGTGCCCATATCCTTCAGCGCCGGGAGGGCATTTGTCTACCTGGATCTCCCAGGTAGGCCGTAGCCTCACTTCTCGTGGCCGATGACCGTCTGTACTTCAGGCAGCTGCTCGCAGGCCGGGACTTCGCGCGCGACGACCCGATCGCGCGGCAGATGGTCAACTTCGCGTACGTGATCGGTGATCGCGCAAGCGGTGAGGCGGTCGCCGTCGATCCGGCGTACGCGCCGGGCGAGCTCGTCGAGCTGCTCGCCGCAGACGGGATGACGCTCACCGGCGTGCTCGTGTCGCACTACCACCCGGATCACATCGGAGGCGATCTCGGCGGCTGGTCGATCGCCGGCGTCGCCGAGCTGCTCGCCCACCCCGACGTACGCGCGAAATTGCACGTGCACGCCGACGAAGCGTTGGGCACCAAGCGCGTGACCGGCTGCTCGGAGAGCGACCTCGTGCAGCACGCGTCGGGCGACACGGTCGCCGTCGGCGACGTCGGCATCACGCTGATCCATACGCCCGGCCACACGCCGGGCTCGCAATGCTTCCTCGTCGACGGCAAGTTGGTCAGCGGCGACACGCTGTTCCTCGACAGCTGCGGCCGGACCGACCTGCCCGGCGGGGATCCGGAGGCGCTGTACGAGAGCCTCACGCAGAAGCTGGCGATCGTTCCCGACGACACCGTCCTGTACCCGGGACACATGTACTCACCGGAGGCGAGCGCCGCGATGGGCGAGGTTCGTCGTACGAACTACGTGTACCGCCCGCGCACGCGCGAGCAATGGATGATGATGTTCGGCAACGACGGCGAATCGTGACGATCGACTTCGAAGCCTGATGCGCGTCTGATGACGCGGCGTCTGATTACGCGGCGTCTGATCCGCCACCGTCGCGGGGGACGAGCACGACGGTGCGGCTGCGCATCACGTGGGGCGCGCGGCGTCCATTCGCCGGATGCGCGCGTGTCGCCGCCTCGAGACCCTCGAGCAGGTGTGCGTGACGTGAGCGCGCGCGGAACCACTTGCGTTCGGCGCGTTTTCGGGCTGCGGGCATGCGTCCCCGATCGGCGGGAGACCCGAGGGGTTGAGCGCGGCCACCGCGTGTTCACTCGATGACGAATTTGACCCCACGCTGTGCGCGACAAACGATGCCGGAGCGCGATCAGGAGGCGTCGAAAAGGACGCGGAGAGCGCGGGGACCGCGGAAGGCATAGCCCTCGACGACGGCGTCCGCCGCGCCCTCGGGATCGAGCCGGAGTCCGGGAAGGCGGTCGAGGATCGCGTGCAGGCCGACGCGCAGCTCCAGCCGCGCCAGGTGCATGCCCAGGCACTGGTGGGGTCCGGTGCCGAACGCGAGGTGATGTTGCGCGGGCCGGTCGAGCCGCCAGTCGTCGGCGGATTCCCACCGGCCTTCGTCGCGATTCGCGGAGCCGGTGATCACCCCGACCGCCGATCCGGCAGCGATCGGACAGCCGGCGACGTCGGTATCGCGCGTCGCGACACGGCTCACCATCGTCACCGAGGTCTCCCACCGGAGGGTCTCTTCGATGACCGCCGGCAGGAGCTCGCGGTCGGCGTACACGGCCTCGAGCGCATCGGGATGCGTCAGCAGCGCATACAACGCGTTTCCCATCACGCGAAACGTCGTCTCACCGCCCGCGGGGAGCAGCAACCGCAAGAAGCCGTAGATCTTGCTGTCGGACAGCTGCTCGCCGTCGACCTCGGCGTGGATGAGATCGGAGAGGAAGTCTCCCGTCGGCTTCTCGCGACGCGCTTCGACGAGCGGGCGCAGGTAGTCGACCATCGCCTCGCTCGCGCGGTGACCGCGTTCGGGCGCGAGTGGTCCCGTGTTGATCTCCTCGGCCCACTGCGCGAACTGACGGGCATCCTCGAGTGGGACACCGACGATCCCGCAGATGACCTCGATCGGGTAGCGGGAGGTGATCGACGCGACGAGATCGGCTTTGCCCAACGGTGCGATCCGGTCGATCAACCGGTTGATGGCGGGACGCACGAGGGTCTCGTCCCACTGCTCCAGCTGTGACGCTCGGAACGCCTTTGCGACGAGGTTCCGGTACTTGCGGTGCTGCTCGCCGTTCATGGCGAGGATGAGGTCGCCCATGAACTGCCCGATGTGGTCGCCGTTTATCGACGACGAAAAGGTCTTGTCGTCCCGCAGCGCCGCTTCGGCGTCCTTGTACCGCGTCAGCTGATAGAAGGTGCCGGGTCCCATCGCGTCCTGCTGCGTCGCGATGACCGGGCACTCACTTCGGCGCACCGCCGCCCATTCGGCATAAGGCTGGGCCGCCAGCCAGTCGATTTGCGGTCCCTCGGTCTCTGTCGCCACTCCCGACACCGTAGTGGGGGCCAGGAACGTCGGCACGCACGCGTAGGGTGCGCGCGTGCCCGACACCGATGACCCGGTTGCGAGTGGGTACGACTCGTTCTACGCGGCGTGGGGTCGCAGCCCGACGTTGCGCCGGATCTGGCGGGACCATGTGACGGGGCCGGACTACCCCGAGGAGTTTGCGCACATCAGCTTCCTTCCGCTTGCGCGACTGCAAACACTTGCCGACGGCTTGCATCTCGCCGGCGAAGAGCTGCTCGTCGACCTGGCGTGCGGCGCGGCCGGTCCGAGCCTTTGGGTCGCGCGCAGGTTGGGCACGCGGTTGGCAGGACGCGACCTCTCCGCGGTCGCCATCGAGCGGGCGAAGGAGCGCGCCGCGGTCCTCGGCATGACAGGCCGCGCCGAGTTCGCGCAGGGCACCTTCGAGCACACAGGCCTTCCGGCCGGGACGGCCGATGCCGTCATGACCATCGATGCCTTGCAGTACGCGCCCGACAAGACAAAGGCGATGATCGAGGTGGCGCGCATCCTCCGTCCCGGTCGACGATTCGCGTTCGTGGCATTCGAGCTCGACGCGAAACGCACCGAAGGGCTTCCAGTGTGGAGCGATCCGGTGGGCGACTATCGGCCGGTGCTCGAACACGCAGGGTTCGAGACCTTGCGCTATGACCAGACGCCGAACTGGCAGGATCAAGTCGCCGCGGGCTTCGGGGCGGTCGTCGCCGAACGAGAGGCACTCGAAGTGGAGCTCGGTCCGGCGGCTGCAGCGGCAACCGTGCTGGAGGCTTCCCTCACGCTGGAGTTGCAGCCGTACCGCGGCCACGTCCTCGCGGTCGCAGTGCGGACCTGAGCGTGCGGCGGCGAACTGCATCGATGTCGCCGAATTCGCGCGAGAACTAGCCTTCCCGCATGTCCGCGCACGCCCAAGGTGCTAATCCGTTCGCCGACACCGAGGACCAGGCCGCATTGCGGCAGCTCGCACGCGATGTCGCCGAGCGCGAGCTCGCACCGATGGCCCGCCACGGCGATGAGACCGAAGAGTTCCCGCAGTGGGCGTGGGACGCGTTCCGCAAGGCAGAGTTGTTCGGCATCACGATCGGCGAGCAATGGGGAGGCGCAGGCCTCGGTGACATCGAGGCCGCGATCGTGCTCGAAGAGCTCGCGCGCGCCGACGTGTCCAGTGCAATCCTCGCCCAGCTGACGTTCAACGGCCCTCCTCGTGCGATCGAGCACCTCGGTTCCGACGCGTTGAAGGACCGATGGCTGCCGCTCGCCGCGAGCGGTGACGGGCTCTTCTGCATCGGGATCAGCGAGACCGAGGCGGGCAGCGCAGTCGGCCACATGCGCGCGCGCTTGACCGAGGACGGCAACGGGTTCCGGCTGAACGCGTACAAGAACTACGTCACCGGCGGCCACAAGGCGCGTGCATGCCTCGTCTGGTGTCGTTTCCCGGGCAGCGTCGGGACCAAAGGTGTCGGCGCCGTCGTCGTCGACCTCGAGGCGCCCGGGGTGACGGTCGCGGGGACCCACGTGAAGATGGGTCTCCGGGCGACGAGTGAAGCCGAGCTGGCTTTCGACGACGTGCGCATCGAACCCGACGACGTCTTGCTGTGGGCCGAGCCCGACTCGAGTGAGGCGTTCAAGACGCTGATCTCGCACATCAACCACGAGCGGTGCGGCAATGCCGCGATGTGCGTCGGCGCGGCGCAGGGTGCGCTCGAGTACGCCGTGCAGTACATGAACGAACGCAACATCGGCGACACGACTCTCGCGCAGCTGCAGGGCCTGCAGTGGAAGATCGCGGACATGGCGACGCAGCTCGAGGGTGCGCGTCTCCTCCTCCAGCGTGCGCTGCACATGGCGGGTCCCGGTGGCACCCCGCCCGCGCTCGAGACCGCGATGGCGAAGACGGCCGCGAACCTGGCAGCGAAATTCGTGTGTGACGAGGCGATCCAGCTCCTCGGCGGCTACGGCTTCTCGCGCGAGTTCCCCGTCGAGCGCGTGTACCGCGACATCCGGGGGCTGTGCATCGGAGCGGGCACGGTGGAGATCCAGCGCAATTTCATCGGCACGACCGTGCTCAAGGGCGCAACGCCTGCGAGCGACGGTTGGAAGCACCGCCGCTAGCGCGTGCGGTTGCGGCCGACGTTCGAGACGCCCTTGGCCGCGAGCTACCGCGCGCCGGGCGGCGGATGGGACTCCCCGTCGCTCGACATCGCGCTCACGACCGCGGCGTCGCCCGAGCTCGTAGCGCGTGTCGCGCGGGTCGCGGGCGGCTTGCGCGAGATGGGCGTGCGGGCAGGTGACGTGGTCGCGTGGCAGTCGGCGAACCGCCCCGAAGTCGACGTGCTCTACCGCGCATGCTGGCGGCTGGGCGCGGTCGCGGCGCCGATGCACCACCAGGCCGGCGCGGCCGACATCGCGCGGATGCGCGACGCCGTGCGTGCGACGCTGGTGGTCGACACCCTCGACGCATTACCCGAAGGCCTTGCGGTGCACGAGCCGTGGGCCGACGTCACGGCGCTCGCCGCAGTGCTCTTCACGGCCGGATCGAGCGGCGCGCCCAAGGGTGTGCTCCACACGCAGGCAACGCTCGTGTACAAGGCGTCGCAGATGGAGCACGAGCACCGTCTCGGCACGGACGATTGTGTGCTGATGCCGGCGCCGTGCGCGCACATCTCCGGCCTGCTGAACGGCATCACGCTCCCGGGTGTCGTGCCGTTCCGCACCGTGTTCATGCCCCGCTGGGACGCGCACATTGCACTCGAACTCATCGAACGCAACCAGGTCACGTTCATGATCGGCCCTCCGACCTTCTTCGTGTCGATGATGCAGGCGCCGGGGTTCTCGCCGCGCCGCGTCGCGAGCTTGCGGTTGATCTCGAGCGGTGGCGCAGGTGTGAGCGATGCATTCGTCCGCAAGGCGTCCGACGCCTTCGGCGCCCGCGTGAAACGCACCTACGGCTCGACCGAGGCGCCGACGATCGTGACCGACGGACACCCGATAGGGCCGGTCGAGCTGCGCGTCGACGACGAGACGCGGGAGCTGCTGGTACGCGGTCCCGAGGTCTGCGTCGGCTATCTGGACGCGGCGCAGACGGAAACCTCGTTCACCTCGGATGGCTGGTTCCGTACCGGCGACCTCGCCGCGATCACCGATGGCGCGGTCGACATCGTCGGCCGGGTGAAGGACGTCATCATCCGCGGCGGCGAGAACATCAGCACCGCCGAGGTGGAAGCGGTGCTCGAGGCGCACCCCGACGTGCGCCACGCGGTGGCGCTCGGCGAGCCCGACGCGCTGATGGGCGAGCGCGTCGTCGCGTTCGTGCAGGTGAGCGCCCCCTTCGACCTCGCGGCGTGCCGGGCGTGGTTTGCCGGCGAAGGCGTCGCCAAGTTCAAGACGCCGGAACGGATTGTCGTGCTGGACGAGCTCCCTCTCATGTCGACGGGGAAGCCGGACCGCACCGCGCTACGAGCGCGGCTCGTCACCCCAGGGTGAGGTATCGACGCCCATCATGCGGAATCCCGTGATCACCGCGCGGGGGTTCAGGATCCCCGGCTTCCAATCGTGGTTCCACATTCGCTCGTTCGCGACGTTCTGCACGAACATCTTGGTCTGGTCGAGGTTCACGAGAACACCGCGTGTCGACGTCTGACGCTCGTAGCGCTCGGCATGTTCGGCGTCGATGACATAGTTCATCGAGTCGCACATGCGCCGCATGTCGACGTTGTTCCAGTCGTACGGCGACAGTGAGATGTGCAGGAACACGCCGGGCGGCGTGACCGACTGCATCTCGAAGTTCTTCGAGATCAATGTGACCGGCGCCAGACAACACGCGCAGTGCGACTCGAGTCGCACGGTCTTGTCCCTGAACGGCGGCATATGAGAGAACGCGACCGCCTCGCTCGCGCAGCCGACGAAGGAATGGAACTCGTCATCGATGTACGCGCGCACCTGCGAAGGAAACGAGGAGAACGGCGGCGCCTTCAGCAGATTGCAGTTCTGGGTGTTCTCGTCGACCGTGACGACGATGCCGAGCTGGAGCTCCTTGTACGCCTGGATGATGTGCCGCCGGTCGAGCCCGGTCGACTCATGTACCTCACGCAGCGTCGGGCCCCGACCGTGCTCGCACCAGAATGCGAAGACGAACGCGCGCACCTGCTTGGCATTGTCAGAGAACTCGAATTCCGGCACGTTCTGCGGCACGTGACCTCCTCCGGCCGCAGACTACGCAATCAGGGCCCGTGGAGCCGAGTGTCGAGCACGACCGCGTCGCGCTTGTCGGTCACCCAGATGCGGCGCGCCTCCCGGAGCGATACCGCAGCCGTCATCGTGAGATCGACCGGCTCGGGCGTGCCGCGAAATGTTCCGGCGCCGACGCGGTGACCTTCTTCGTCGGTGAGCCACAGCCAGTAGTAGGCGCCGTCGTGGAGCCCTTCGACGTGGAAGGAGACCACGGTGCCGGCCGCGTTGCCGTGCAGCGTCGCGTGCGCGGTCACTCCCTCGGCCGCGGTCGGGAACGGGACTTCAGTGCCGCCCGAGCCGTTCGGCAACAGCAGGAACACCGCCACGATCGCCACCGCGGCGACGAATGCGGCGGCCACGCCGAGCACGGCGCGACGCCGGACGCGATTCCGCCGCTGCATTCGATGGCTCGCGACACCGTCGAGGACGCGCTGGGCGAGCGCAGGCGGGGGTTGGGGTGCGGCCTCGTCGAGGCGGGACGGATCGGCGAGCGGCAGGGCGCGCGCGACCGACGTGAGCTCGCGCAGCTCGGCTCGACAGTCCGCGCAACCGTCGAGGTGGGCGCGCAGCACCAGGTCGTCGGCCGCGTCGTGTCCGCGGAGCGCCGCGGCGCCGAGCGCGGCTCGCATCTCGCGGCAGGCGTCAGACGTCATCGGACCAGCCGATTTCTTCGAGCGCCAGTCGCATCGCCTTCAGCGCGTAATAGACACGGCTCTTTACGGTGCCCACCGGCACACCGAGCTCTTGTGCCACGTCCTGGTACGGACGGCCCTTGTAGTGCACCTCCACCAGCGCGCGCTGGTGCTCGGCGCTGAGCATGCGCAATGCCTCCTCGACCTGCCACGCGGTGAGGACCTGCTCGACCTCGTCGTCGAGAACGATCGGGTCGCCGGTCGCGACACCCGGCGCGAGGGAGGGCCGGACCGCGCGAGCGCGCGACAGGTCGATCACGACGTTGCGCACGATCGCGAACAACCACGTGCGCAGTGAGCCGAGCGCGTCGTCGAAGCGGGCGGCGGCCTGCCACGCACGCACGAAGGTCTCCTGGACTGCGTCCTCGGCCAGCCCGCGATCGCCGAGCGATCGCAGCGCGAAGCGGTAGAGCTCGGGCCCGTGCGCGGCGTATACGGCCCGCACACCCTCGTCGTTCGTGAGGACCGGCCGGGAATCGACCATTGACGCGAGAATACGGCCGGTCAGCCTGTCGGGTTCATCGAACCCATTGTCCGCGTCATCCGTACGCCAGCTGTTCTTCAACACACCCTGGGGGTCTCATGCGTACCTCGTTCGTCCGCCTGCTTGCGATCTTGGCGCTGGCGACGCTCGCGCTCGCCGCGTGCGGCAGCAGCAACAAGTCGTCGACGGCCACTTCGGGCACCACCGCCGCCCCGGGGTCGACCGCGCCCGAAGCAACGACCACGACCGCCGGCTCGGGATCATCGAGCGGTGAGGCGACGGTCACGGTCGCGATGAACTCGACGATCGGCAAGAACGTCCTCGTCGACAGCAAGGGCATGACGTTGTACACGTTCGACGCGGACACGACTGCGGGCAAGAGTGTGTGCAACGCGGGCTGCGACACGACGTGGCCGGCCGTGACGGTCACGGGAACGGCGACGTACGGAAGCAAGGTCGACGCATCGTTGTTCTCGACCTTCACGCGGGAAGACGGCTCCACGCAGCTCGCTGTCGATGGGCACCCGCTGTACCACTACGCCCAGGACACCAAGGCCGGCGACGCGAAAGGCCAAGGCTTCGGGGGCGTCTGGTACGTCGTCGGTGCCGACGGAAAGAAGATCGACCAGGACTGAGCCGCCACGAACACAGGGTCTCGGCTTGCGGAACCTCAGACGACGCTGTCGCCGGCCTCGACCCGCGGCCGCAGCAACGCGGTGAGCCGCGCGCGGTGGAACGACGCGTCGCCGAACGCGAGCTGATCGAGTTGGGCGCGCTTCATGAAGAAATGCAGGTCGTGCTCCCAGGTGAAGCCGATGCCGCCGTGCACCTGCAGGGCCGACGCCATCACCCGTTTCGACGCGTCGGCGCACCACACCTTCGCCGTCGACGCCGCGACGGAGGCATCGGGGTCGTTCGCGCCGATGCACCATGCCGCCCAGTACACGGTGGAGCGCATGCCCTCCACGTCGACCAGCATGTCGGCGCAACGGTGCTTGACGGCCTGGAACGAGCCGATCGGGCGCCCGAACTGCACCCGGTCCTTGGCGTATTCGACCGCCATCTCGAGCGCGCGCGCCGCGCCCCCCAGCAGGTCCGCGGCCGCGAAGGTCGCGCCGCGATCGATCAGTCGCTCCCGGGCGTCCGCACCGCCGATCCTGCGGGCCTGCGCGCGGTCGAACGGCAGCCAGCCGATCTCGCGCGTGAGGTCCATTGCCGGTTCCCGGCCGGGCCGCTCGCGCAACGCCGTCGTGTACACGCCATCGTCCGCGCACACGACCGCGAGGTCGGCCGACGGGGCGTACGGGACCGGCGCAGCCGGGTTCCACGCGACGCATGCGATCGCGTCACCACCGAGCAAGCGCCCGGTCAAATCGTTGCCGTTGCCGCGCGCGTCGAGCGCGTCGAGCGCCAGGACCGTCGAACCGAACGGCGCCGGGGCCGCGTGCCGGCCCAGCTCCTCGGTCAGCACCGCGACCTCGACCGCCCCGAGCCCCACGCCCCCACGCTCCTCGGGGACCTCGATCCCGAGCCAGCCCTGCTCGACCATTGCCTGCCACAAGGCGCGGTCGAACGGGGCGTCGGTCGTCGTGTGCGCGCGCACCCGCTCCGGAGACGCAAGGCGGTCGAGCAGCTCCCGCGCACCGTCCCGGAGCGCGAGCTGGTCGTCGGAGAGATCGAAGTCCATGGCGCCCGATCATGGCACCGGCTCCGCGCGCAGTGCATAACGCCGATGAGAGACTCGGTAGATTCGACGTCGTCACCCTCGAGCCGAGGAGCGCTCATGGCCGAACCGCCCGCCAAGCTGATCTGGGACGGCAAGGAGATCGAGCTGCCCGTCGTCCGGGGCACCGAGGACGAGTGTGCCATCGACATCTCGAAGTTGCGCGCGCGCACCGGGCTGATCACGCTCGACTACGGCTTCATGAACACGGGCGCCACCGAGTCGGCGATCACCTACGTCGACGGCGAGGCCGGGATCCTGCGCTACCGCGGCTACGAAATCGACTCGCTCGCCGAGCTCGAACATCCCTCGTTCCTCGAGACAGCATTTCTGTTGATCTACGGGGAGCTGCCCACCGCGGCCGAACGCGACCAGTTCAGCCACCAGATCCGCCAGCACACGCTCGTGCACGAGGACGTGAAGCGCTTCTACGACGGCTTCCCGAAGGACGCGCACCCGATGGCGACGCTCGCGTCGGTGGTGAACGCGCTCGCGACCTTCTACCAATCGAGCGAAGACCCGCATGATCCCGAGCACGTACAGCTCTCAATCATCCGGCTCCTCGCGAAGCTCCCGACGATCGCCGCATACTCCTACCGGAAGTCGATCGGGCAGCCGTTCCTGTATCCCGACAATTCGCTCGACCTGATCGAGAACTTCCTGCGGATGATGTTCGCGCTGCCGACCGAGCCGTACGAGGTTTCGCCGACCATCGTCCACGCGCTTAAGCAGCTGCTGATCCTGCACGCCGACCACGAGCAGAACTGCTCGACGTCGACGGTACGCCTCGTGGCTTCTTCGGACGCCAACATCTACGCCTCGATCGCGGCGGGTATCGACGCGCTGTGGGGGCCGTTGCACGGCGGCGCGAACCAGGCGGCGATCGAGATGCTCCAGGACATCCGTGACAGTGGCAGCAGCGTGCAGCAGGCCGTCGCGCGCGCGAAGGACCCGGGCGACGACTTCCGCCTTTCGGGGTTCGGGCACCGCGTGTACAAGAACTACGACCCGCGGGCGCGCATCTTGAAGACGACCGCCGAACGCGTGCTGAAGGAGCTCGGATCGCGCGACCAGCTGTTCGACATCGCCCAGGAGCTCGAACAGGTTGCGCTCACCGACGAGTACTTCGTCGAGCGCAAGCTGTATCCGAACGTCGACTTCTATTCGGGTCTCATCTACCGGGCGATGGGCTTCCCGATCAACATGTTTCCCGTCCTGTTCGCGATCGGCCGGCTTCCCGGCTGGATCGCGCACTGGAAGGAAGGGCACGAAAACCCGAAGACGAGAATCGGCCGTCCGCGTCAGATCTACACGGGCCCCGCCGAGCGCAAGTACGTGCCGATCGAGCAGCGCACCTGACGCTCGGTGGACCTGACGGCAACACGCGACGAAGCGGCGTTACGCGACGAGGTGCGCTCGTGGTTGCGCGCCAACCTCCCGTGGGAGTACGGCAAGGGCCTGCCCCCGCGTTTCGACGATCTCGCCGAAGAGGTCGCCTTCGGGCGGCAGTGGCAGGAGAAGCTGGCGAGCGGACGACTCGTCGGCGTTGCGTGGCCGGAAGAGTACGGCGGTCGCGGCGGCGGTCCGGTCGAGCACTACATCGTCACCGAGGAGCTCGCGCGCGCTCGCGCGCCCGAGCTCGTCGGGCGGATCGGCGTCAACCTGGTCGGTCCCACGTTGCTCGCGCACGGTACCGAGGCGCAGAAGACGCGGTTCCTGCCGAGAATCCTCGACGCGTCCGAGATCTGGTGCCAGCTGTTCAGCGAGCCGGGCGCGGGGAGTGACCTGACGTCGTTGACGACACGCGCGTCCAAGGTCGACGGCGGCTTCGTGCTGTCGGGACAGAAGGTGTGGACGAGCTACGCACAGTTCGCCGACTGGGGATGGTGCCTGGCCCGCACGGATCCGGACGCGCCGAAGAGCAAGGGCATCTCCGCGTTGGTCGTCGACATGCGCGCGCCCGGCATCGAGGTGCGGCCGCTGCGGCAGATCACCGACGAGTCGGAATTCAACGAGGTGTTCTTCTCCGACGTCTTCGTCCCCGACGACGCGCTGGTGGGCCCGATCCACGAAGGGTGGCGCGTTGCCAACTCGACGCTCACGCACGAGCGAGGTGTGAACCCGCGTCAGCTCGTGATTCACGCCCAGCTCCTCGACGAGCTGTGGCGGCTCGCGGTGTCACGGGGCGCGCTCGACGATCCACGGCTGGCGCCTCGCCTCGCGCAGGCGTTCGTCGAGGTGCGCATCTTCCAGCTGCACAACTGGCGTTCGATCTCCCGAGCTGCCGCGGGAGAAGAGCCCGGGCCGGTCGGCGCGATCAACAAGCTGTGGTGGAGCGAGATGAGCAAGCGCCTGCACGACACCGCCATGGCGGTGGTCGGCCCGGCGGCTCCCTTGTGGCGCGGCGCCCGCGACAACCCCGGCGACGGTGCCTGGCAACGCTCCTGGCTGTACTACCAGGCCAGCTCGATCTGGGCCGGGACCAACGAGATCCAGCGCAACGTCATCGCCGAGCGCACGCTGGGTCTGCCGCGCGAGGTCCGCTGAACCTCGACCCCGGTCGGGTACGTATACGAGGTATGCAACGACGCAGCTTCATCCTCATCGTGGTCGCACTCCTCGCGTTGGGCCTCGCGGCCTGTAGCAGCAGTAGCAAGAAGTCGGATGCCGGCCCGGGTTCGACTTCGAGTCCGGGTTCGGGTGACACGATCACGATCAAGAACTTCTCGTTCACGACCGCGACCGTGAAGGCAGGTGCGACGGTCACGGTCAAGAACGACGACTCGACCGCACACACCGTCACGTCCGACACCGCCGGGCAGTTCGATGCCGGAACCATCGACGGGGGCCAGTCGGCGACGTTCACGGCACCGTCGACGCCGGGGTCGTACCCCTACCACTGCAACATCCACCCGACGCAGATGAGGAGCACGCTGACCGTGACGTAACGGTCGACGCAACTCCACGTCGCGGCAGATCGCCGCCGCTCTTCCTCGGGGTCGCCGCTAGCATCCGCGTCGTGTCCGGACCAGCCTTCTCGACGATTCGCTACGACGTCGACGGGGCGGTCGCGACGATCACGCTGGCCCGCCCCGAAGCCGCCAACGCGCAGAACAGTCTCCTGATCGACGAGCTCGACGCCGCGTTCGACTGCGCCGACGCCGATGACGACGTTCGCGTCGTCGTGCTCGCCGCCGACGGCAAGCACTTCTCCGCGGGCCACGATCTCAAGGAGCTGCTCGCGGGCGAGGAGCACTGGGCCGCGATGCGCGAGACGCCCGAGGGCAAGCTCCGCCACGAGCAGGTCATGTACTTCGACAGGCTTGTGAAGATCCGCGACTTCCGCAAGCCGACGATCGCCGCGGTGCAGGGCGTCTGCTCGGCGGCCGGGCTGATGCTCGCCTGCATGTGCGACCTGATCGTCGCCGCCGACGACGCCCGCTTCTCGAACCCGGTGCTGCGCATGTCGGGCGTGGGCGTCGAGCTGTTGGTCGAGCCGTGGGAGCTCGGGCCCCGCAAGGCCAAGGAATTCCTGTTCTGCGCGGCCGAGTTCGACGCCGGAGACGCAGAGCGTTACGGGCTCGTCAACCGGGTCGTACCGCGCGAGTCGCTCGATGCGGCCACGCGCGAGATCGCGGAGCAAGTCGCCCTGGTGCCACCGCTCACCGCGGAGGCGGTCAAGGCGTCGATCAACCACATGGTCGATCTCATGGGCCAGCGCGAGTCCTGGCGCTACCACTTCGTGCTCCACCAGTTCGTGTCGAACACGCCGACCGCGCTCGAGCGCACCGAGGCGCGCAAGGCAGGAGGTATGGACGCGGTGAAGCGTGAGCAGAAGTCCTGAGCCGAGCGGCCACGAGCCGGCGGCGAGCGAGCCGGCGGCGAGCAGCGGGCCGCTTACGGGCGTACGGGTGCTCGACCTCGGCACGCGTATCGCCGCCCCCTTCTGCGCCGGACTGCTCGGCGAGCAGGGCGCGGAGGTCATCAAGATCGAACAGCCGCGCGGCGGTGACTTCATGCGCGAGATCGGCCCGTTCGTCGACGGGTACTCACTGTTCTGGGCGGTCGAAGGGCGCGGCCGCAAGAGCGTGACGATCGACCTGCGCACCGCCGACGGACAGGCCCTGTTCCGGCGACTCGCGTCGACGGCCGACGTCGTCGTCGAGAACTTCCGTCCGGGCACGCTGGAGCAATGGAACATCGGGCCGTCGTCGTTACCGTCGCGATTGATCACGGTGCGCATCTCGATGTTCGGCCAGGACGGCCCCTATTCGCCCCGGCCCGGGCTCGACCGCGTCGGCATCGGCTACGGCGGTCTATTGCACCTCACGGGATATCCCGACCGGCCGCCGGTGCGCGTCGGCGTGACGATCTCCGACTACCTCGCCGGCGTGTTCTCCGCGCACGCGGCCGTCGCCGCGTTGTACGCGCGCGACGCGCGTGGCGGCTCGGGCGTGGTGATCGACGCCGCGTTGTACGGCGCCGCGCTCCGCGTCCTCGAGTGGACGCTCGCCGCCTACGACAAGCTCGGCGTCGTGCGAAATCGGGAAGGCAACCGGCTTGCGAACTCGGCGCCGCTCGACAACTACCCCACCGCCGACGGGAAGTACGTGTGCATCGTCGCCGGCTCCGACGCCAACTTCGCGCGATTGTGCAAGGCGATGGATCGGCTCGACCTGCTCGACGACGCGCGCTTCACACGATTGGTCGATCGAGCCGCGCATGGAGACACGATCAACGGCATCGTCGCGGACTGGACCGCGTCGTTGCCGGCCCGCGAGATCGAGGCGCGCTGCGTCGCGCACGACGTGCCGGTTGCGACTGCGTACACGGCGGCCGACATCTTCGCGGACCCGCACATCAGCGCGAGGGAAGATCTCGTGCCGGTCGACGACCCGGTGATCGGGCCGGTGCGTCAGCAGGCGCCGTTCCCCCGCGTCGTCGGTACGCCGCCGGTTGTCCCTGCCGGCGCACCCGAGCTGGGCGCGCACACCCACGAGGTGCTCTCGTCGCTCGGGATGTCGACGGACGAGATCGAGGCGCTGCGCACGAAGGGCGTCGTGTGAAGGCGATTGCCGAGGGCTTGCTCGACCTCGATGCCGGCGGTGCGATCACGTTGGTGGGCGGATATTCGCCGACCAGCGGCCGCTTCCACTTCCCGCTGCTCGACACGTGCCCGTACTCCGGCGCGACGGACGTCGAGCGCGTCGCGCTGTCGCGCGAAGCGACGTTGTGGGCCTGGACGGCCGTCACCGCCCCGCCGCCCGGGTACGAGGGGCCCGTGCCGTTCGGGTTCGGCGTCGTCGAGCTCGTGGCCGAGCGCCTGCGGATCATCACGCGTTTGCGGCAATCGGATCCGTCGTCGTTGACGTTCGGCCAGGCGATGTCCCTCGTCGCCGACGAGCTTCCGGGTGGAGTGGTGACGTGGGCGTTCGCGTAGCGATCGCGGGCGTGGGGATTCATCCGTTCGGCCGCCACGAGGGCGTGTCGAACACGGCGATGGGTGTCACCGCGGTGCGCGCGGCGCTGACGGAGGCCGGGAATCCCGCGTTCCAGGCCGCGTTCTGCGGCACTGCGTATGGTGGCGTCGCGTCGGGCCACAAGGTGCTGGGCGCGCTCGCGCTGACCGGCGTCCCGATCGTCGACGTCGAGGCCGGGTGCGCGAGCGGCGGCGCCGCGCTACAGCTCGCGGCGGGCGCGATCCGGGGCGGCCAATACGACTGCGTGCTCGTGTTCGGCGTCGAGAAGATGCCCAAGGGGATCATCCGCTCGTCGTTCTTCGAGCCATGGCGCGAGGAGGCCGGGCTCGCCGCGACTCCCGCGTACTTCGCGCTGCGGGCGCAGCGGCTGCTCCGGGAGACGGGCCTCACCAAGGATCACCTCGCGTCGGTCGTCGTCAAGAACCGGCGGGCGGGCGTGCACAACCCCAACGCGATGTTCCGCTCCGAGGTGACGGCCGAGCAGGTCCTCGCATCGCGTGTGGTGTGCGAGCCACTTCATCTGTGGATGCTCTGCTCGCCCAACGAGGGAGCCGCCGCGATCGTGTTGCGGCGCGCCGAGGCGGGGACCGGCGATCGTGTCACGCTCGCGTCGGCGCGGTTGCGGTCGCACCTCCCCGGCAGCGTGCTCGGCGAAGCCACGCCGTTGTCGGGCATCGACGACACGGACATCACGCCCCCGTCGACGCTCGCCGCGCGCGACGCGTACGAGGAAGCCGGCGTGGGGCCCGACGACGTCGATGTGGTCGAGTGCCAGGACACCGATGCGGCCCGCGAGCTGCTCGCGTACCAAGAGTTGCTGCTGTGCGCGCCGGGCGAGCAGGCCAGGTTCCTCGCCGAACCCCCCGTGCCGGTGAACCCGAGCGGCGGTCTGCTGTCGAAGGGCGAGCCGCTCGGCGCGTCCGCGCTCGGTCAGGTCGTCGAGCTCACGCAGCAGCTTCGTGGTGAAGCGGGCGCACGCCAGGTCGACGCCCGACGCCGGGGCGGCGTCCCGCGCGTCGGCCTCGCCCACACCGTCGGCCGCGGCGCCAACGCCAGCTGCGTCATCGTCACGGCCTGAGTCTCCATCAGATTGGAGGCGCATGCCCCCCCCGCGGGGGTG
>JBBQXS010000006.1:0-128668 GCA_038209365.1 Acidimicrobiia bacterium | reverse complement strand
CATCGCGATACGACAACCCGAACCTGAGGTACCCGCGGACCGCGAGCACGACAACCTCCGGCGGGAACCGGAAACCAACAAATGCGGAATCGGCTGGCAAGCTCACACGGCGCACATGACGACGGATCATCCCGCCACCCTCGCCCCCACCCAGGCGCAACGCAACAGTGCCCACCACCATCATCCGCACGCCGCCGCGCGCGCCGGTCGCGAACGCCTACGCGGAACGATGGGTCGGCACCGCACGCCGCGAACTCTGCGACCGGACCCTCATCTGGAACCGCCGACACCTCGAACAGCTCCTCCGCGAGTACGTCGAGCACTACAACACACACCGACCGCACCGCAGCCTCGGCCAACGCGCACCCGACAGGCGCGAAGTCGTCGCGTACCGGCCCGGCCAACCGATCCGACCACACCCCACCTGCAGCGGACTCATCAACCAATACCGCCAAGCAGCCTGAACTCCCGACAACGGCCAACACCACACCAGCTCCGCCTGACTTCGACGCGCCCGCGCCCCACCACACCATCCAGCATCAACGTCGAAGATGGTCACCTAACACCCGAACGCGTTACCGGCACCGACAGGTTCAAGGCGCGGCTGCGACCGATGCGTGGCCTCAAACGCGACCATTCAGCGCGCGTGATCATCCGCGGACATGCGCTGATGCAGAACGTCCAACGCGGCCACTACGAACTCGGTGTCGATGCCCATCCCCGCCGTCGCGTCGCGGCCGCGTTCACTGAGCTCGCCCACACCATCTGAACACAAAACGGAACCGCGACCCGGTCACCCGCGGCACCCTCCCGGCTCAACGCAACAGTGCCCTCTGTTGCATTGGTGCAGCGTGCCGGTAGGCGATGAACGTAGCGGGATGGTCTGTCGTCGTTTTCGTGTCGTTCCTGCGGTGCCGGGCTCGGGGTTCGCCGGGTTCCGTTTCCCGCCTGAGATCATTGTCCTCGCAGTGCGTTGGTATCTGCGATTCGGCCTGTCGTATCGCGATGTCGAGGAGCTGCTCAGCGAGCGCGGGATCGAGGTCGACCACGTCGGTGATCGGTGGGTGCCGCGCTTCACGCCGCTGTTGGCCGACGCGGCGCGACCGTGCCGCCACGCGATCGGCGACAGTTGGTTCGTGGATGAGACCTACGTGAAGGTCGCAGGACAGTGGCTGTATGTGTACCGGGCAGTCGACCAGTATGGCCAGGTCATCGACGTGTACGTCTCGGCCCGACGCGACATCCGAGCTGCCGGGCGGTTCTTCGCGCGCGTGCTGCGCGCGCATGGTGAGCCGGCTGAGGTCGTGACCGATCGGGCGTGGACACTGTTGAAGGTCGTTGATGAGCTGATGCCGGCCGCGCTCCACAACACCGACCAGTACGCGAACAATCGGATCGAAGCCGACCACGGGCGACTCAAGTCCCGGCTCCGCCCGATGCGGGGCCTCAAGCGCGACCACACTGCACGGGTGGTCATACGCGGTCACGCGTTCGTGCAGAACATTCGGCGCGGCCACTACGAACTCGGTATCGACGCACGCTCCTATAGGCGCGTCGTGGCCGCGTTCACGGAGCTCGCGCGAGTCATGTAACGAGAACCGACCGCAGCTCGGTCCGACGCCGCCAGGTCCAACTCAACGCAACAGAGCCGCCGCGAGACAGTCTCACTCTGTGAGATAGCTGAACCCGCGACGTAGGGTGGCGTAGATATTTCGTAGCGACGCCGTATATCTGAAGGTGCGGGTAGCCCGCAGTGCTTGCAGTTCTGTGGCAAGACGTTGAGTGTCGGCGAGTGCGCACACAGTTCGTAGTTGCGCAGCGTTGAGGTCGACACCGAGTACCGCCGTGCGCTCGTCGGCGATCGCGGCCTGATCCTGCGCGTCGCGGGCTATTGCGCATGCGCGTGCCACATTCTCGTACAGCTCGTCGCGTTGGTGGTGCGCGTGGGTGAGCGCGTCCTCGAGGCTGTGTGCCCGCTGTTGGGCCTGGTCGACCTGGTGCGTCCACGTGTACGGGACGAAGTCGTCGAACACGTTGGCGGGGATCGCGAGCTTCTGCAGCAGCGCTGGCTCGTCGGAGTGTGCATAGAAGCGGTTGAGCCCGTCGAACATGGCGAACCGGTAACCCACGTCGAAGAGCATCGGCTCCCAGGCCTCGTGGGCCGGTTCGTCGGACTTCGGCACGGTTGCTTCCATGACCACCACCCGGGGCCGGAAACTGGACCAGTCGGCCCCGGCGAGCACCTCGCGCTCGAAACCCTCGACGTCGACCTTGAGGAAGTCGACCGGACCCGGAACGTGCTCGGCGACGACCTGCTCGAGCGTCCAAATGGGAACCTCGATCGGCATGAACTCCTGGCCGTCGGCCCCGTAGCGTTCAGCGAGTTCGGGCACCATCGTGGACGCGCCGCGGTCGATCGGAGCATCGGGGTCCGGCCTCTCCCGCTCCTCAGCCGGCTCGACGAACAGCTTCCCCAGCCCGGCCGTTGCACCAAGCGCGACCCGCAGATTCGTGTCAGCCGGCCGGGCCGCGCACAGCCGCTCGTGTTCGCGTGGGAGCGGTTCCACGTTCACGCCCCGCCATCCCCGCTCCGCGAACGCGGCAGTGACCGAATCCAATATGGGATCGCCGGCACCGACGTCCACCCAGAAGCCCCGCCGGTCGTCAGGGCGTAGGGCGCGGGCCAGCACCACATCCTCCCGGTTCTGCGCATACGACACGAACAGATCACCGCTCATCTGACGGCTCCCGCACCGGTCAAGGCGGCAAACCGTACAGTACGAGACCGCCGACGCGCGCGACGTGGGCGGCGGTAACGCTCGCTCGCGCGCAACGCCTGCGCATCTTCGCGACATCTGGGCGGTCGAAAGGTGGTCGGGCACTGTTGCGTTGAACGTTTGGCGCAGCGGGCGGAAGAGGCGGAATGACGGTTCGTGGTGTTCGCCGCTCGGGTCCGGTATCTGACTCTGCGTTCAAGGCCTTTCGGTTCCACCGGAGGTGATTGTCCTCTGCGGCGGCCCTTGCGGTTCGGGTCGTCGTATCGCGATGGCGAAGAGCTGGTGATCGAACACGGCGTCGAGGTCGACCACGTGATCGGTGTGTGCCGCGCTTGGCGCCGTTGTTCGTCGACACAAGCACGACCGTGTGGGTGCCGGAAACTCGTCCGGCGCGTTGACCAGGGGTTTCGGCCTCGTGTGATCAGCGTGTGGGTGCCGAGAACTCGTCCTGGCATGCTGAGCAGGCGTTCCGCGTGGCGTGATCGGGTTCGTAGCGATGCCGCCCGTCCGCGCTGAGGTCGCGCTGGAACCAGCAGACTGCTGAAGCCGCGAATGCTGCGAACGGTTCGATCTCGGAATCCACCCGTCCAACGGTCGCGGCGGTGCCCAAGCGCCTGCGCGACGGGACGATTCCGGTGGATCGCACCGCTCCGGAGATCCATCACCCCATGACCGCCGCTTACGCAAAGCCGCAGGTCACCGGTCCGGACGAGTTTTCGGCACCCACAGGATGAGAACGGTCTCACTCGCCGTCGCGACGCGCAATACCTGGCCCCAACAAACCAGAGAGGCGATCACGCCGCCGGGTCACGGCAAACAAGCGCCGATCGCTACCCCGCGTCCCTGACCCGTTACCCGATCGACACCCACCGGTCAGCTTCCCCGGAGCCGGCCGGTTAGCGGAACCGTTTACGCGCGGCGCTTCTTCGCGACACCCTTCTTTGCTGTCTCGCGGACCGGCGCCTCGCGCACCGGCTTCTTCGCGACACCCTTCTTTGCTGTCTTGCGGACCGGCGCCTTGCGCGCGGCCTTCTTCGTCGTCGTCGACGGCCGAGCCGGGATGGCTCCCCGGGCACTTCTCGACGCTCTCGCGGTGACGTTTGTTCTACGGCGTCTCGCGTCCTCGCGACCGAGGACCGTGAGGGTCCCCGGAGCGGGAACAAAGACGGACTGGTCACCCGTCGCCCATTGAACTGTGACCATGCGACCCCGGACGTCGGTCACGACGCCGCTTCGGGTCGCCTGGTCCACCTTGGTGCCCACCACCTGAATCTGGTCGCCGACTTCTGGCACGAGAGCCTCCTGACAACACTCGTCGGACACATCCGTAGACCCGCGGTCTTGGATTGCGGAACCTCGATGGGATGCCGATGCAAGGTACGCGTTTCGCGCGAGCGCTTCGAATCTCCTTGGCAGTCCGGCGCAGAACCTTCGTCAAATCCCCGCTGGTCGCGGCCGCTGGCGGAACGCGCGGCTGAGAGTGCGAGATCGGCGTCACTGCTGATCGACGCTGGGAGGAGCAGGCGACGCCCGGCGCGTCCCAAACAACGAAGCCCCGAGAAAGTTTCCGCCGGTAGCTTCTTGCGAAACCGCCTTCAGGCACCCTCTCGGAACTCCACCCACAACATACACGCCGTCGTCAACCTCCGGGCGCACGAGATCAGCGGTGCGCCGCGCAGTAGTGCGGCGAACCCGCGTGCGTGAGCAGCGGCCCCACTCGCAAAGTCACTGATGGCGCGCCAGGCCTTCGGTAGGTCTGCGCGCTCGCGCGGTGGTCGGGTTCAGGTGTCGGGTAGGAGAGGTGTCCGGCGATGCATTCGAGCAGCCCAGTTTTCTGGGCGTGAACATCGTCGAATGCGAGGGTGTCCTGGTCGAAGGCGCGTGGTGGAGGTCTTTGAGACGCACCATCAGTTCAGCGTCGGTCGCGCCGTCATCATCGAACCGATGCCGGTTCGGTGGTGTCGTGCGCTTTTGCCTCCCGTCGGGCGCGCTTGGCTTCGGCCTTGGCCTCGTTGGCGCGCTCCCGCTCCCGCTTGTTGGCGGTGGTTCGTCGGGTGGGCATCAGGCGTCGCTCACGAACCAACGGGACGACGGAAGCGGTGCCGCGAGGGTCGGGTCGCGTCCGGGTCGGGCGGGACAGGTTCCGCAGCCTCGTAGTACAGGGGGCTGCCGGTCTGCACGTCGTAATAGACGCTTCCGGTGCGGTGCGCGAGCATCGCACCGGAGTGCGCGGCAACGAGCCAATCGTGCGACTCGTGCGCCCACAGCCTGCCGTCGCTGACCAACAGGAAGTCTCGACGCGTCAAGGCGTAGGCGAAGAACTCCTCGTCGCCGACACGATACAAGCATCGCATCATCGCCTCCGGGCTTGGACAACGAGCCGACGACGCCGAGCAGCTGGTCACCCGTAGATCACCCGCACCTTAACTGCCTCGTCTCCGTTCGCTCTCGGGCGCGACGTCGCAGTCGACGCCCCTGCCCTTCGTTCGAGCGAACTGCGCCCGTCCTCAGGGTTACGACGATGGACCGGCCCGCGGCCTAGCTCGACGCGCAACCGGTGTTCGCTCCAACGCGACCGTCGATCGTGGCGAAGCCACCCGGTCAGTCTTCATACTTGAACGAGACCTTCACCTTGGCTCTGTATGCCTTGACCAGACCGTTTTCGATTTGAAGGTCGAGCTCGGCGACTTCGGCGACGCGCAAGTCACGAAGACTCGTCGCGGCCTTCTCGACCGCGGCGGCCGCCGCCTTCTCCCACGACTCAGTGCTGGTCCCGACCAACTCGATGACCTTGTAGACACTCTCAGCCACAGCAGACACCTCCGCGTCGTCGAAGTGCACCCTTGCCGCAGGTCGAGGTTGTGTCAATCGGATCCGGCGTTTGCGGCACGCGCCCGCGGAGGACTCACGTGCCTTGGGGGGTCTGCGCGGCCTCCAGCCGCACGACTGAAGACGGCGAAGCCGCGCGTCACCGAAGCGGTCGTCGCATCAGCCACGACGTTGGCCGACCTGTACGGGGTCGGGTCGATCGTGGCCGCGATCGTAATCGGCTAAGCCCGCGACACGATTCCCTACCGCCGGTCATTAGCCGCCTACAACGCACCGCGCCGATCGAGATGAGCTCTGGTGGCCGGACCGTGCACCGGCTGTCACGGCGCGGGAACCGCACCCACAACCATGCGATCCGCATCGCCGCGGTCACACACATCCGCAACCTCGATAGCGAGCGTCGCGCTTACTACGACGCGAAAGTCGCGGCGGGCAAGATCAAACGTGAAGCGACCCGCGCGCTGAAGCGACGCATCCGCGACCGCGTTTATAAACAACTCGTCGTCGACGCTCCCCAAATGGGGCGCGGGTGAACAATCGGGGAACGAGTCTCACTTCCAGCGTGACCGGCTCCGAGCCCTGAATGCCAGCAATTCGTGCTGGCTTCGCGGCTCAGGGCCTCTGTGCGCGGCGCCTTCTCGGGGCGGTGGGAGGTTCGGTACCGCGACGCGTCCGGTGGCTGCCCGGGTCATGCGGCGAGCGGCTCTGGTCGTTGGTGCGCGAAGGCGCGGGCCGCAATGGCGTTGCTTATAGAGGCCGCTATCGCGATTTACTTGACGGTCATCCGCGCCGTCATAACCCGGCCCCGGGCAAGCCATCAGCGGTACCGTATTCGTCCTCGCCGTGAACTCGCGATCGCACCTTCCGAAGCGATCGCCACCGAACCGGGCCAACCCGCGCACGACGGCTGCGTTCTGATCACACTCGGTGAGATCCCACCCGGACATACGGCCGTCACGATCGAAGTACGACGCTACGAGCGAACCGGCGCCACTACCACCGTCGGGATCAGCCTCCGCCGGACCGGCGCGACTTGGGAGCCTGTCCTGCTGCCAGCGCGCTGAGGCGCTGGTGGCATGGCACGGATTGCAGGAGCGTTCAACGGGTGTTGTCGCCGCCCAGATGCCGACAAGTCCGGGCCGAGCGAGTGCGTGCTCGAGACATTCGTGTTCCCAGCACGCGCTGTCGGCGCGCCTACTTCCACGGTCTAACTTGTTCGTCAACTCCGGTGACTCGTGACGGTAGAGGTGTCGCAATGTTGCGCTCCTGGCTCACCGCGATGGCGACGCCGCCGCGGGCACCACCCAGTACTACGCCAGCATCTCCGCGGTCTTTGTTTGCGCAGCCGCCGAGCCACCGGCCGGTCCGCGTCGCCGGTCGCAAGATGGTGCTGCTCGGCACCGAGAGCGTCGAAGGCCCGCTCTTGCAGCTCGTGGTATCGATCGATGTCCCAGCGGACCGATGTCACGTCTCCCTCACGCTCTCGCATCGTCAACATCATCGGTGTGCGCAACGTCGCGCTCTCAGTCAGCTCCCTCGGCGAAACGTCGTCGTCGATGAACGGCCTCGGTAGCACGTATCGATCCAACGTTCGCCGGATCGAGTAGCCATTTTCGGTCGGGTCAGCAACTACGAACGAGCACTCCACAACCCGGGAAAGTGCTCGCGAACCTCGACAAGGGTTCCGACGGGCAACGTACGCGGAATCGCTTCGTCTGCCGTGAGTGATGCTCCTCGTTCCGCACCGCCGGGCGTCCGTGCGCGTCGATGATCATCGCTCGGGACAGGAAGTCCTCGCTCCCTCCTCTGTTGCCACAACACTAGCATGCAGTTACTAGAAATAAACTGCTATGATGGCCTCGTGGCGGAATGGAGCTTTTTGACGACTCACGGGCGAGTGCTGCTGTGCGTTGCTCACGATCCCGGTGTGCGTTTGCGTGACATCGCGACGACTCTCGGCATCACCGAGCGCAGCGCCTACGCGATTGTGGGCAAGCTCGCCGACGCCGGCTACGTGGTCAAAGAGCGCGACGGGCGACGCAACCGTTACATCGTTCAGCACGATCTCCCAATTCCCGAGACGACGATCCGTGAACGAACGATCGGCGAGGTCCTCGAACTCCTTGTCGGCAAACAACCGCGGCGACGCGCCAAACCCGTGCAGAAGATCGCGCACCCTCCGCGCAGGACCAACAAAAGGCGATGACGCCCGAAGGCGAGCGGGACGGCCTCAACTACACGACGCGGTATGGCGAGATCAGGCCGCATCCGGCGGTTGCGATGGAACGGGATGCCCGGCGGGTATGAGTCCGACTCTCGAGCTGCACCTCGCTGACCGTGCCGGTGTCGTCGCAGACTTGCGAGTCAAACAGAGGAACGCGGTACCTCGGCCCACATGTCTTCGGTGCCGTCGGCGTTGCGGCGTGTCCCGTGGGCGAGGGTGAGTTTCTCGAGGATGCGTTCTCTTGGCCCGAACGGTTTGTCGCGCACGCTGAGGTGTCGGGACCATCGCAGCCGGATGCTCGTCAACAGGTGGAACGGCTGGATCGTGAGACGTACCGTGTCGCGAGCGCCGAGCTCTCCCGCGAGGGCCATGAACTCGCCGGCGACCGTGTCCACCGCGTCGACGTGGTCCGGGTCGATACCGAGGTCCGACAACCTGCTGCGAGCGAAGGACCGCGCGTCATGCACTTCAGCGGGCCTGAGCCGGAAGCGCTTCTCCATCATGGCGACATGCACCTTCCCGGCCACGAACCGGACCGGGATGCTCGGGAGGGGGGCTACCCACGTTCGACCCGCGCCGTTGCACAGTACCGGGTCGCTTCGCGGTGCCGGTCGCGCGAGCGCGCATGGCCCGATCGTGGAGTCAACCACGAACGATTGCCCCGGCCCTGAGCTTCCGTCAGGAACTGACTGTTGACGGCGCCATGAACATGCGTGTCGTCGGCGACCTCGGCGGCCCGTCCTCCATGTTGATCGAAGCCGAGTCCGCGCAGAGCGAGAGGGACGCGCCGGACTGACCGGCGCTCATATGGTCGTGATCTCCGTGACCAGATTCCGGCTCGTCAACGTCGCGGCCGGGATGGTCTCGGACTGCCGGGCCTGCTGGAAGGCGCGCCACTCGCTGTCTTGGGACAACGCCTCAGTGATGCGGCCGTAGCTCTCCATGTCGTCGAACTCGGCCACCAGCGTCGCGCTCAACCCGGGATCGTTTCCCGTGAAGGCCTGCCAGATCCGCACCTTGGCGCCGTGGCGCTCCAGGGTGCTTTTCGCCGTCGCAGTGTTGGAAAGCCAGTCGGCCATACGGCCGGGCCTGATACGGAACGTCACGATCGAACACACCGCCATCGCAACTCCCCCTCGCTCCCGAGAGCTTCCGCTACTCGACTCGCCGCCGTACGCGAAGGATCGCATGCGACGCTTCGTTCACACCGTCATCACCGCGCTGCACAAGCTTGAAGAGGACGCCTTCGCGGTGTCGGAACCGGGGTCGCGGAACTCGTTGTCCTATCGCTCCCTGCGACCATATCGCGAGGCGGCTGAGCAAGCCGACTGACGCGGCGTGCCAGAACAAGTGGCGTGCTCTCGCGCGTCCCGAGATCGAGAAGGAGAACGCAATGAAGTTCTACGACTGGTTGCTGGGGGCGCAGCAGCGGCTGTCGCCCTCGCTCCAGCTCTTCGTCGATGACGTTTGGTCCGACCCCTACTTCCCCGAGGGAATCGACTCGCTCGAAGATTTGCTCGCATACTTGCGAAGTAGCAATGCCCAAGCCGACGATCTCGACAGGGCGATCGTGGCGTTCATACTGTGCACCTTCGAAAAGGAATGGCCCGAACAGCCCGCGTTGCCGTCCCTCATCTCCTGGGCCTCGCTGCTTGTAAAGACGCCACCAGTGGCACCTCATCAAAGACGACCCGTCGACATTGATTCTGAGGACTGACATGAGAACCGTCGACGAACTGGCCGAATCCGACGGAGTGGTATCCGTCCTCGACCTCACGCCTGACGACGCCGCCGAGATCTTGAAGTGGCATTGACGGGCTCGCGGCCGACGTCGACAAGCGGGCAGGTGTTGTCTGCATTCTGGCCGAACATGCGGCGCGCCGAAGCTTAGGAAACGAGGTCTTCCATGGGGGGTAGAAGGAGGCCCAGAATTGGATATCTGCACGTGTTGCTGCGGAGGTCCTTGGACTGACGCGTCGGCGAGTGCAACAGCTCTGCGTGGACGAGACGTTACGAGGCACTCTGCTGGAGGAGGGATGGCTTATCAACCGCGAATCTGTAACTGACCTTATTACTGCCCGACTGGAGCGCGAACGATGACCACGCCAGATTACGACATCAGATTGGAAGATGCGCCGAAGGTGCTGCACACAAGCACCGAAGCCGTCAACGGGCTTGTACAACGCGGCGAGATCACGCGGGCGTTTCCAGACGGGCATCCTCGTCTTTCATCGCAAGAGTTGCGCGTGCGCGGGATCCTCAACCTGTTGTCAGTCGATCAGTTCGCTACCGCACATCAGCTCTCGGTCGACCAGGTCGCTTCGCTCGTGCGTCTAGGCAAAGTGAACGCGCTCACGCCGTTCGCCCCCGAGGACACCGAGCAGAGATTCGACCGGTACGGCTCGCATGACGTCTCGGCCGACGCGGTGGCGCTAACCGCCACCGAGATGCGGGTCTACCAGGCGGCGGCAGCAACTCGGGAGGAGGCCGCCGCTCGCCCCGCTGCGCGTACGCCGGTCGAGGTCCTGGCCGATGCACTCCATGTCGACCACGACCTGTTGCGCGCCGCCATCCTCGAAGTAGTCAACGATGCACCGCGCAAGGGGCGCTAAGCGAGCTCAATCATGCAACACATCGCAACAGAGAACATCGTCGCCTTCGAGACCGCGGCGCGCCGATTCGTAACCGAGCCGGGAACTCCTCTCGAGTGGCGGGGTCGAGCGGCTCGGGGGGAAAAGCGGTTTGGTCTTCTCGTTCCTCGAGAACAAGACCGGACGCCACCTTGCGATCCACGACGCGAGCATCGTTGCCGTCGAAACACATGTCGGCCGGCTCTGTTGCATTGGCGCAGGGTGGTGGTCGGCGGTGAACGTGGCGAGATGCTCCGATCTCATGTTCGTCCGGTCCAGGTTGTCTCGAGTTCGGCGTTCACCGGGTTCCGGTTCCCACCGGAACTCATCGTCCTTCCGGTGCGCGGGTACCTACGGTTCGGGCTCTCGTACCGCGACGTCGAGGAACTGTTGGCCGAGCGGGGTATCGAGGTCGATCGAGTGACCGTGTACCGGTGGGTGCAGCGGTTCACGCCGCTGTTGGTCGACGCTGGCCGGCCCTGCCGGGGCGTGTCGGAGACCGTTGGTACGTCGATGAGACCTATGTGAAGGTCGCCGGCCGGTGGCGCTACGTGAACCGAGCTGTCGACCAGCACGGCCAGATCATCGACGTCTACGTCTCGGCCCAACGGGACACGCAGGCTGCGCGACATTTCTTCGCGACGGCGCTGCGCGCGCACGGCGAGCCGACGGAGATCGTGACGGATCGGGCTTGGACACTACGGGTGGTGATCGATGAGCTGATCCCGGCAACGTTCCACAACGTCGAGCGGTACGCGAACAATCGGATAGAAGCCGACCACGGCCGACTCAAAGCGCGTCTGCGACCGATGCGAGGATACAAGCGGGACCACTCGGCGCGGGTGATCATGCGCGGTCACGCGTTCATGCAGAACCTCCGGCGCGGCCACTTCGAACTCGGAGTGAACGCGCGTGCCCACCCGTGCGTCGCGAGCGCGTTTAGTGAACTCGCCCGAGCCGTCTGACGCTGCTGAAGGAACCAAAGGAGCCCGCGCGGCCGTCGGCCTCAACGCAACAGAGCCCGCCGAACACGCCGCCGTTGGCTGAACTCTGCGGCGGGATGAATAATCTTATGACGCCATAGATCAGCGGTTCCGGTCCGGGCGCCGGGATGTGCGACGGATCAGCATGCCGACAGCTGCCTTATACAATGACCGGTTCTCCATCCGGTCGTATAGACGATGCGCCAACAGGAACAGATACGGCAACCTCAAGCGCGATGCGCGGTCATTCTGATGCACCACACGGCCCGGCCACTGCGAAACTCGGGGTTGATGCGCGCTCCCATCGGCGCGTCGCGCGCGCGTGTTCGGCGAGCTCGCCCGCACGATCTGAATGGGATCCGGGACAGCCAGTGCGGATCGGGCGGGGGGTACGGTCCGGCAGGCGGTCTATCGTCGGCTCGGTGAACTTTCGTCTGGCCCCGAAACCACGGCTTCGGGGCTGGTTCCACGAGGTCGCGTTCTTCGTCTCGATTCCTGCCGGGATCGCACTCATCGCGCTCGCCCGGGGCGCCGCCGCCCATGTGAGCGCCGCGATCTTCGCGGCCGGCCTGACCGGCCTCTACGGCGTGAGCGCGATCTACCACCGCGGGCGCTGGTCCGCACGAGCGGAACGAGTCATGAAGTACCTCGACCACTCGATGATCTTCGTGCTCATCGCCGCGTCCTACACACCGATCACGCTGCTGGCATTGCGACCGGCAATGGGCGTCACCCTCCTCGTGCTCGCATGGGTCGGAGCGGTCATCGGCATCGTCGTGACGATCGCGCGCCTCGAGCATTGGCGCGGTGTCGGACTCGCCATGTATCTCGGGCTGGGCTGGCTCCCAGTCGTCGCAGCACCCCAACTCGCAACATCGCTCAGCCGGCCGGAGCTCGCGCTGCTACTCGCCGGTGGCGTGCTCTACACCGTCGGCGCGGTCGTGCTTGCCCGCAACCATCCGAACCCGTGGCCCACGACGTTCGGCTACCACGAGGTCTGGCACGCCTTCGTCGTCGGCGCCGGCGCCTGCCACTACACGCTCGTTCTCCTGCTCGTCCGGGCTTGATCGTCCTCGGCCAATCGCGAGAGCTCTCAGGGCGTCGATGTGCGCCCCGAAAAATGGCTCTGTTGCATTGGCGCATCGACCCGAGGTTGAGGCCTGGGCCAAAGAAAGAGCACGCCGCTGAGTCGAAGCGCAGCGGCAGTCCGTGACCGTGCTACGGCCGTAAGCTCTGGCCGCGCACGGGGGTATTGCTTGTTCCGGCCAAACGGCTGATTGAGGACAGCTGGGACAAGGCTGCGCAGCGCCGCCGGTCAGCGGTCCAGCTGAGTTCTCTGCTCGCCCTCTGGTCCTTTTGGTGGATTACCACGTCCGTGTCCTGCTGTTTCACCGTTTCATGCGGAGGGAGGTGGGAGGCTCACTGATGGAGCGGTTGACGCGAAGCTCAGAATGCTCCGCGGGCTGGAGGCCGTCGGCTCATCCGCTCAAGGCGCACAAGCACCGGGGTGGCACAAACGGGCCGCGCGTGGATGGTCGCAGCGCCCGAACCGACCGCCCACGCCAACCCGAAACTCCTACTGGGCATGCCCGGACGGATATTCGGCACCCATAGGTTCTTGATCCGCGACGGCGCCGGCCAGTTCATCGGCGCGTTCGATGAGGTCTTCCGTAGCGACGGCGCGACGATCATCCGCACCTGTGGGTGCCGAAAACCCGTCCGGCACCGCTCACCTGCGGCTTTTCACCTGCGGCTTTGCGGGAGCCCGCGGGTGGTGCGATGGATCCCCGGAACTGCGCGATCCACGCGATAGCCCTTTCCGCTGATGCGCACGGCTCATCGCTCGAGGATCTGCGGCCCGGGCTCAGCGATCGAACGGTTCGCCCTGATCGCAGAATTAGCGGTCAGGCGCCATTGGTCGCGTTCCAGCGGCCTCGGAGCGTGTGGGTGCCGAATATCCGGTCCGGGCCGCTGACCTGCGGTATTGCCCGAGCCCTGGCGACACCGTGAGGGATGTCCAGAACTGCGCGATCCGGGTGAATAGCCCAATGTGAACGCTCATTCGCTATCGCCGCAGGGCGTGTCGCATCGTTCGAGCCGCGATCTGGAGGGAGACGAATCGCGGTGCGTCCGAGGTAGACCGACCAGCTGCACGTCAGGCATCACGCTGGGAACGGGCCGGCCGAACAGTGCGACGTCGGTGCCACGCGGCAACTTCAGAGCGCAGCCAGAGCTTGCACCGCCCACGGCCCATATCCACGACAGGTCGCGGCATGTCTGCGTAGCGGCGTTGGTAGGCGCTGACAGAGTTCCGTTGTGTCAGACCGAGAACATCCGCTACTGCGTGCGCGTCGACGAGATCGCTCACATCGACTCGGCGGGTCACGCTCCAAAGGATACAAGGGTTGACTACTAGGGACCCGGGCGCTAGTCTACAACCGTAGATTAGTGGCCCCGGCGGTGCGTTAACACCCCGGGGCCTGGCCGGCACCTGGTTAAGAGGTCCCGACGTGGTTGAGCATACGCAGGCAGTCACGGGCCGCGAGCTGAGCGCGGCTTTGGATCGAGTCGCGGCCGAGCTGCGTGGCCGGGGTCGACTTTCGGTTGAAAGCGAACCGCGGGTGCTGGGCCTGTTCGAACGGTTCGGTGGCTTCGTCGGGCGTGCGTTTGGGGTCGCGAGCCTGGGCGAGGTCTCGGGCGAACAAGTTGAGGCGTTCGTTCGGGCGTCGACTGGCGCACGTAAGGCGCCGAGTGTGGCGACGATGCGGCTGCGCCGTTCCGCACTGCGGCTGCTGTTTCGGACGGCACGCGAGTTGGGGCTCGTAGAGGGCGACCCGACGGTGGATTTGGTGTTGCCGTCGCGGACGAACGAGGCGGCGCGGCCGCTGACCGACGCGGAGGTCGACGGGTGCCGTCGTGTGTGTTTGCACGATCTTGCAAGTACGCGTCTGTCCGTGACGTGGGCGCTCGGGGAAGCAACCGCGCGCACCGCGGAGATCCCACACGTCACCTTCGGCGACGTCGATCTCTCGAGCGGGCGGGTGTGGCTTCGTGGCTCGCCCAAGACCGAACCGCGCTGGGGAACGTTGACGAAGTGGGGTGCCATCCAAGTCGTCCGTCATGTCCGCGGCTTCGGCAAGGTCGAGCACGACAGGGCACTCGCGTATGGCGGGACGGGGAATCTCGAGAGCCGCCGATCGTTCTCGTGTCAGGCGATACGCGAGACGCTGCAGCGCGCCGGTCTAACCGACGACCCCTATGTGCGGCCGGCTTCGCTGACCGCGTGGGCGGGCGTCGGCGTGATGCGAACGACGCGACGCATCGAAGCCGTCGCGACAGCGCTCGGCGTCCGGAGCCTTGACGCAGCGGCGCGCGTCATCGGATTTGACTGGACCACGAGCGCGCCCTCAGGCCGCGATGAGTAGCCGCAATCGGCCTGTCGCAGCGCTCGAACGCGTTGAAGCGATCCTCGACAACCACGCGATTTACGCGCTCGCCGAACTCGTTCCCGACACGGACCGCACCCACGGCGGCCGACAGCGCCACTACCCCGCCTACGCGTGGCTCCTGTTCGAAACACTGCTTTCCGTCTACGGCAGCGCGCGCCAAGTCGAAGCCGAACTCTCCCATCCGCTCGTGTGGAACTTCTGCCGGGACAAGATCCGCGGCCGGTTCCCCACCGACCCGGCACGATGGCTGCCGGAACAGCCGATCCGTCGCCACCACTACCAGTACGGCCGCAACCGCTACCTCACCGAACCCAGGATCCTCGATCAGCTCGCGGCGTTGCACCGTCAGATCGCCGCCGAACAGGCCCGCGAACTTGGACTGCTCGACCCTGACGGTCCGGGATCGTGGACCCATCCCGATCTCTCGCGCATGCTCCACGCCGACGGGAAAGTCATCACCCCCCTCTTCAAAGCAAGGCGTGGCGACACCCGCGTCGACCGCACGACCGGCGAGATCGGGCCCGCTCATTTCGAACCTGATGCTGCGTTGCATTTCCAAGGCGATGGCGAGACTGCGTGGGGAACCAAGTTCGTGCTCGTCGCGGCGCGCAACACCGACGTACACGGCCGCATCATCCTCGACATCGCCTGGGTCCCCACACATGGCGGCGAAGCGAAAACCGCGATCGAATGCTTCACACGACTCGCGCCACTCCTACCGGGCGCGCAAGGCGTCATCTACGACACCGCCCTACGTGGGGTGCATCACCAGAGGCTGCTACGCGACCTCGGCCTCCTCCCCGTGAACCGAGTCACCGCCGCCAAAGCGGGCGTCAACCAGCCTCGCCGCGATGACGGACGACGCGAGGAGAAGAGCACCCGCATCGAAACCAAGACCATCACCCTCGCCGACAGGACCGCCCGCACCGTCGAGCTGTACGCCCGCGGTGGCGCGGTGGGGATCGGTGAACTCACCGAACGCGGCGACGTCCACTTCACCGAGCTCGCCCGCATGCGTACCCACCGCACCCGAGACAAGTCCGGAAAATATCGTTGGTACAACGACTACCAACTCCCCCACCACTACGGCAACGGACTCATCACCGTCCGACTCCACAACACCGAACAAGACACCGCCCGGAAACTGAACCGGACCGAGAACGTCCGACCCATCCCACCCACCGACCCCGACTTCGCGCGCCTCTACCCCCGCCGCAACGACGCCGAATCAATCAACCGCAACCTCGACGACACCCTCTGGCTCCGCCGAGCCCACAGCCTCGGCCACCACCGCCAAACCCTCAACCTGCTCGGCTACGCACTCATGGTCAACGCGCTCGCCCTGCACCGCCACCGACGCCGACGCCGCCGCGTCGCGCTCGCAGCCTGAACACACTCCGCCCGCGCAATGCCCGTTCGGCTTCGACGCGCCAGAACACCACTCCGCGCACCGAACTCGGCCGGCAGACCCGGCTCGCGGCGACGAGTCACGACCAACAAGACGCGGACGCACCACCTCCACGAGGTTTTCTGCCAAGTAGTCTTCAACCCCCGCCCCCGTAGCTCAGGGGATAGAGCAGCGGCCTCCGGAGCCGTGCGCGCAGGTTCGAATCCTGCCGGGGGCGCTCGCTCGCTCGTCTGTGGGGCGCTACGGCGACAGCCGGTTGATGTCGCGTGGGAACAGCGTGACTTGACGAACATTCGGCACGCCCACGACGCGCGCCGTCCACCGCTCGAGTCCGATGGCGAAACCGCCGTGCGGCGGCATGCCGTGGCGGAACGCCTCGAGGTAACCGTCGAGCGCGACACGGCCGGGCGGTTCGAGCACCTCGAGGTAGTCGCCGTAGCGGTGCAGGCGCTGCCCGCCGGTGACGAGCTCGACACCGCGGAAGAGGAGATCGAAGCTGTTGGAGAACTCGGGCCGGCCGGGTTCGGGGTGCGTGTAGAAGGGCCGCTTCGCCATCGGGTAGCCCTCGACGAGAAGGAAGTCCGAACCGTGCTCGGCGCGGGCGTGCTCGCCGAGCCATCGCTCGTGGGCAGGTGCCAGGTCGGGCTCCCCGACGACGCGCTCGCCGGTCGCGGCCTCGATGAGCCGTTGCGCATCGTGGAAATGGATGCGGGGAATCTCGTCGGGGACACGAGGAAGCGCGAGACCGAGCAACGCGACCGCGTCGGCGGCGCGCTCCTCGATGGCTGCGACCATGCCTGCGAGCACCGCGCGCAGGACGACCTCGACGTCGCGATGGTCGCGGATGAACCCGAGCTCGGCGTCGAGCGACACGTACTCGGCCAGGTGGCGTGCGGTGTCGTGCGGCTCGGCGCGGAACACCGGTCCGGTCTCGTAGACGCGTTCGAACACACCGACCATCACCTGCTTGTAGAGCTGGGGACTCTGGGCGAGGTAGGCACGCCGACCGAAGTAGTCGAGTCCGAAAACGTTCGCGCCGCTCTCGGTCGCGGCGCCGACGATCTTCGGGGTCTGGATCTCGGTGAAGCCCATGGCGTCGAGCGTCGAGCGAAACCCGGCGAGCGACGCCGCCGAAATCGAGAACGCGGCTCGGATCCTGGGATGGCGCAGCGCCACGGCGGCGTGATCGAGCAAGGAAGGCAGGTGCGCGTTCAGCGCCGGCCGGCGCAGCTCGAACGGCGGTGTCTCCGTCGGCGCACCGAGCACGGCGATGGCCGGTCCGTGCACCTCGAACCCGCCGGGTGCCTGTGGCGACGCTACGACGGTGCCCTCGATCTCGATGACGGTCTCCGGCAGCAGCGTGGTCGCGAACGTACGCTGCGACGCGTCGTCGATGACGACCTGACCGATTCCGCTCGCGTCACGCAACAACAGGAACGAGACCTGGGCAAGGTGTCGCTGGTGATGCACCCAACCGGCGAGCCTGACCTTCTGACCGATGCGCTCGGCGAGGTCGCTCGTCATCGTCCGTTCCATCGGCTGCACCCTCACACTCGACCGGTTCCCTGGTCGTGCGGGCGGGAGGGGCCCCGCGGTGCCACCGCACTTCACCGCCGTTCGTCGGCGGCCTCGTTCTTGTTGCGCAGCTCGGGTTTGTCAGGCCGTCGTCGCTGTTCACGCCACGCTAGCAAGCGGCCGGTGACACAACTCACGGTTTTCGTGGGCCGCCCCAGACGACGGAGCTGCGAGTCACGCGCCCTCGCGCGCCTGCACCCGAGTGAGAGTCGTGAGCGCGCGCGCCACGCCCCAGTGGTCGCCGACCGCGCGTGCCGCGTCGACCGCTTCTGCGAGAAAGCTCGCCGCGTCGCCGGGGCGACCCGCCTCGGCGGCGAGCTCACCGAGGCCTCGCGTGACCGAGGAGAGATACGCGCCGGGAACCGCGCCGGTGCGCGCATGGTGACGAGCCTCCTCGAGCGCGGCGAACGCGGACTCGTTGTCGCCCGCGGCCCGTTCCACCGTCGCAACCGCTTCCAGCGCGCACACGATCAGCAACGGTCCCTCGAGCGAACGCGCCAGCATGAGACTCTCGTCTGCCTGGGCGCGCGCGACCTCGAGATGTCCGAGCTGCACCGAGGCGATGGCGAGGAGCCAAAGGAAGTACGAGATGAACCACGAGTCACCGATCGCCCTGCAGATCTCGAGTCCTTCTTCTCCTGCGTCGCGAAGCGTCGCGAGGTCGTCCTGACGGCTTGCGGTCAGCGCTATGCCGAACAACGCCATGCGAATTCCCTGCTCGTCCTGCGCGGCGCGGGCGATTGCCAACGTCTCGCCCGATATCTCTCCGGCCAGCTCGAGCTCACCGACCAAGGGCATGATCGAGCCGAGCGTCCCCAACGCGTCGGCGAGACACCATCGGTCGTCGATCGCCCGTGCTTCGACGACGCTCTCCTCGAGCAGTCGTCGAGCGAGAGGTAGGTCGTTCCGGAAGAACGCGAGCAGGCCGAGCAAGTCAAGTGATCGCGCGATGAGGCACCGATCGGACGCACGTCGGGCGAGGTCGAGGGCATCGTCGAGCATCGCCTGTGCGGCCTCACCCTCGCCGAGAACGCACGCCACAAGCCCGGCCGACCAGAGCGCCTTCGCCCGCACCGGATCCGCGGCCGAAGCGGTCGACAGCAACACCGCGGTCCGGTCGAGTCCCTCCCGGTAGAGCCCGCGCGCGAACCAGAGCTGCGCGAGCGCTCCGGCGATTCGCAGCCCCCGTTCGCCACGCTCCGGTCGCTCGCTCGACCAGGTCAATGCGGCGCGGAAGTTGTCGAGGTCCGGCGTGAGCCGTTCAAAGGCTTCCCGCTTCTGCGGTCCGAACAGTTGTGGCTCCGTACGCTCCGCGAGCTCGACGTAATAATCGAGATGCGACGTGCGAGACGTCTCGGCATCGCCTTCCACGAGCTCGAGCTGGTCCCTCGCGTAGTGGCGGATGGTCTCCAACAGGCGATATCGCGTCCGCCCGGATGTCTCGCCACGCTGTACGAGGCTCTTGGCGGTCAACGCGGTGACGTCGTCGAGCACGTCCGAGACGCGGATCGGCTCGCGGCCACAGACTGCCTCCGCGGCCGCCGCGTCGAAGCTCCCGGCGAACACGGCGCAACGAGCGAGTGTGCGCTGCTCGCCCGGCGAGAGCAGGTCGTACGACCAATCGATCAATGCCCGTAGCGTCCTCTGGCGCGGCAGTGCGGAGCGCGCACCGCGCGCGAGAAGCTGGAATCGCTCGTCCAGTCGCTCTCTCACCTCGTCGATCGTCAACGCGTCTGTCCGCGCCGCAACGAGCTCGAGCGCGAGGGGGATGCCGTCGAGGCGCCGGCAGATGTCATTGACGGTGGGCGCGTTCATTGCGTCCACCTCGAATTGCGGCTGCTGTGAGCGAATGCGCTCCACAAGGAGTTGCACGGATTCGAACGCGACCAACTCGGCTGGATCGCAAACGCCGGGCTCGGGCACCGTCAGCGACGGAAGCGAGTACACGGATTCACCTTCGACGGCGAGCGGTTCACGACTCGTCGCGAGGACCGTGACGCGCAGGCACGAACGCAGCAGCCCGTGCACCAATTTCGCGCAGGCGTCGAGCAAGTGCTCGCAGTTGTCGAGCACCAACAGGACGTCTCGTTGTCGCAGCGCCTTGATCAACTCACCGGGCACGTCTCGCGCACCTTCGGTCCGTATTTCGAGCGCCGCCGCGACCGCCGCCGGCACGAGCTCGGGATCGCGCACGGAGGCCAGCTCGACCAACCACACGCCGTCGCCGGAATCACCGACAAAATGGTCCGCGACGTGGAGCGCGATCCGCGTCTTGCCGCAGCCACCGGTACCTGTCACGGTGACCAGCCGATGTTGCTGCAAGCGCGCGTGCACCGCATCCGCCTCGGCCGCGCGGCCGACGAAGCTGGTGAGCTGCGCGGGCAGGTTGTGCCGCGGGCGCGCGACCGACCGAAGGGGGCGAGTGACATCCTCCAGCCCGGCGGCACACAGTTGGAACACCTGCTCCGGACGGCCGAGATCCTTCAGGCGATGCTCGCCCAGGTCACGAAGCGAGACGCCTGACCCTGCCGGGACGCCGAGAACGGATCGTGCCGAGGCCGATATCAGCACCTGGCCACCATGGCCGATCGCCAACAATCGTGCGACCCGGTTGACACTCGGACCGAAGAAGTCGTCATCTCGTCGCGTGCACTCGCCGGTGTGGATCGCCATCCGCACGCGGATCACCACGGGTGACGGCCATGCCTCGTCCTGCAACGCCCGTTGTGCGGCGGCGGCGGCGCGGACGCAATCGGACGCGGCGGCGAACACTGCACAGAACGCGTCGCCGACAGTCTTGAAGACGACCCCACCATCACGTTCGATCGCTCGATGCAGCAGCGCGTCGTGGCGGGCGAGTGCAACCTCCATCGCGTGGGGGTGGTCCTCCCACAGGCGGGTGCTGCTCTCGATGTCCGTGAACAAGAACGTCACGACGGACCTGCTCGCCACGGCCAGAGTCTGCACCATCGGATCCGAGGCACTCACGCGCGCTCGGCAGACGGCGGTGCGCGGTCCGGGAGATCCAAATGGCAGGATGCGGAGATGACCACTGAGCGTTTGGAGATTGAACGGACCATCCCGGCTGACGCTGCGACGATCTTTCGCGTGCTGTGCGACCCGCAAGGTCACGTGGCGATCGACAGCTCCGGGATGCTGATGGACGCCACGGGCGGTTCGGTCACCGCCGTTGGCGACAGCTTCGTCGTGCACATGGATCGCGAGGCGCTGAACGACTACCCGATGGGGCGCTACGACGTGACGGTCACGATCACGACGTTCGTTCCCGACCGCGAGATCGCGTGGACGATCGTCGGCGAGATCCGCCCACCGATCGGTCACGTGTACGGCTACACGCTCGCGCCCATCACCGACGGCACGCTCGTCACCTCGTACTACGACTGGTCGTCCATCGATCCGGTGTGGAAGGAGGCGGGGATCTTCCCCGTGATCCCCGAAGGTGCCTTGCGGGCGACCCTCGGGATCCTCGCCCGGACGGTGGCGCGCGGCGGTGAACGAGGACGTCTGTGATGAGCGAGATCTCTCAGCGTTACAAGAAGGTTGCGGGACAGTTCACGCAGCGAGCCAACGCGGTGCCCGATGATGCGTGGGACAACCCCGCGCCGTGCGAAGGATGGGTCGCCCGCGACGTCGTCCGCCACCTGGTCGACTGGATACCGGGATTCTTCGCGAGCAACGCGAGTCTCGAGCTTCCGGCGGGGCCGCCGGTCGACGAGGACCCGGCACGCGCATGGGAAGTCCTCAGCGCGGGGATCCAGGCGGCGCTCGACGATCCCGAGATCGCGGCACGCGAGTTCGAAATGCGAATGGGGCGCTACACGATCGAGGACGCGGTCGCGACGTTCTGCATCGGCGACGTCCTCGTGCACACGTGGGATCTGGCGCGCGCGACCGGCCTCGACGAGACCATCGACGCCGGGGAGGTGCACCGAATGGTCGAGGCAATGGAGCCGATCGACGACCTCCTCCGCCAGAGTGGTCAATACGGGCCGCGGGTCGATGTGCCGGACGGCGCGGACGAGCAGACCAAGCTGATCGCGTTCACAGGACGCCGCCCGTAGACGTCGGCGTAGGCAATCCGCGCGTGCGACGGCTTCTAGGCGCGCTCGTCTTTGCGCAGCTCGACGGGAACCCATGCGGGCGGACGCTTCTCGACGAACGCCGCGAAGCCTTCGATCACCTCGTCGCCACGCACGGACTCGTCGAACGTGATCTTGTCGATCTCGCCGTAGCGCGCGTTCATGAGACGCTTCAGCGCGACACGCGCTCGAGGCGCCGCATGGAGCAGTTGTCGGAGGACGTCGTCGGTCGTGGAGAGCAGTTGCTCGTGGGCGACGACACGCGCCACCAAGCCGTGCCGTTCCGCCTCGTGTGCCGTCAGGCGCCGGCCGGTGAACAGCATGTCGCGAGCGAGCGCGATGCCGACATGCTCGGGCAGGATCGCGGCGTGATAGGCGTCGGCGACCCCGCGCCGCAACTCGGGCGCGCCGAAGACGGCGCGTTCGCTGGCGATCGCGACATCAGCCAGCATCGCGATCAAGAGTCCCCCGCCCATGCACAGCCCGTTGACGGCCGCGATCACCGGCTTGAGCGAGTTGCGGATCGTATCGAACGGCACTGCGCCGGTGCCGAGCAACGCGCCCATGTCGAGCCCGCCGTCATCGTGCTGTCCGCCCAGCTCGCCGCCGGGCGCGAACACGTCGCCGGTACCGGTGATGACGAGCGCGTGCAGGCCGGCGCTCGCGTTCACCCGATCGACCGCGCGCCTGATCCCGAAGTACATGTTCGCCGTGAGCGCGTTCCGGCGCTCGGGCCGGTCGATCGTCACCCAGGCGACGGCGTCACGGCGCTCCCAACGCAGGAAACGGGAGCCGAGCTCGACATCACTCATCTCTTCCACCTAGTGCCACCAGCCTGCTCGGGGCAACTTCCGGCCGGGCCGTAAATCGCTCGCATCGCGGGTTTCCGACGTCGTAGCGTCGTAATTCGCGTGTCAGGAGCGTCCAGTGCGTGAGCGAGCACTGTGGAGAGTTCTCCCGTATCTCCGCCCTCACAAGAAGCGACTGGCCTTCATCGCGGGATCGGCAGTGGTGTCGGTGGGCGCGCAGCTCGCCGTACCCCTGATCGCCGAAGCCGCGATCGACGGCCCCATCCGGGACGGGAACAAGCGCGGGCTGGTGCCGCTGCTGGCGCTCGCCGTCGCGCTCGCGATCGTCGAGCTCTCGCTGACCTACCGCCGCCGTCTCGCGCTGTCTCGAGTGGCGACGAGCGTCGAGACGAAGCTCCGCGACGACTTCTACGCGCAGCTCCAGCGCCTGGACGTCGGTTTCCACGACCGGTGGCAATCGGGGCAGCTGTTGTCGCGCGCGAACTCCGATATCTCCCTGATCCGTCGCTTCGCGGCGTTCGGCGCCATCTTCCTGGTGATCGTCATCCTCGAAGTGATCGTCATCTTCGCGCTGCTGCTGCATCTCGACCCGCGGCTCGGCCTCCTGACGATCGCGACGGCCGTCCCGGTGGTCATCCTGTGTCGCCGGTTCGAACGCCGGTACCACACCGTCGTACGAGACATCCAGGACCAGACCGGCGACCTGACGACGATGATCGAGGAAGCCGCTCGCGGAATTCGCGTCATCAAGGCCTTCGGGCGCAGCGACGAGATGTTCAACCGTTACGACGCGCGCTGCCGCCAGCTGCGCGACACCGAGATGGAGCGCGTACGTGTGCACACGCGCTTCATCTGGGTGCTCGGTCTCATTCCGAATCTCACGCTCGCGGCGGTGCTCCTCGGCGGCGCGTTCGCGGTCTCCTGGGGAAGCCTGAGCGTCGGCGGCCTCGTCGCGTTCGTCTCGTACCTCCTGATCCTGGTGTTCCCCATCGAGGAGCTGGCGTGGATCCTCGCGATGGCCGAGGAGGCGGAGACGGCGGCGGGTCGTGTATGGGAGGTCTTCGACACGGAGCCGCTGATCGCGGACGGGGCGAACGCGGCGACGCTCGCCCGCGCTCGCGGCGAGATTCGCTTCGAGGGCGTGCAATTCGTGTATCCGGGCACCGACAAGATCGTCCTGCGCGGCGTCGACCTCGCGATCCAGCCTGGTGAGACGCTCGCGCTCGTCGGCGCGACCGGTTCCGGCAAGACCACGATCGCCACGCTCCTCACGCGTCTCTACGACCCTGCCGGGGGTCGGGTCACACTCGACGGTCATGACCTGCGCGACCTCACACTGCGCAGCCTGCGCGCGCACATCGGCTTCGCGTTCGAGGAGGCGACGCTGTTCTCGGCGAGCGTGCGTGAGAACCTCTTGATCGGGTTCCCGGGCGCGTCCGACGCGGACATCGAACACGCACTCGCGGTCGCGCAGGCGACATTCGCGTACGACTTGCCGTGGGCTCTCGACACGCGCATCGGCGAGCAAGGGCTGTCCCTGTCGGGCGGTCAGCGCCAGCGAATCGGTCTCGCACGGGCGATCATCGGCCGCCCGCGCGTGTTGGTGCTCGACGACCCGCTCTCGGCGCTCGACGTGCACACCGAAGCGCGTGTCGAAGAAGCCCTGCGCCCGATCCTCGCCGACCGCACGTCGCTCGTCGTCGTGCACCGGCCCTCGACGGTCGCGCTCGCCGACCGCTCCGCGTTGATCGACGGCGGCCGCATCGTCGCGACCGGATCGCACCACGACTTGCTCGAGCACGAGCCGCGCTACGCCGCCATCCTGAGTCAGGCCGCCGAAGAGCTGGAAGCGCCTCAAGACCAGGTCGCGTCGTGATATTCGAACCGGACGAGGTTCCCGACGTCGACCATGACGTGCCCCTCGACCTCACCGGCGACGCCGCCGTCGACGCGTGGCGGGGTGTCGCGGCCGAGGATGTCGACGAGCCCGGACGCGGATTGGCGGGGATGCTCCGCAGCCGGAGCCGCCGGCTGCTCGGCTCGTTGCTGCGACCGCACCGCCGCTCGCTCGCACTTGCGGCCCTTCTGATCACGTGCAATGTGGCGGCGCAGCTCGCCGGGCCGCTGCTCGTTCGGGAAGGCATCGACAACGGCATCCCGCCTCTGCTCGACGGCGGCAGTGGCAGCCTGCGGCCACTCCTCACGGTGGTCGTGGCCCTCGTCGCGATCACGTTGCTCGGCGCCGCGAGCTTCAACGGGTTCCTGATGATCACGGGCCGGATCGGCCAGGACGTGCTGCTCGACCTTCGTCGTCGCGTGTTCGTGCACTTCCAGGATCTCAGCATGTCGTTCCACGAGAAGTACACGTCGGGACGGGTCATCTCACGACAGACCTCTGACGTCGAGGCGCTCGGAGAGATGTTGAAGTTCGGCATCGTCACGCTCGCGACCTCGACGTTGCTCATCGCAGGCATCGCGGTCGTGCTCGTCGTGCTGAATGCGCAGCTCGCGATCCCGATCCTCGTCGCGCTGCCGGTGTTGTGGGTGCTGACGCGCTGGTTCCGCGGACAATCCGAGCGTGCATACCGGGCGACGCGCGACGCCATCGCACTCGTGATCGTGCACTTCGTCGAGAGCCTCGGCGGCATCCAGGCGGTCCACGCGTTCCGGCGGGAACCTCGCAACCAGGAGATCTTCGAGCACCTCGACGATCGCTACCGTCAGGCGAACGTCTGGTCACAGCGCCTGGCCGGCACGTACGGGCCCGGCGTACAACTCGTGGGACGGCTCACCACCGCGATCGTGATCTTCTACGGCGGTTGGCTCGCGATCGACGGGAAGGTGAGCGTCGGCGTGCTGGCGGCGTTCCTCTTGTACCTGCGGCGCTTCTTCGAGCCGATGCAGGAGCTCAGCCAGTTCTACAACCTCTTCCAGGCCTCGGCCGCCGGACTCGAGAAGCTGTCCGGCGTCCTCGACGAGGATGCGACGGTCGCGTCGCCTGCGAACCCCGTCACGCTGACGCACGCGAGCGGCGCACTGCGCTTCGATGCGGTCGGCTTCGCATACCGGGAACGGCCGGTGCTCACGGACTTCGACCTCGACGTTCCGGCCGGCGAGACGATCGCGATCGTCGGCGCGACCGGCGCCGGGAAGACGACCGTCGCGCGCCTCGCGGCGCGCTTCTGGGATCCGACGTCGGGTCGCGTGATGCTCGACGGCGTCGACCTACGCGAGTTCGACGCGCTCGAGCTGCATCGCGCGATCGTCACGGTCACGCAGGAGAACTTCCTCTTCACCGGATCGGTCGCCGAGAACATCGGGCTCGGCCGTCCGGACGCGCCGCGCGCCGACGTCGAAGCCGCGGCCCGCGCCATCGGTGCGCACGACTTCATCAGCGCACTGCCCGATGGCTACGACACCGACGTCCACCAGAAGGGCGCCCGGTTGTCCGCGGGCCAGCGCCAGCTGGTCGCGTTCGCGCGTGCATTCCTCGCGGACCCCGCGGCATTGATCCTCGACGAAGCAACCTCGTCGCTCGACATCCCTTCGGAGCGTCTTGTGCAGCGTGCGCTGCGAACGCTGCTCGCCGACCGCACCGCCGTGATCATCGCCCACCGGCTCACGACCGTGGAGATCGCGGATCGCGTCGTCGTGCTCGAACGCGGCCGGATCGTCGAAGACGGCCCGCCACGGGAGCTCATCGACCGCGGCGGCGAGTACGCGGGCTTGCACCAGGCGTGGCTCGACAGCCTCGTGTAGCGATGCGTCGTAGGCTGCCGTCGTGGCCGACCTGTCCGAGCAGTTGGTGGACGAAATCAACGCCACCTACGGCGTGCACCCGGGCTTCCGAGCCGTGCATGCAAAGGGCGTGTTGTGCGCCGGCACGTTCACGCCGAGCCCACAAGCCGCGGCGCTGAGCCGGGCGCCGCATCTCGCCGTGGTCGGGGACGTGCGCGCCCACGTGCGCTTCTCGAACGGCAGTGGTGATCCGACGCTCGCCGACGCGGCGCGCGACGCGCGCGGGATGGCCATCAAGCTGTATTTGCCCGACGGTACGAAGACCGACATCGTCGCGATCTCGCTCCCCGCGTTCTTCGCGCGCACGCCGGAGGACCTGCTCGCCTTCAACGAGGCGCGCCGGCCCGCACCGACCACGGGCGAGATCGACGTCGAGAAGGTCGGCGCGTACCTGGCCGAACACGGCGAAGCGATTGCCGCGGTCACCGCGGCGATGACGCACCCCATCCCCGCGAGCTACGCGACCCTCGCCTATCACGCGCTCCATTCCTTCGGGTTCGTCGCGGCCGACGACACCGTTCGCTACGGCCGCTACCACCTCGTACCCGCCGCCGGCGAGATCGGGCTCACCGACGAGGACGCGACCGGCCGCGCGCACGACTACCTCGCCGCCGAGCTCGCGGATCGCCTGGCGCAAGGACCTGTGTCCTTCGATGTCGACGTGCAGCTGGCCGCGGGCGACGACCCGATCGACGACCCGACGGCGGTGTGGCCCAACGACCGTGAGACCGTCCGGCTCGGCCGGCTCGATGTCACCGCGCTCGCGCACGACCGCGACGTCGACGGTGACGTCCTGGTATTCGACCCGACGCGGGTGCCCGACGGGATCGTGTTGAGCGACGACGCGATCCTGCGCGCGCGCCCCGGCGCGTATTCGGTGTCGGTCGCACGTCGCACGAACGCGGCGCCGACGGGCTAGAGGTCAACCAAGGCGGCGCGCACGGCTTCGGTCGCGGCCGCGCCGGCCACCTCGAGCGCTTCGGTGCTCTTCGCCGCCCGGCTCAGCACGAACGCGCCCTCGAGGACCGCGATGAAGAAGATCGCGAGCTCCCGCGCCTCTTCGCCGCCGACGCCCGCGTCGACGAGCCGCGCGGACGCGCCGGTGATCCAGCTCTCGAACACCTCGGCCGTCGCTTCGCGGAGCGGTTCGCTCGTGCTTGCCACCTCGAGCGCGACCGTCGCGATCGGGCACGCGTCGGCGTAGTCGGTGGCACGCAGCACTTCGGCCGCGCCCGCGAAGAAATCCGTCACCGCGGTGACGGGATCGGGCGCCGCGTCGGCGATCGCTTCGAACAGCTCGTAGTACATGCGGCCCGACCGGCGGATGACCTCGGCGCCGAGATCCTGCTTGCCGCCCGGGAAGTGGTGATACAGCGAACCGAACGGCGCGTTCGCCTCGGTCACGATCTGTTTCAGACCCGTGCCCGTGTAGCCGTACCGGCGGAACAGGTCCGCCGTGACGTCGAGGATGCGCTGCTTGGTCGTGGTCGTCACTCGGGCTCCTCGTCAGCGCGCCCCGGCCCGTCCGGCTTGCCTGGCCGCCGCAGTGTAACTATCGTCCGCTAGAGCGATCTATCTAGTCCGCGAAAGGGGCGAGCATGCCCAACGACGGCCGCTGGCTCCGATACGCGGCGCTGCTCTATGCGCTCGGCCTCGCGCTCCACACCGCCGACCACTTCCGCCGAGGCACCGACGTGGTCACGAACCAGGTGCTGTGGGCCGGCAACCTGTCGACCTTGCTCGGCGTGGCCACCGTCGCCCTCGTGCTGATGGGGCACCGGCTCGCACCGTGGGCGGCTGCACTCACCGGGCTGCCGGTGGCACTCGGCGTCGCCGCGGTCCACCTTCTCCCGGAGTGGAGTGCGTTCAGCGACGCGTTTCCCGGCACGCACGGCACGGGCGTGACCGCGATGTCGTGGACGGTCGTCCTGATCGAGATCGTCGGCGCGTTCGCAATGGGGACCATCGGGTTGTCGATCGTCCGGAAGGCACGAGGTCCCGTGGTGCCGAGGACGACCTCGACGCGTTGACTCGACCTCCCATCGAGTCCGAGTCACGTTCCGCCTTTTTTTCAGGAGAGTGTCGAGAACGCGGTCGCAGCTTCGACATCTGAGTGATCGGCGCGACCGGCGCCCCGGAACGGGAAGGATGCAGCGATGCGATTCATGCTCTTGCAGAACTACGGAGAGGTCGAGTCGAAGTGCCCGCCCATGTCGGAGTGGAATCCCGCCGACATCAAGGCCCACATCGAGTTCCAGCACGCGCTCAACCACGAGCTCACCCAGCGCGGGGAGCTGGTCGACGCCCAGGGACTCGCCGGGCCCGACCAGGCCAAGTTCGTGGTGTCGGACGGGACCGGCGCCCCGGTCATCACCGACGGGCCCTTCCCCGAATCCAAGGAGCTGCTCGCCGGCTACCGGATGGTGGACGTCGAGACGGCGGCGCGGGCCCTCGAAATCGCCGCGCAGGCATCGGCGGCACCGGGGCCGAACGGCGTGCCGATCCGCCAGGCCATCGAGGTGCGCGAGGTGATGGGCGCCCCCGACCCGGAGCTGTGACGGGAGACGACAGCGCAGCGACCGCCGAGGGCCTGCTGCGCGCGCTGGCGCCGCGGGTCCTCGGTGCCGTCGTCCGTCGCTATGGCGACTTCGCCGACGCCGAGGACGCGGTGCAGGAGGCGCTCCTCGCGGCCGCAACGACATGGCCCGCCGAGGGGCAGCCCGACGACCCGCTCGCGTGGCTCATCCGCGTGGCGTCGCGCCGCATGACCGATCAGTACCGGCGCGCCGACGCGCGCCGTCGTCGCGAGGATCTTGCTGCGTCGTGGTCGGTGGCCCCACCCGACCCGCCCGCGGGACACGACGACACGCTGATCCTGATCTTCATGTGCTGTCACCCGTCGCTGACGCCGCCGTCGGCCATCCCGCTGACATTGCGCGCGGTCGGCGGCCTGACCACGCGCGAGATCGCCGCCGCGTTCCTCGTTCCCGAGGCGACCATGGCGCAGCGGATCAGCCGGGCCAAGGCGAAGGTCAAGGAATCGGACGAGCCCTTCACGCTCCCGTCGCCCGACGCACGGGCCGAACGGCTGGGATCGGTGCTGCACGTGCTCTACCTCATGTTCAACGAGGGCTACGCGAGCAGCAGCGGACCGGAGCTGGCCCGCACCGACCTCTCCGGCGAGGCGATCCGTCTCGCCCGCGGCGTGCATGCCGCGCTGCCCGACGATCCCGAGGCGACCGGACTGCTCGCGCTCATGCTGCTCACCGATGCCCGGCGCCCGGCGCGCACCCGGGCCGACGGCGAGCTGGTTCCTCTCGCCGAACAGGACCGCACGCTCTGGGACCGCGGGCTCATCAGCGAGGGGGTCGCATTGATCACCGGCGCCCTACGCCGCGGGCAGGTGGGCGAGTACCAGGTGCAGGCCGCCGTCGCGGCCGTCCACGACCAGGCCGTCCGCCACGAAGACACCAACTGGTCCGAGATCCTGGCCCTGTACGGCCTTCTCGAGCGCATGACCGGAAACCCGATGGTGACGCTCAACCGCGCGGTCGCCGCCGCAATGGCCGACGAGCCCGGCGCCGGCCTCGCGCTGCTCGAAGGCCTCGGCGATCGGCTGGGCGACCATCACCGGCTGCACTCCGTGCGCGCCCACCTCCTCGAGCTCGCCGGCGACACCGAGACCGCCATTGTCGAGTTCCGCGCCGCGGCCGCCCGCACCACGAACCCCCGCGAGCAGCACTACCTCACGACGAAGGCCGCACGCCTGGCGACCGCGGGTGGCACATAGCCTCCACCATCGCGCGGGAGGGAAGCGCGAGGGAGGGAAAATGCCGAAGCTCCGTGTGCACAACCTCGCGATGTCGCTCGACGGCTACGTTGCCGGGCCCGACCAGAGCGTTGACGACCCTCTCGGTGTCGGCGGTTCTCGACTGCATGAGTGGGCCTTCGCGACGAAGAGCTTCCGCGAAGGACACGGCGAGAACGGGGAAGGTGGCGACGAGGGCCTCGACGACCGGTTCATCGCACGCGGCGACGCAGGGATCGGCGCGACGATCATGGGGCGGAACATGTTCGGCCCGATTCGCGGTCCGTGGGGAGACGATGAGTGGACGGGCTGGTGGGGAGACGATCCGCCGTACCACCACCCGGTGTTCGTGCTCACCCATCACGCGCGTCCGTCGATCACGATGCAGGGCGGGACGACGTTCCACTTCGTCGACGACGGCATAGAGGCGGCGCTCGCGCGAGCGTTCGACGCCGCCGGCGGCGATGACGTGCGGTTGGGCGGTGGAGCCTCCACGGTGCAGCAGTATCTGCGCGCCCGGTTGGTCGACGATCTGCACGTTGCGGTCGTGCCCATCCTGCTGGACAGCGGTGAGCGGCTCTTCGACCATCTCGACGGTGGCCCCGATGGCTACGAGTGCACCGAGTTCGTCAGTTCGCCTTCGGTCGCGCACTTCCGCTTCTCGCGCGTCGCGGCCTAGCTCGAGTACGCGGCGGTCGGGATACCGCGCCGCTCGAGCACCGGCCCGAGCAGGTCGACGAAGTTGTCGAAGTAGAAGCGGCGTTGCGCCGCCTGTTCGATCCCGGTCGCGTCGAGCGAGCGCTCGAATCGCGCGATCGGGTTGCGCCCACCTTCGACGTGGGGGAAGTCCGACGAGAACATGCACACGTCGGCCCCGGTGTTGGCGATCGTCCAGCCCGCGTCCTCGTGCGGATACGGCGTGGCGCGCACCTGCCGCTGCACGTACTCGCTCGGCTTCAGGTCCATGGTCTGCAGCCGGTCCTCGTTCTTGCGGAACGCTTCGTGCGCGGAATCGAGCATCCGCATCCAGCCGGGGAGCCATGTCGCGCCGAGCTCGATCACCCCGATGCGCAACGAGGGATTGCGCATCAGCACACCGTCGATGATCAACGCGTTCAATGTCTGCATGACGGGCAGCGGGATCGACAAGTAGTCAATACTCTTGAAGTTCGTGTCACCGCCGTGGAAGTCCGGTACCACCGGTCGGCCGTTGTCGAAGAAGTCGAGCGGCATGACGTTGCCGCCCGCACCCGCGACATGCAGCACGACGGGCACGCCTGCTTCGGCGGCCATCGCCCACAGTGGTTCGAGTGCGAGGTGGCTGGGCGAATGGCCGGCGGGGTACTGGCCGATCCACAGTGACGCGCTGCCGCCGTCGATCGCCTCACGGCCGAGCTCGACCGCCGCACTCGGGTCGCCCACCGGGATCACCGTGACTGGCAGCAGACGCGGATCCACCGCGCACCAATCGAGCACGGCGCGGTGCTGCGCGCGCGCCAGAGCGACCGCCATCGCGTAGTCGTGGTCGCGATCGAATCGCAGCACGTGCGGGCTCGTGAACGTGTCGAACACGAGCTGGCTGGCGAAACCGAGATGATCCAGCGCCGCCGATCGGTCGGTGTTGAGGAACGAGCCGGTCGCGAAGAAGTTCTTGCGGAGAGTGATCTGCGCGGCGTCCTCGGCGCGGTACTCGGGATCGCGATGCAGCGCGGCTGCCTTCTCGACCGCGTCGATGGGCGTGGTGTCCTCGTCGGCGGAGCTCCACACGAGCGGGAACCGGTCGCGCACGTCCGGGTCGAGGTAGGGATGCAACCAGTCGGCGGGCTCCATGATGTGCGAGTCGGCGTCGTGCATCGGTCGCGTCGCGTACGGCACACCACAACGATACGAGCTACCCCTGCCCGTGCGCCTCCCCGACTTTTGGCCCTCGCCTGTCGATGTCGACGTCCACGCGTTCGTCGGGCCGGCGCTCCTCGGTCTCGGCGTAGGCCGCGTATGCGCGCTTGTCGCCGTCGGTCAGGGGCGGCGGCGCGATGCTGCGCGGCCACAGGTGATTCGCCCGTACGACGTTTACCTCGGCCGCGTACAACACGACGCGGGCCTGCAGGAAGATCCACAGGAGGAGGCCGATCACGATCGCGAACAAGCCGTATGTCTCGCTCATCCCCTTGAGTTGGTGCGACACGAACGCGCCCCCGACGGCCTGTAGCACCTCCCACCCGATCGCCGCGATGACCGCACCCGGCCAGACGTCACCCCATGCGACCTCGCGCGCAGTGAGCACCCGGAACGCCAACGCGAACAGCCCGACGTTCAGCACGAACGCAACGACGACCGCCCCGATCCGGGACCACGCGCCGAGGCTGGCGGTGCCGCCACCGATGCCGCTCAGGACGGTCGTGATGATGATCCCCAGGCCGATCGTGCCGATCAACGCGAGGCTGCGCAGGACGCGGGGGAAGAAGCCGGGCCGGGCGCGCATCGGCACTTCCCAGATGCGGTTCATCGCGTCTTGGGCCGCGTTGGCGACGCCGAGCCCGCCGTAGAACGTGAAGATGATGCCGATCGCGAGGCCGAGCCCGCTGCCGCGTACCGAGCCGACCTGGCGCTGGATCTGGTTGCCAATGATCGGGAAGTCGGTCACCGCGGAGTTGAGGATGTCGTTGCGCAGGCCGGGATTCCCCTCCAGCACGAAGCCGAGCACGGTGACGAGCACGAGTAGCAGCGGGAACAGGCTCATGAAGCCGTAGTAGGTGATCAGCGCGCAGAGGTTGCCGCCCTGATCGTCTCCGAACTTCTTCACGACGGCAAAGATGAAGGCGAGCGGCCGGTGGCTCTGCTGGAAGTCGTCCACGCGGCGCACGACGCGCTGGAGATCCGGCATACGGTCCCGATTACCCCGATGTGCCGCGGGTCATCCGTTTCCCGGTATCCTGGGGTGCCGGGCCCCATCCTTCGGGCCCGCGGCCGTCCCTCACCTGTTTCCGAACCGGAGCCTCCCGAGGATCGGCCTCCGATACGACGCAACAGGAGCAAGTGTGACGACCTTCCGCGAACTCGGCCTCAAGGCCGAGTTCGTCGACGCCCTCGCGGCCCAGGGCATCGACGAACCTTTTCCCATCCAAGCCGCGACCGTCGCCGACGCCCTCGCCGGTCACGACGTGTGCGGCAAGGCGAAAACCGGCTCGGGCAAGACGCTCGCGTTCGGCCTCCCGATGCTGCAGACCGTCGAACCCGCGCGTCCCGGGCACCCGCGCGCGCTCGTGCTCGTACCGACGCGCGAGCTCGCCAAGCAAGTCGTCGACGTGCTGAGCCCGCTCGGCAAGGCCGTCGGCGCGCGGGTCGCCGCCTTTTACGGCGGGACATCGATGGAACGCCAGATCCGGAACCTGCACCGCCGCATCGAGATCGCGGTCGCGACGCCGGGCCGCCTGATCGACCTGCTCGACCGCGGTGAGCTCGACCTGGACGACATCTCGATCCTCGTGGTCGACGAAGCCGACCGCATGGCCGACATGGGCTTCCTCCCGCAGGTCGAGTGGATCCTGCGCAAGGTGCCCGACGACCGCCAGACGTTGCTGTTCTCGGCGACGCTCGATCGGGAGGTCGACGTGCTGGTGCGCCGCTACATGCGCGATCCGGTACGTCATGAAGTGGAATCCGACTCGCAGATGGTCGACGAGTCGATGCACCGGTTCTTGAAGGTGCACGAGCTCGACCGGGTGAAGGTGCTTGCTTCGATCGCCGCAGGCGTGTCTCGCACGATGGTGTTCGTCCGCACCAAGCGCGGCGCAGACAAGCTCGTGTCGCAGCTCAAGCGGGAAGATGTGCACGCCGCCGCCATTCACGGTGATCTCCGCCAGTCGGCCCGTGAGAAGGCGTTGCGCGACTTCCAGGAGGAAGAGCACGGGATCCTGGTGGCCACCGATGTCGCGGCACGGGGTATTCACGTCGACGACGTGGATGTCGTGGTGCACTACGACCCGCCGGAAGAGCAGAAGGCGTACGTCCACCGCTCGGGCCGTACCGCGCGGGCCGGGAACGCCGGCATCGTCGTCACGTTCGTGCTGTGGGACCAGGAGCTCGAGGTCGAGCGGCTCCAGCGTCGCCTCGGCCTGCGCGAGCAGATCGTCGAGGTGTTCTCGAACGATCCGAGGCTCGCGGATCTCGGATCCCTCGACGGCCCTGCCCCCCGCCGCAAGGTCGCGGCATCCTGACGGTCGTCTCCCGGGCTTGTTTGGGTCGACTCCACGCTCCGCTCCCCTCCGGTCGCTTCGCTGTCGTCTCCCGGCCGATGGGTACCATGCCTCGTCGTGACCCAGATGCAGCCTGACCGCGACGCCGCCGTGATGCCCGAGGTCGTGGACATCCCGACCCCAGACGGCGACGCCGCGCCGGAAGGTGAACAGGTCGCGCGCCCGACGAAGCTGATCCGAATCGCGTCGATGGTGCGGGCGCTGCTCGAGGAAGCGCGGCGCGCGCCGCTCGACGACGAAGGCCGCCGCTCGCTCAAGGAGATCCACGAGCGCTCGATCCACGAGCTCGAGGAGATCTTGTCTCCGGACCTGCGCAAGGAGCTCGGAGAAGTGAGGTTGTCGTTCTCCGGCGACACCCCGAGCGAATCCGAGCTACGCATCGCGCAGGCGCAGCTCGTCGGCTGGCTCGAAGGGCTCTTCCACGGCATTCAGGCCACGCTGTTCACCCAGCAGATGCAGGCGCAGCGCCAATTCGAGGACATGCGCCAGCGCCGCGCGCTCGAGATGGGCGACAACCAGGGCAAGCAGCCCGGCGCCTACCTCTGACATGAGCGCTCCGGTGCCGCTGGGCAACTTCGACTGGGAGCCCGCGAGCTGGCGCCGTCGTCGGGCCGCGCAGCAACCCGAGTGGCCCGACCTGGCGGCGGTCGAGCAAGCCGTCGACGAGCTGCGCCGCATGCCGCCGCTGGTGTTCGCCGGGGAGGCCCGCTCGTTGAAGGCGGGGCTCGCTCGCGTGAGCGAGGGCAACGGTTTCTTGTTGCACGCGGGCGACTGCGCAGAGTCCTTCGCCGATTTCTCGGCCGACAACATCCGGGACAAGCTCAAGGTCATCCTCCAGATGTCGGTCGTGCTGACGTACAGCACCGGCGTACCGACGCTGAAGGTCGGCCGCATTGCCGGCCAGTTCGCCAAGCCCCGGTCATCGCCCACCGAGACCCGCAACGGTGAGGAACTGCCTTCCTTCCTCGGCGACATCGTCAACGACATCGCCTTCGACGCCGTCGCCAGGCGGCCCGACCCGTCGCGGATGGTACGCGGCTACCACCAGTCCGCCGCGACCCTCAACCTGCTGCGAGCGTTCACGAAAGGTGGCTTCGCCGACCTCAACCGCGTCCACCAGTGGAACCTCGAGTTCATCGCAAGCGCACGCGAAGCGCGCCGGTACGAGGAGCTTGCCGACGGGATCGAACGCGCGCTGCGGTTCATGGCCGCGTGCGGGATCGACCTCGAAGCCGAGATACAGCTGCACCAGGTCGACTTCTACACGTCGCACGAAGCGTTACTGCTCGGGTACGAGGAGGCGTTGACGCGGCGCGACAGCCTCACCGGCGATTGGTACGACTGTTCTGCGCACATGGTGTGGATCGGCGAGCGGACCCGCCAGATCGACGGCGCGCACGTGGAATTCCTCTCCGGCGTGCACAACCCGATCGGCGTGAAACTCGGTCCCACCGCAACCCCCGAAGAGGTGGTTGCACTGTGCCGTCGCCTCGACCCGGCACGGGAGCCCGGTCGACTGGTGCTCGTGAGCCGGATGGGCGACAAGCACGTCGCCGAGAAGCTCCCGCCCCTCTTGCGGGCGGTGCGTCGCTCGGAGCATCCGGTCGTGTGGGCGTGCGACCCGATGCACGGCAACACCTTTGCGCTCGAGAACGGCTTCAAGACGCGCCACTTCGACGACGTCATCCACGAGGTCGAGCAGTTCTTCGACGCGTGCCTCGCCGCCGACGTGATACCAGGCGGCGTGCACGTCGAGCTCACCGGCGACGACGTCACGGAGTGCCTCGGAGGCGGCGATGATCTCGTCGGCACTGATCTCGAACGCCGGTACGAGACCCGCTGCGACCCTCGCCTGAACGCGCGGCAGTCGCTCGATCTCGCGTTCCGCGTGTGCGAGCTGGTGCAGCGCTCGCGTTGAGCGACGCCCCAGAACCCCCGGCGCACCCGGGAAGGCGGGTCGGTGTACGCGTTGTTGTACTTCGTGATCGCCGGTACCCGGCCATGAGCGCTTTCTCGAGCCGCCGCCGTGGTGCACGATTGAGAGAAGAACCCTATGGCTGACCGTCCCGCGAGCATCGAGGACCTGGGCCCGAACGCGGGCCTCGTCGACGAGATGTATCGCCTCTACCGCGAGAACCCCGAAGGCGTCTCTCCGGGCTGGCGCGATTTCTTCGCCGACTACCAGCCTCGTTCCGAGCCGCCCACACCGGCACCGGCGCCCGCGCCCTCCCCCGCGGCCCCGGCCGCGCCACCGGCACCCGCTCCCGCCTCCGTTCCCGCACCTGTCGTCACACCGAAAGCCGACGGGCAGGACGCGCCGGTGACGCTCGACGGTGAGCAGGCCGAGCCTCTCCGCGGCGCGTCGGCGCGCGTCGTCCAGAACATGGAGGCGAGCCTGGCGGTCCCCACCGCCACGTCGGTGCGCGCGGTGCCCGCGAAGCTGCTCGAGGTCAACCGCCAGATCCTCAACAACCAGCTCGCCCGCACGCGCGGCGGGAAGGTGAGCTTTACGCACCTGATCGGCTACGCGGTCGTACGGGCGCTGCAGAAGTCGCCGCACATGAACGCGAGTTACGGCGTCACCGACGGCAAGCCCAGCGTCGTCCGGCACGAGCACGTCAACCTCGGCCTCGCGATTGACCAGCAGAAGCCTGACGGCACACGCACGCTGCTCGTCCCGAACATCAAGAACGCCGACACACTCGACTTCGCGGCGTTCCATGCCGCATACGAGGACCTCGTCCGCCGGGCGCGCACCAACAAGCTCACCCCGGACGACTTCGTGGGCACGACCGTCTCCATCACCAACCCGGGAACGATCGGCACCATGCACTCGGTGCCGCGACTCATGCCGGGCCAAGGTGTGATCGTCGGGGTCGGTGCGATCATCTACCCGCCCGAGTACGAGGGCGCCGATCCGCAGACGCTCGCCGACATCGGCGTGAGCAAGGTCGTCACGCTCACGAGCACGTACGACCATCGGATCATCCAGGGCGCCGAGAGCGGCGAATTCCTCGCGACGATGCACGACCTGCTGCTCGGCGGCGACGGCTTCTACGACGAGCTCTTTGCGAGCTTCGGGGTGCCGTACGAGCCGGCGCGCTGGTCGCCCGACCGCAAACCTCTCGACGGATCCACCGAGGCTGCGCACAAGATCATCGCGGTGCAGCAGCTGATCAACATGTACCGCGTGCGCGGGCACCTGATCGCCAACCTCGACCCGCTCGGCTTGAAGGAGCCGAAGACCCACGAGGAGCTCGACCCGAATCACTGGGGGCTGACGATCTGGGACCTCGACCGCGAGTTCCCCACCGGCGGGCTCGCCGGCCGGACGACGATGAAGCTCCGCGACATCCTCGGCCTGCTTCGGAACGCGTACGCCCGCACGATCGGCGTCGAGTACATGCACATCCAGGAGCCCGACCAGAAGGCATGGATCCAGGAGCAGGTCGAGGGTGTGCACGTCGACGCGACCCCCGAGGACAAACGCCGCATCCTGAGCGCTTTGAACGGCGCCGAGGCGTTCGAGCGGTTCCTGCACACGAAGTTCCTCGGTCAGAAGCGCTTCTCGCTCGAAGGCGCGGAGACACTGATCCCGATGCTCGAGTTCCTGCTCGACGCCGCGGCCGACGCCGGCGTGGAGGAATTCGTGATGGGTATGGCGCACCGCGGCCGGTTGAACGTGCTCGCGAACGTCGTCGGCAAGTCCTACGAGCAGATCTTCCGCGAGTTCGAAGGAGAGCTCGACCCCAACGTCCCACAGGGCTCGGGCGACGTGAAGTATCACGTCGGCGCGACCGGCAAGTTCACCGCCGCGTCGGGCGCGACGATCGGCATCACGCTCGCCGCCAACCCGAGTCATCTGGAAGCCGTCGACCCGGTCGTCGAGGGAATGGCGCGCGCGAAGCAGGATCGGCTCGGCGACACCGCGCACGATCGCGTGCTCTCCGTGCTGATCCACGGCGATGCGGCGTTCGCGGGCCAGGGCGTCGTCGCGGAGACGCTGAATCTCTCGGAGCTGCCCGGCTACGACGTGGGCGGCACGGTCCACATCGTCGTGAACAACCAGGTCGGCTTCACGACTCCCGCCGGCTTCGCGCGCTCGACGGTGTACGCCACCGACATCGCCAAGGCGGTACAGGCGCCGATCTTCCACGTCAACGGCGACGATCCCGAAGCCTCGGTGCGCGTGATCCGTCTCGCGTACGAGTTCCGCAACGTGTTCAAGAAGGACGTCGTCGTCGACATGGTGTGCTACCGGCGGTACGGCCACAACGAGGGCGACGAGCCGGCGTTCACGCAACCCCGGATGTACGAGGTGATCGGCAACCGTCGGTCGGTGCGCAAGCTCTATACCGAGCTGCTCGTGAACCGCGGCGACCTCACGCTCGAGGAGGCCGAAAAGGCGCTCGAGGACTTCCGGGCACGACTGGAGGAAGCCTTCGGCGAGACGCACGCCAGCGAACCGCCGCGCCGAATGGAAGCGCCAACCCCCGAGCCCGAGACCTCGCGCGTCGAGACCGGTGTACCGCGTGAGAACTTGGAGCGCATCATTCGCGCGCTCACGACGTACCCGTCCGATTTCGAGCCGCATCCGAAGCTGGCCCGACTCCTCGCGAACCGTCGCAAGGAATTCGACAACGACCAGGTCGACTGGGCGCTCGCCGAGGAGCTCGCGTTCGGGTCGTTGCTGCTCGACGGCGCGCCGGTGCGCGTCGCGGGCCAGGACACGCGTCGAGGCACATTCTCGCAACGTCATGCGGTCGTCGTCGACCACCGCACCGAGCAGGAGTACGTGCCGCTCGCGCACCTCGCCGACGACGCGGCGGCGTTCATGATCTACGACTCGGTGTTGTCGGAGTTCGCGGCGCTCGGCTTCGAATACGGCTACTCGATCGCGGACCACGACGCGCTCGTCGCGTGGGAAGCACAGTTCGGAGACTTCTCGAACGGCGGCCAGGTGATCATCGACCAGTTCCTCGTCGCCGCCGAGGACAAGTGGGGACAGCGCAGCGGCCTGGTGTTGTTGCTCCCCCACGGTTTCGAAGGCCAGGGCCCCGAGCACTCGTCCGCGCGTCTCGAGCGGTTCCTCGTGCTCGCCGCGCAGGACAACATGCGGGTCGTCTACCCGACGACATCAGCGCAGTACTTCCATGTGCTGCGCCGTCAGGTGCAGGATCCCAGCCGCAAGCCACTGATCGTGATGACGCCCAAGCGATATCTGCGCGTACCCGCGACCGCGTCGCCTGTCGACGCATTCACGCACGGGGCGTTCGAGCCCGTGCTCCTCGACCCGAACCCGCCCGCCTCGCCGACGCGGATCGTGTTCACGACCGGCAAGTTCGGGTTCGAGCTGCTCGCGCGCCGCGATGAGCTCGGCGCGCAGGTCGAGGTCGTCCGCATCGAGCAGCTGTATCCGTGGCCGGCGCGCGAGATCGAAGCAGTCTTGCGACGGTCACCGGACGCCGAAGTGGTGTGGGCGCAGGAAGAGCCGGGCAACATGGGTGCTCGCTATTTCGTCCGCCGCCGCGTCGAGGAGCTCGCGAACGGTCGCCCGGTGGGCGTGGTCGCCCGGCACGAGAGTCCGAGCCCGGCGACCGGCAGCTCGACGATCCACGACGCGGAGCAGCAAGCCCTCCTCGCCGAAGCAGTCCCCGGCTAAACCTTTCACGCTCGCCTACCGTTTCCTCCGCGATGGAGAGGCGCGACTTCGACGAGTTCTACGCCGCGCACTTCGATGACATCGCACGCGCCATCAGCCTGGCTGCAGGCGAGCGGGACCTGGCGCGGGACGCAACCCAGGAAGCGTTCGCTCGGGCGCTACGCCGGTGGCGCACGGTGCGCGACATGGACCGCCCGGACGGGTGGGTCTACGTGGTCGCCATGAACCAGCTACGCGATCACTGGCGGCGGCTCGAACGCTCTCGGCCGAGCGAACCGGGGGTCTTGGACAACAACGGTTCGGTCGTCACGCGGCTGTCGGTTCGCGATGCGATCGCCACGCTGCCGCCTCGGCAGCGCCAGGCGGTCGTGTTGCGTTACCTCGCCGACCTTCCGCTCGCCGATGTTGCCAGCGCGATGGGCTGCGCGCTCGGCACGGTGAAGGCGACGTTGCACCAGGCGCTGCGCGCGATGCGGGTGGAGCTCGAGGAGGACGACGATGCAGACGAATGAGCTGCGCGGAGAGCTCCACCGGCTCGCGGACGAGATGGAGCCCTTCCAGGGCGACCTTCACGGCCTCCGACGCCGGGAAGGCAAACGGACGGCACTGCTTCGCGTTGCGGCGGCGCTCCTCGTGGTCCTTACCGTCGCGGGCGGAATCGCGCTCTGGAGTCGAGGCGAGAAGCACGTGGGCGTCGCGAAGAAGGAATTCACGCGAGCAGATGTTCGGCTCGACCTCGTGGTGGTTCCCGGGACGGAACGCGTTCGAGAGATCCTGGAAGACTCTCCGTCGGTCGCGAGATATGCCCCGCTCGCCCGAGGCGGCGTGCCGGTGCTCCCAAACTCAATCGTTGGGCCGCCCGCCTTGCGCGACGCCGCGTGCGCGTTGCGAACGAGCGACGGGTTCGCAGTTGAGATCCGGGTGCGGGGTGCCGGCGACGCGCTCCTGCACGTCTTGGGCAGCGACGCGAAGGTCTTCGTCTTGACGGACGAGCCCATTGACGCCCAAGTGTTCATGAAGATCGGCGCGACACCGGCGCAGGCACAAGCCGTGCGCGCCGCGATCGCCAACGATACGACTGAAGTCCAGTCGTATCGATATCTCGACCACGAGGCGTCGTTCGCCGAATTCAAGCGGGTCTTCGCCGATCAACCCGCCCTCATAGAGAGCACGACACCCGACGTCCTTCCGGAGTCGTTCCGTCTCGTCGCATCGGACGGAACCCCATCCCAGGTGCTCGTACGGCGATTCGAGCATCTGGACGGTGTTGACACGGTCGTCGCGTCCCGAAGTGGGATACCCGATTGGACGGCTCTTTACCACGCCTTCGGAGCGGTACCCGACCCCGCCGACTGCGGCACGCCGTAGCGGACGAGGAACTCGTCGACGATCTGGTCGATGTACGCGTCGGTGATCGCCACGCGGGTGACGAGGTTCCTGTAGAACACGTGCGCGCCGACCCGGTCGGCGGCGAATTCCATATCGATGTCCGGCAAGAGCTCGCCGCGTTCCACGCCCCGCCGGAACACGTCGAACACCCCTCGGCGGCGATCTCGCACTGACTCGGCGTGCATGCGGGCGAGCTCCTCGTTCCGCTCCGCGTCGACGAGCAGCATTCGCTTGGCGGCGCCGACGACCGGATCGTCGAGCAGCCGGCGGAGGTTCCGCAACGCAGTCGTGAGATCACCGCGTACCGAACCGGTGTCGGCGATCGGCGCCTGCTCGTCCGCCGCCTTGAGCGCGGCGGCGGCGACGAGCATGGCCTTCGACGGGTAGCGCCGGTAGATCGTCGCCTTGCTCACACCGGCACGGGTCGCGACCGCGTCGACACTCATGCCGTCGAGACCGTTCGCGGCGTACTCGGCCAGCGCAGCATCGAGGATTGCATGGTCGCACTCGGGACTGCGGGGTCGCCCGGCCATCTACGCCTCCGCGAGCGCGGCTTCACGCGCGGCCGCCTCGGCATCCTGATTCACGAACACCTCGGGATCGGCCGGATTCGCGGGCAGCCACCGGGCCGCGATGATTGCGCCAACGAGCGCGGCTCCGGCAGCAACGAGCAAGCCCCTGTGCATGCCGGCGACGAAGGCGTCCTTCGCCCCCTGTGCGAGCTGCACCCGCTGGGTGGCCGCCAACGGGAGGCTCGGATCGCCCGCAACCCCGAGCGCTCGGCCGAGGCCCTCCTTGGCGACCGAGACCGGTGCACCGTGGACGCCGAAGCGGGCGAGCAATCCAACGATGCGCGACCCGTAGAACGACGACATCACGCTTCCGATGATCGCCACACCGAGCGCACCACCGACCTGCCGGGTCGTGTCGTTGACCGCCGAACCGACGCCCGCCTTCGCGCGGGGCACCGAACCCATGATCGACTCCGTTGCCGGCGCCATCGTCAAGCCCATGCCCGCGGCCATCACCATCATCCGCCAAGCGACGTCGCCCCAGTACGAGATGCCGTGCGAGGGCAGCATTGCCATCAGCGCGAGGCCGAGCGCCGCGAGCGAGAGACCGGTCGCCACGACGCGCTTGGTGCCGACCCGCTCGACGATGCGCGCACTGGTGGGCGCCACGACCAGCATCACCACCGCCATGGGCAGCAGCCGTATGCCGGCCTGGAGCGGGTCGTAGCTCATCACGAACTGCAGGTACTGCGTGAGCAGGAAGAGTGATCCGAACATCGCGAAGAACAACAGCGTGATCCCGGCGCTCGCGGCGCTGAACCGCGGGCTGCGCCAGACCGAGGTGTCGAGCATCGGGCTCGGCGTGACGCGCTCCCACCACGCAAAGACTCCGAGCACGATGGCCGCGAACGCGAACGTCCCGAGGATCAACGGATCGGTCCAGCCGTGATCCGGCGCCTCGATGATCGCGTACACCAGTGCGCCCAGACCGACGATCGACAGGAGTGCGCCCAGCGGATCGAGCCGGGGTTTCGACGGGTCACGCGACGTCGGAATGAGCGCGACGCCCGCGATGAGCGCGATCGCGACGATGGGCAGGTTCACCATGAAGATCGAGCCCCAGTAGAAGTGCTGGAGCAAGAAGCCGCCGCTGATGGGGCCGAGCGCCACCGCGACCCCGGCGATCGCGGCCCACATCCCGATGGCACGTCCCCGCTCTTCGGGCGGGAACACGTTGGTGATGATCGACAATGTCGCCGGCATGATGAACGCGCCACCGATGCCCATCAACCCACGCGTCACGATCAGCTGGGTGGGCGTGTGCACGAGGGCCGAGGCGACCGACCCGATCCCGAACACGGCCATGCCGAACTGCAATGCGCCCCGCCGGCCGAAGCGGTCGCCGAGGCTGCCGGCGGTGAGCAGCAAACCCGCGAACACGAGCGTGTACGAGTCGACCATCCACTGCAGCTGGCTGTTGGTCGCGCCGAGCCCGACCGGCTTCGGCTTCTGCAGCGTGGGCACCGCGACGTTGAGGATGGAGTTGTCGACGACGATCACCAGCAGGCTCAGGCAGAGCACGGCGAGGATCCACCAGCGCCGCTGGTACCCGCGGCTGCTGCGGTCGAACGGAACGAGGGCGGGAGGGAGAGAAGCCATGGACAGGTCCTCGGGGGAAGCCGCTACATTACGAAACGATACGGTATCGTATCGTGCCCGAGGGGGCCGCTGTCAACCCGAGATGCGTTCCCGGTCGTGGGCGCGGAGTGCCCGCCAGCCGATGCGGCCGGCCGCCAGGCCGAACGCGATCGAGATCAACGCGAGCGTCACGTGCACCACGACGAAGCCGGCCGAATGATCCTGGCCGGCGACGATGAAGATGCGGGTGACCCACACGTAGAGGGTCCACGCGCAAAGGGCGATCAGCAGCCAGGCGGCGCGGCGAGACATGGCTGCACGCTACCGACCGGCGCGCGCCGGACCCTGATCAGCGGCAGGCGTGGGCGACGGCCTCGAGGCAGCGGTCGAGCGCGGCATCCGACGCGTTCGTGAGCGGAAGACGCACGTCCGCGGTCGAGATGCGGCCCTGCGCATGCAGGACCGCCTTGAAGATCGCGGGGTTCGGCTCCGCGAACAGGGCGCGCACCACGGGAAGAAGGACCTCGGCATGCGCGCGGCCGTCTTCGATCTTGCCGGCGAGACCGCACTCGATCATCGCGACGAACTGCTCGGTGCAGAGGTGCGCCGACGCGCAAATGGTGCCCGCCGCGCCCATGCACATCAGCGGAAACAGCATCGTGTCCTCACCACCGAGGACCGCGAAGCCCTCCGGCGCCATCGCGAGCAGCTCGAGGGTGTCGGTGTCGAGCGTGGGCACGGCTTGCTTGACGCCCGCGATGTTCGGCGTTCGCGCGAGCTCGAGCAGCGAGATGGCGCCGAGGCCTCGGCCCGTACGTGACGGAATGTTGTACGCGACGAGGGGGACCGGGGCGCTCTCGGCGACAGCTTTGAAGTGCTCGACGATCCCGGCTTCGGAGGGCCGGACGTAGTAGGGCACGACCACGAGCGCGCCGACCACGGCCGGCAGCCCGAGCAACGCTTCAGTCGCGTCGATGGTGTGCCGGGTGTTGTTCGAACCGGTGCCGACGATGACCCGGCTGCCCGCCGCCGCGCACACGCGGGTGATCGTGTCGATGACCGCGCGTTTCTCGTCCTCGTCGAGCGAAGAGGCTTCGCCCGTGGTGCCGAGCGCGACGATGCCCGTCACTCCCGCACCGAGATACTCGCCGCAGAGCCGCTCGATCGCCGCCGTGTCGACCGCGCCGGCGGCATCGAAGGGCGTGATCAGCGGCACCCAGACGCCCCGCAGATCGAGGTCACTCGTCATGCGGGGAGCGTACCCCCGACCGTCGACGGCTCCCCGGGTATGCGCTCGTGCCCGAGTACCTTCCCGACGATGCCGTCCTGGCTGGAAGTGCTCCTCACGTTGCTCGTAGGTGTCGTGACGGGGGTGTTGTCGGGGATGTTCGGCATCGGCGGCGCGGTCGTGTCGACGCCCGCGATCCGGGCCCTCGGCGCCACCGCGTTGCAAGCCGTGGGCTCGACGCTCCCGTCGATTCTGCCCTCGTCGCTGTCGGGTTCGTTGCGGTACCGACGAGAGGGCCTCATCCGTACACGCGTGTTCGCGTGGACGTCGGCGTTCGGTGTTCCCGCGTCGGTCATCGGGTCGCGACTCTCGGATGCGGTTCCCGGCAACGGGCACATCTTGATGCTCCTGACGGCCGCGCTCGTCGCATACACCGCGTACCGCACGGCCTTTCCGACCGCGCGCTCGCTCGAACGCGGCGCGGGCCGGCTGCACGACGAATGGTGGCGGCTCGCGAGCATCGGGGTCGCCGCGGGCGCGCTCTCCGGGTTGCTGGGCGTGGGCGGCGGCATCCTGATGGTGCCGGCGTTCTCGGCCTGGGTCGGGATGCCGCTGAAGGAGACGATCGGCACGTCGCTGTCGTGTGTCGGCGTCTTCGCGATCCCGGGCACCCTCACGCACTGGTACCTCGGTCACATCGACTGGACGTTCGCGATCGCGCTCGCGATCGGTGTGATCCCGGGGGCGCAGATCGGGGCGCATTTCACGATCACCACGAGCGATCGCGTGCTGCGCTACACCGTTGGCGCCGCCCTCGGCGTGATCGCGCTGATCTACGCCGCGGGCGAACTGGCCGCGCTGGTCTCCTGAAGCCTCCTCTCAGCCGATGAGCTCACGAGCCCTTGTGAAGACGGCGTCGAGCATCTCGGCCGTGAGCTTGCGCGTGAACGTGTTCTGTTGGCTCGGGTGGAACGCACACACGATCGTCACGCGGCCGTACGGCACCTCGAGCCCATGGGCGAAACGCGGGCGTCGCGTGGGGGGCGTGCGACGCTCGACATCCGGGAGCGCAGCGGCACGAAACGCGCTCCAGGTCGCGTCGTAGCCGAACGCGCCGAGCGCGACGATCACCCGCACGCGCTCCAGGAGCTCCAGCTCTCGCACGAGGTACGGCATGCACTCGTCGCGTTCGGTCGGCGTGGGCTTGTTGGCGGGCGGCGCGCACCGAACTGCCGCCGCGACGTACGCGTCCCGTAGCCGAAGGCCGTCGTCCGCGCGCACCGACTCCGGTTGGTTCGCGAACCCCGTGCGATACAGCGAGGAGAAGAGGAAGTCGCCCGACCGGTCGCCGGTGAACACGCGTCCGGTGCGATTGCCGCCGTGCGCAGCCGGCGCGAGGCCGACGAGCACCATGCGCGCGCGCAGGTCGCCGAAGCCCGGGACCGGCCGTGCCCAGTACGTGTCGTCCCGGTACGCCGCGCGTTTCTCGTGCGCAACGGTCTCGCGCCACGCGACGAGCCGAGGGCACGCGCGACAGGCCGCGATCTCGTCGGCGAGCGCGCGCAGATCAGTGGCGCGCGGCACGGGCATGAATGCGAATCCTATTGCCGGACGGCGGGTACGATCTTTTCGGTGCGTGTCCTGCTGCTCGTGAACGCGGCTGCGTCCTCGGTGACGGCGCGCAAGCGGGTGATGATCCGCAAACTGCTGGCGGCGGAGCACGAGGTCGAGGTCGCGGAGACATCGCGGCGCGGTCACGCGACGCGGCTGGCCCACGCCGCGGCCAACGACGGCTTCGATGTCGTGGCAGTGCTCGGGGGCGACGGAACGCTCAACGAAGCGGCCGACGGCTTGTTGCACAGCACGACCGCGCTCGCGCCGCTTCCGGGCGGGTCCACCAACGTCTACGCACGGACGCTCGGCTATCCGAACGATGCGGTCGCGGCGGCGCGCGTGCTCGTGGCGGCGCTGGGCCGCAACTCCACCAAGCGGGTCGGTGTCGGCATCACCAATCACCGTCCGTTCCTGTTCAATGCCGGGATCGGGTTCGACGCGGCCGTCGTCCGCCGCGTCGAACGCTATGGAGAGCTCAAGCGGTTCGCCGCCAATCCGCTGCACATCGTCGCGGCACTGCAGGCGTTCTTTCGCCATGAGGGCACACGGACGGCAGTCGACATCGAGCTCGATAGTGGCGAGATGATCGAGAGCGTTCGGTTCGCGATCGTCTCCAAGTCCGATCCCTATACGTACTTCGAACGGATCCCGCTCCGCGTCGCGCCAGATGCGGGGCTCGACCGGGCCCTCGCGCTCACGGCTTTCCGCCGGCTCGACTTCGTGACGCTGGTCGGGAGCGGCCTGTCGGCGATGCGCAAGGGCAGATTCCTCGCGCGCCGGAACGGCGTCGACCACCGGGGCGACGTGCACCGCATGATCGTCCGGTCCGGCGAGCCATTCCCGTATCAGGTCGACGGCGACGACGTCGGCGACACCCAACAGCTCGACATCAGCTACCAGCCCGACGCGCTGACGATCGTCGTCCCGTAGTCACGCGAGTGCCGCGAGCGCAACATCAGGCACGTTCGTGACGACGGCGTCGACACCGGCGGCCGCGAGCACCCGGATCTCGTCCGGATCGTCCACCGTCCATACATCGACGCGCAGGCCGTGGTCGTGGGCGGTCCGAAGCGCGGCCTCGGGTCGGGCCAGCGTGGCGCGGCAATCGGGATGCAGCCACGGGTGACCGTGGGCGGCGGCGATGGCTGACGCGGTCGCGACGTCCTGGCCGCTGGTCAGCCACGCCGTCGCGAGCTCCGGCGCGAACGCGCGGCATGCATCGACCGCGTCGAGATCGAATGACGACACGATCGCATCGGACGCGTGCGCGCAGACCGCCGCCGCGACCGCGCGCACGACCGGACGGTCGGCGCCGTCCGCGTCCGGCTCCCACGGCAGGCATTTGATCTCGACGTTGACGAGCAATCCCCTGCATGCTGCGAGCGCTTCGACGAGCGTCGGCACGTCCGACCGGGCCGCGCGCAATGCCGCGAACGGGTGCGCCGCGATCAACCCGAATTCCTCGATCTCGGGGTCGTGATGCACGACGAGCACATCGTCGGCGGTGCGGCGCACGTCCAGCTCCACACCATCTGCACCGAGCTCGCGCGCCCGGGAGAACGCCTCGATCGTGTTCTCGGGCGCGACTCGCGACGCGCCACGATGTGCCAATACGAGGGGACGGTCGGCCATCGAGCTGCCACACTAGAACCGGAACGTGTTCCACTTATGGGCACGAAAGTCCTGCTCAGACCCCTTGCCAGCCCCGTGACGGGACCGTTACCCTCTCATTTTGCTCCCGCTCAACCGAGCTGAGCGTGCTCGTTCCAGGGTGCACGGTTCCGGCATGTGGGCTCGGCCGACTGCGCAACCCGCAAGGGGGAAACCAGTGGCGTTGACTTGGATCCGGACCCACGACTGGGACGAAGACGAGTGGCGCGATCGCGCTGCTTGTCGCGACACCAGCCCGGAGCTGTTCTTCCCGATCGGGACCACCGGTGTGGCGCTCGATCAGATCGACGCCGCCAAGCGGGTCTGCACGCAGTGCCCGGTCGCGAGCGAATGCCTCGAGTTCGCGCTGGCCACGAACCAGGAGGCCGGCGTGTGGGGCGGGCTCACCGAAGAGGAGCGCCGCCGGTTGCGCAAGGGCATCGACGTCCCCGCGTCCGCCGCGGCACCACAACTCGCCTAGCGCTCCCGCTCGAGCATCTCGTGTCGGCTACAGCTCGACACGAGGCATTGCGACCGGCACACGGACCCGCACGGACGTGCCGCCCTCATCCTTCATCTCGATCGAACCTTGCAACTCGCTCGTCACGAGGGCCTGCACGATCGACAGCCCGAGGCCGCGTGACCCGTCGAGCGTGAACTGCTCCGGGAGACCCGCACCGTTGTCGCGCACCTCGACTTCGACATGGCCGTCGTCGCGGCCGAGCATCACGTCGACCCGCGCATCTCGGGTCCCCTCGGGAAAGGCGTGGTCGACGGCGTTCTGCATGAGCTCGTTGAGCACGACCGCGAGAGGTGTCGCAACCTCTCCCGGCAGTTCTCCCGCGTCACCCGCGACGTGGAAGCGGATCGTATGGTCGTCCGACGACGACGTCTCTTCGACCAGACGGGCGAGCGGACGCACGATCTCGTTGAAGGCAACCACGTCGCCGGCTTCGCGTGACAGCGTCTCGTGCACGATCGCAATCGAGCGGATGCGTCGTTCGGATTCGGCGAGCGCCCCCCTGGCCTCCGGTGACCGGAGCCGCCGGCCCTGGAGCCGCAACAGCGACGCAATCGTCTGCAGGTTGTTCTTCACGCGGTGATGGATCTCGCGAATCGTCGCGTCCTTCGACAACAGCAACCGGTCGCGGCGGCGGAGGTCGCTGACGTCCCGCACCAGGACCAGCGCGCCGGCCGGCTGGTCGCCTTGCAGCAACGGCAGCACACGCACGAGCACCGAGACCTCATCGTGCTCCATCTCCTCGGCGACCGGCAGGTGCAGCTGCATCGCGCTCCGGGCCGCCCCATCGTCGAAGCCCACGTCGGCGAGGCGCTGCGACTGGGCGTAGGCGTGAATGCCCATGCGGTGCAGAGAGCTCACAGCATTCGGGCTCGCGAACTGCACTCGCGTGTCGGCGTCGATCACGATCACGCCGTCGGCGACGCGCGGGGCGCTCTCCATCTCGATCTCGTCGACGTCATACGGGAACGTGCCGTCGGCGATCATGGACGCGAAACCGTCGAACGTCTGGAAGTAGATGCGCTCGAGCTCACCGGATCGACGCGCCAGCGTCATCGGCTCCTCTCGCGACACGAGGCCGATCAGCCGGCCACGGCGGCGTACCGGCACACATTGCACGCGCACGCGCTCCTTGGATCCGAGCACGGTGGCGTCGGCGCGCACGATGTCGCCCGAGCGCCAGCACCGCGCGACGAGCGGACGCTCCACCTCGTCGACCACAGTGCCGACCAGGTCCTGGGGGTAGTTCGTCTGGCCGGTGACCGGCCGCACCTGGGCCAGGACGACGAAGCGATGCCCTTCCTCGCCGGTGATCGGGGCCAGGAGCAGCATGTCCGCGAACGAGAGGTCGGCGAGGGGTCGCCACGTCGCGACGAGTCGCTCCATGTGCACGAGCTCACGGTCGGCGAGGGCCGTACGGGCCAGGGCCAGGTCGTCGAGCGTGCTCACGGATGAATGCTAATGGCGTCCTCACCCCCAAACTATTTAGATGGCTCCCTCGCTACGCCATCCCTGGCTTCGCTACGTCCGCACGGCCGGTTCGTACAGGTAGCTCGAGATCGCCGCAAGGCCGTCGACGTCGCCGATGTCGTCCTCGAACGTCGGGATGCGCGCCACGACGTCGGGCACGCGGGCGAGCTCGGCGCGCAGCTCTGCTTCACGCATCGCAACCACCGAGAAGTTGCGGAACGACTCGCCGATCGTGCGCAGGACGCGCGCGGTCCGCGTCGGATCGGTCAGGACGGGATCGCCGGTCGTCGCGAGCTCGGCGGCGATCGGCGCGGCATCGTCGATGCACGCCGTCGCGGCGGTCGCGCCGGCCGGTTCGAGCAAGTAGTCGGGCAACGTCTTGTTCAGGATGAGCGCGCCGAGGTGGAAGTCGCGAGCCACGAGTGCTTCGCAGAACCGCTCGGCCTCGTGCAGCGGTGCCGCTTCGAGCGTCGTCACGACCGCGAACGTGGTGCGGCGGTCGTGCAGCAACCGCTCGACCGCATTCGCCCGCGTCACGAACCCGTCGTACATCGACTGGAAGTTCAAGAAGAACTCGGCGATGTCCTCGAGGAACTTGCTGCCGAGGATGCGATCGGCGATCTGGTAGAAGGGCCGGCTCGCAACGCTGAGGACGCGCGAGCCGCGCTTGCCGCCAACTCGGTACGGGAGGGTGAGCCAGCGCAGGAGCCGGCTGCCGAAGAAGTCTGCCATCCGCGCCGGCGCTTCGAGGAAGTCGATCGCGTTCCGCGTCGGCGGCGTGTCGACGACGATGAGGTCGTAGTCGCCGCTCGCGTGCAACTCGAACAGGCGCTCCATCGCGATGTAGTCGTGGCTCTGCACGAACCGCGCCGTGAGGTTGGTGTAAAGGCGGTTCTCGAGGATCCGGTAGGCGGTCTCTTCGTCCTTGGCGTGCCGCAGCACCAGGTCGTCCCACGACTGCTTGGTGTCGAGCATCGCCGCCCACATCTCACCGCGCGCGTCGATGCCGGCCGCCTTCAAAGCCTCGGGCGGCACACGTCGGGCCATGTTGCCGATGCCCTCGAGCCCCAATGCCGTGGCGAGGCGCCGGGCGGGATCGACCGTGAGGACGAGCACCTTGCCGCCGAGCCGCATGGTCGCGCCGAGGGCCGCCGCGGCCGCCACCGACGTCTTGCCGACGCCGCCGGAGCCGCAGAACACGACGATCTCCTTGGCGGCGAGCAACTGCTCGAGCGTGGTGACGCGATCTTCGGATCGGCGCTTCGCGCTCACAGGCCGAGTTCCTGTTCGAGCGCGTCGGCGACCATCCGAGTCACACGCAAACCGTGCGCCCGTACGAACAGGTACGGCACGTACAACAGCGGGAGGTCGACCTTCTCGCGCAGGTGGGCGAGATGTACTGCTCGCGTGCGCCGCAACAAGACCGCGAGTCGCGCCGCATCGAGGACTTGGGTCGCGCCCGCGCCGACACGCGCCGTCAGCAGCTCCCGCGCGGGAGGAACCCGCAGTGCCTCGAACGTCTCCTCGTCGGTATGCGTGAACAGCTCGGGCAGCACGCGGTTCACGATCACCGACCCGAGCGGCACCCGCACCTCGCTCCGCAGTCGCTGCACGAGCTCGATCGTCTCGGCGACCGGCATCTCCTCGGGGGTCGTCACGATGTTGACCGCCGTCAGCTGCGGGTCGGCGATGATCTCCGACACCCATTGGGTCTGGTTGCGCAGCGGACCGACGTCGACGAGGTCCTGGATGGCATCGGCGGCACCGAGCTGCGCGACGATGTGGCCGGTCGCGGCGGCGTCGACCTCGACCATGTCGTGGTCGGCGCGCCCTTCGATCGCCTCGCGCACCTCCCATGCGATCTTCCCGATCGTGAGGATCTCCTTCACGCCCGGCGCCGCGGTCGCAACGAAGTCGAGCACACGGGCGAGCGGTCCCAACCGGCCCAACACCGGCACGCGCAGGTTGAGCCGCAGATACTCCTGGAGTGACGCTTCGGTGTCCATCGCCATCGCGAGCACGCCCGGATAGATCTCACGCGGCTTGAAACCGACCGGCGACTGCTCGAACTGCGCGGGGACATCACCTTTGGCGTCGACCTCGACGAGGAGCACGCGTTTGCCGATGTTCGCGGCGAGCAGGGCCGTCGCGGCCGCCATCGTGCTCTTGCCGACGCCGCCCTTCCCGGTGAAGAACAGCAAGCGCCGATCGAGCAGCCCGGGCGCGGGCTGGCTCACGCCGTGCTCCGCGTCACCGACCCGTCGAACCGAAGCCGACCTTGCGCCCGCCGGCGTCGGCCGCGATCTCGACGTACGCGATCTTGTCGGTCGGTACACCGACACGCCGTCCCTTGGTGTCGGTGAGCCAGAGAACGCTGTTGCCGTTGGCGAGCGCGCGCTCGACTGCCTGGGTGACGACGTCGACCTCATCGTCGGTCTCGACGGTCAATTCGCGGGTGGTGTACACGACGCCGATGCGTACTTCCATGCGCGGCACCCTAGTGGCTAGACGATCTTGAGCTCGGTGCGGTAGATGCGCTTCGGTGCCAGCTCGACCTCGATGCGTTCGGCGATCGAGGCGAAGACACGCGAGGCCTCGTTCTCGGGATCCGTCACGACGATCGGCCGGCCGGTGTCGGCGCCCTCCCGGAGCTCGGGCACGAGCGGCACCTGTCCGAGGAGCGGTACGTCGAGTTGGTCGGCGAGCTCGCGTCCGCCGCCCTCACCGAACAGCGGGTAGCTCGTGCCGTGGTCGCAACGGAACCACGACATGTTCTCGACGACCCCCATCACCTCGAGGTTGACCTTGAGCGCCATGTACGCGGCGCGCTGCGCGACCTTCTGCGCGGCCGGTTGCGGTGTGGTGACGACGAGCACCTCCGCACGGGGAAGGAACTGCGCCATCGAGAGCGCGATGTCGCCGGTCCCGGGGGGCATGTCGACGATCAGGTAGTCGGGCTCGCCCCAGTGCACGTCGGTGAGGAACTGCTCGAGCGCTTTGTGCAGCATCGGCCCGCGCCAGACGACCGGCTGGTCGTCACGCGCGAAGAACCCCATCGAGATGAGGGTGACGCCGTTGGCGTCGGGTGGCACGATGACGTCGTCGATGACCGTCGGCGGACGGTCGATGCCGAGCATCCGCGGCATCGAAAAGCCCCACACGTCGGCGTCCACCGCCGCCACTTTGCGACCGCGTTGCGCGAGCGCGACGGCGAGGTTCGTCGTCACCGAGGACTTGCCGACACCACCCTTGCCCGACGCGATCGCCAGCACCCGCGTCTTGGCGTCGGTGAAAGGGTTCTTCCGCGTCTCGCCCTCGTGACCACCTTGCAGGCGTTGGGCGAGCGCGGCGCGCTCCCCGTCACTCATGACCGTGAGATCGACGTCGACGCGCGCCACGCCGGGGAGCGCGGCGACGGCGTCGGTGACGCGTTTGGTGATCTCCGCCCGGAGCGGACACCCGGCGACGGTCAGCGCAACCGTGACCCTGACCTCGTCACCGGCGACGGCGACACCGCGCACCATGTCGAGCTCGACGATCGAACGATGGATCTCCGGATCCTCGACGGGCTGGAGGGCCTCCAGGATCTCGGCTTCGGTGGGCATTGCACCTCCACGCGCAGGTCGACGCCGGGGTCAACGCGCCCCGGGGGATTTCCACTACCGACGTAGGTACAATATCCCCGTGGATACAGCGGACCTCGCCCCGGACGAGTTCGCGGCGGCCGTTGTCGCAGTCACGACGGCGTTCGGGGACCCGACTCGGCGCGACATCTACCTGTATGTCCGGGCTGCTTCCGACGGCGTGAAGGCCGCGGAGATCGCCGAGCACTTCTCGGTGCATCCAAATGTCGCGCGCCACCACCTCGACAAGCTCGCGGCGGGCGGATATCTCGACGTGGAGCTTGCGCGCCACGAGGCGGCCGGCCGGCCGTCGAAGTGCTACCGCGCCGCGCCGAACGACACGCAGCTTTCGTTCCCGCCTCGGCGCGACGACCTGCTCGCGATCCTGCTCGCGCGCGCGCTGGACAAGCTGCCGATCGACGAGGCTCGCACGCTGGCCGAGGAAGTCGGCTACGAGTACGGGCGTTCGCTCGCGGCCCGAATGGAGCCTTCCGAAGGGCACCGGTCGGTGAAGGCCGCTGTCGCAACCGTCGCGGACGCCTTGACCGCCCATGGGTTCGCGGCCCACGCCGAGTCTCACGGGAACGCGCTGACCCTGGTCGCCGAGCACTGTCCCTTCGGTGACGCCGCGCGGCAGTATCCCCACGTGTTGTGCGCCGTCGACACCGGCATGGTGAAGGGGATGCTCGAGGGTCTCTACGGTGAGACATCGCCGATGATCACCGAGAGCAGGCCGGGCGGCGACCAGCACTGCGTCACTCGCGTGTGAGTCGGGCGTACCTCGACCACGCGTCCACCTCCCCGTTGCGCCCGGCCGCGCGCGACGCGATGCTGCCCTTCGTCGAAGCGTCGTTCGGTGACCCTGGACGCCTGCATGCCGAAGGGCGCACGACGCGCGTCGCGCTCGAACAGGCTCGGGAGCAGGTCGCGGCATTCTTCGGGGCACGGCCGCGTGAGGTGATGTTCACGTCGTCCGGCACCGAGGCGGTCAACACCGCGATCTTCGGTGCGAGCGGACACGTGGTGACGACCGCGGTCGAGCACTCGTGTGTGCGGGACGCGATCGCGCGCGCCGCAACCGACGTCACGGTCGTCGACGTCGATCGAGCCGGCCGGTTCTCCGCCGACGCTGTCGTCGAGGCGGTACGCGGCGACACGGTTCTTGTCAGCGTCCAGCTCGCCAATCACGAGGTCGGGACCGTGCAGCCCGTCTCCGAGGTGTGCGCCGCCCTGCGTGAGGGTCGAGTACGCGTGCATGTCGATGCGTGCGCCGCGGCGGGCTACGTCCCCGTGCGTTTCGACGCCGATCTGTGCTCCGTGACCGCACACAAGTTCGGGGGGCCGCTCGGCGCCGGGGCGTTGCTCGTTCGCCGTGGCTTGCGGATCCCACCACTGCTGCTCGGCGGGGCCCAGGAGCGCGCGCGGCGCGGTGGCATCGAGAACGTGCCGGCATGGGTCGGCTTCGGCGCTGCGTGCGCCGCGGCGGACGTCGAAGCGGAGGGCCGGGCCCAGCGTGAATTGATAGCGATGGCCGCGGCCGTGTGCGAGATGGTGCCGGGCGTCGAGCGCTTCGGGGACGGATCGCTGCCGAACCTCCTGTGCCTGGGTGTCGCCGGCGTCGAGGCCGAGCCGATCCTGCTGGCGCTCGACCAGCACGGGGTCGCGGTGCATTCCGGATCGGCGTGCTCGTCGGAGACGCTCGAGCCGTCGCCGGTGCTCACCGCGATGGGCGTGGACGCCGAACGGTCGCTCCGCGTCTCCGTCGGCTGGTCCTCGTCGGTCGCGGACGTGGCACGTTTCATCGAGGTGTTCCCGGGAATCGTCGAACGACTGAGAGGGTTACGGACGCCATGAGCGCAGTACGCAGGCTGAATCACGCGGTCCTCTACGTGCGCGACGCGCGCCGGTCGGCCGCGTTCTACGAAGAGGCATTCGGGTTCGAAGTCCTCGCCGAGTACGGCGACGGCGCCGCGGTGTTCCTGCGAGCGGCCGGTACCGAGAACCACCACGACCTTGGTCTGTTCTCGCTCGGCGCCCAAGCTCCGCCACCGCAACCGGGCCGTGTCGGGCTCTATCACCTCGCTTGGCAGGTCGACACGATCCAGGACCTCGCCGAGATGCGGGCCCGTCTGGTGCAGATGGGTGCATTGGTCGGCGAGAGCGACCACGGCGTGAGCAAGTCGCTCTACGGCAAGGATCCCGACGGTATCGAGTTCGAAGTCATGTGGCAGGTGCCGCGTTCACAGTGGGGCGACATGGAACGCGATGCGATCACGAAGCGGCTCGATCTCGCGGCTGAGCTCGCGCAACACGGCTGACGGGCGCGGCTTGCCCCAGGGCGCGCGACGACACCTCGCGCCTGGTCAGTGCCGCCGCCACGCGTCCTTGTGGCGGGTGCGCTCCCGCACGACGTCCGGGAGACGTTTCCGGGCAATGTCGGCGATCGACACGTGCTCGAGCACGTCGCGCAAGCTCGCGCGTAGTGCAACCCACACCTCCGGCAGCTTCGCGGCCGCGCCGTCGTACTGGAGCTCGTCGGGCCGCACGCCCTGCACGGCCGCCAACGGCCCTTCGACCGCACGCAGCACGTCGGCGACGGTGACCTCCACCGCGGGCCGGGCGAGTTGGTACCCGCCGTCGGCGCCTCGGCGGGTTCGCACGATCCCCGCGCGCCGCAGCTCGGTGAGGATGTTCTCGAGAAAGTTGTGCGGAATCCCCTGGTTCCGTGCGAGCTGTTCGCCCTTCACCGGCTTGCCGCCCGGCTCGGCCGCGGCCAGTTCGACCGCCGCCCGTACCGCGTAGTCCGCCTTGGCCGTGATCCGCACGGCATGATTCTTGCGGACGGCGGCGCGTCAGACCGCCTTCCACGAATCTCCGAGCGGCGGCGAGTACACGTGGAGGCTCAGCGCGGGAACGGCGCCGAGGTTGCGGACCGCGTGGCGCTCCCACACGGCGGCACCGATGCGGCGCCGCCGGAGTGGACCACTCGAGCGCGCGCCTCGGTCCGCTCGACGAGAGTTCCGCGCACGACGTGGAACGCCGCGCTGGCGCCGCCGTGGTCATGGTCGGGGATGCCGGCGCCCGGTGCCCACGCGACCAACCACGCGTCGTACATCGACGTCGAGGCGACCTTCCGCCAGCTTCGCGCGCCCTCGGGCGCCTGGAGCAGGTCGTGGGCGGGCACCGCCGCGGCCAGGCGGGCGGCGATCACCGCGAGGACGCCGGCGAGGACGTCATGCCCCTGATCGTGCCCCTGATCATGATCGTGAGTGCGGACGGCCGCGTCGGGAGTACGCGACATGGGGAACCACCTCCGGGAAGCGCGGGTGTCGGACGGATCAGTCGTCCGGGCGACAGCGCTCGTCGAAGGTCTCGCGCGTCAGCTCACCCCAGGTGTCGTTGGCGTTCGGCCGGGTCGTGAGCACGAACCGCATCGTAGTCTCAAAACCTGACCCGTCAAGTCGTATTTCAGGGAAGTCGTGTTTCAGCGGACTGTCCGCTCAACGGTCGCGCTCTTCGATCTCGACCTTGCGCATCACGTCGCCCACCTGCGTCGACTCCGCGACGTCCTGGCCGTCGACTACGTAGCCGAACAGGTTGTAGCTGGGCGCCAGCTTGCGCGAGCAGTCGTCGATGCAGATGAAGAACTGTGAGCCGTTGGTGTCCGGCCCGGCGTTCGCCATCGCGACCGCGCCGCGGGTGTACTCGCCCTTCACGGCCTCGTCGGCGAACTTGTAACCGGGTCCGCCGCGGCCACTGCCTTCGGGGTCGCCGCCCTGGATGACGAACTCCGGAACCACCCGATGCCAGGTGAGGCCGTCGTAGTAGCCCTTCCGCGCCAGCCCGATGAAGTTGTTCACGGTATTCGGCGCCAGCTGCGGGTCGAGATCCATCACGATCGCGCCGCGGTCGGTCGTGATCGTGACGCGGTACATCTTCGACTCGTCGGTCTGCGGTTCGGGCTGCTTGGACATGCGGGCTCCTAGGGTTTCTTTCGGGCGGCGGTGTCGGCCTCGGCGAGCACGTCGCGCACCTGTTGGAGCAATGGGTGGTCCGTCGGCGCGAGGAGGAGGAACCGTTGCAGGGGGGCGACCGCTTCGGCAGGTTTGTGCTCGATGCTATAAAGCATGTCCCCCTTGAAGAAGTACGCGTCGAGGTATTTCGGGTCGAGCGCGATCGCCTTGTCCAGGTCCTTGGTCGCGCGGTCCGTGAGCGTGGCGCGTCTGCTCCTGTCGGCGACCCGGTCGGCGACGAGTGCACTGATCCACCCGCGATAGGCGAGTGGCTCGGGCTGCCCGGGGTCGACGGCCGCCGCGGCGGTGTACTCCTCGATTGCCCGCAGCAGGTCCTGCTGCCCGAGGAGCGCACGTGCCGCGCGGATGTGCGCCTCGTAGCTGTTCGGATCGAGGGTCACCGGCGACGCGACGGCGTTGTTCCCCGTCGCGGTCTGGCCCGGCCGCCGCTCCCCTACCGCGCGCGCAAGCAGGAACGCGAGGAGCACGCAGAACAGGACGATCCCCGCGACAGTGACCGCGCGGAGACGCTTCGGCCCCGGTGCGGCACGGGGCACACCGTCGTCCAGCGAGCGGACGACCGCCGCGGCCCGCGCGGTGTAGTCGTCGTGCAGCGTCCGGTACGTGTCGGGATCGACGTTGCCGGCCAGGAGCTCGGCGTCGAGATCGTCGAGCGAACGCAACAAGAAGTCGCGTTCGCCCTCCATCTGCTCGCGATCCTCCGACAGGTTCGTCACCGGTCGTGTCCCCGCACGGCAGAGACGATCGCTTCGTCCTCCGCGGTCGCCGGGAGCCGCGGTGTGCGGCTCCAGCGACGGAGCGCGAGCGCAACGCCGGCCAGGCCGAGGAACAGCGCGGCCACGGGCACCGCCCACGCGACCAGCCCGATGCCCGAGTTCGCAGGGGTACGCAGCACCTTCTCGGTGTACTTCGACACGTAGAACTCGCGAATCTCCGCATCGCTCTCCCCCGCCGCGATCCGGCGCGGGATGTCCTCGCGGATGGCGCGCGCCGACACCGAGTTGCTGTCGGCGACCGACTCACCATCGCATTCGGGACATGCCAGCTGGTGCGCGATCCGGTCGGCGCGTGCGCGGGGTGACCGGCTCGGCTGCGAGCGCGTCACGAGCACGACCAGCGTCACGACGACGACCGCAACCAGCAGCACCCAGGGCCAGGACCTCCGGCTCATACGCATTGCTTGCCCGTGCGAGCGGCTCGGAGCCACGAGTCGAGCGCGGCCTGGGTCGACGGCCCCGACCGGCCGCACACCATCACGCCGTCGGGCGAAACCACGAACGTCTCGGGCTGACCGACCGTGCCGAAGTCGAGCGAGGCCTGATCGGCGCCGCCCAGCGCGACCGGCCACGTCACCTTCTCGGCCGCGACATAGCCGCGTATCGCGTCCGCCTCGTCCTGGCGCACGATGCCGAGCATGGCGAAGTCGCGTTCACCCTTGTGTTCGTCATAGAACGCCTGTAACGCCGGTGCTTCCGCGTGGCAGGGGATGCACCAACTGTTGAAGAAGTTCACGACGTAGGTCTTGCCGCGGAGCGACGCGGCATCGATCTTCTTGCCGTCGAGCGAGGTCACACTGAAGTCGGGCACGGCGGCGTGTTGCTGCACCAGACGCGGCACCGAGGGCTCGTCGCGGTGCTGCACTGCGAGCAGCACGCCGAATGCAACGAGCGCGGCGCCGACCATCAGCGCGATCCAGCGCGCCCGGAGGCGCATCAGGACGTGACCTCGACGAGCGGCACGGGTTGCTCGTCCTCGGGCGGCGCGGTGACGGCTTCGGGCTCGCGCACGCGTCGACGGCGGGCCGGCACGAGCGCCACCGCGGTGCCGATCACCATGATCAGGCCGCCGATCCACAACCACATCACCATCGTGCCGACCTGCACACCGATGGTGACCCGCCCCGATGTCGGCGACGACGAGAGCGTCAGGTACCAGTCGCGCCATGGTGTCGTGTGTATCGACGGTGTGCCGATGCCTTCGGCCGCATTCGGGAACGTCGAGATGGCGGGCGCGAACGAGCCGACGCCGGCGATACGCACGCGCGCCTTGATCGTGGTCTTCTGCGGCGAGCGGTCGACTTCGCGATCGAGGAACGTGACCTGGTGCCCTCGCACGGTCGCGGACTCGCCAGGGTTCAACTGCAGCTCGCGTCTGGTCGTCCAGCCGGCGGTCGTGGCGAGCGCGACTGCGATGACGACGACCCCGAGGTGCACGAGCAGTCCCCCGTACAGCCGGGGGTTCCCCCGCACCGTCCGCGTCGTCGCGTGGGCCCATCCCTCGTCCTTGTGCACGTGCCGGCGGGCGCGCACGCCGATGGTCGCCGACCGCCCGATGCTTGCGACCGTGAACGCACCGAGCGCGAACGCGAGGACGTTCGCGATGCCGCGGGCTCCCGCCGCCACTGCAATCAACAGCGTGAGGCCGCCGGCCCACGCCGGGATCAACAACCGGCTACGGAGCAGCTCCCCGCTCGCCGCGCGCCACGGCAGCACCGGTCCGATCGCCATGAGGAACAGCAACGCGATACCGATCGGCACGCCCAGGCGTTCGAAGTACGGCTGGCCCACACTGATCTGCTTGTTCTGGAGGGCTTCGACGAGCAACGGGAAGACCGTGCCGGTGAGCACGACCAGCGCGAAGCCCGCGAACAAGAGATTGTTGAGGAGGAACGCGGCTTCGCGTGACACGGGCGAGTCGATACGGCCCGGCGCGCGGAGCTTGTCGCCGCGCCACGCGACCAGCCCTACCGCGGTGAACGCGCAGATACCGAGAAACGTGAGCAGCCACGGCCCGATCGCGGACTGCGAGAACGCGTGCACCGAATTGACGACGCCCGAACGCGTGAGGAAGGTGCCGAGAATCGTGAGGCAGAACGTCGCGAGCACGAGTGACAGGTTCCACACCCGCAGCATCCCGCGCCGTTCTTGCACCATCACGGAGTGGATGAACGCGGTCGCAGTCAGCCAGGGCAGGAACGACGCGTTCTCCACGGGGTCCCAGCCCCAGTAGCCGCCCCAGCCGAGCACCGCGTAGCTCCACCACGCGCCGAGCACAATGCCCGCGGTGAGGAACCCCCACGCGATGAGCGTGGTGCGCCGCACGTCGGCCAGCCATCCCTCCCCGAAGCGGGCGGTGACGAGGGCGGCGATCGCGAAGGAGAACGGGATCGTGAAGCCCACCAACCCGGCGTACAGCATCGGCGGGTGGATCGCGACCAGCGGATGGTTCTGGAGCAGCGGATTCGGGCCTCGGCCGTCGAGCGGCACGAGGCCGCTGACCTGCTTGAACGGGTTGGCGGCGAACAGCATCAGCGCGAAGAAGAACAACAGCACCGCGAATTGCACGAGCGTCGCCCAGGCGACGAGCGGGTCGTCTGCCCGCCTGCGGAAGCGCCACGCGGTTGCCGCGACATACACGGACAGCAAGAGACCCCACAACAGGATCGACCCTTCGAGCGCTGCCCACGCGGCCGTGAACGTGTACAGGCCGGGGGTGGCACGCGCGACGTTGTCGGCGACGTACTGCAGCGAGAAGTCGTGCCCGAACAGCGCGGTTTCCATGACGACGAATGCGCCGAGCGCGGCGAGGAGCACGAGCACCACGTAGCGGCGCCCGAGCTCGAGCAGGCGCCCCTGCTTCCGTACGATGCCGGCCGCGGTCGTGACGAGGCCGAGCGCGGCCGCTGCCGTGCCGATCGTGAGAAGGCCGTAGCCCAGCTGGGCTCTCATCGGCCTAACGGATCGTCCGGACACTTGGCCGTCGCGCTCTTCGGTGGCTCGTAGTTGTTGTCGTGCTTGATCAACAGCCGGGTCGAGTCGAAGGTCTTCGAGGCGCGCGCGCTCCAGTGGCCCTCGGCCACCACGGGTGCGCAGTCCTTGAACAGTGCCGGCTCGCTGCCGGTGTGATGGACGCGCACCGTCGCGCCGCCCTGGGAGAGCTCGAAGTCGACCCCGTCGGCCCGCCGCTGGATGCTTGCCGCGACGACGCCACCGCCGATACGCATCGACCGGGTGCCGTCGCTGCGCTCGTCGTGCACTGCTTCCGACACGGTCTTGAAGAACACGACGTTGCGTTGGAGCAATACGACCATCCACACGACCGCTCCGACGCAGACGAGCGCGATGATCCCGTAACGAAGTCTCATGCGCGATCGTCGTCGGGCAACGAGCGTTGCAACCGCCGGATCCGCTGCCGGACCCAGAGGGCATACATCCCGAGCGCACTCCCGACGATTGCGTACCCGGCGGCCACGTAGCCCCAGTTGTCAGTCATGACTTGCCCGCTCTCGGCGCGGCGCGCCGGGGCGCTCGCTCATACGACAGCCACCTCGTCGGCCCGGACGCGTTCTTCGATCGCGCGCTGCAGCGCTCGCTCCTCGCGACCCTCTTCGAGCTGTGCCAGCTGGAATCGCTGGAGCACGAGGTACCCGTAGAGCATCGTGAAAGCGGCGACGGCCAAGAGAAGCGTCACGGCCATCGATCCGTTGACCTTGACGTCCAGCTTGTCGTTGAAGACGGTGCCCTCTTGGTGCAGCGTCTGCCACCACGACACCGAGAAGTGGACGACCGGCATGTCGGCGGCGGCGATCAGCGCGGCGATCGCGCAGCGTGTGCCGCGTTCGTCGGCGGTCGCTCCCGTCCGGCGCAGCGCGAGGTAGCCCAGGTACAAGAAGAACAGGATGGCCGTGCTCGTCAGCCGGGCATCCCACTCCCACCACGTGCCCCAGGTCGGGCGTCCCCACAAGGACCCGACCACGAGCATCAGCGCGGTGAACAGCACGCCCACCTCCGCCGACGCGCCGGCGAGCAGGTCCCAGGACGCGTGCCGCGTGCGCGGGAGCAGCCACAGCGCTGACGCGACCGCGGTGACGCCGAACGCCAGGTACGCGAGCCACGCGCAAGGGACATGGAGGTACAGCAGCCGAACCGCTTCGCCACCCTGGTTCTCGCGCGGTGGCGTGACGTACAACGCGAGGAACAGCGTCGCCGCGAGCGCGAGAACGGTCGCGCCGAGGAAGAGTCTCTTCACGCTTCCTCCAACAACGGCCCGAACACGAGGACCCCCGCGGCGACCGCGAGTACCGCGAACGCGGTGAGCAGCTGCACCCACGGCCACGCGTCGCCCGGCGCGTCGTCGAGCGCGGCTTGGAAGGCGCGCGTGCCTCCGAGCATCACCGGCGTGACCGCGGGCAGCACGAGGAGCGGAATGAGCGTCTCGCGCGCGCGTAATCCTCCGGCCAGCACGCCGTAGACCGTACCGGTGGCTGCCAACCCGATGGTGGCGGCCAGTGCCGCACAGAACAGCACCATCGCATCGTGGAGAGCCACGTCGTACAGGACCACGACGAGGATCCCGAGCACGACCTCGAGCAGGAAGAGCTCGACCGCGATCGCCGCGGTCTTCCCGAGGAACACCGAGCCGCCGTCGAGGCCCGACAGTCGGAGGCCGTCACGCGCGCGGTTGGCTTCCTCGACAGCGAACGATCGGCCGACCGCAAGGAGCGCCGCGAGCAACACGGCCGCCCAGAAGAGGCCGGGCGCGGCGCGTGACAGCAGGGCGCGGTCGGCGTCGAGCGCGAACGCGAACAGCACGACGACAATGGCCCCGAACGGCAGAATCTGCTGCAAGGCGACGCGTGAGCGCGACTCGATGCGCAAGTCCTTGCCGGCGACGAGCAGCGCGTCCCGCACGAGCGTCACGCGGGCGCCCCCGCGCCGCTCGTGACACGCGGCACCGCGTGCACCCGCCCCGCGACGAGCTGCACCTCGCGTGTCGCGAGCCGGCGCGCGAGGTCGAGCTCGTGTGACGCGAGCAGCACGGTGCACCCTTGCAGGGGCGCGGCACGCACAACGTCTTCGAGGATGGCGCGGCCGTGCTCGTCGAGCCCGCCGTGGGGCTCGTCGAGCAGCAACAGCCGGGGCCGGCGGGCGAGCGCGATCGCGAGGGCGAGGCGGCGCCGTTGCCCGTGCGAGAGCCGGCTGTGCGTCACGTCCGCCACCCGCCGGAGGCTCACGCGCTCCAGCGCGGCGTCGGCGTCCGCATCCGTGTGACCGCTCACCCGGGCCGCGAAGCGCAGGTTCTCGGCGACGGTGAGGTCGTCGTAGCAGAACGTCTCGTGGCCCACGAGCGCGAGCGAGGCGCGCGCGCTCTTGCGGTCACGCGCGAGATCGACGCCGAGCACCTCGGCATGCCCCGCACGGAGCGGGAGGAGGCCGGCACACAGGCGAAGCAGCGTGGTCTTCCCCGCGCCGTTCGGTCCGCTCAACAGCACGATCTCGCCGGTATCGACATCCAGGTCGGCGCCGGCGAGCGCGGGGAACCGCCCAAGCATGCAGACGGCCGATCGAAGGCGAACGCAGTGCAACCAGACTCCGAGAACGGGGAGTGGTGACGACGCGAAGTCTACGAACCGGCCGTCGCGAGCGGCGAACCCGGCTCCCGCTGCATCTCACTGCGCGAGAACCGGTCGGGACGGCCGGTACCCTCTCATCGTGCGACGGGCAGTTGCAGCGCTTGGGCGCACCCTCGTGACGTTGGGGTTGCTGATCCTGCTGTTCGTCGCGTACCAGCTCTGGGGCACGGGAATCCTCACCGCCCGGGCCCAGCACGGGCTGAAGCAGGACTTCGCCAAGGCGCAACAGGCGTACTCCGCCGAGTCCACGACCTCGACCACGGTGCGGGATCGACCCCCGACGACCGTGGGCCCGACGACCACGACCACCCAGCCGGTCCGCCCGGCGCCGCCGGTACCGGCCGAGGGCGAGCCCGAGGGCCTCATCAGTATTCCGCGCATCGGCCTCAACAACATGGCGTTCGTCGAAGGCGTGTCGCGCGACGACTTGAAGAAGGGACCCGGCCACTATCCCGACACGCCCCTCCCGGGCACGCTGGGCAACGCCGCGATCGCGGGCCACCGGACGACCTTCCTCCACCCGTTCTACGACGTCGACAAGCTGAAGCCGAACGACGACATCATCGTCGAGACCGTGGCCGGCAAGTTCACGTACAAGGTCTACGCCCCCGACCCGGCCCACGCCGATGTCGGTCACCTGATCGTGAAGCCGACCGACGTGCAGGTCGTCGACAACACGCCTAACGCACAGCTCACGCTGACCAGCTGCAACCCGAAATTCTCCGCCGAACAGCGGATCGTGATCAAAGCCGTCCTCGCGCCGAACGAGAGCGCGAAGCCGGCACGTCCGCAGGCGCGGCGTGGCACGAACAGCGGCGGCAAGGTCCGGCCCCACCAGGCACTCATGGAAGAGGGCCTCTCGGGCCAGGAGCGCAGCCTCACTTCCGCCGTCCGCTGGGGCTTCGGGGCCCTGCTCGTCGGGCTCGCGTGGTGGTGGGCGTTCCGGCGGTGGCGTCACCCGATCACGTGGATCGTCGGTGTCGTCCCGTTCCTGGCGGTGCTGTTCGCGTTCTACGTCTACTTCGAACAGGCGCTCCCTGCCGGGTACTGAGCGACCGTGACCGTCGAGCGTGCCGACGTAGAACAGGCCGCGTCGAGAATCGCACGGTTCGTGCGGAGGACGCCGGTGTTGCGTTCACCGGCGCTGGACGCGTGGGCCGGCGCCACATTGTTCGTCAAGGCGGAGCATCTCCAACACGCGGGCGCGTTCAAGTACCGGGGCGCAACCAACGCGGTGCTCTCGCTCTCGCCGGACGACGCGTCGCGGGGGGTCGCCGCGCACTCGTCGGGTAACCACGCGGCTGCGCTCGCGCGCGCCGCACGGACGCGCGGCATCGCCGCGTACGTCGTGATGCCGGAGCAGACGTCGGCGTTCAAGGCGGCCGCGGTGGAGCGCTACGGCGCGGAGATCGTCTGGTGCGCGAACTCGCTGCAGGCCCGCCGGACCGTGTTGGCGGAGGTCGTGGCGCGCACCGGCGCGGTGGAGATCCACCCCTTCGACGATCCTCGTGTGATCGCCGGCGCGGGCACGGCTGCGTTGGAGCTCTGCGAGGAGGTGCCCCACCTCGACGTGATCGTCACGCCGATCGGCGGCGGGGGCCTGTGCGCGGGGACGTGCGTCGCGGCGACGCCGGTGCGCGTGATCGGCGGCCAACCGGTCGACCGCGTCACGAGCATGGCCGACGGCTTGCGGACCGGCACGTCGCCGCGCACCGACGACATCTTGGTGACGCATGCAGTCGAGCGCGTCACCGTCGGCGAGGATGCGATCGCGGATGCGATGCATGCCGTTCGGGAGCGCTTGGACCAGGTCATCGAACCGAGTGCGGCCGTTGCGTTCGCTGCGGCGCGGATATCGAACCTCGACGGTCTGCGCGCCGGCATCATCTGCTCCGGCGGGAACGTCTCCGTCAGCAGCCTTTGAAGCGCGGGGTGCGCTTCTCGGCGAACGCGGTCATGCCTTCTTGCAGATCCTCACTCGCGAACGCGCGCGCTTCGAGCGCGGCCATCTCGCGTTGCACCGATAACGAAAGCCACTGCTCCTCTGCAACGAGGTTCAACGCGCGCTTGTGGCCCTGCACCGTCAAGGGAGCGTAGGACGCGATCTCGCCCGCCAGCGCGAGCGCGGCGCCTACCGCGTCGCGGCTGACGTACTGTACGAGCCCGAGCCGCGATGCCTCGTCGGCGTCGACATTGCGTCCCGCCAACAGGAAGTCGCGCGCCGCGCCTTGACCGACGAGCTGTGCCAACCGCCAGATGTTGCGCGCGCTCAAGTGGATGCCGAGCTTGCCGCCGGGTATCGCGAGGCGCGCTCCCAGAGCCGCGACGCGCACGTCACATGCAACGGCGAGTTGCATGCCCGCGCCGATCGCAGGCCCGTTGATCGCGGCGAGCACCGGCGCCGGGTACGCGACGATCGCGTCGAGCACTCCCTCGAACGCGGGCCGGAACGTATCGGTCGGCGCGTCATTCTCGGCGCTGAAGCGCGTGACGAGATCGGCACCCGAGCAGAACGCAGATCCCGCGCCGGTGAGCACGAACGCTCGCAGCTCGGACTCGCGCTCGAGATGGCCTCGCAACTCTTCGCAGAGTCCGGCGTTCAGCGCGTTGCGTCGTTCCTGGCGATCGATCGTCGCCAGCCCCACGAACCCCCGACGCTCGAACCGGATCATTTCAAAGACCTCAGAATCCGCTCACACCCGTTAAGACTCGTCGATCAGCGCGATGAGGTCGCCTTCTTGGACGGTCTGCTCGGGTGCGACATGCAGCTCGCGCACGACGCCCGGGACCTCGGTGACGACCGGGATCTCCATCTTCATCGACTCCAGGATGCAGATCTCGTCGCCCTCGGCGACCATCTGACCTTCCTCGACGACGACCTGCCAGACATTTGCAGTGATCTCAGCTCGGATCTCGGCCATGGGCTGGGATCGTAACGCCACCGCTGTCGCGTCGGCTCGCCGTTACAAGCTCTTCGTGTAGCGGCGCATGCCCTCGTGGTGCTCGAAGCCTGCGGCTGACCAGAAGGCCTGCGCGATCGGCCGGTGCCCCTCGACCAAAATGCTCGCGCGCTTCACGCCTGCCGCGCGCAACCGTGCTTCGCCCGCATCGACGAGTCGGCGGCCGATTCCCGAGCGGCGCTGCGTCGAGTCGACGACGAGCCGGTAGAAATTCCCTCGCCATCCGTCGAACGCCGCGATGACGGACCCGATGATCGTGTCGCCGTCGACCGCGACCAGCACGCTCGCACTCGGCGCCGCGACCACTCGAGACACGTCCCCGACGGTGTCGGTGACGCTGGGAGCGGCGTCGGCGCGCCGCCACAGATCGAGCAATCCGTCGACGTCTGCTGCCGTGGCGTCCCTGATGTTCACACCGGCAGCACGCCGTGCTTGCGCCACGGACGGTCGATGCGCTTGTCGGCGGTGATCCGCAAGCCACGCGCGATCGCGGCCCGCGTGTCCGCGGGATCGATCACGTCGTCGAGCTGGCCGTGACCCGCCGCGATGTACGGGTCGATGTTGGCGCGAATCTCCTCGGCGAGCTCGAGCCGTTTGGCGGCCCGCTCCTCGTCGTTCTCGATCGCTTCCAGCGTTCGGCGGTGGATGATGTTCACCGCACCGTCGGGGCCCATCACCGCGATCTCGGCAGTCGGCCACGCAACGATGTAGTCGGCTTCGTACGCGAGCCCGTTCATCACGAAGTAGCCGGCGCCGTAGCTCTTGCGCAACACCACGGAGATCTTCGGCACTGTCGCCTCGCTCACCGCGAACAACATTTTCGCCCCGTGTCGGATGATGCCCTGCTTCTCGACCGCCGACCCGACGATGAACCCGGGGACGTCGTGCAGGAACACCAACGGAATGTTGAACGCGTCGCACAGCCACACGAACCTTGCCGCCTTGTCGGCGGCATTCACGTCCAACGCGCCGCCGAGCACCATCGGTTGGTTCGCGACGATGCCGACGGGTTGTGCACCGACGCGTGCGAGCCCGGTCAGCACGTTCTTCGCCCACTCCGGCTTCATCCACAGCACGTCGCCGTCGTCGACGATCGCGTGCACGACCTTGCGCATGTCGTACGCGCGGCGCGGCGCGGTCGGCACGATGTCGTAGAGCTGTTCAGTTCGCCGGTCGATCATGTCGCCGCTGTCGTAGGTGGGCGGCGGTTGCTGGTTGTGCTGCGGAAAGAACGACAGGTACTTGCGCACGATCTGAAGGCACTCGCGGTCGTCGGCGACCTCGAGGTCGGCAACCCCGCTGATCTTGGTGTGCACACCGGAGCCGCCCATCTCCTCCTCGGTCACGTCCTCGCCCACGGCGGCCTTCACGAGATGCCGTCCGCCCAACGCCATCGACGACGTGCCCTTCACCATCGGCACGAAGTCGGCGAGCGCCGGGATGTACGCGGTGCCCGCGGCGCAGTGGCCGAGCATGGCCGCGACCATCGGCACCACGCCACTCATCGCGACCTGTTCGCGGAACAGCGCGCCCGCCCCCGCGAACGAAGAGCCGCTCGTCGATTGAATGCGCGCGCCGGCCGAATCGAGCAGCCACACGAACGGGATGCGCTGGCGCAGCGCATGCTCGCGCATGCGCGAGATCTTGCTCTCCCCGACTCCACCCATCGAGCCGGCCATCACGGTGAAGTCGTACGCCGCGACTGCAACGGGTCGGCCTTCGATCTCGCCGACGCCGGTCACTGCTCCGTCCGCTGCGAGGTAGCGATCGCCGAGCCCCGCGTCCATGTGATCGGCGAGCAGGCCGTACTCCACCCACGTGCCCCGGTCGAGCAGGAGATCGAGGCGTTCCCGCACCGTCAGCTTGCCGAGCGAGCGTTGGCGTTCGATCCGGTCGGGCCCACCCATGCCGAGCGCGCGTTCCTTGCGCTTCTCCAGATCCTCGATCAGAGGACCCCATTCGTGCCGCTGATCGCTCATTGTGCGCTCTTGCTCGGCATCTACTTTCCCTTCCAGAGTGGTGCGCGCTTCTCGGCGAATGCGGCGACGCCTTCGGCCGCGTCCTCCGTCTGCGACGTGATCGTCAACATGCCCTGCAAGTACGAGAGCGCGGCGTCGGCATCCATCTCGAGTACGCGGTAGAAGGAGTCACGCCCCCATCGCATGATCAACGGGCTCTTGCTCGCGAGTGACGCCGCGAGCTCGTCCACCGCGGCGTCGAGTCCCGCGACGGGCACGACCCGTTGCACGAACCCGATGCGCGCGCCTTCTTCCGCGTCCACACGCCGGCCGGTCATCATCAAGTCCAGCGCGGTCTTGGGTGGCATCGACCGCAGCAGCGGCACCGTGATCATGTACGGCCACAAGCCGACGTTGATCTCGGGTGTGCCGAAGATCGCGTCGTCGGCGGCGACGATCAGGTCGCATGCGCAAGCCAGCCCGAATCCGCCCGCGAGCGCGTACCCCCGTACGCGCGCGATGACGGGCTTTCCGAGCGACCACATGTCGCGGAACAGCTCGGCGAGCAGGCCCCGACCATCGTGGGCCGTCGCGGCACCATCGGCGATGCCTCGATCACCGCTCCCGGCGCCGACGAGGTCGGCGCCCGCGCAGAAGGCTCTCTCGCCGGCGCCGGTCAGCACGACCACCCGCGCCGTCTCGTCTGCTTTGGCGCGCGCCATCGCGTCGCGCAACCCCTGCATCACGCCGAACGACATGGCATTGCGGCGTTCCGGACGGTTGATCGTCGTCCGGGCGACGCCACCTTCGACCTCGTACAACACCTCGGGGATTGCCACGAATGCGGATGGTATTCGCCTACCATTGTCCGCGTGCTGGTGCTCCTGATCGCCGTCGCGATAGCGCTGGTGATCCCACTCGCGACACGGGGGTCCTACGTACGGCTGCTCGGGGTCGAGTGGCACCTCGGCTGGCTGCTTTTCGCCGGCCTCGCGATCCAGATCTTTCTCGAATACGTGTCGATCCCGCGCGACCGGTGGCACGACATCGGATTCGGGCTCCTCGTCGCGTCGTACGTGCTGATCCTTGGGTTCGCGGCGCGCAACTTCGTGCTGCGCGGTATGGGGATCGTGATCATCGGCATGGCGTGCAATGCGCTCGTGATCACGCTGAACCAGGGCATGCCGGTGAAGATCCCCGCCAAGTTCCAGAACGAGACGTGGGCCAAGCCGACGGTGAAGCACCACATCCAGCAGCCGGACGACAAGCTGCGGTTCCTCTCGGACATCATCGTCCTCGAGCATCCTTTCGACGCCGTGCTGAGCTTTGGCGACCTGATCCTCGCGGTGGGTCTGTGTGACCTCGCGTTCAACGCGAGCCGGCGGCCCAAGTCACGTCGCACGATCACGATCGACTTACGGGACCACGAGCCGGAGCTCGTGTCCGCTGTCCGCGTCCCGGCGCAGCGGGTCTGACGCGACTTACGACGCGGTGCCGACGCGCTCGCGCAGGACGCGCTCGAGCGCGACGAAGACCCGCTCGTCGTAGACGTACGCCGGAGCGGAGCGCAGCGACTCGAGGGCGAGGTCGCCGGGCGTGAGGTCACGCGCGGTGAGGTCGTCGTACTCGCTCGCGATGCGCAGCACTTGCACGGCAAGACGCCGCTTCGGGTCGTCACACTCGCCGGCGACGAGGTCGCCGGCCGCGGCGAGGGGGCGGATCTCCCGCATCATGGCGCTCGTCACTGCCGCGACTTCCGCCTGTCCCGTCCTCACCGTCGTATCGGCGGGCTCGTCGAGCGTCACCTCGCCGAGGTGATGGAGCAGCGCGGCCATCTCGAGGTCATGCACATCCGACGGCGGCAGGCCGAGGTGCTCCCCCATCGCCGACGCGAGGGCCGCAACACGTTGGGAGTGCCCGGTCGGTACCAGACCGCCGAGCTCGGGCGCCATCGCGAGCGCCTCGATGGTCTGTCGGTAGGAGCGTGTTGCCGAGTCGAGCCGTTCGAAGGCGTACCACGCGGCGAGCAATGGCGTGGAGAACAGCAGCGGACCCCAGATACCGACCCGGCCTTCGCCACCCACGCCGCGATAGCCGATGGCCATCAACATGCCCGACGACGCGATTGCGAGCCACGCCAATCGCCCGCGAGGCGAGAACGGCGTGCCGAGGTGGAACACTCTGCGCATCGTCACGTCGACGAGCGCCTGCGCGAGCGCGGCTGCGGCCAGTGACAGCAGCACGGGGGCAACCTTTTCCTGATGGTCGAGAAGGTTCGTCGCGGCGCTGTACGCCCCGAACGTCGCACCGGCCACGGCGATGCGCCCGAGGAACATCCGCACCTGCCAACCCGTCGACCGATCGGCGAGTCGCAACACCATCGAGATCAGCTCCGCCCCGAGCACTGCGTACGCGTATTCGGGAAAGGTGAACGACGAGGCGATCACGACGAGGCCCGCATACGAGAGCGGAAGCGCGCTCCCGTCTTCGAGCCGGAGCACCAGCAGCTCACCGAGCACGAGGCCGGCCGCCAGGAAGCAGAGCGCGGCGGCGGAGCCGTCGGGCGAGACGAGATGGGAGACGCTGCCCGCCACCGCGGCCGCGATCAACACGAAGACGACGCGTCGGCGCCGGGTCATGTCACCCGTCCTCTCGGCGTCGAAGGTGTGGGATCGCACATATGTGCATCGGCAGCGCGGAAGCTCCGCTGAGTGCCGTTTCGGAGCCGATGGCAGGCAATTCTGGCCGCTGGGACCCCCCGGAACGGGAATCCCCCCCGGCGGAGAGGATCAGCCGGCCTCGCTCGGCAGCAGATCGCCCAGACCGGCGGAGCCGACGCCGACGTCCGGCGCGTCGTGGAACTCCTGGGACTCCTCGTGCCCGGCGCCGTGCTTCTCGCCCCGACGCTCGATGGCGGAGATGAGGGCCTCCACGCACGCGGGATGGAACTGGATTCCGGCGTTGTCGCGCAGCTCCTGGAACGCGACCTCCTGGGTCAGCGCCTTCCGGTAGGCGCGGGTGGAGGTCATGGCGTCGTACGCGTCCGCGATCATCACGATGTACGGCTCGATCGGATGGTCTGCGTCGTCAGGGTCGAAACGGGTGTTGTCGCTGTGCCCGGCGCCTGCGATCGGCTGCAAGAAATCGATGTGACTCAACATCTCCACGCTGACCTTCTCGTGGATGCGCACCTGCGCGAACTCATCGGCCGTGAGACGTCCCGGCTTGTTGAGCAGCTGGTTCGGCACGACGAGCTTGCCGATGTCGTGCATGAGTGCGGCGAACCGCAAGCGCTCCATCCGTGACGGCATGAAGTTGAGGGACTCGCCCATGTAACACGCGTAGTTGGCGACTCGTTCGGCATGACCGGCGGTGTAACGGTCTTTCTCCTCGAGCGCGCGGATCAACATGTGCACGGTCTCCTCGTGCGATTCCTTGACGTGCACATACGACGCGAACATCTCGCGGGCGATGAGGATCGGAGCGAACACGAGGATGAGGATTGCGGGGCCGTATGAGATGTAGAGACGGCCGACCAGGAAGCCGACGAGCGCAAACGGGATGTCGCCGAGGAGCTGCGCGACGAGCTCCGCAAACACTTCCCGTGGGGCGCGGTGCCGCTCGACGAGGTACGACAGAACCAAGAGAACCCAGTTCACCGCGACAAAGGTCACGGCGGCGAGGACGAACGCGATCAGGCTGGTCGGGAGCGACCGGTTCGCGAGCCCGCGCAGCGACGCGTACACGAGCACCGCTCCGCCGACGCTGCATGCCCAGTTCGCCGCATTGAACGGAACCCATGCCCAAGTGCGTCGGTGGAGGCTGGGAAGGAAGAGGCCGCCGGCGAGCCCGACGAAGACCGCGCCGGAGAGAGCGTGGTCGTGGTCGAAGACCGCGACCGCGGCCATGAAGACCATCGTGACCGGAGAGAACGAGATGCCGTCGCCGTTGAGCACCACCGTCCGGTGCATGCTGAACACCGCCAAGCCGGCGAGCACCAGCAAGGCCGGGACGCGAGGCACGCCGTCGGTGACGACCAGGGCCGCGGCAAGTGCGGCCGCCAAGGCGACCAGGCAGCCGCAGTACAGCGCCAGTTGACGCGGAAAAGGTGCGATGACGGACGCGTCCATATCAGCTTTCTTCGGCAAGTTTCTCCGGCAAGGAGAACCTGAGGGGACAGGCGGCAGACCCGAGGGCGACTCTTTACGCTCAATGAAAACGACTACCTGCTGCGCCACCGGCGAGGATCAATGCGACCAACCCACCAGTGACTGAGGCGACGCGGACAGCGATCTTCTTCACGATTACTCCCCCTTGCGTCAAGTCCTCCGTCGCCGCCGCTATGGGCGATGGGGCAAACCGCTCCGCTCGGGATTGGATGTGTGAAGTGAAAGCCGACCTCGGCCCTGCCGTCTATCTCCTAGCTTCCTCTCCGGAGTTGTTGCGCCGTTGGCCACCCCCAGCTCGCCGCAATGGGACCTGGCATTCTCGTCGCCGCTCATGCCCACGGCGACAATCGACGCACCACGGCACAGCCCGGCACAACCGCCCGACCAGGTCTTTCCACAATTGTCGCGGGATCGCACCATTTGTGCAAGGACCGGGCTACAACCCCGCCCCGGGCTGGGGATCAGCCGTCCGGGACGGGCCGGTGCGTAGTCTCGGGAGCCCGGGAGTTGTGGAGAAAAGATGGGCGTGACCGAGCTCGACCTCACCGAAGTGGAACGGGAGATCTGCCGGCTGCCCGACGTCTCCATCGCACGGATCGTGGCCGAGGACGACGGCCGGGTGTCGGAGGTGCACATCGTCGCCCACCCGGGCAAGCACCCGAAGCAGATCGCGCGCGACGTCCAGTCCATCGCGCTCGCGTCATTCGGCCTCGACCTCGACCGCCGCCTCATCAGCGTGGTGCAGCTCGGCGGCGGTAACGCCCTCGACGACACGCTCGTCCCCGAGGTCCGGCCGTCGATCGTGGCCATCACGGCCGAGTCGAACGGGCTGCGTTCGCTGGTACGTGTCACGCTCGCCCGCGAAGAGGACGAGGCCGTCGGCTTCGCCGAGGGCTCGATCGCCACGACCGCCCGTCACCGTCTCGTGGCGACCGCCACCGTTGACGCGCTCAGGCAGCTCGAACCGGCGGCAGAGCGCATCGATGTCGACCACGCGCAGATCGTTCGCGTCGGCGCGCACGACATTGCAGTCGTGGCCGTCGTGTTCGTCGTGCCGCCGTCCGAGCAGCTCGTCTCGGGCTCGGCGATCGTGCGGCCCCAACAACAAGCCGATGCGGTGGCGCGGGCCGTGCTCGATGCCACGAACCGTCGCCTCACATACGTGAACGTGCCCTGACGCGCCTACCCTCGGCGCAATATGGGCCCTCGGCGAAATATGGGACGGCAGGCCGTCACGATCTCGTTCCGCCTCGGTGGCGAGGATGGCGTTTCGGTCGAAGCGCGCAAGTGGCACTGGGCGCTGCGCGAGCTCGGGTTCGCAACCCGTCGCGTCGCGGGCTCGATCGAAGACGGCGGGCAGCCGGACGACGTCGTGTTGCCCACCCTCGCCATTGACGCCACCGACCGACCTGACGAGCGCGCGATCAGCGCCGCGATCGAGGCGGCGGACCTCGTCGTCGTCGACAACATCTGCTCGCTCCCGCTCAACCGGGACGCCGCCCAGGCGGTTGCACGCGCGGCGGCGCGGCATCGGGGCAGGGTCGTCCTACGCCACCACGATCTGCCCTGGCAGCGCCGAAATCTGAAGCATCTGGAAGCCGACTTCCCGCCCCGGATCGAGGGGGCGTTGCACGCCACCGTCAACCTGCGCAGTCGGCGCGAGCTCCAGGCCCGCCGCTACGAGAATGTCACGACGATTCACAATTACTTCGACCTCGCGCCGCCGGCGGGAGATCGCGCCGCGACTCGGAAGGCCTTCGGCTTCACCGACGACGACCTCGTGATGTTCCAACCCGCGCGCGCCATCGAGCGGAAGAACGTGCCCGGTGGACTCCGGTTCGCGCAACGCCTGCATCACCTCGCGCCCGACCGTGCGATCCAGTACTGGCTCTCCGGTCCGGCCGAAGACGGTTATGCACCGACGCTCGAACGTCTCCTCGACCGATCGCCGGTGGCCGTGACGATGGGCCGGGCCGACCACGCGGGCGACGCGTACGCGGCCGCCGACCTCGTCGTGTTCCCGTCGACCTGGGAAGGATTCGGGAATCCGATCATCGAGGCCACGGCATTTCGCCGTCCGTGTGCCGCGTACCCGTACCCGGTGCTCGCGGAGATCCTCGCGTCGGGTGTGCGGGTGTTCTCGACGGAGCATCCCGAGCAGCTCGTGCGCTTCCTCGGCGAGCCGGCGGAGGTCTGCAATCGATACTTCGACGCCAACGTGCGCCGGGCCGAGCTATCGTTCGCGCTCGCCGATCTGCCGGTCGCGATCGAGGAAGCATTCGCGGCGCACGGTTGGCTCGCGTGGTAGACGACCCGATCGTCGCTCGCCGTGCCCGGATCGCGCGCGCGGCCGCGCTCGGCAAGCGTGCCGGGTACAGCGCCCTCGCGGTCGCGATCGTCGCCTTCTTCGTCGGGGTCGCGACCGGCTTCCCCGAGTGGACGGTGGCGGTATCGGTCGCCGGGCTCGTGGCGAGCTGCGTGGTCTTGCCCCTACCGATCGTCCTGGCGTACGGCGTACGGGCCGCCGCCCGCGACGAACGGCAAGGCGGCTGAGCCCGCCATCGGGCCTTCCGTCTCGGTACGATCGGCCGATGCGCTCGCGCCGCCTCGGAGACAGCGACCTGACCATCTCCGAGGTCGGCTTCGGCACATGGACGCTGGTCAGCGACTGGTGGGGCCGCTCCGACGATCCGCACGAGATGATCAAGGCTGCGCTGGACGCCGGCATCAACTTCATCGACACCGCCCCCGTCTACGGCCAGGACGGCGCCGGTGAGACGATCCTCGCCGATTACCTCACGGCGCGCGACGACATCGTGCTCACGACCAAAGTCGGCTACGACATAAGTGCCGAGCGCAAATTCCCGGGACAGTCCGAACGGCCGCACGACTGGCGACCGGCGTCCGTGCGCGCGCAGGTCGAGGACTCATTGCGCCGGCTCGGCACCGACCGCATCGACCTCTTGCAGCTGCACAACCCGCGCATCGAGCCGATCGTCGACGACGACGTGTGGGAGGCCCTCGGCAAGCTGCGCGACGAAGGCAAGGTACGCGAGCTCGGCGTTGCCCTCGGTCCGGCGATCGGCTGGGTCGAGGAAGGCAACCGCGCGATCGACGGCCGGCCAATCGTGTCTCTGCAAACGGTGTTCAACGTGCTCGAGCAAGAGCCCGGGCGGACGTTCGCACGCCGGCCGCGCGTGCAACGCGGTGAGGTAGGCCTGCTTGCCCGCGTGCCGCACGCGTCGGACACGCTCTCGGGAAAGATCACGCCGGACACCGTGTTCGACGCCAAGGATCATCGGTCGCATCGCAATCCCGACAACATGCTCGACAACTTCGAGAAGGCCGAGACACTCGGATTCCTGTGGGCACCCGAAACCGGGCGCACGATCGGACAAGCGGCGATCGCCGGCATCCTCGCCAACTCGGCGTTCACGTGCGTGATCCCCACGGTGTTGTCGGTCGACGAAGTGCGTGAGTACGCGGCGGCGTCGGAGCGACCGTTGTCCCCGGAAGAGACTCGCTCAGTCGACGACTTGTGGTCGCGCAACTTCGACCACGCCGACCGCTACGTCATGCCGCTGAAATCGAGCGTCTGACCTCGCGCCGGATGCGACTGCCTGCGGACCAGCGCCGCCTCCAGCTGCTCGAAGTCGCGCGCGATCGCTTTGCCGAACAGGGGTTCCACGCGACGTCGATGGACGAGATCGCCGAGTCCGCGGGTGTGACCAAGCCCGTGCTGTACCAGCACTTCCCGAGCAAACGGGCGCTGTACGTGGAGCTGCTCGAGAGCACAGGCGCCGAGCTCCTCACCACCCTGGCGGACGCGACAGGTCGCGCCGGAAGCGCGCGAGATCGCGTCGAGATGGGCTTTCGCGCGTACTTCGATTTCGCGTTGGGAAATCGCAGCGCGTTCCGGCTGCTGCTCAGCACCGCGATTCGATCCGATCCCGAGTTCGCGCGCATCGTCGAGGAGATCATCGACGCGACCGCGGAGACGATCTCCTTGCTCATCTTCATCGACGGATCACCCGAACAACGGCTCGTGCTCGCGAGCGCGCTCGTCGGCATGGGTGAATCCGTCGGACGTTGGGCGCTGCAGCGGCCGGCGAGCGACGTCGACGCCGAGCAGCTCGCGCAGTGGATCTCCGAGCTCGTGTGGTTCGGGCTGCGCGGCGTGCGCCCCGGCGAGCCGACGGGTGCTGCCGGCGAATAGGGGCTCAGAGCTTCCGTAACCTGACGCGCTCGACGGCGTGGTCTCTGCGCTTCTCGAGGATGAGATTCGCCCGGCCGCGCGTCGGCGCGATGTTCTCGCGCAGGTTCACGAGGTTCACCTGCGTCCAGACCGACGCGGCAAAGTCTGCGGTCGCCTCTTCGCTGTACTGCGTCAGGAAGTTGAAGTACGACCGAGGATCGTGCAACGACGTCTCGCGCAGCAGAAAGAGCCGGTCGACGTACCAACGCACGAGGTCGTCCTCGGAGGCGTCGACGTAGATCGAGAAGTCGAAGAAGTCCGAGACGACGACGGTCGCCTCGGCGCGTCCTCGCCGGGCCGGGGTCTGGAGCACGTTCACGCCCTCGACGATCACGATGTCGGGAGAGCGAAGGATGATCTCCTCGCCGGGCAGGATGTCATAGGTGAGGTGCGAGTACCGCGGCGCGTGTACCTCCGTGGATCCCGCCTTCAGCTCGGCGAGGAAGCGCATCAACGCTCGCACGTCATAGCTCTCGGGAAAGCCCTTGCGCGCCATGAGGCCGCGCGCTTCCAGTGTGGAGTTCGGGAACAGGAACCCGTCGGTGGTCACGAGATCGACACGTGGATGATCGGGCCAGCGTCCGAGCAACGCCTGGAGCATGCGCGCGATCGTGCTCTTGCCCGCCGCAACGCTGCCCGCGAGCCCGATCACGTACGGCACCCCGGCGTGCAGGTGGCCGAGGAAGGTCTCGGTCACCGCATGCATGTCGCGCGTGGCGGCGATCCGGAGGTTCAGCAGGCGCGACAGCGGGAGGTAGATCGCCTCGACCTCGTCCATCTGCATCGGCTCGTCGAGGCCACGGAGCTGCGCCAGATCCGCCTCGGTCAGGGTCAGTGGGGTCGACGCGCGGAGCTTGCTCCATTCCTCGCGGCTGAAGTCGACGTATGGGTCGAGCTCCACCTCGCTGATCGGCTCCACGAAGAAGCGACGCTACCGCGGCGTGCTACGCCACCCCGATCGGGCAGCTGACGCCCGTGCCGCCGATGCCGCAGTAGCCGTTCGGGTTCTTGGCGAGATACTGCTGGTGGTAGTCCTCGGCGTAAAAGAACGTCCCGGCGGGCGCGATCTCCGTCGTGATGTCGTCGAAGCCCGATTCCTGGAGCCGCTCCTGGAACATCGCCCGCGAAGTCTCGACGGCGCGGGCCTGCGCGTCGCCGAACGTGTAGATGGCGGAGCGGTACTGCGTGCCGACGTCATTGCCCTGCCGCATTCCCTGCGTCGGATCGTGGTTCTCCCAGAACAGCCGAAGCATCGCGTCGTAAGACGTCACCTTCGGGTCGAACACGACGAGCACGGCTTCGGTGTGACCGGTGCGACCGGAGCACACCTCTTCGTACGTCGGGTTCGGCGTGATGCCGCCGGCATAACCCACCGCCGTGGTGTAGACGCCGTCGGCTTCCCAGAACTTGCGCTCGGCCCCCCAGAAGCAACCCATGGCGAAGACGGCCGTTTCGAGTCCTTCGGGGAACGGTGGCTCGAGCGGTGTGCCGAGCACGAAGTGGCGCTCCGGCACCGTGAATGCGCGCTGCGGCCTGCCGGGCAGCGCCTCGTCGGCGGTGGGAACATGAAGCTTGTCGCGACGAAGGAACATCGGCGCACCTCTTTCGACGGCCGCTCGGGGCCTGTGGCGGATACCGTCAAACCTAACCACCGTTCGGCTCCGAAGGTTCCCGCGGATGCAGATACCCGTCGAGATGCGGCGCCGCCCGCCCGCCGCGACGCTGACATGGGCGGCGGCGCAGATCGGTTCGGGTGCCCGCGTCACGCGGGTACGGCGGCTGCGCAACTCGTGGGCCGCGGCAATGCACGCGATCGACGTCGAAGACGGGAAGCGATTGCACCGGCTCGTCCTCCGGCGCTGGGCCCGCACCGACCTCGCACCGGACATCGGCGTGGTCGAGAACGAGGCGGCCGCGCTCGGGCTCCTCGCGTCGGCATCGATTTCGACGACCAGGCTCCCGGTGCCGCGGCTCGTCGCCGCCGATGCCAAGGGTGCGCACGCCGACGCGCCGGCGGTCCTCATGACGCGACTCCCCGGTCGCGACGTGCTCGCGCCGCCCGACGTCGACGCGTACCTCGACCGGCTGGTCGCGACGTTGCGTGCGATACACGAGGTGCCCGTTCCGCCCGGGACACTCAACTACTTCCGGCCGTGGAGCCTCGACACCGTGACTGCGCCGCCTTCGTGGTCGGGCCGCCCCGAGGTGTGGGAGCGCGCGATCGAGATCGCGCATCAACCGGTGCCGGTGCACCAACGCGTGCTCGTGCATCGCGACTTCTGGCCGGGGAACGTGTTGTGGCAACGCGGCAACCTCACCGGCGTCGTCGACTGGACGCACGCTTGTCGCGGTCCGGGCGCGGCCGACGTCGCGCACTGTCGCGGCAATCTCGCGCTGCTCTTCGGGTTCGACGTCGCGGACGAGTTCATTCGTCGCTACGGCGAAGTGGACGACCTCGCGTGGCACGACATCGTCGATACCGTGAGCATGGGCGACGAAGCCGCCACGCCGGAAGCGTGGCGGTGGCACGACGCCGGACGCGCCGACATCACCACCGCGCGGATCATCGCCGTGCACGACGAGATCCTCGCCGACGCACTCGAACGGCTCTCGTGACCGGGTGGCACCGTCACTTCTCGGAGGGCGGTTCCACGGTGTCTTCGGAGGTGCGACGCTCGACCGGACGCGGGTCGTCGGCCCGCTCGTCGGATTCCGCGAGGATCTCCGCCGCCTGGGCCTGCGGATCCTCGCTGCCGGCCGCCTGCTCCTCGGGAAGGAGCCCCTCGGCACGTCGTTCGACCCGGGGATCGTCCTGCATGCGAGCCCTCCTACCCATTTGACGCTCCCCGGCCGCGCGCGAGCTCCACGAACGCCCGGGCGGCGGGTGTCAGGGGGCTCGCGCGGTGCAGCAGCCCGATCGTTCGGGACAGCCCGGGCACGAGCCGGGCGACGACCGCCCCCTGGACGGCGAGCCCCTCGGCCATCGGACGAGGCAGGAACGACGTGCCGGCACCTCCGAGCACGAGCGGCGCGATGGCTTCGCGCTGGGCCGTCTCGACCGCGATGAGCGGGGCGACGCTCGCGGCGGCGAGGGCACGATCGAGCAGATCGCGCGTCGACGTGCCCGCCGGCGTCGCGACGAGCGGCATACCGGCGAGATGGCCGACCGGAAGCCGGCCGGGCGCGGGGAGCAGGGTCCCCGGCGGACATACGGCGACGATCTCCTGGCGGCCGAGCGCGATCGCGACGAGGTCGTCGCGACGCGGCGGGAGATCGGCGAGCCCGACTTCGCTGCGCCCGTCGGCGAGGCGCTCCTCCACGCCGCTCGTGTGCTCCGGTTCGGCGATGCGCACGATGATGCCGGGATGGGCGACCCGGAATCGTCCGACCAGCGAGGCGAGCGGATCGACGGCCAGCGTCGGCAGCGACACGATGTCCAGGGTGCCGTGATCGAGGGTGCGGACCCCGCCAACCGCCTCGAGCACCAGCTCACGTTCCCGCACCAGCCGGCGGGCCGGACCCTCGAAGGCGCGACCGGCATCCGTGAGCCCGACTCGCCGCCCCACCCGATGGAACAGGCGCACACCCATCTCGTGCTCGAGCCGCCGGATCGACTCCGACAGTGATGGCTGGGCGACCCCGATCGCGGCCGCCCCGGCCGTGAAGCTCCCCTCGTCGACGACGGCGAGGACGTAGTCGACCTGGCGGAGTTCCATAGGAGAACCCTATCAGATGAGTAGTTGAAAGAGGATTGATCTATGGTCCGGCATGCCCTTGGATGAGCAGGTGAGCGCAGAACTCCTCCTCGGGGCCGCATTGGTCGGCGCCGGCATCGGGCTCTTGTCGGGAGCCTTCGGCAAGGGCGGCTCGGCGCTCGCGACGCCTCTCCTCCACGTCATCGGCGTGCCCGCGATCGTCGCCGTGGCCTCGCCGCTCCCCGCGACGATTCCTGCCACCCTGCTCGCGAGCCGCGTCTATGCACGTGAGCGCTGCATCGACCATCGGGTGTTCCGCCTGGCGCTGCTCGCCGGCGTTCCCGCGACGATCGTCGGCGCGGTGTGCACGCGCTGGATCCCCGGCGGCGGCCTGATCCTGGTCACCGATCTCCTGGTGCTCGTGCTCGGTATGCGCGTACTCCTGCGGCCACATGACGACACGCTCCAGGTCCAAGCGACACCGTCATCGACCGCGCGCATCATCGCGATCACCACCGTCGTCGGGATCGTCTCGGGCTTGCTCGGCAACAGTGGCGGGTTCCTCCTCGCGCCGTTGTTCATGACCGCGCTGCACATGCCCGTGCGACGCGCGCTCGGCACGTCGCTCGCGGTCTCGGCCGTCCTCGCAGTGCCCGGCACCGTGGTGCACGCGTGGCTCGGTCACATCGACTGGTCGCTGACGCTCGCGTTCGGGCTCGCGTCCATCCCGCTCGCCAACATCGGCGCGCGCATCGCCCTTCGTCTCCGCGAGCGTGCGCTCACGTTGTCCTATGGCTTCGGACTCACCGCACTCGCGGGCGGCCTGCTCGTCTTCGCCCACTGACAAGGGGCGTGGGCACCGTTCCCGACACATGTGTCGGAATTCGTGACCACGTGATCGTCAGCGGCCGCGCCATTCCGGGGCTCTGCGCTCCGCGGCGGCCCGGATGCCCTCGCGTGCGTCCTCGGTCACGCCGGCGACCCTTCGCATCGTCTCGCCGAACCGAATGGCTTCGAGCATGGGGAGCTGCTGTGCGCGCATCGCCATCTCCTTGATGACACGCTGCGCCAGTGGCGCGCCCTGCAGCAGCCGTTCGGCAAGCGCGCGGGCTTCGGTCATCAGCTCGTCGTGCGGCACGACCCAACCTGCGAGGCCGATCTCCTTGGCGCGCGCCGCGTCGAAACGCTCACCCGTGAGCAGCAGCTCCATCGCGTATTGCCAGTTGAGGCGTTGGGGGAGGCGGATCGCGCCGACGATCGTCGGTACGCCGATACGAACCTCCGGGAAACCGAACTGGGCGCGTTCACTCGCGATCACGAAGTCGCACCACGTCACGAGCGTGAGGCCGTAGCCGAGACAATGGCCGTTCACCGCGGCGATCACCGGCTTGAAGATCTCCCAACCGCTCTCGAAGGAGTTCTGCGTCGGCTTCTCCCAGAAGCTTCCGGCGAAGTCTCCTGCCGAGTTGCCTTCCCCGCGCAGGTCGGCGCCTGCGCAGAAGGCACGGCCGGCACCGGTGACGATCCCGACCCAGGCGTCCTCCTCGTCGCGGAACCGGGCGAAGGCCTCGTTGAGGTCGCGGCGCATCTCGCCGTTGATCGCGTTGAGCGCGTCGGGCCGGTTGTACGTGATCGTCGCCACATGTCCGTCGAGGTCATACCGGACGGTGTCGCCCATGGTGCTACGCGGTCGGCGACCCGTGGGCGGTGTCACAGAGTCGCGTCTGGCCCGGCGGGATCTGTCCGCCACCGATCCCTTCGAGCGCCGCGAACGGGCCGCAGCGATGCGGGACGATCCACACGTGCAACATCGGCGTGTTGCCGGCCTTCGTCGTTCCCGGCGGGCACGACCGACCGCCGAACGTGAACCCGGCGAGCACCTTCTGGTCCGGGTTGTCAGTGAGACACAGGTCTGAGTGCACGTGCCACTGCGTGAGCGCGCCGCCCACATCGGGCACATCCGTGAAGCGGCTTCCGAACGGCATCATGAACATGGCGGCGACGAGCGTCTTCTTGTCGTTGCGCACCTCGTATACGAGCGACTCCGGCCGGTTGGGGTCGAGGATGTGACCGTCGTCGACGTACGACCACTTGACGAGGTGCTCGTCACCGGTCAGGGCGTCGCCGATCGAGTGGAAGCCGTCGCGCTCGGCCGTGGCCGGATCGGCGTACTTCGGAAGGTCGACCAGCGTCGCCTTCAGCAGCGTCTCGGCGCGCTTCTGCTCCGCTGCCGTCACGCCGGGAGTCCCGCCGAGGTCGATGGGCTTCGCCGGGTCGTACGGCTTCGCCTTCTCGATCGTCGTGGTCGTCGAGGGCGCGGCAGTCGTGACCGACCCCGACGCCGGGGAAGATGCCGCCCGCCCGTTGCTCGCTCCGCCGCAGCCCGCCACCACGGCGACGAGAACGACCGCGACCACCGCGACGAGCGAGCGCCTGCACATCATGCCGTCCACCGCGGCCTCCTTCTCGTCTTCGATACTGCACGTTACCTTCTCCTCATGCGCGCCGATCGGCTGGCAATCGACGGTGGTACGCCGGTTCGGCGCGGCTTCCCGCCCTTGGGCAAGGGCGCCGACCTCCTCGGCGACGAAGAGATCGACGCCGTGGTCGCAGTGATGCGCGACCGCAGGCTGTTCCGATACCACACCAATCGCACGCAAGCGCGCGTCGCTGCCCTGGAAGCGGCGGCCTGCGATGCGTTCGACTGCAGTTACGCACTTGCGACGGCGAGCGGCACGTCGGCACTTCGCTGTGCGATGGCCGCGCTCGGTGTGGGCTGCGGAGACGAGGTGATCGTTCCCGCCTTCACCTTCATCGCGACCGTCGGTGCGGTCGTCAACGCGGGCGCGGTGCCGGTCTTCGCAGAAGTCGACGACACGCTCACGCTCGACATCGACGACGTCGCCCGCAAAATCGGGCCGCGCACCTCCGCAGTCGTTCCCGTGCATCTCGAGAACGTCGCCTGCGCCATGGACCCGCTCCTCGCGCTCACACGGGCGCGCGGCCTCGCGATCGTCGAGGACGCGGCCCAAGCCATCGGCGTGACGTACCACGGGCGTGCCGTCGGCACGTTCGGCGAGCTCGGCGCGTGCTCGTTCCAGGAGACGAAGAACATCACCACGGGTGAGGGCGGAATGGTGTTCACCGACGACGCAGACCTGTACGTGCGCGCCGCACGGTTCCACGATCAGGGCGGCCAGTTCGTCACGCAGTACCGCGGCACGCGCGGACCCGAGAGCGGTGAAGCCTTCGTCGGTGACAACCTCCGCATGACCGAGCTCGCCGGCGCGATCGGTTGCGTGCAACTGGCCCGGCTGCCTGGCCTTCTCGCCGCGATGCGTGCGAACTGTGACCGTATCGAGGCCGCAATCGGCCGCCTCGAAGGCTTGCGCACGAGACGACTGCCGGACCGCGCCGGAGCCGGTGGCTCGAGCCTCACGTGGTTCGCGCCCGACGCCGCGCTCGCGTGCCGAATGGTGGACGCGCTGCGAGCCGAAGGCGTTCCGGCGGCGCGTATGTACGACGGACTGCCCGTGTACGCGAGCCCGGCGATCGCGGGGCGACTCACCGCGTCGAACAAGGGCTGCCCGTGGCACTGCGCCGAGCATCCGACCGACGCCGGGTACCCGCCGGGGCTGTGCCCCGACACGGAAGATCTCGTAGGACGATCGGTGACGGTGGGCGTCGGTCCCGCGTTCAGCGCACGCGATTGTCACGATGTCGCCGAAGGTGTGCGCAAGGTCGTCCACCACCTGCTGGGCGCATAAAGGCGGCACTACTACGGTTCGCGCCGTGGTGGACGTGCCCAGCGACGTCGTACTCCCCTCACCGTGCCTCGTGGTGCTCGTCGGTCCCTCCGGTGCGGGCAAGACAACCTGGGCCCACCGCAACTTCCTTGCGGACCAGATCGTGTCGAGCGATCGACTTCGCGCAATGGTCGGTGAGAGCCAGGACGATCTGGCAGCGAGTGAGGACGCGTTCACGATCCTCGAACAAGTCCTCGCACACCGAATCCGTCGTCGTTTGACGACGGTCGTCGACACGCTCGGATTGGACGCGACGCGACGCGCGAGCTGGCTGGCGATGGCGCGCCGCCATGACGTGTCGACGGTGTGTGTCGCGTTCGCGACCACGCTGACGGAGTGCCGCGCGCGCAATCGCCTCGCCGGCAAATCAGTGCCTGAACGTGTGCTCTCGCATCAGGGACGCGAGTTCCGGGCGCAACGGGGGGCGCTCGAAGAAGAGGGATACGACCTGCTGCTCGAGCCCGCTCCAGTTCGCACGGCGCCGCGCAACATTGCACGCGCGGCACCACTCGTCGCGCGTCAGGCACTGGAGCCGCGGTCCCTGCAATTCGGGCTCCAAATTCCGTCGTTCACGTGGCCGGGCGGCGCCGCCGAGATTCGCACTCGGTTGTCGGCGATCGCGAGCACTGCCGAGCAGGCCGGGTTCACGAGCATCTGGGTGATGGACCACTTCCGCCAGATACCGATGTTCGGTGCCGCATGGCACGACATGCTCGAGAGCTATACCGCCCTCGCGTACATGGCTGCCGTCACCGAGCACGCACACCTCGGCACGCTCGTCACGAGTGTGACGTACCGAAACGTCGCGCACCTCGGCAAGATCGTCGCGACGCTCGACGTGCTCTCCGGTGGTCGAGCCGCGTGTGGCATCGGGTTGGGATGGTTCGACGCCGAGTCACGCGCGTACGGAATGCCGTTCCCTACCGTCGAGGAGCGGTACGCGGTGCTCGAGGACGCGCTGCAGCTCCTGCCGTTGCTCTGGGGAAGGGGAGCACCCGCGTTCGAGGGCCGCGTGCTGCACGTGCCCGAGGCACTGTGCTACCCGCGTCCGCTGCAAGAACGAATCCCGCTCCTCGTCGGCGGAAACGGTGAGCGCCGAACATTGCGGCTCGCCGCGCAGTACGCAAGCGCCTGCAACATCATCGGCGATGTCGATGTCGTCACGCGGAAGGTCCGCGCGCTGCACGAGCACTGTGCGACGTTCGACCGCGATCCACGGACGATCGAGGTGACACAGCTCTCGACGACGCTCCTCGGACGCGACCCATCCGAGCTCGATGCGGCCATCGAGCGACTGAGGCCGCGCCGCCAGAGCGCTGAGCGCTATGCGGCGAGCGTCAACGCGGGCACGGTCGCCGACCAGGTCGGCCGCTTTCGCTCGCTGGCGGACGCCGGCGTGCAGACCGCGATCGTCAGCCTTCCCGACCTCGTCGAGACGGAACCGATCGAGCGCTTCGCAGGGGTGATCAAAGCCTTCGCGACCGGTTGAGCCGCGTGACTGGAACTCCGAGCCCACGGAGACCACCGAGGCTAGATTCAACCCCTGCGGGGACAAGGGGTTTCGAATGAGCGAACTGCCTTCGGGGATGGTGACGTTCCTCTTCACCGATCTCGAGGGCTCGACGCGACTGTGGGAAGAGCATCCCACTGCAATGCGCGACGCGTTGGCCCGCCACGACGGGATCTGGCGAGCGTCGATCGAGGGTCACGACGGCCATGTCGTCAAGCAAACCGGCGACGGTGTCTACGCGGTATTCGCGGAAGCAATCGACGCGCTCATGGCGGCAACGGACGCGGTACGCGCGTTCTTGTCCGAGGCGTGGGGTGCAACCGGTCCGTTACGCGCGCGCATAGGGATTCACACGGGAACCGCCGAGCAACGCGACGGTGACTATTTCGGTGCCGCGCTCAACCGCGCGGCTCGGCTGATGGGAGCCGCGCACGGCGGACAGGTCGTGCTGTCGCATGTGAGCGCCGCGCTCGTTCGCGATGCGCTTGCGGACGATCACACACTGCTGGATCTCGGCGAGCACCGACTGCGCGGGATCGCGCGTCCCGAACGGGTGTACGAGCTCGCGATCGCGGGAGTACCGTCAGAGTTCCCTCCACTGCAGTCGCTCGACGCGTTCCCCGGCGACCTCGTGCTTCCCGGACCTTCGTTCGGGCGCGGCGACGAGCCCCTCGCGGGACGCGCGCCGGAGCTCGACCGCCTGGCAAGCGCGTGGGAGGAGGCTCGTCAGGGAGTACGGCAGATCGTGCTCGTAGGCGGCGAGCCCGGCGTCGGCAAGACCCGCCTTTCCAACGAGCTGTCGCGACGCGTGTACGCCCAACGGGGCGCCGTGCTCTACGGCCGCTGCGACGAGGAGGCAATCGTTCCGTACCAGCCGTTCGTCGAAGCGTTGCGTCCCTGCATCAACGCCTACGCGCCCTCTGCGCTGCGCGAACGATTGCACGGCTTGGAATCGGATCTTGCGCGCGTCTTTCCCGAGCTCTCGGGTCGCCTTCCGGAGCCGTCGCTCCTGCCCTCGGGCGACGCCGAGGCCGAGCGGTACCGCTTCTTCGAAGCCATCACGATGTTGCTGACGGGCGTCACGGCGTCCCAGCCGACGCTGCTCGTCCTCGACGACCTGCACTGGGCGGACAAGCCGACGCTGCTCCTGCTCCGGCATCTCGTCCGCTGTGCGCCGCGCAGCGCGCTGTTGGTCCTCGCGTGCTACCGCAACATCGACCTCGAGGCGGACGCTGCCTTCTCGGACTTGCTGGCCGACCTGCGGCGCGTCCCGGACGTCGCGCGCATGACGCTCGCCGGGCTGTCGGAGGACGAGAGCGGCGAGCTCCTCGAGGAGCTTGCCGGGCGCAAGGTCGCGCGACCGCTGGTCACGGCCCTCCATCGCGAGACCGACGGCAACCCGTTCTTCCTCGAAGAGCTGATGCGGCACCTGGGGGAGACCGACGGCCTGTCACGGATCGAATCCGGCGGCGTACGCCCGATCGACTTCGGCGAGCTCGACCTCCCCGACGGGGTGCGCGAGGTGGTTGCGCGTCGGCTACGCCGGCTCCCGAGCGCCGTCAACGACCTCTTGGCGCTCGCGGCGGTCATCGGCCGGGACTTCGACGCCGGATTGGTCGCACGCGCCGCGGACCAGTCCGTGGCGTACGTCCTCGAAGCGCTGGACGAGGCGACGGACGCCGGGATCGTGCAGCAGGACCCCGTTCGCGTGGGGCATTACACGTTCTCCCACGGGCTCATTCGCCAGACCCTGAACGCCAGGCGCGGGACCGCCCGGCGCGCGCAGCTCCATGCACGGGCGGGAACTGCCATGGAGGAATTGAATCGACCTTCGTACGCGGCGGCGGAGCTCGCGCTGCACTTCACGCATGCGGTACCGCTGGTCGGGGCCAGGAAGGCGATTGAGTACACGACGCAGGCGGGCCGCGACGCGCTCGCCGATCTCGCGTTCGAGGACGCCGCCGCTCATTTCGAGCGCGCGCTCCACCTGGTGGAGCAGCATGCGCAGGACGACAAGGACTCCCGCGTCGAGTTGCTCACGGACCTGGCGAGCGCGCTCGTGTACGTCGACGAAAGGGCCGGCGTGGAGACCGCGCTGCGCGCCGTCGACGCCGCCCGAGCCGATGGCACGGCCGCGCAATTCGGGCGGGCCGTCGCGGTGTTCGTCGAGCCTGTGTACGGCGTCGTGGGTTTCCCCGCCGAAGTCTCCCGTGTCTTCGACGAGGTGCGCGTCGTGCTCGGCGAAGGTCATCCCGCGTTGCGCGCTCGTTTGCAGGCGTTCGAGGCGTTCAAGTACGCGACCAATCAACTCCACGGGCGCGACGCGCGAGCGCTCGCCCGCGAAGCCGCCGCGCTCGCGCGCAGCAGCGGTGATCCGGTGACGCTTGCCGACGCGCTGTTCGCGCTCGCGATGACGCTCGAGGCACCTGCCGACCTCCCCGAACGAGTGGCGCTCGCCGAAGAGTTGGTGAACATGGGTGAGCAGGCGAGTGCGCGGGCGCCGGCCTTCGGCCTTCGGCTTCGAGCGGGCACGTGCCTGGAGCTCGGCGACGCCGAGGCATTCGACTCGACCATCGCAGAGCTCGCGCACATCGGCGTGCGCAGACGATGGCTGCCCGCGCAGGTATACGCCGCGCAATGGCGAGTGACGCAGGCGCTGCTCGAGGGTCGATTCGACGACGTCCGCGCCGGTGAGCAGGAGCTCCGTGGGTATGCGCGTGCGTATCGCGGCGCCTCGGGCATGTACCGGATCCAGACCTTTCATCTCCTGCGCGAGGAAGGTCAGCTTCCCGACCTCGGCGGCACGGGCCGGCGCGCCGAGCCCGAGGTGGACGTCCTCTATGCCTGGGCGTTGCTCTCACTCGCCCTGCTGGAATCCGGGAGCGAGCATGCCGCGCAGGGCAACCTCGACATGCTCGCCGCGCAGGACTTCCATTCCGGAGAGAGCGAGGGCGCTCGCGCTCCGGCGCTTGCGATGCTCGCCGAAGTCGCCGTCAGCTGCGGTTCTCGCGCGCACGCCGCCGCGCTCTACGAGCAACTCACGCCGTTCGCGGGCCGGATCGCGGCCGAGTCGACCGGACTCCCGTGTGTCGGTGCTGCCGATCGTTACCTCGGGATGCTCAGCACCGTGCTGGAAGAGTGGGACGCCGCCGACGCGCACTTCGCGCATGCGTTGTCGCTCGAGGAACGGATTCGAGGCCACGCGCTCGTTCCGAGAACGCGCTACTGGCAGGCGCGATTCCTGCGCGCTCGCGGTCGTCCTGGCGATGATCGCGCGGCGGCAACGCTGCTCACCGACGTCGTGGAGGACACGTCCCGGCTCGGGATGCGCCGCCTGTGCGCACAAGCCGGGGAGCTGCGCGCTCGGTGACGGCCCTCGTGTCCGTTCACGAATCCTTCACGCGCCACTCACCAGTGTCTTCACGGTGGGCAGGTCCTCGAGATCGAGGTGCGTGGCCTGATCCTTCGGGAGCTCGCCCGGGCCCGCGACACGGATCACCCAACTCCTCGAGCCCGCGCGATGCGAGCCGTACGTGCGGTTGTCAGTGACGAACATGAACACCGTGACCGCGTACTTCCCCTCGGAGATGTGCAGCTCGAACTTGCTGCCGGCGCCGGCAACGACCCAGGTCTCGATGGGCTTGTCCGTTGCGCTCGCGAGCTCGATCGCCTGCTCGTAGCCCCGTCGCATCACCCGCTCCTTCTCGGCGTCTCCGGCGAGAAAGTACCTGTCGAGATGATCCGCACTGTCGACCGGGAGCGTCCCGTCGTTCTCGAGTGGCCTCGCGGCGTCCGAAAGGTGGGCCGGGTTGTCGGTCATCAGTTGCCGGCCCTTCCGGCGGGCGTCGGCCAACGGCTCGGGAATGCCGCTGTAGTAGTGGTCGAGCTTCTCGGCCCCCGTGGTCTTGTACACGATCGCCATCCCCGCAGCCCCCTTGTTTCGCCATGCAGCCGGCGCCTCGCACCGTACGCCCACGCCGGTACGATCGCCAGGCCCGTCAACGAAGTGACTCGGCAGCTCTCCGCGCCTGGGACAACATGGCAATTCCTTCGATGCGATAGGTGACGCCGCCGCGCTCCCACAACAGGACCGGGCCCGACCGGCGTACCGTGTCGAGCTGCAAGTCGCCGGACGGGTCGAGGTAGGCGATCTCGTGCGTCCCGCCGACGATCCAAGCGGCTTGTCGCCCGTGCACCGTCACGTACTCGAGGCGAGTCGTCGGCCCGAGCGTCTTCCGGAACGGCGGAGGCTCATTCGGCATCGACGCGACTTCGACCAGTGTGAAGCGTTCGTACGTGAGCGAGACCAGCCCACCGCTCGCCCTGCTGTCGACTTCGACGTCGAAGAGCGCACCGACCGAGCCGTCGTGCGGGGTGGCGATCGTGAAATGCACCTTCCTTCGCGCCGCGGCCAAGCGTGCGAGTGCCTCCCGGTCGCGCGGCGAACCCGGTTGACCCGGCACCGGCCTTCCGCCCGTCTCGGCGGCCGGCGGTTGCTCCGACCGGCGAATGTCAACCGCTCCGATACCCAGCCAGTCGGCGATCGCCTCCCGGGACGGCGGAATGGCGACGACCGCGATGGCAATGAGCAGTAACGCTGCCGCGAGTGCGAGGAGTACGCGCCCACGATTCCTTCGCCGCTCGTCCACGCGTATGGGTGTCGCGATTCGGCGCCGCACGTCGGCCGCGAGCTGATCGCCCGCCGGATGATCGAGATGCTCGGCCAAATCGACGAGCGCGCCCTCGAGATCGATCACCGGGTCACCTCCTCGTCGAGCGTGACCCGGAGGAGATCGAGCGCCCGCGACAGCCGAGACTTCGCGGTTCCCAAGGGGCACGACAACACTGCCGCGGTCTCGCTCTCGCTGAGCGTCGCGAAGTAACGCAGGGCGACGACTTCGCGGTAGCGGTCCGGCAAACCTGAAACTGCATCCACGAGGCGGCGACGTTGATCCTGCGCGACTGCCGCCTCGTCGGCGCCGGATCCTGCCGGCTGGCCGAGCGCGCTCACACGCAGCTCCAGCTTCGTACGCCGTGACATCGCGCGGCGTCGGTTGCGCGCCTCGTTCGCGATGATCGTGAACAACCAGGGTTTGAACGCCGCTTCCGATCGGAAATTCCCGAGGTGACGGAACGCCTTGACGAACGCGTCCTGCACTGCATCCTCTGCTTCATCGCCCGCGATGCCGTAGGCGAAGCGCAACGCGGGCTGACGATAACGGGCGACCAGAACCGTGAACGCGTCGACATCGCCCTGCCGGGCGGCGATGACGAGCTCCGCGTCGCTCATCCGATCCATGTCGTCCTCTTGCATACACCGCCCGAGGCAGCGAGGTTCCAGAAGTCGATCTCGCCGCGACCGTGCGCGCTGCCGCCAAGAACTTCCTGGCAACCTTCGGCATGTGATCAGGCGCGTTGAGCGCCGACCCGACGGAAGCAACCCCTCGTCGGGACTATGCGTGGCGTGACGGGCCTGGGAGACTCCGGTCGTGCGGACGCGCCTGGTCATGTCCCTTCTGCTCGTCGCCGGTCTTCTCGTGCCGGTCGCGGGATCGGCGCACGCCGCGGTACCGGCGGCCGGCGCGGTGTCGGCGCAGAGCTCACTCGGCGCGTTCACGATCTCCATCGCGGGAGCAGGTCCGTTCGCGCCGGGTACCGCCGTCACCGTCTCACTGTCCGGCGGTCCGGCCCGAGCGTACGTGACCGTCGAGCAGTGTGACGCTGACGACACGACGTGCGGATCCAGCGCGGCGCTCACTCTCGACGCGAACGGTGCGGGCACGAGCGTCCTCTCGGTGCACCGGCGTATCGGCGACCCGCAACACGTGATCGACTGCGCGGCCGCGCCCTGTCAGATCATCCCACGAAGCTTCGAAGACCAGTCCTCGGCGTCAACGCCGATTCGCATCGACGGGAACGCTCCGGTCATCCGACCGGTGCTCACCGTCCAGGGCACGACGCCGCTTCCCGACCGGGCCAGCGTGACGGTCCTCGGCCGAGGCTTCGATCCTTCCACGTCGATCCCGCTCCTCGAATGCGCCGGGACCGACATCACGAACTGTCCCGACAACAAGGCCGGGTTCGCCTACACCGACGCCAGGGGCGCCTTCGAGGGCACCGCGCTGGTGAGCCGGGTGATCGCAGGCATCGACTGCGCCGAGCGCCCGAGTCGGTGCCGGATCTGGGCGCTTCCGTACGGCAACATCGATCACCTCGTCAGTGCCGGCCTGACATTCGATTCCACCAAACCCCCCGTGTACCCGCGAGCGACCGTCGTTCCCACGAGCAACCTCCGGCACCAGCAATCGGTCACCGTGACGGGGACGCACTTCTTCCCGAGCACGTACGGCCAGGTCGCGCAATGCGTCGAGGCCGGTCAACCCGACGAGAGCTGCCGGTTTCTCGGCGACGCGCCGACCAACAGCGCGGGCGCGTTCACGACGACGGTCGCCGTTGCCCGCCGAGTTGGCGTCTCCGACTGCGCGGTCGCCCGGTGTGTGGTTCGCGTGAGCGTGTACCCCACCGATCAAGTCGACGTCGCCATCTCGTTCGATCCGTCCGTGCCACCCCCACCGGTCCCCGCGGTGTCGGTCGACCCGCACGCCGGACTGGTCGACCGCCAAGTCGTCAGTGTCGAGATTCGCGGCGCCGATGCGGGCAGCGAGGTATTCATGCGACTGTGCCGCGCCGACGGATCGGCCTGCCGCGGGAGCGTCTCCAAGACCGTGAGCGATCCGGTCGTCGTCATCCCGATGGCACTGCCGCGAATCCTCGCACCGAACGTCGACTGTGCGGTCGTGCGTTGCGTCGTGGACGTACAGCTCTACGGCGCCGAGTGGTACGAGTTCAAGGTACCCGTCGGGTTCGATCCCGATGCGCCGCTGGCGGGCAGCGCGAGCATCCTCGTCCTGCCCGCGCGCGGGCTCTGGGACCGCCAGCGCGTCGAGGTTCGCGCCGAACGGCTCGATGCCGGCGACGAGCTCTCGGTTCGGCAATGCATCTCGGCGACGGCCAGTAGCGCAGCATGCGGCGCGCCGCAACGCATGGAGGTCGACAGCAGCGGCAGCCTCGCGGGCCGGTTCACGATTCGCCGCGTGCTCGAGCTTCCCGACGGCCCACACGACTGCGTCGCGGTGACGTGTTTCCTCGTCGTCGACAGCGACCCGCCGACCTCGCTGGCGCTCGCCTTCGATCCGCGCGGCCCGTTGAGCCGGTCGGACCTGCCGCCGCAGCTGACGTGCGTCGCGTGGCCAACGCACGGATGGCCGACGGGTGCGCTTCCCGCCGGTGTCGACAAGGCGGCGGTCGAGGCCGTCGGTGCGCAGATGGTCGGGCCGAACACGGGCGACTCCGTGGTCGTGATCCACGGTGGTCGTCTCGTCTATGAGAAGTACGCCGAGGGCGTGACCGCGAATTCCGTACTGCCGTCGTTCTCGGTGTCGAAGTCGTTCACGTCCACGATGATCGGCCTGCTGGTCGACGACGGGAAGTTGGCGCTCGACGGCCGCGCGCCGATCAACGAGTGGTCGGCCCCGACGGATCCCCGGCGCGCCATCACGCTCCGCAACATCTTGAACATGAGCAGTGGACTCGAGTGGAACGAGGACTACGGCGACACGCAATCCGACGTGTTCCAGATGGTCTTCGCCGGCGACGAGTCCGCGTACGTGATCGCCAAGCCGCTCGATGCCACCCCCGGCAGCAGGTGGCAGTACTCGACCGGCGACACCGCGGTGCTGGGTCGCATCATCGGCGACACTGCCAATGTCTCCGGCGACGCGTACCAGGCGTACCTGCATACGCGACTCTTCGACCCCCTCGGCATCAACCCGGTCACTGCGGGCCTCGACACGGCCGGCCGATGGCGGGCGGGCTGGATGACCAACACCACGACGAGGAACTTCGCCAAGCTCGGGCTGCTCTATCTCCGCGACGGTGTGTGGGAGAACAAGCAGTTCCTTTCGTCGAGCTGGGTGAACTTCGTGCGCACGCCGAGTCCCGCCTACAGCGGTTACGGCGGCCAGTTCTGGCTCGACGGCGACGGCAGCTTCCGCATGATCGGTCTCTTTGGTCAGACCGTTCACATCATCCCCGAGCTCGACCTCATCGTCGCGATCAACAACGGGGGTAGCGACTTCCCGATGGTCGAGCTCTTTCGAAACGCGCAGGTACCGTCGTGCGGCGCGGCACCCGCGGCAGTCAACGACTCCGCGAGCGTGCGCGCGCTCGGCACGGTGGACATCAGCGTGCTCGCCAACGACCGCGGCGGTGACGCCGGCCTGGCCCCGGCGACGTTGACGATCTCCGGCGCCGCATCGCATGGAACCACCGAGGTCGTCGGTGATCGCGTCCGGTACCACTCGGAAGGCGGGTTCACGGGTCACGACGCGTTCGGTTATCTCGTGTGCACCAGCGACCGGCGGCGATGTGTCGAGGCCACCGTCACCGTCAACGTCCTCCCGCTCCCGTTCACCTGGCGACCACCCGTGCGGAGCGACCGCGTCAACGAGCGCGCACCGGGGCACGGCGTGTTGATCAGGCTCCAGACCTCTGCGGGCAAGACCGCAGTCGAGGCCGTGACCTCGGTCGCGGTCGATTGTCGGACCGGGACCACTCTGGGCGCCCACGAACCCGTCGACGCACAGCTGCATGCGAACCCGCGCCGCGGCCTGGTCTGGTTCCGCTGGTCGACGACGCCGACCTGGACAGGTTGTCGCGACCTCGAGGTCGCGCTCGGCGACGGCAAGGTCCACACCGCCCGCTTCCGCTGGCGCACACGACGCTGACCCCGTTCGGCAGGCTTCCCTCCGCAAACGTCGCTCGTCGCGCGAGTCTGGCGCGCATGTACCCGGAGGCCGACGCACCGTCCGACGACTCCTTCGGTGTCGACGTGTGGTTCGCGCGGTTCCCTCCCGACCCTGGTCGTTCCGCGCGGATCCGAGCTCGAGCGCTGCTCCGAGAGGTGTTGTCGGGATATCTCGGCATCCCGGCTGCCGAGGTCGTCATCGGGACCGAACCCGAGGGCCGCCCGTTGGTCGTCGACACCGACCGGCCGGGATGGCCCCGATTCAGCGTTTCCCACGCGGGACCCGTCGCGCTGATCGCCGTCTCGGGCGCGGCGGAGGTCGGCGTCGACGTGGAGGACGTTCGCCGCGACGTCGACTGGCGGGAGGTCGCGCGTGCATTCTTCGCGCCCGCCGAGCTCGCCGCGATCGAGCGACACCCCCTCGAGGATCGGCGCGCCGCCTTCTTCGACTGCTGGGTGCGCAAGGAGGCATACCTGAAAGCCCTCGGCCGCGGTTTGCGGCGAACGACGAAGGACTTCGTCGTTCCTCTGGGCGACGCCGGCGGCCTGGTGCACGATCTCGCACCCGCTGCGGCACCCGTCACGACGTGGTTCGTACGGCCGCTCGCGGTCGGCGCCGGCTACACGGCGGCACTCGCGGTCGACGCCGACGCAGAGGTGACGATCCGCTATCCGGCGTCGGACGGACGCGGCTGAACCGATCGCGCGGATGGCCAGCGGTCGAGCTGTTGGGTGAGAGCGATGGCGAGCGCGCCGACGAACGGCTCGTCCATCAGCGTCTCGTGCGAGATCCCCGGCCCGTCGATCATGTAGCACTCGCCGGCGTCGTCGTCGGGCACGAACCGCACCTCGATCGACGTCGCGGTCGCGTCGCCGGCGCGGAAGAACGTCGGCGTGCAGATCGTCGCCGGCGCGACATACGACCCGAGCGCGCGGATGAGCGGGGTCCACAACGGGAACATCTGCCGCGTGCTTGCGGATCGGGCGGGGTCCCAACGATCGGGCGCGGGCCGGCCGACGCGTGCTCGCATCCACGACGAAACCTCGCCGGTCGCGCGTCGGGTCTTCAATGCCGCGTTCATGAGTCGCCGCCGTGCGTACACGCGAACAGGCTCCTCGCGTCGAACCAGCGACGCGAGCTGTGCAGCTTCGCGCCGAGTACGGGACGGCCGCGGGGCGCTCGGCGGGACTGCATCGAAGAGCGCGAGCACGCCGACCGTGTGACCGAGCTGCTCCAATCTGTGCGCGACCTCGATGACGACGACGCCACCGAAGCAGAAGCCGGCCAAGCGGTACGGGCCGGTCGGTTGCAGTCGGATGATGTCCTCGACGTAGCGACGTGCCAGATCCTCGATGTGCAGCCTTCTCCGATCAGGCACCAGCGCCGCCGTCGCCTGGAGTCCGTACACGGGTTGCTCCGGATCGAGCCGGCGCACGAGTTGCAGGTAGCGGAAAAGTGCACCGCTGACGCCGTGCGCCAAGAAGAGCGGTGCCTTGGCGCCTCCCGCGCGCAGGACGACCACGGAAGGCTCTTCCTGCTCGTCCTGGGCCTCGAGCGCCTTGGCGATCTCTCGTACCGTCCCGCGCGCGAAGAGCAGCGCCAGCGGGATCGCCTTGCCCGTGCGGCGTTCGGTCTTCGCGAACATCACGGCGGCGAGCAGTGAGTCGCCACCGAGCGAGAAGAAGTTGTCATCGACGTCGACGCGCTCGACATCGAGCAGGCTCGCCCAGATGTCGGCGAGGACACGCTCCATCTCGGTGCTCGGCGCGGTGTACGCCACCGTGTCGCGGTGCGTCTCGGGCCGGGGCAACGCGGCCCGATCAAGCTTGCCGTTCGGAGTGAGCGGCAACGCGTCGAGCCGCACGAAGGCGCTCGGCACGAGATGCTCCGGGAGCCGCGTCCGGACATGTTCCTCGATCTCCTCCAGCGCCGCCGGCGTCGTGCGCGTCGTCACGACGTACGCGACCAGCCGGCGCTGGCTACCGCCGCTGTCGCGAGCAACAACCGCGGTCGCGGCCACACCTGGATGCGCGCGCACGACCGCTTCCACTTCGCCGGGCTCGACACGGAACCCGCGGACCTTGACCTGGTCGTCGACCCGACCGAGGAACTCGACGTTGCCGTCGGCGCGGAAGCGGACGAGATCACCCGTGCGATAGAGACGGGCATTCGGCTCGGCGCAGAAGGGATGACGGACGAAGCGTTCGGCGGTCAGCTCGGGCCGGTCGAGGTAGCCACGTGCCAATCCTTCGCCACCGATGTACAACTCGCCGGTGATTCCAATCGGTACCGGGCTGCCTTCCGGATCGAGGACGTACAGCTCGGTGTTGGCGATCGGTCGACCGATCGGCACCGTGCGCGCATCAGGTGAGAGCTCGCGGATCTCGTAGGTGGTGGCGAACGTCGTCGCCTCGGTCGGACCGTAGCCGTTGACGAGCCGCAGGCCCGGGAGCAGCCGCAAAGCCTTGGCAACGTGCGTCGGGGACAAGGCCTCACCGCCGATGACGAGCTGCCGGACGCCCGAGAGGTGCGACCAGTCGTCGTCGATGACGACGTTGAAGAGCGCGGCCGTGAGCCAAAGGGTGTCGACGCGCTCGGCTTGCATGACTGCGGCAAAGCGCTCGAGCAGGAACCTCCGTTCCGTGTACACGACCGACCGGCAACCGTGGAGCAACGCGCCCCAGATCTCGAATGTCGTGGCGTCGAACGCGAGTGGCGCCATGTGCAGGAGTGACCCGACGTCCTCGAAGCGCACGTAGTCGACACCGAAGAGCAGCGCCACCACCGCCCGGTGCTCGATCATCACCCCTTTGGGCTCCCCGGTGGATCCCGACGTATAGAGCACGTACGCGAGGTTGCCCGGTCCCGCACCGCTCTTCGGGTTCGACGCGGGTGACGCCGCGATCAGCTCGGCGTCGCGGTCCACGCACACGACGCGTGTGGCACGCGCGCGCAGCCGCTCGACGAACGCCGTCTCGGTGATCACGACACCGACCGCACCGTCTTCGCACATGAACGCGAGGCGAACAGGGGGATACTCCGGATCGAGCGGCACGTACGCACCACCTGCCTTCAGCGTCGCGAGAAGCGCGACGATTGCACCGGCAGACCGATGCAGGCAGATACCGACGCGCGTCTCCGGACCGACGCCGGCGCTGCGGAGATGGTGCGCGAGGCGATTCGCGCGCTCGTTCAATTCGCCGTACGTGAGCGACACCGTGTCGGCCGTCAGCGCGACCGCATCTCGGTTCGCGGCAGCCTGTTGCTCGAAGAGCTCGTGGATGCAGAGATTCGGGAAGGGTGTGCTCGTCTGGTTCCATCCGACGACAACCTGGTGTCGCTCGGCGTCGCTCGAAAGGTCGTGGTCTTGGATCGGTCGATCGGGATCGGCAACGACACTCTCGAGCAGGTGTTGGAAGTGCCCGACCATGCGCTCGGCCGTGGCGCGGTCGTAAAGGTCGGTCGCGTATTCGAGTGTCCCGGTCACGATGTCGCCGACCTCGGTCAACGTCAGTGTGAGGTCGAACATCGCGGTATCAGGTTCGAGGGGGAATTCCGTTGCGACGAGATCGTGGAGCTGGAGATCGCGCGGCGCCGTGTTCTGGAACACGAACATGTGTTGGAACAGCGACGCGTGCGCCAGCGAACGCTCCGGGCGCAACTCTTTCACGAGGTACTCGAACGGAAGGTCCTGGTGCTCGTAGGCGCCGAGCGCGACCGCACGCACGCGCGCAATCAACTCCATGAACGACGGGTTGCCCGAGAGATCGGTACGGAGCACCAACGTGTTCGCGAAGAATCCGATGAGGCCTTCCGTCTCGACTCTCGGACGGTTCGCGATCGCGGTGCCGACGGCAATGTCGTCCTGGCCGCTGTAGCGCGCGAGGAGCGACTGGAACGCGGCCAACAAGGTCATGAAGAGCGTCGCGCGACCCGCGCGCGTCACCCGCCGCAGGTCGGCGGTCAACGGTGCCGAGATCTGAAGATCGACCACGCTGCCGCGACCCGAACGCTGCGGTGGGCGAGCGCGGTCGGAGGGCAACTCGAGCATCGGCGGCAGCGCGTCGAGCTGACGGAGCCAGTAGGCGAGGTGCGGCCCGAGTGTGTCGCCCTGCATCCGCGCGCGCTGCCAGATTGCGAAGTCGGCGTACTGGATGGGCAGGGGCGGCAGCGAGACCGGCGTCTCCCACGCGAACGCGTTGTAGAAGGTACTGAGCTCGTCGAGGAGCACCGCCTCGGACCAGGCGTCGGTCACGATGTGGTGCATTGTCAGGGCGAGCACGTGATCGTGCGGTGCGAGTCGCAGCAGCAAACCACGGAAGAGCGCGCCGGTGGCGAGGTCGAAGCGCTCCCGAGCCGCGGCAACGGCCATGCGCCGCGCCTCGCTCGGAGGATCAGGATGGTCGGTGACGTCGACGACGGTCAGCTCGCACGGATATGGCGGACCGATCACCTGCACGGGTCGCTCGTCCACCGACGGGAACGTGGTGCGGAGCGATTCGTGGCGCTCGACGAGGGCGTCGAGCGCGCGTTGCAGCGCGCCTGTGTGCAACGTGCCCCGGAGACGCCGGACGACCGAGACGTTGTACGCCCATGGCGCGGGCTCGAGCTGGTCGAGCAGCCAGATTCGCTGTTGCGCAGACGACAACGCGGCGTCGCACTTCCGACCACGTGGAACGATGGCGTTCGCGTCGCTCATCTCGCGGCCTGCTAGAACTCGACCGGCAATGACTCGAGGCCGCGGAAGGCCCCCACTCCCTCGCGCCAGATCAGCGTGTCCGTCGCGAGCTGCACGTTCGGGATCCGATCGATGATCGCGGAGAACGCAACCTGTGCCATCAGCCGCGCGAGCGGCGCGCCGAAACAGTGGTGCCCGGCCCAGCCGAACGCGAGGTGCCGACAGTCCGGTCGTCGAATGTCGAGGTGATCGGGATCCGCGAAGTGCGAGGGGTCGCGATTCGCGGCGGCCAGCACGGCGATGACGGCCTGGCCCTCGCGGATGGTGCGGCTGCCGAGCTCGTCATCGCGGGGTGCGATGCGTGCGGTGTGCTGGATCGGGCTCTCGAAGCGGAGGAATTCCTCGACCGCCGACGGAACGAGCATCTTGTCGTGTCGCAGGAGCTCCCATTGATCGCGGTTGCGCAGGACGGCCAGGAGCCCGTTCGCGATCAGGTTGGTGGTCGTCTCCAGTCCGCCGACCATCGTGAGGATCGCGTTGGCGATCACCTCCTCCTCGGTGAAACGGTCGCCGTCCACCTCGGCGGTCGCGAGCGCGTGCAACAACCCGTCGCCTCGGCCGTCGGCCTGGGCGCGAATCGCTTGCCGGAAGTACGCCGTCATGTCGTCGACCGTCTCGCGCACCGAATCAGTTCGGGCCGGGTCGTATTGGAAATTGCCGAGCAGGAGCGCGAAGGCGCTCGTCCAGCCCGTCAGCTGCGGCCAGTCGGCGATGGGAAGACCGAGCATCTCGCACGAGACGATCGCCGGCAATGGCACGGCGAAGTCGGCGATGACGTCCATCGCGTGCCGCTGCCCCACCGCGTCGAGCAGCTCGTCGACGATGTCCGCGACATGGGCGCGTAGCACCTCCACGCGTCGCGGCGTGAACCCCTTGGCCGCGAGCATGCGCACGCGCGTGTGCTGCGGCGGATCGAGGTACAGCATCTGGCGGACCATGATCTCCGCGATCGGTCCGAGTGACTCCAGGCCGAGGGTGGCGAGCTGTTCGGGTGAGGGTGTGCGGTCGGCCGAGTAGTTGAGGAGGACGCGCATGACATCGTCGTAGCGAGTGACCACCCAGGCGTGCAGGAACGGGTCCCAGTGCACCGGGTCCTCGTTCCGAAGACGGTGGTACAAGGGATATGGGTCCGCGTGCACGACAGGGTCGAGGAGCTGGTAGAGGCCGAGGCGACGATCGGCTCCTGATGAAGCCGCCGCGGTCCGGGCCGGCAGAGGAGGTCCCGTCATGCGCGCGCGCTCGACTCCTGCTCGATACATGCCGCGATGCCGGCCGCGGTGGGGTTGTCGAAGATCGTGAGGAGCGTCAGCTCCACGCCGAAGCGGTCGTGCACCCTCGCCACGAGCTGCGCGCCCATCAACGAGTGGCCACCGAGCTCGAAGAAGTTGTCTTCCGGGCGTACATAGTCCAGGTCGAGCAGCTCCTCGAGCATGCCGACGACGGCTGCTTCGACCACCGGGGCGTCGCTCGGCGCGGACCGGCGCGCGTCGGCGCGGGGAGGTGCGGGCAGTGCTGCCCGATCCAACTTGCCGTTGCGCGTGAGCGGGAGCGCGTCGATCTCCACGAAGGCCGTCGGCAGCATGTACACGGGGAGGCGGTTCGAAAGGAAGTCGCGTAGCTCCTCCCTGCCGGCGGCATCGCTCGACGAGACGACGTACGCGGCGATGCGTCGCGCGCCCGACTCCTCGTCGGTCGCGACGACCGCGCACTGGTCGACTGCCGGATGCGCGCTCAGGACCGTCGCGATCTCGTCGAGCTCGACTCGGTGGCCACGGATCTGCACTTGGTTGTCCATCCGTCCGAGGAAGTACACCTCGCGCTCGGCGGTGACGCGTACCAGGTCACCGGTGCGATACATCCGGGAGCCGGTCTTCCAAGGATCCGCGAGAAACCGCTCGGCGGTTTCCCGCGGACGATTGATGTAGCCGATGGCGACACCTCGGCCACCGATGTAGAGCTCTCCCGACTCGCCCGGCGACACCGGTTCGCCGGTCGGGTCGAGCACGTGCACGTATGTCCCCGCGATGGCGCGGCCGATGCTCGGGACGGTGTGCGCGTCGGGGTCGGGCGCCACCGCACCGGAGGTGGTGACAACCGTCGCCTCGGTGACGCCGTAGTTGTTGACGACCGTGAACGGTGTGCTCGCGCCCGGTCGCCGGTGGAGCACGTCACCACCGGTCAAGAGACAGCGCAACGCAACGTCCGACGGCCATTCGAGCGGCAGCACTGCTTCCGCCAACGGCGTGGGCACGAACGAGATCGTGATGCCCTCGGACACCAGCCAGTCCCGAAGTGCCTCGGGGGACGCGGCCGTGACGACATCGGGGATGTGCAGGCTTGCGCCCGCGGTGAGCGACGGCCAGAGCTCCCACACTGCGGCGTCGAACGCGGGACTCGCCAACATCGATGTGCGGTCGGTCGACGCGAGCGTGAACGCGTCGCAATGCCATTCGACGAGGTTGATCAGATTGTCGTGCGAGACCTCGACACCCTTCGGTTCGCCCGTCGAGCCCGACGTATAGATGACGTAGGCGACGTCGTCGACACCGGCGAGCTCCTCGGGAGGATCGCCTCGCTCGCCGATGCTTGCCGGATCGACGTCCAGATGGATGACATGGGCGCAAGCGGCGACGACCCGCGGCGGCACGGATCGTTGGGTGAGCAGCACGGGCGCGCCGGCGTCGCGCAGCATGTGCGCGAGACGCGCTTCCGGATACGCGGGATCGAGGCCCACGTATGCGCCGCCCGCCTTCAACGTCGCGAGCGCGCCGACGACATGACCGACGCCTCGCTCGTGGCAAAGGCCGACGCGCACGCCGGGCCGGACGCCGGACGCACGAAGCTGATGGGCGAGCGCGTTCGCACGCGCGTCGAGCGCGCCGTAGCTCAGCGATTGCGCGTCGTCGCGCACCGCGAGGCGGTCTGGATTCGCGAGGGCAACATGTTGCACACGCCGGTGGATCAAATTGGGCCATTTCTCGATCGGGGCGAATCGGCGCGCGAAGCTCCCCGCGTTCTTCACGTCGGACATCGAATTGCCCTCTGTACCCCGCTTCTGTCGACACGCGGAGTCTCGCAGAGCGCGACCGCGATGGCCAGAGGCTCCTCCATACCGCACGCCTTTTACCCGGATACGCCCAATCGCCGCATCGGAATATTCGCTATTTCTCTGCGCGGCATCCCACGCCGATCAGGTGTCGGCGAGCCGTGCGTGCACCCAAGTCATGATGCCGGAGAGATAGGCGGCGGGCGTCGAAGGATCGGTGTTGGTCAGCCCGGCCTTGGTCGTCACGACATGCAGCGAACAGTCCGGGGTGGTGTCGTTGTCCACACACACCGGGAAATTCTTCGACCGGCTCGTCGGCCCGAGCGCCACGATCGCGCGCCTCATCGGCTCGTGTATGCAGTCGGTCAGCCCGATCGTGACGTGCGAGCCGTCGCGCAACGGGCAACTGACTGCAGGCGAGCCGCAGGTGTTCGCGTCGCCGTGATTCCAGACGTGCAGGAGGGGCACAGTCAGACGTCCGCTGCCGACGAGCTTGTCGGTCTCGTTGTCGATGTTCGCAAGGTCGGGATTCACGCGCGCCGCGATCGCAGCGGTACGGGCGGGGTCGTTGTTGTCCACGCAGTACCCGGCGGCTCGCCCGGCCGCCATCGCCTCCACGTTCACGATGCTCGCGTCGCCGACGACCCCGGCCGGTGGGATGCCTTGCAGCTGCATCGACCACGCGACCGCGTACGCACCGACGGAACCCGCGCTGCCCCCGTGCAGGAACGTCTTCGTCGTCGGAAAGTGATGCTGCGCGTACTGAACCGCCGCCTTCGTCGCGTAGTCGCCGTTCGTCGTGCGGGGCTCGCCGTCGGCCGTCGTGTTCGGGTTGTGCGGATCGGGCGAGTCAGTACCGGCGTACACGTCGTGGCTGCAGTACGACACGGCGAGCGTACGGAAGCCTGCTGCGTCGTTGCGGATGTTCGCGAGCAAGCCCTTGTTCGTGAGATTGGCGATCAACGCCGGCGCAGCTTCCTCGATCTTGTGACCCGTGCCGGGAATCGGATGACCCTGCGCGTCGAAGTAACCGGCGCCACCGCCGTGCATGAACACCCAGAGTGGACGAGCAGCAGTCGCGGACGACCCCACCTTGGTACCGATCACGAACGTCTGGTAACCGCTGATCGAGCACGGATACGCATTGTTGCGGTAGAAGTCGTACTTCCATCCGCCGGTGGTCGTCGTGCTCACGAGGGTGATCGAGGCCGTGTTCCCCGGGAGCGCGAGTGGGTTGCACGCCGCGAGCACGGCAACCGCGCCCACGAGCACGACGAGCATCCGGAATCTCCGCACGACCTGAGCCGAACAGCAGAACATGAGCATTGTGTGAAGCGGGCATGATGACCGCGCCAGAGGCGTGGCGAGGCGGCATGTCACCGTGTGCTACCCGGAGCTCAGCGTGCCAAGCCGGCGCTCCAGGTGGGCGTGCTCGGCAGCGTTGTGCGCGAGCGCCAGTGCGCGGTCGTACGCCAAACGCGCATCGTCCTCGCGGTGAAGCCGAACGAGGAGCTCGGCGCGCGTGACGTGGAACGGGTGGTAATCGGCGAGATCGAGCGCGTCGACCGCGGCGAGCGCGGCCTCGGGGCCCGCGACCTCGGCGAGAGCAACGGCCCGATTGAGCGCGACCACCGGGCTCGGAGCAATCGCGAGGAGCTGGTCGTAGAGCTGGACAATCTGGACCCAATCGGTCTCGGCGGCGCTCGCGGCGTCGCTGTGCACCGCGTTGATCGCGGCCTGGATCTGGTACGGGCCGGGCAGGTTGCGACGGAGGCAGCGCCGCACGATCGACTGACCCTCGGCGATGAGATCACGGTCCCATGTCGCGCGGTCCTGGTCCGGCAGGAGCACCAAGGTGCCGTCCGGTGCGGTGCGCGCGATGCGGCGCGACTCGGTCAGCACGAGCAGCGCGAGGAGGCCGAGCACCTCGGGCTCGTCGGGCATCAGCTCGGCGAGCAATCGGGCCAGGCGAATCGCCTCGGTACAGAGATCGGCGCGAATGAGCTCGTCGCCTTCGGTTGCGGTGTAGCCCTCGTTGAACACGAGATAGATGACCGCCAAGACGGGGCGAAGCCTGCTCGGCAGCTCGGCGTCACCCGGCACGCGGTAGGGGATCTTCGCGTCGCGGATCTTCTGCTTCGCTCGTACGAGCCGCTTGGCCATCGTCGCCTCGGGCACGAGGAACGCCCGCGCGATGTACAGCGTCTCGAGTCCTCCGAGCAGGCGAAGCGTGAGCGCGATCTGTGCGCTCGGAGCAAGCGCCGGGTGGCAACAGGTGAAGATGAGCCGGAGCCGGTCGTCTTTCACGTCACCCACCGGTTCGATCGGCTCGGTGCTCTCGTGGAGCAGCGCGGCTTGGGCGTGACGGTCATGGCGGGAAGCCTCACGACGCAGGCGATCGATGGCACGGTTGCGGGCGGTCGTGGTGATCCAACCGCCGGGGTTGGGCGGCACACCGGTCTCCGGCCACCGCTCGCTCGCAACGAGGAACGCCTCCTGGACCATCTCTTCGGCGATGTCGATGTCGCCGAAGAGACGGACCAAGGTGGCGACCACTCGGCCAGATTCCTCTCGGAAGATCCGTGCGAGCGTTTCGGTGTCGAGCGCCGGCACGCCGGCTAGGCCTCGGTGTCGTCCTGGAACGGGCGAACCTCGACCGGACCCATACACGCAGCAGAGCCCTTCGCGGCCCACTCGAGCGCAGCGTCGAGGTCGGGTGCGCTGATGATCCAGAAGCCGCCGAGTTGTTCCTTCGTCTCGGCGAACGGACCATCGGTCGTGATCGTCTCGCCGTCCGCGACGCGGACGACCGTGGCGATGTCCGGCGGGTGGAGTCCACCGCCGAAGACCCATGCGCCGGCGGCCTTGACCTCCGCATTGAACACGTCGACCTGCTCGAACGCCTTCTGCATCTCTTCGGGCGGAGGCGGCGGGGCGTCGGGACTGTGGTGTACGGCCATGAGATAGAGCGTCATCGTGATGGTCCTTTCCGGTGAGCCGGGCAAGTTATGCCCGAGGGGTTGGGTGTGGTCAGTCGGTGAGGCGGGACGCGAGGGCGGGAGAGATCGACAGCGAGTCGCGGTCGTCGGAGTGGCTCCCTTCGTCGTGCCGGCCGGCGCCGGCCTCTCACCCCTGCTACGAACAGCAGGACGCCGAAAGGACACACCCGCGAGGATTTTCCGGACGTGGTGATCACGCTGCTCGGGCGGTCAACGTTCTCGCGTACATCCCACCCCCGGGCCACCGATGTCGACGTTCGTGTCACCGATCCTGACCACGGAGCCCCACGCGCGCGACCGTCGGTGCGACCACCGGCCGACCGTCGAGCGTTGGCTGGCGGGCGGCCGCACAGTGATGATGGGTGACGGTCTGCGTACCACGCGTGGGTGAGTAGAGTGCCGGTGTGACCTCACGACCACGCGAGACCTTCGTCGAGTGCGACGAATGCAAACGGATGTTCAAGGCGGGCAAGTTCAAGGACGGGTCGACACCCACCACGTGTCCACCATGCCGCGTCGGCGTCGCTCCTGAAGGCCAGTCGATCTCGATCGACACCGAGACGCGCTTCTAACACCGCAGACGGTTCCGTCCGCTGCGAGGTCAGTCGAGCTCCGCGAGCACCTCACCGATGATCTTCGTTGCCTCGTGCGCGGGGAGTGGGTCGCCGCCCTCTGCCTGGGCGACCTCGTCGGCGAATGCTTCGACCGAGTGCACCCCGCCGACCAGAACGTGTCGCAGCGCCTGTCCAGTTGCCTCCGGATCCTCGAGCGCGTCCACGGCCGGCGCAACCGCATGATCGGGCGAGGTCGCCACCGCATGCACGAGGGTCATGGCTTCCTCCCGGCCACGGGCAGTCGAGACAACCGGCGGCCGATCGGGGTTCTGTTGGGCATCCCACTCCGCCAGCGCCTCGTCGTATCCACCTTCGCCCGGATGCAGCAGGCGGGTTGTGGGCGCAGCATGCGTCTCGTTCGCATTGCCATCGGCACCGGCCGACGAGTCGTCGTCATCGCCGGCGTGTTGTCGCTGCTGCGGTACGGGGACGACGAGGGAGCCATCGGCATTGCGAACAATTTCCATTGGACGGGTGCTCCTTGGTGAAAACGCCTGCCAAGCTCGACCACGGATTTTACCCCCGCGTGCAGTCACGCGAGCTCGCACGTGGGTCCGCTGCATTGGCGGCCCGGCCCTCTGCGCCGGCGGGGCGCAGCGATTCCTGGAACGTTCCCGTCGCGGCGCCTGCGAAGTCGCGTTGACGCCAAGCTTCGTACGCAATGACGCTCACGGCATTCGCGAGATTCAGGCTGCGATTCGACGGACGCATCGGAATGTGCAGGCGACGCGCAGACGGGAACTCGGCAAGGCGCGCCTCGCCGAGACCGCGTGCTTCGCAACCGAACGCGACGACATCACCCTCCCGGTAGTGCACATCGTCGTAGCGTCGAGACGGAACACGCGAGGTCGTTGCGAACCAGCGCCTCTCGGGACCAAGCGCTGCCCGGCAGTCTTCCCAGGTGTCCCAGATCTGCGTGTCGGTGAGTTCGTGGTAGTCGAGTCCACCCCGGCGCAGCGCGGCATCGTCGAGCGTGAAGCCGAGCGGTCGCACCAGGTGAAGCCTCGCGCCGGCGTTCGCGCACAAGCGGACGATGTTGCCGGTGTTCGTGGCGATCTGCGGCTCGACCAGCACGACTTCGAGCATCAGCACCATTGTGGTCGATCTCCACGGCTTCGTGTCTCCCGCACCCCTGGGTCCGGGCCGTTCGGCGTGCTACACAAGGCGGATGTCAGAGAACCTGCGACTGCTCGGCAAGTACAGCGCGGCGATGGATTCGGGCAACACCGACGCCGTGTTCGAATTCTGGGCCGACGACTTCGTCAGTCATGTCACCGAACGCGTCAACCCCGAACGCGTCGGCAGCGACGTCCGCAGCGACGAGCAACACTGGTGGCGAGAGGCGAGGTCGGCGTTTCCCGACATGACGTTCTCGGTGAACCTCCTCATCGAGTCGGACGATCTCGTCGTCTCGAACTGGACGGTGAAAGGCACGCATACCGGAACCACGTTCTACGAGGTGCCGCCGTCCGGCGAACCCGTCGAGATCAATGGCACGGCGATCCTCCGCATCCGCGACGGACAGATCGTCGAACACTGGGGTGGACCACACTGCCAGCAGGGCCTCGGCTTGATCCGTCCTGGTCCGCCTGACGCGTGACACGCGAGCAGCCCTCCTACTGCCGGATCTGCGCGGCTGCGTGCGGCATCGTCGTCACCCTCGACGGCAACCAAGTGGTCCGTGTGCGCGGCGATGACACGCATCCCGTGTCGCGCGGGTACACGTGCTCCAAAGGTCGCGGTCTCGCGGCGTGGCATCACGCTCCCCAACGCCTCGACCGACCGCGTCTGCGCGGCCGCGACGTCACGTGGGACGAGCTGCTCACCGACCTCGGCGGACGGCTCGAGTCGATCATCGACGGACACGGCGCGGACACCGTCGCGCTCTACCTTGCAACCGGTCTCGCGTACGACGCCGCCGGCCAGATCGCCGCGAGCCAGTGGTTACCGTCGATCGGCAGTCGCTCGTTCCTCACCGCGGTGACGGTCGACAACGCACCGGTCCTCGTCGCGGCCGAGCTGGTGACGGGCGATCCGATGCTGAACCCGGTATGGGACCCGACGGTCGCCGGGCTGACGATCTTCGTCGGCACGAACCCGGTGGTCTCCCACGGCTACGGCACTTCGCTGCCGGATCCCGTCCGGCACCTCCGCGCCTACCGAGCCGGTGGTGGGCGGGTGTGGGTGCTCGATCCGCGCCGGACCGAGACTGCGGCACTCGCCGACGTGCACATTGCCGTCCGGCCCGGCGCCGACGTCGCCGTGCTGGGCGCGTTGTCGAACGCCCTCCTCACGCACGGCGCCGACGAACGCGAGTTGCGCGAGCATTGCGACCCCACCGAGCTCGATGCGCTGCGCACCGCGCTCGCCGGGTTCACGCTCGAGCGCGCCGCGAGCGCGGCCGACGTCGAGATTTCGCTGCTCGAGCAGCTCGTAGCCGACGTGCGGGCGTCATGCGGGCGCGTTGCAATGCATTGCGGTACGGGCGTGACGATGGCGCGCGACGGCGTCCTCGCGGAATGGTTGCGATGGGTCGTCCTCATCGCATCGGGCTCCCTGGACTGCGCGTCGGGCATGCACTTTCATCGCGGCCTCGTCCGTCCGCTGCGCCGGCGGAAAGCAAGAGCGCCGGCGGCGGTTGCGCCGTCACCGCGCAGCCGGCCCGAGCTTCCACGCGTGGTGGGCCAAATCCCCGCCGTCGCCCTCGCCGGCGAGATCGAGTCCGGAAACATCCGCGCTCTCATTGTGACCGGTGGCAATCCGCTGACAGCGTTTCCACAACCTGCGCGTCTGCGCGCCGCGTTCGAGACGCTCGACGTGCTCGCGGTCGTCGACGTCGCGCACAACGCACTCACCGCGATCGCGACGCACGTGCTGCCCGCGACGGGGCAGCTGGAACGCGCCGACATGACACTTGCCGAGCTGACGGCGCTGCATTCGGGTCTGCAGGCGACGCGACCGGTCGTCGAACCGGTCGCGGATCGTCGACCGGTGTGGTGGATGTTCGCGGCGCTGAGCCGGGCGATGGGTCGCACAACGCTCGGCGTCGACGACCTCGACCAAACCGACGAGCAATTCCTGCGAGGCGTGCTGCGCCACTCGCCGCTCGACGCCGACGACCTCTTCGCGGCCGGACCGCATGGCATCAACACACCCGTCGAGCACGGCTGGGTCCGTGACGAGATGCTCGAAGACGGCCGCTGGCACATCGCGCCCGGTCCGCTCCTCGAGCGGCTCGGGACCTACACCGATCCGGTAGCCGCCGAGTTCGTGCTCGCGCCGAGACGGGAGATGGCCTGGAGCAACTCGGTGGTGTACGGCGCGACCGCGACCGGACCCGTGGTGCGGATGCACCCGGGCGCGTCGCATGCGAACGACGAGCGGGGCACGGGTGTGGTCGCCCTCGCGACCGATCACGGCGACCTCACTGCGCGCTTCGTGCCCGACCCGAACGTGCGCAAGGGAGTCGTGTCGATCACGCACGGCCACCCCGACGAGAACCCGGGCGACCTCACGAGCGACGACGTCGCCGTGGACAGCCTCACGGCGATGCCGCGTGTCTCCGGCCTCGAGGTCCGCGTGTCGCGATGATCGGTCCGGGCGCCGTTCCGGAGGATGCTCAGCGGCTCTGATCGAGGTCAGCCTGCCGGTGGCGCGAAGAGTTCCAGCTGAATGTTGTCCGGGTCGCGGAACACGAGGACTGAGCCATAGGGCTCATCGGCGATGGGTGACTGCGTCAGGGGCTGGTCGGCTACCTCGGCGCGAACGACGCCGTTGGACTCGAGGTGGTCCTGCCAGGCCTGGAGGTCGCTGCGGCTGGCGACCACGAAGCCGGCGTGGTCGAGGCCGGTGTTCGTCTCGCCGAACCGCGATCCGTCGTTCGCGTCGTGCCGGTGCAGCACGATCATGACCGTCCGGTCGTCGTCGGCGAGGAGCTTGCCCACGCCGCCCGCGTGCGGAACGTCCGTCCGGAAGTGGAGCCCGAACACTGCTTCATACCATCGAACACTCGTGTCGACGTCGGTCACGGTCAGGGCGAGGTGATGCAGTCGAGCGGACGCGAGTGTGGACATGCGCTCTCCTCAACTGATCTCTTCGAACGTCGTCGCGCCGAAATAACGCATCTCGGTGCCTCCATGATCACGGAGCGTTTCGGTGACGACTCGACGCTCGTCGTCGTGGCGCGCCGGCGCAGTGACGATGAATCCGCCGCTCTCTACGAAGTTGGCGTCGTCGGAGATCATGTCACCGAGGGCGAAGACGGTTTGTGACGCGCGCACGAGTCGGCCTCGGAGACCGTGATGCTGACCGGTCGGATCGAGCCGGCGTACTCCGTCCTCACCGCACAAGACGAAGATCTGAGACCCGTCGACCCCAGCCGATGCAAGGGCGTCCACGGCGGAAGCGGCTTCGGCGGGCCCGGGTACGCGCGCGACGATTCGGTGCTTCGGCGTGCTGAGCAGGTCTTCCGGAGGCGGAGTGAAGGCGAAGTCGGGATCCGGCACGATCACCTCAACGGTTCATCGGGAGCCGCTACTTCCGCGACGCTACGCCGCCAGGCCGGCCGAGTGCGACAATGCGCACTGTGAGCGACGCGCAACGACTCGTCGCGAGCGTGCGCGTCTTGGGCGGAGTGCACGCCGTCGCGACCGATGGATCGCTGATCGACCTACCCAGCGCGAGCCAGCGCCGGCTGCTCGCAATCCTCGCGCTCCACTCGCCTCGCCGGTTGCGCTCGGAGTGGCTCGCGGACATGCTGGAGATCTCGCCCGGGGCGCTGCGTACCTCGGTCTCCCGCGTTCGGGCGACGGTCGGCTCGGCCATCCTCGAGACGGCGAGCACGGGATACGCGCTCGTCGGCGACGTCGATGCAGCGCTGTTCTGCCGCGCGGTCGCCGATGCCGCCGGCGCCGACGATCGACTGCGCGCGTTGCAGCAAGCGCTCACGCTGTGGAACGGCCCCGCGCTGGAGGAATTTCTCGGCGAGGAGTGGGCCGACGGTGAGATCGCGCGCCTGACCGAGATCCACGCGGGGACGGTCGACGATCTCGCGGGCGCATTGATCGAGGCGCGGCGGTCCGCGGACGCCGTCGCGCTCCTCGAAGGACAGATCGCACGCCACCCCTACCGTGACCGTCCACGCGGGCTCTTGATACGGGCGCTTGCGAGTGAGGGTCGGCAGGCCGACGCGCTACGCGCCTTCCAGCAGTACCGATCGCTGCTGATCGACGAGCTCGGCACCGATCCGTCTCCCGACGTCGTCCGCATCGAGCGACGGGTCGCGACGGGCTGGGATGGCATCGGGTCCGCACCCGCCGCGAGTCCGGCGCGGGAGACCGACGATGCGACCGACGCGGTCGACATCCCGCTCCCGAGCATGCTCGCGCACCAGGTCCGGTTCGTCGGGCGCGTCGAAGAGCTCGAAGCGCTCGTGAGCGAGCTCGCGCTCGTTCGGGCGTCGGGCTTGCGCTGCGTGGTACTCGAGGGGGAGGCCGGGATCGGCAAGACGACATTGCTTTCCGCCTTCGCTCAAAGAAGTGGGTCGTCGTCGAGCGCGACCGTCGCGTACGGACGTTGCGACGAAACCGGCGTGTCACTGCAGCCGTTTCGAAGTGTCCTTGCCGCGTGCGTGGAGCATGCCCCTGCGCGCATCCTGGCCGAACACGTCGCGCATCACGGCGGTGAGCTGCTCCGCATCTGCCCGTCGCTCTCGGCCCGGGTCGCTACGACGCCTTCGCCGACCGAGTCCGACGACGGCACCGAACGGTTCCTCACGTTCGAGGCGGCCTCGGATGTGCTGCGCCGGATCGCTATGGCGCGGCCGTTGGTGGTGATGCTCGACGATCTGCAGTGGGCCGAGCCGACGGCACTACTCCTGCTCCGTCACCTCGCGCGGGCGCTCGCCGGCGCGTCGGTATTGCTCCTCCTGAGCAGCCGCGACCGGGGCGAGCATGCGTCCGACGCCTTGCGGCTTGCGCTGGCCGACCTCGATCACGGCGAGACGCGCCGGATGCAACTGGTTGGTCTCGACGCAAGTGAGCTGAACGATCTGGTGTCGGCGACCGCAAGCGCCGACGGGCCCGAGCCCGCGCAGGTCGTCGACGCATTGCGTGTGCAGACCGCCGGAAATCCGCTGTATGCGTCGCAACTGATCCGGCACTGGACCGAGACCGGTTTCGATCGCGACGGCGACCGCGACCTGGACGCCGTACCGGCGAGCCTGCGCGACGTGGTTTGGAGGCGCGTCCACGCCTTGGGCGACGACGCGACAGAGGTACTCACCGCCGCGGCGGTGCTCGGCGTCGACTTCTATGAAGACGTGCTGGTCGACATGGTCGGGCTTTCCGAAACGGTCGTTCTCGACACGCTCGATGCGGCGGCGCGCGGTGGATTGCTGATCGATGGCGGCTCTGTCCGCCGGTCGCTGCAGTTCGTGCATGCGCTCGTCGCGAACGCGTTGTACACCGACGTTGGCTCCTCTCGACGCGCTCACCTGCACGGGCTCGCGGCGCGCGCGTTGGAGAAGAGCGTCGACGAGTTGCCGCCGACCGTGGTCGTGCAGCTCGCGCGTCACTGCGCGCTCGCCGGGTGGCCGGCCGAAGCTCGACAATGGTCGATACGCGCCGGTGATCACGCGCTCGACCACCTCGCCCCCACCGAGGCGGCATTTCACTACCGCGTCGCGCTGGACATCGCGGTCGCGCTCGATCGACCTGAACCCGAACGCGCCGATCTGCTGGTCCGACTCGGAGACGCGCAGCACCGCGCGGGGGACACGCAGGCCTTCGACACGCTCGAAGAAGGTGCTCGGCTCGCGCGGCGCAGCGGCGCGCACGAGGTACTGGTCCGCGCGGTATTTGCAGGCGACCGTGGCTTCATGCTCCTCGACAACCGCGCACCGGAGTACCTCGCGATGGTCGAGACCGCGCTCGAGGTCACCGACCCCGCCGATACTGCGACGTTCGCGCGGCTCCGCGCGCTGCTGGCGCAGAGCCTGATCTACACGCCCGATGCCGCGCGGCGTTTGGCGGCGGCGCACGAGGCGCTCGATCTCGCGACCGAGTACCGCGACCCGACGCTGCTCGCACAGATCGCGCCGGCCGTGCTCTACGGGCTGTGGGCGCCGGGACGCCGTGAGCTGCGAGCGCGCGTCGCGGCGCAAGCGATTCGGGCCGCAGAGACCATCGGCGACCCGAGGCTCGAGTTCAGCGCGTACCTCTCCGCCTACAACATCGCAGTCGAGTCGGCTGACCACGTGGTCGCGGCACGCAGCCTCGCCAAGCTCCGCGCGACCGTACGCGGCCTGGCCGAACCACGGTTGCGGTGGACGGCCGGACTCTACGACGCGTTCGAAGCGATGATGGCCGGCCGGCTCGAGGAGGCCGAGACGCTCGCCACGGCGAACCTCGAGCTCGGCATGCAGATCGGCGAGACCGACGCCTTCACCTTCTTCGCGGGTCAGGTCTTCGTCATCGGTACATTCGCCGGCCGCCATGACGAGCTGCTCCCCCTCGTCGAGCAGGCTGCGAGCGACAGCCCCGGCGTCGTCCCGTTCAAACTCGCGTACGGCATCGCCAGCGCCGCGGTCGGACGCGACGACATCGCACGGGAAATCCTGTCTGAAGGCCTGTCGACACGCTTCAGCGAGATCTCGGTCGACAACATGTGGATGACGTCCGTCATCGGCTACGCGGTGCTCGCGATCGAGCTCGGCGACGCCGAGGCCGCGGCGCGACTGCTCCCCCTCATCGAGCCGTTCGCCGACGAAGTGGCGTTCAACGGGGTCACGAGCCAAGGGCCGGTCGCCGCGTACGCCGGCAAGCTCGGGTCACTGCTCGGACAGCACGAGGTCGCGGAGCAGTACTTGCTCACCGCCCTCGACATAGCGATCGCCTTCGGATGGGAGTACCACCGCGCCACCACGCTGTTCGCGCTCGCGCAAAGTCGGTTTCGGCACTTCGGCAGGCTCGACCCCGAAAGCGAAGCGTGGCTCGGCGAAGCGTCGGAACTATGCCGGGCTTGCGGCTTTCGGAGTTGGGCATCGCAGATCGACGCACTCGCCGGGGTCAACGCTCGGTGAGGACCAAGAGGGTGTCGAGGCGCACGCCGTCGTGCCTCATCGCAGGGCCTTGGGAATCAGCCCGTTGTCGCGAGCTTCACGTTCCAGGTCGTCGCGAAAGTCCGGATGCGCGATCGAGATCATCGCTTTCGCCCGCTCCGGGACGGATTTCCCCTTGAGGTTGACCATGCCGAACTCGGTCACGACGTACATCATGTCGCTGCGCGGATCTGTGGCGATATTTCCCGGGGTCAAGCTCAACACGATTCGGCTCTTCCGCACACCCGTGCGTTCGTAGGTCGACGACATGCAAATGAAGGACTTCCCGCCGTTCGACGCGTAGGCACCACGGACGAACTGCAGCTGGCCACCGGTGCCACTGATGTGACGGTGACCGCTGGACTCGCTCGCGGCCTGGCCTTGGAGATCCATCTGGGTCGTGTTGTTGATCGCCGTGAGGCGGTCGTTCTGCATGATCACGTGCGGCAGGTTCGTGAGCTCGACGGGTTGGCAGGAAATGTCGGGGTTGCGGTCGATCGCTTCGTACAGCTTCCGCGAACCCAGACCGAAGCTGCACACGACCTTGCCGGCATGCAACGTCTTCGCCGCGCCGGTCACCACACCGGCGTTGTAGAGATCGATGATCCCGTCGGTGAGCATCTCGGTATGGACACCGAGATTGCGCACGCCGCTCTCCAACAGCAACGAGCACACGGCATTCGGCATCGCCCCAATACCGATCTGCAGGCACGCGCCGTCGTCGATCTCGCTTGCGATCAGTCTCGCTACGGCACGGTCGGCGTCAGTCGGTGCCAGGTTCGGCAACTCCGGGGTTGGCTGGTCGTCGCCCTCGATGACGTAGTCGACCTCGCTCACATGTAGACCGTTGTCGATGCCGTGCACATACGGGAGCGCGCGGTTCACCTCGACGATGACGACCTTGGCCCGAGACGCGATCGCCCGAGACCACAAGTTCGTGGCACTGAAGTTGAAGTACCCGTCGGCGTCCATCGGGCAGGTCTTGATCACCATCATGTCCGGTGGATCGATGAATCGGCGGTAGTAGTCACTGATCTCACCGAGGTTGCACGGGATGTAGCTCTGCAGTCCCGCGTCGCCGTGCTTGCGGTCGTAGGCGCCGAAGTGCCAGTTGAGATAGTTGAAGTGCTCGCGGCCGGGGTCGGCCTCGACGACCGCGCGTGGTCGCACGCTCAAGCAGCCGCGAATACTCACGTTGCAAAGCTCACTGGCTCGTTCCGCCAGAGCCTGGTCGAACACATCGGGCTGGGCGAGCACCGCCCCGTAGTCGAGCCAGTCGCCCGAGCGCACAAGTGCGGCCGCCTCGCGAGCCGAAATCGTCTTCGCTGCCGTGCTTCGCGTCATGGCCTGATTCCTCCCGCTCGTTCTCAGCCCTCTTGCGTGGCTTGGTTGCGCAGGACCCGACGCAGGATCTTGCCCGAAGCCGACTTCGGGATCGCGTCGACGAAGGTGAGCTTCCGGACCTGCTTGTAGCTCGCGATCCTCTCCGCGACGAAGCCTTGGATGTCGGCGGCCGTGGCGTCCTGTCCCTGCTTGAGCACGACGTAGGCCGCGGGAATCTCCCCCGCCTCCTCGTCCGGCAGCCCGATCACCGCGGCATCCGCGATCCGGGGGTGCGTGAGCAGCATTGCCTCGAGCTCGGCGGGCGCGACCTGGAAGCCCTTGTACTTGATGAGCTCCTTGAGCCGGTCGACGATGAACAGGTGCCCGTCGGCGTCGATGTGGCCGATGTCACCGGTGTGGAGCCAGCCGTCGTCATCGATCGTGTTCTTGGTCGCGGACTCGTTGTTCCAGTAGCCCTTCATCACCTGCGGGCCGCGTACCCACACCTCTCCGTCTTCATCGACGCCCAGCAGCGACTGCGTTGCGGGATCGACGATGTTCACCTCGGTGTTCGGAACGGTCACGCCGACCGACCCGGGCTTGAACATGCCAGACGGCGTGGCGTGGCTCACCGGCGACAGTTCGGTCATGCCGTAGCCCTGCACGACCTCGCATCCGAGCCGCTCGCCGCACTCGATGGCGAGCTCGCTCGACAACGGCGCCGCGCCGGAGAGAATCCACCGAAGCGCAGAAAGGTCGTAGTTGTCGACGACCGGATGCTTGGCCAGCGCGACGACCATCGGCGGCGCGACGAACGCTCGCGTCAGGCCGTACTCCCCGTGCAATGCCAAGAACTGCTCGAGATCGAAGCGCGCCATCGTGACGATCGTGGCGCCGGCCCGCAGCCCCGTGTTCATGAGCACCTGCATGCCGTAGATGTGGAAGAACGGCAGCACTGCGACGAAGGCGTCGTCCTCCCGCATCGCGACCGTGCCGAGTGTCTGCTCGATGTTCGCGACGAGGTTGCGGTGCGTGAGCATGACGCCCTTCGCCAGGCCGGTCGTCCCCGAGGAGTACGGCAGCACGACGACGTCGTCGAGATCGACGGGCACCTGTTCCGCGAGCGGTGCGGCGCTGTGCAGCGAGGCGATCGACGCGTAGCCATCGGCCTCACCGATCACGTACACCTCTTTGACTGCCGAGTCCGCGATCGCAGCAGTTGCCGTGTCGAGGAATGCGGGGATCGTCACGAGACGCGTCGCGCCGGAGTCGACGAGTTGGTGGTGGACTTCACCCGACGTATAGGTCGGGTTGACGGTGGTGAGCACACCACCCGCCAGCGCAACGGCGTGGAAGGTGACACCGTACTCGGGACAATTCGGCGCCATCACCGCGACGACCTCGCCCTTCGCGAGCCCACTCTCCAACCAACCGCCCGCCTGCCGGCGTACCGCGTCCTCGAACTCGCCGTACGTCATCGTGCGGCCCGTTGCCCCATCGATGAAGGCGGCCTTGCCGGCCAATCGGCCGGCAAGCTCCAGCGTGTAGGGCGTCAGCGGCAAGGCAGGAAGACTGACCGACGGCAGCGGACTGGTGAACGTCATCGTTCCGGCTCCTTCGTACGAATCTCGAAACCGGACCGTGTCACTCACTTCCCGGCGTCCAAGTCGACCGGTCCCGAAGAGCACGATGGCACAAGCCGCGCATCACCCGCGCATCACCTCGGCACTACCCGGGGCCCGCACCACGTCCTAGGCCTTGAAGTTCTTCGGCGCGACACCTCCGTGCGTAGTAAAGAGGCACAGCATCGAGCACTGGAGGACGCGGCATGCAGTTCGAGTTGCGGGCCTGCACGGAACCAGGGCAACGGATGGTCGAACTGGCCGAGGAGCACGCGGCCGACTTCGCCACACGGGCCGCCGAGCACGACCGCGAGAACACGTTCGTGGCGGAGAACTTCGATCTCATGAAGGAGAGCGGTCTGCTGGCCGCGGCGGCGCCCAAGCAGTTCGGCGGTCTCGGGGTCGAATCGGCGCACGACATCACGGTTGCGATATCCCGGTTGGCGCGGGGCTGCGGTTCGACGGCCATCGCCGCCAACATGCACATCGGTTCGGTATGGGTCGTGACGCGCAACTGGCTGCAGGGCATCGCCAACGGCGACACCGCGGCGTCGGAGGGTCTCGGCCAGTTCCTGCCGGTCCTTGGCCGGTCACAGGTGCTCGTCTCGGGTGCCGGCACGGAGTCGGGAAGCGCGTTCGCGTTCCCGCAGACCACCGCCACGCCGGTCGACGGTGGCTATGTCATCAATGGCCACAAGATCTTCGCCACGAACTCGGACATCGCCGACTCCGTGACCGTGTTCCTGAAGATCCCTGACAGCGAACGTTGGTGGCGCTCGGGCATGGCCATCGTGTTGCGAGGCGCCAAGGGCATGCACGTGCGCGGCAACTGGGATGCGATGGGTATGCGCGGCTCGGGGAGTCACGACGTCGTGTTCAACGACTGCTTCGTGCCCGCGGCGATGGTGTTCCCCGGCGCGCCCATCGGCGAGTTCGGCACCGACGGATGGCTGGGGATCGCCGTCACCAACTACGCGCTCGTCGGGGCATTCCTCGGTATCGCCGAGGCCGCGCGGCAGCACATCGTCGATCTCGTGACGACACGGCGGAAGCCGCCGTTCGACCACGTCCTTGCCGAACGGCCGGCGACGCAGTTCCAGATCGCCGAGATCGACGTCTCGCTCACCGCGGCGCGGGCCGCGCTGAGCCGCACCGGCCAGATGATCGACGAGCACATCGCGCGTCCGGACAGCGAGCTCACGCGTGATGACATCCGCGACCTCATGCACCAGTGGCAGTGCACGAAGCTCATCGTGAATCGAGCGGCGGCGGACGTCGTCGATCGCGCCCTGGCCTTGAGTGGCGGTGCGGGTTACCTGTCGAGCAGCGTGCTCTCGCGGCTGTATCGCGACGTGCGGGCCGGGCCGTTCATGCAACCGCTCTCACCCAACGAAGCGTTCGAATACATCGGGCGGGCCGCGCTCGGTCTCGAACCCGACGCCGAGATCCGCTCATTGCTCACCCGCTTGAAGCGCGAGCCGTAGGCGGACGGGGGGTCGCGCCATCGTCGCGACATCGTGGTGCACACCCGCCCCATTGATCGGAAGCGATCTCCTCGTCAGCCAGGGTCTCAACATGACGCACTTGGCGATGTTCACTGACAGAACTACGCTCCCGCGCGTCCGGTGCGTATGCGGGGACGGTGCTCATGAAGTCGGCCCATCCTGGATATCTCCTCGGCTTCGCGTTTCCGATAATCGCCATCGGCGGCTATCTGTTCCAGGCGCCGTGGGTGTTCCTCGCGATCACCGTCGGCTGGCTCGTGCTCATGCAGGCCTTCGACAGCTTCGCAGGTCACGAACCGGCGGTCCCGTGGAACACGGTACGCGCGAACGTCGCCGAACCCGACGCGCGCTTGCCCTTGGAAAACGTCGCCCTCTACGCCTACGTGCTGTTGCATCTCGCTGCGGTCGCGTTGGGCATCTGGCAGTTCCGGCGCGACGACGCGGTGCTCCCGTGGGTCCTGTTCGCGCTTCCGGTCGCGATGTCAGGGTCGAACGTGCTCATCGTTGCCCACGAACTGCTCCACGGAAGTACGCGACTCGACCGGTGGATGGGTCGGGCGGCCGCCGCGGTCTCTTTCTGGATGGTGCACGAATACCAGCACCTGTTCGTGCACCATCGCGCGGAGTCCTTTTGTACGGAGAACGATTCCTCGGCCGCCAAGCTCGGGCAGTCGTTCTACGGATATTTCTTCCGTGCGGTGAGCGACAACTACCGGCAGGCGGGAAAGCTGGCAGCCAACGTTTTGCGGGCGCGCGGAAAGAATCTCATTGCGGCGCGCGTCCTCGCCGGCATATACCTTCCGCCGGTCCTGCTCGCGGCGCTCGTCGCGGTGTTCTTCGGCGGATGGGCGTTGCTGTTCTTCTTGCTGCAGGCGTATCTCACCGTGTCGCTGTTCCTGCTCGGTACGTACAACACGCACTACGGGCTCATCCGGTGGCCCGACGCCGACGGCCGGCCCGAGCCGTACAGCTACATGAACATCTGGAGCTCCGACCAACGCGCGACGAACCTGGCGTTTTGGAGCATCGGTCGTCATGCGCACCACCACCTCGATCCGTTCCGCAGCTACACGGACCTCAAAATCATCGAAGGAAGTCCGCTCTTGCCGTACGGCTACATCACGACCCTCATGCTCTCGCTGATCCCGCCCCTGTGGTTCAAGGTAATGAACCCGCGCGTCGCCGACGTGTGCGCGCGGCGCGAACGGCTCCGCGCGCAGGGATTCGTCTAAGGGCGCGCGAGCCGCACGGCTACTGCTCCGGCTGGTTGTTCGGGCGGCGACCTCGATCTGGCGGGACACCGCGCCGAGGTATGGGTCGGGCGAGCGAGGAGCGTCGATGACCGCTACCAGCTGATGCACGCGCTGATCCTGCTCGGTTCCACCCGCGAGGCCGCAAATGCCCACTCGGGTCTCGGCGATTTCCAGGAGGCAATACGGCTCGCGAGCGACGAAAGGATCGAAGCCGCGCGCGGCCTCGCGTTGACAGCGCTGGGAGCCACCCTTCCGTTCGACTCAGACGAGCGGAACGCGGCGCTGAACGAAGCCAGCGATGTGTTGCGCCGGATCGGCGACCGCACAAACCTCGCGATGGTGAAGGTCATGATCGCCGGAGACGCGATCGAACGCGGCGAATGGTTGACCGCGTTGGCCGCGGTCGTCGACGCCGCCGACGAGCACTTGCAACTCGGTGCGGTCGCGATGCTCGGCTTCGAGCTTGGGCAGGGAGGGGTTGATACGGCTCGGATATCCCGAACCCGCCGCGGTGCTCTGGGGCGCCGGCGCGCCGCCGGTCGCTCCTGATTTCGTGACCACCATGGTGATGGAGACCCAGGTTCGCCTCATCGACGCCCTCGGAGCCGATCGCTTTGACGCCCTGCGCGGCGCAGCGATGGACCCACGGACAGCCGTCGAATTCATGCGCACGGAAGCGGGTCGCGTCCTCGCGCAGGAATGACGCGCCGTCTCGCAGCGGTTACGGAGGCCCCACGCGCATCTACGGAATTTGCAGGCCGGAGATGCTTCGTGCGATCACGAGCCGCTGGATCTCGCTCGTGCCTTCGAAGATCGTGTAGCTCACGGCACTTCGTCAGGTGAGTAGTCGCACGTCCGCTGGACAGGCCGTGTTCAGTTTCGCAGTCCGTCCAGGACGGCGCGTGCCCGTGAGTTGTAGGGATGAAAGTAGGGATGGGGGTCGCGTCGCCACCGGCACCAGACAGCCTGCGACCCAATCACCGGCATACCAGATCGCCACTTCGGTGACGCGGTTCCCGGCCTCTGGCGAGGGGTGTTGGCCGGTAGCTGAGCGCTGTACCGCGGTGGTGTCCGAAGGGTCCGAGCGTGATCGCCTCGTCAACGCGATGGCGGCCAAGATGCCGAACTTCGCTGAGTATCAGAAGGCGACCACGCGCATCATTCCGGTCGTTGTGACCGAGCGCGTGTGAGCGTCGCCGTTACGGCAGGACCTTGTAGACGTCGATCGCCGTCTCTTCGGGAGGAGTCGGAAAGCCGCCCTCTATGCCGGCTGTCAGCTTCGGCAACAACGTGCCGTCGCGGAACTGCTCCCAGTTCTCCTTCGACTCGTGCACGGCAACGATCGTCCATCCGCCGGGCACGGCGCCTGCGACGTGAGCGATCTGACCTTTGGGCAGCTGGTTCGGGCCGGGGTGCACGGCCGCGATCGATGCTTCGTAGTTCGCTTCGGTGCCGCCGGGAAAATGATGAATGACTGCGTATGCCATCGTGGCTCCTGAGATCGAATATCGGGTCTTGTGGGGCTCACCGACCGTCGACAACCGTGAGATCGACGAACTCGGGCGGGCCGTCGAAAATGGCGGCCATCGCCCGGGAACGCGCCTACCCGCGGTTAGCTCCGAAGCTGCGGCGTGAGGCCGTCAACTTCCATCTCGGCGTACTCGTTGTCGGCCCACGGTCCGACCGCGCCCTCGACGACCTCGCGTACTGCCGCCACTGACTCGCCTTCCCAGATGCAAATGCCGAGTCGGTGATCACGAGTTGCCGCGTGCACTGGCAGCGCGACACCGGCGGGGAGTCCGGCCTCGAGTGCTTTGGCCTCAGCTTCCTGGAACCCTTTGGGGTCATGGATTCGATGAATGACTGTCACGAACATGGGAATCCTCCATCCTTCAGGTAGCGGGCATTCGGTTGGGTCGGGGGCTGCGTCAGCCCATGGACATGAACTCGAGTTGGATGTTGTCGGGGTCTCGGAACACGAGTACCGCGTAGCCGCCCTGGTCGTTGACCGGCGAATGCTCGACTCCCCGTTCGGCGAGGCTCGACTCCCAGGCGTCCAACTCGGCGCGACCGGACACCATGAAGCCGATGTGGTCGAGCCCGGTCCTCGACTCCGAGAATCGCTCGCGTTCGTTGGTTGGGTGCGTGTGGAGCCCAACGCACATCGACCAGTCAGGCTTGCCGAGAACGACGGCGTAGCCGTTGCCGTCAGGGTGTGGTTCCTCCATCAGCTTGGTCAACCCGAGCAGCTCGCTGTACCACAGGACACTGCGCTCGATGTCGGTCACAGTGACAGACACATGGTGGATTCCCGAGACGTCCGGCATAGAACTCCCCTTGGTTCCTGGCTTTGGATACGGCGCGGTGGTTACGACTCGATGAGCATGACCATGGTCTCGGGACGCACACCGTCAAACTTCATGGCATCGGCCGCGCCTTCGGTCGCCAGCGCGGCTCGTAGCGTGTCCAAATCGGGCACCGTGACAATCAGCCCGACCCGATTCGTCTTGTCCGGATCGACGAAGGTACGCGCGGTCATCCCGAGCGGCCCGAAGAACTCTTCGCGCTTGGGTGAGCGAAGCCAATGATCGACATCGTCAACCTCATGGAACACCATCACCGTGGTCATCGCGTGCCCTCTCGAGCTGTCTCACCGGAGCCGACCGTTCAAAGGGCTCCGGTACCGGTACTCATCCGAAGACGACGATGACAGCCGGAGCGCATCACTTGCGCATCACCTGTCATCTCCGGACCGATCGCGGGCCGACGGCGGCCGCTATCCACGCGGACGCGACCGCCCAGAGCTCCGACGTCCGCCGGCGCTTGGGCGCGCGCACCCGTTTGTAGGGATGAGAGTCGCGATTGGCGGTCTTGACGAGACCCGATTCGGCGGACTCAGATCAGGGAATGTGCAGGCCGGAGATGCTGCGGGCCACCACCAACCGCTGGATCTCCGAAGTCCCTTCGAAGATCGTGTAGATCACGTCGCTGCGTCCGACGAGTGCGTGCACGTCCATTGGGCACGCCGGGCCCAGTCTGCTGGTCCACCCAGTGCGGCGAGTAGCCGTGAGTTGTAGGAATGAAAGTAGGGACGAGCCAGCCGGGTCGTCACTCCTGTGACGGAGGAGCGCGTCCTCGTCAGGCGTACTGCGCGATCGCGGCAGTCGCGGCTCCGACATAACCGCCGCCGAACTTGATCGCGTGTACGACGAGCGGCGCGATCTGGTGCAGCGACACGCGATCCTCCCAGCCGCGCTCGAGCGGGTACGCCTCGCCATACGCGGCGAAGCATTCGCCGGCGAACCCACCGAAGAGCCGCATCATCGCGAGGTCGAACTCGCGGTGGCCTCCGTGGGCCGCGGGATCAATCAGCCAGCTGCGACCCTTGACATCGACGAGCCGGTTGCCGGCCCACAAGTCCCCGTGCAACCGCGCCGGCGGTTCGTCCGTGTCGAACGCAGCGAGTCGGACCGCAAGGCGTTCGAGGTCGTTGATCGTCGGCGGCTCGAGCGCGCGGCCCTCGCTCGCCAGCCGCGCGAGCGGCAACAGACGGTTGACCGCGTAGAACTCGGCCCACGTCGCGCACGGCTCGTTCGGCAGCCCTCGACTGCCGGTGCTCCGCCGATCTTCGCGCCCGAACGCCGCCACGCCCGCGCGATGCATGCGTGCCAGGCCCACACCGAGATCCCGTTCGCTGCCCGGGCGGGCACTTCCTTCGTCGATCCACTCGAGCACCAGGTGATTCGGCGGGTCGTCCGACAACGCGAGCACCTCCGGCACCGCGATCGCATCCGCGGCCCGCAGCCATGAAAGACCGCTCGCCTCTGTCGTGAAAAACCCCGGCGGCGAGGACGGATGCGTCTTCGCGAACACGCGTCGCCCGTCGTGGAGTTCGACGGCGTACGCGAGCGCAACATCTCCGCCGCGCAGCCGGACCGCTCGCACGATGCGTGCCCCGAGGTCGGCTTGTATCGCGCACCGCAGGGCGTCGTCCATCTTCGAAGGCTAGGGCTCCTGCCTGACTCTGGCGTGAGCTCGCGCTGCGTACGCGAACGCGTAGCATGCACCGGCGGATCGGCTCCGGAGGGGACGCGTGATCTTCATCGTCGTGAAGTTCTCAGTACTGCCTGAACGCGCCGACGAATGGCCAACCCTCGTGCGTGAACTCACTGAAGCAACGCGGGCCGAGCCGGGCAACCTCTTCTTCGATTGGTCCCGGAGCGTCGACGACCCGAATGTGTACGTGCTCGTCGAAGCGTTCCGAGACAGTGACGCGGGCGGGAAGCACGTCGGCTCTGCGCACTTCAAGCGGGCGATGGGGCAGCTGCCGCAGTGGCTTGCTCTCACCCCCGAGATCGTCAACGTGGAGGTCAGGGGCGACGGTTGGTCACAGATGTCCGAGCTCGAGGTCACCTAAGGCCGCGCGCCGACACTCAAGCGCGCTACCCCGGGCCGACCTCACGCCGTACCGCTGAGGGCGACAGAGCGGTAGACGCAGATCTACGGAATTTGCAGGCCGGAGATGCTTCGTGCGATCACGAGCCGCTGGATCTCGCTCGTGCCTTCGAAGATCGTGTAGATCTTCGAGTCGCGGTGCCACTGCTCGACCGGGTGGTCCTTCACGTAGCCGGCACCGCCGAGGATCTGGATCGCCTCCTCGGTGACGCTCACCGCGGTCTCGCCTGCGAACAGCTTCGACATCGAGCCTTCGCCGGCGGTGAACTCCTTGCCGGTCGCGCTCATCCACGACGCGCGCCACACGAGCAGCCGCGCCGCGTCGATCTTCATCCTCATGTCGGCGAGCTTGAATGCGATCGCCTGGTTCATGATGATCGGGCGTCCGAACGCAACACGATCTTTCGCGTACTGCAGCGAGTACTCGTACGCGGCGCGCGCGATGCCGAGCGCCTGCGCACCGACGAGGGGGCGCGTGGACTCGAACGTCGCCATCGCCGCCTGCACCCGGCTGCTCTTGCCCTCCCGCGCCCGTGCGAGGCGGGCGTCGAGCTTCTCCTTGCCGCCGAGCAGGCAGTTGCCCGGCACGCGCACGTCGTTGAGCACGACCTCGGCGGTGTGCGACGCGCGGATGCCCATCTTCTTGAACTTCTGGCCCTGGCTCAGCCCGGGCGTTCCCGGCGGGACGATGAACGACGCGTGGCCGCGACCCTTCAACTCGGGATCGACGGTGGCGACGACCACGTGCACCGTCGGCACCTTGGTGATGCCGCCGTTGGTGATCCACGTCTTGGTGCCGTTCAGCACCCACTCGTCCTTGGCTTCGTCGTAGACCGCGCGCGTGCGCAGCGACGACACGTCGGAGCCGGCGTCGGCCTCGCTCACCGCGAATGCGGCCATGCGGAGGTCGTCAGGCGTGCCGAAGCACTGCGGGACCCACTCGACGATCTGCTCGGGCGTGCCGTTGCCGGCAATTCCGGAGACGCCGAGCGTCGTGCCCATGATCGCGAGCGCGATGCCCGCGTCACCCCAACACAACTCCTCCGACAGCACGGGGAACGTCAACCCGAGCGGGTCCTGGAACGCGGTGGCGATGAACTCCCACGAGTAGAGGCCGATCTTGGCGGCCTCTTCGATGATGGGCCACGGCGTCTCTTCACGCTCGTCCCATTCGGCGCCCGCGGGACGGATGACGTCGGCGGCGAAGGTGTGGACCCAGTCCTTGATCTGCTGTTGGTCTTCGTTCAACTCGAGCGAGAATTCGGCCATGCCCGGTCCCCTCGTGCGGGTCGGCCCGGCCGGCCCGGTGAAAAGTTACTACTCGGTAATCGGAGCCTACCAAGATCCCAAGGCCTCCCAAACCACGCGCCGGCCACGCCGTGTCGCGGCCCCGTGCGTCGAGCGTTGTTCCCGGTAGCGTCCTCGCCTCGTGGACGGACTCGGCGGCCGCGCCGCCATCGTGGGCATCGGTGAAACCGACTACGTCCGCGGTGCACAGCACCTTCCCGTCGAGTTGATGCTTCAGGCAGCCGACGCTGCGATCGCCGACGCCGGTCTCGCCGCGGGCGACATCGACGGCATCATCCCGCCCCCTGGTTACACGTCGAGCGAGGAGCTCGCCGCCAACCTCGGCCTCGACACGCTGCGCTTCGCCACCACCGTGCACATGGGTGGCGCGTCCCCGGTGGCGTCTTTGCAACACGCCGCGCTCGCGGTCGCTGCGGGCATCGCGCGCCACGTTCTTGTCGTGGTGGGTTGGAACGGCTACTCGGCGTTCCGGCCGCGCGCGGAGGTGCCCCGCCCGCGGCGCGGCCTCGATGGCAGTGCGGTCGGCGACACGGTCGTGGATTTCTACCTGCCGTACGGCGCGCGATCGGCGGCGCAGTTCTACGCGTGGATCGCGATGCGTCACAAGCAGCTCTTCGGGACGCGCGACACGGACACCGGCGAGATCGCGGTGACGTTCCGGGCGCACGCGCAGCACAATGCGCGCGCGCTGATGCGCGGCACGCCGTTGACGATGGACGAGTACCTCAGTGCCCGTTGGGTGTCGGAGCCGTTCCGCCTGTACGACTGCTGTTTGGAGACCGACTGCGCGGCGGCCGTCGTGGTGAGCCCGATCGAGCGCGCGCGCGACCTTCCGCACCCGCCGGGGGTGATCGTCGCCGGCGCCGAAGGCCATCCGTATCCTGCCGACGACATCGCGAACCGGCCCGACATCTTCCGTATCGGCCTCACCGACGCCGCGCCGCGCGCATTTGCCGCGGCCGGCGTGTCACCGCAGGACATGGACTTCCTCCAGGTCTACGACTGCTTCACGTACGTGGTGCTCCTGCAGCTCGAAGCGTTGGGTTTGTGCGGACGCGGCGAGGCCGGTGGGTTCGTGCGCGACGGCGTCCTGCGCCTCGACGGCGGCGCGCTGCCGACGAACACGCATGGGGGGTTGCTGTCGCAGGGTCACATGTGGGGCATGAACCACGTCGTCGAGGCCGTCCGCCAGCTGCGCGGCGACGCGGGCGCGGCCCAGGTGCGCGACGCCGAGATCGGGTGCGTCACGGGATGGGGCGACTTCGGCGACGGCTCCCTCGTCATTCTCGGAAGCGATCGATGAGCGACCGCCTGATTCCCGCCCCGGTCGGGCCGAACGCGGAGTTCTACGCGTTCCTCGCGCGCGGCGAGCTCCGGTTGCAGCGCTGCACCGCGTGCGGCACGTGGCGCCATCCGCCGCGCCACCGCTGCGCGGCGTGCGGATCGGTGGATGTCACGTGGGAACCCGCGTCGGGCCGGGGCCGGGTGTTCACGTGGACGGTCACGCACCGCCCCGTCGACCCTGCGTTCACGCCGCCGTACGCCATCGTCGTGGCCGAGCTCGAGGAAGGCCCCCGGCTGGTCGGCAACCTGCGCGGACTGGAACCGACGGCACTGGCGCTCGACCTCGCGGTCGTCGTCGAGATCGAGCCGGTGTCCGACACCGTCGGGCTCCTCTGGTTCAGACCCGCCTGACGTAGCTTCCGAGCATGGAGCTGTGGGAGCTGTCGGCCCGGGAGGCGATCCGGCACACGATCGCGTCGTACACGTACGCGGCCGATCGCGGGCGCTTCGACGACCTCGTTGCGCTGTTCGCGGCCGACGGCGTGCTCGAGGTGCACGGCGTCGGCGGCGCGCGTGCGGAGGGCCACGACGCGATCCGACGGTTTTTCGGAGGCGTCGGCACCGACGTCGTCGCGAGCGCGCCGCCGGGACGCATGCAGCATCACGTGTCGAGCGTCTGGATCGACGTGGTGTCGGAGTCGGCGGCGCATGCGTCGTCGTACTTCACGGTGCTCACCGGCGCGGGCATCGACCACTGGGGCCGCTACCGCGACGAGCTGGTACCGGCCGGTGATCGCTGGCTGTTCGCGCACCGCCTCGTCCGCACCGACGGCATGACGCCCGGCGGCTGGGCCGCGACCCGCGG
>JBBQXS010000005.1:0-129358 GCA_038209365.1 Acidimicrobiia bacterium | reverse complement strand
GCCCCTACAAGTCAAACAACCAACGCCTCGCCGCACTTGCCCGCTGGCTCCACACCTACAACCATCACCGCTGCCACACCGCGCTCGGAGGCCAGCCACCCATCAGCCGCCTCAACAACCTGTCAGGTCATTACATCTAGCGCTGCATTTTGTGGCGCGAATACGGCCGCTCGTTGCGAGCCGGCGTCGTCCATGACGGCCAACGCGTCGTGCATCCATTGCTCGAGCGTCGGCGGACTCGATGTCGCGACACTGTCGGACAGCCCCACACCGCGCAGGTCGAACCGGATCAGCCTGCGGAACGACGCGAGTCGCGCATGGAACCGAGCGAGCGACGGCTCCTCGTCCATGCTGTCGATCGGAAGCATGCCGGTGGAGAAGAGAAGCAAATCCGGGCCCGCGCAATCGATCACCTGATACGCGATATAGACGTCGTCGGCCTTGGCGTACCGGACCTTCGCGCCCGTGACTGACGAGGCATGCTCAGAACCGGAGTCCGGCGCCGTCGGCGCGCTTGTCTCGGCGCCGAGCAGTGCAACGTACGCTTCCTCCGTCTGCGGGGACGGAGCCACACCGAGCTCTTCGCTCAGCAATCGTCGGCACCGCTCGTAGGTGCGGAGTGCGTCGGCTCGATTTCCATCGGCGGTCTGGGCGCGGATCAGGTGCAGATAGGACTGCTCGCGATATGGCTCCAGGGCGACGGCCTCACGCGCCGCCGCGGTCGCCGCGACGGCGTCGCCGAGCGAGAGCGCGGCCGCGCTGGCGCACTCGAGCGCGCGCCGGAGTACGACGCCGAGCGCCTCGCGTCTCGCCTCGACCCAGAGGCCCTCATCGCCGGGCAGGAACGTTCGCCGTGTGATCTCGGCGGCGGTCGCCGCCCACCGCAGCGCCTCGATCGCGTCGTCGTTCCCCCTCGCCGTCTCCGCGAACTCCACGGCGTCCTCGGCCGCTTCGACGTCGATCCACGCGTCGGTCGGAAGGTGCAACTCGTAACAGCCGAACGCGTACGTCAACGCGCGATCGCCCAAACCGCTCTCGGCCAAGGCCGCCCGCAGTTTCGAAACGACGACCGCCAGACCCTTTTCCCAGCTGCGCGGCGGCGCACCGGCCCACAGCACATCGGCGAGCTCGTCGCGAGGAACCGGCCGGTGGTGCTCGACCAGGAGGAACGCCAGCGCCAGACGGCCTTGACGTCCCGGAAGGCTCGCTTGATCGACGACCCTGTCACCTACCTCGAGACGCAGCCGCTCGGTGAGATAGGCGCGCATCCCCATGTCCCTTCTTATCCGACAACCGGCCCACAACCGATCCATAACCGGGCCGTAGCCGCGTCTTCGTATTTTCGCTCAGTGAGACCGGCCCACGCACAGGGCCGGCGCCGGAAAGGAGAAACAGCATGAAACTTCTCGCCGCACGCGTCGTGGTGTTCACGTCGGTCTGCAGTGGGGTTCTCGCGGTCGCCGCGCAGGCAGCACATGCTCGCCTCGCTACCAATCACTGTGAGCCCGTCGTTCTCGACGACTGAGCAGTCACGAAGCCCTTCCACGGAGCAGGAGTGAACAATGAGACGATCTCGTGTTGGCGCGCTCGTCGCGGCGGTGTTGACGATCGGGGCGGTGCTCGCCGCGGCGGTGGCCGCGAACGCGGGGCCGAACGCGCAAGCGGGTCTCGGAGGCCTGCGCCGGGCGACCGCTCGCTACCACGATGTCGACAAGGCCACGGCATCCCGTCGCCAAGACCTGAAGCTTTGTTTCGATCACATGGGCCAGCACTACGCCGACCCGAACACCATCGACGGTGTCGTTGATCCGCTCAACCCCGAGGCAATGGTGTATGCCGACGACAGCACAGGCCACCTCCGGTTGGTCGCGGTCGAGTGGGTCGCGACGCAGAAAATTGATGACGTGATCATGCACCAGGACTTGCACTTCAACCCGGCGGTTCAGCTTTGGGTGCTGCACGCCTGGATCTGGTCGCCGAATCCCGACGGCATGTTTGCCGACATGAACCCTCGCATAGGTAATTGCCCAAGACCGTGAGTGTGCGGTTCACGGTCACGAAACGCACGACGAATCGCGGCGGCCAAGGACGGCGCGCTGCGGTCCGTTGCCTCATGGGCCTGGCGGGCGCGTACCAACACCTCGGCCGGCTCGGCCAGGCCGAGCGCGTGCTGACGGTTTCGCTCGCGCTCTCGCGACACACAAGCGCGGCCGATGCGCAACGGCTTGCGATCCTGAATCGTCTCGGCGTCGTCCTCAAGACTGCCGGCCGCTACGACGAGGCGGCGATCCGTTACGAGCACGTGCAGTCCGCGCTGGACACGCTCTCGGTGGCACGGCCCGACCTTCTTGCCGTCCTGCGTCACAACCTCGCAGGCCTCGCGTACGCACGAGGCGACTATCGAACTGCCGAGACGCACATCCGCGAGGCGCTCGCGCTCCGAACCCGTTCGCATGCGGCCGGATCTGAATATGTGGCCGACGAAGGTCTGCTCGGTGCGGTGCTCGCGGCCCAGGGACGCCGAGCGGAAGCGTGCGAGGTGCTCACCCGGGTCCTGGCGGAGATGGAGCGTTTGCACGGCGCCGACCACTATGAAGTCGCGGTCGTCTTGCAGAATTGCGCCGCCCTCCACCAGCGGCACGACCCTCAGCTCGCGCAACAGCAATACGAACGAGCGCTCCGGATCAAGGAGCATCGACTCGGCCGGAGCCATCCAGAGGTCGGGGTCCTGCTCAACAACGTTGCGACGCTGCACAATCAACAAGATCGGCGCCAGCGTGCGCTGGAGTGCTGCATCGAGGCCCGCGGCCTCCTCCGTCGGGCTTACGGGCCAAAACATCCGGCGACACAAGCCTGCGAACAGAACCTCCGACGCATCGTCGGGGCGCGGCATTGATCGACCGCGATCGGACGTGAGAGCGGCTCGGGCGATCGGCGTGACACGCGTGCATTGATGGCGCCTACGACTGTCGCGCGAGTGCTGGAGCCGTTTCGCAAGTTCCGGGTTTGGAAGAAGTCCGATTGCGCCACGGTCTGTCGTCATTTCGTTGTTGACAACCCGTCGCAGGGACTTCACTTCCGCTCCATCGAACGCCTCGAAACGTCGGCGTACGCTGCGCCTCATGGTAGGTGGCGTGGTCGTCCTCGCCCTTTGGGTGGGAGTCGTCATCTGGCGGTTCGGGACACCGCCCGGTCGTCGGCTCGGGCGGCAAGTGGCGCGAAGACAGCCAAAAGGCACTACCGAGCTTTGGGCTTCACACGTTCACGGTCGTACTCGTCGTGCTCGCGATCGCATCGATAGGGGCGGCTGGCTGTACACGAGTCGGCGCTCGGTGAATCCTGAGTGAAGGGGTGGTCCGACGATCGCGGGTCGAGTAGCCATGTTGGCGACGGTCGGTAGTCGCGTCGATACGCGAGGAGCGCAATGAAACGTTCGGTGTTCCGCCCGGTTGGCCTCACGCTGCTGATCGCGTTCGTCGCGTCTGCGCTCGGCGTGACAACAGCAAGTACTGGTCCCGCGTCGTCGCGCTCCCATCGCGGCGTGCGACGCGGGGAGATCGGACCGTCATTGCTGCTGACCGCCAATGGTCGCCATCTTCGCCCTGCGGGTCGGCTCACCGAGGTCGGCGACTTCCCTACCGGCGGCGCCCTGACACACGATGGCCGCTTCTACTGGGCGGTCGACTCGGGCCACGGCAAGGATGGCGTGCATGTCGTCGACGTCGCGACGGGCGCGGTGGTGCAAGTCCTGCCTTTGCCGGGAGCCTATGGCGGCATCGCATTCAGCCCCACCGGCAAAGTCGCGTACGTCTCGGGCGAACCGCTCGGCAGCGCCGAATCGTACGGTCCGACGGTCGCGAACGCCGGCGACGCGGTGCACGTGTTCGAGGTCGACCCCGCGACCGGGAGAGGTACCGAACAAACGCCGATCCAGCTCCCGCCGACGACGGGCGGCACTGCGCAACGGCAAGGCGGTGACCTCGGTTGGCCCGAAGGACTCAGCGTCACGCCTGACGGCCGCACATTGCTGGTCGCACTGAATCAGGCCGACAAGCTCGCAATCGTCGACCTCACCCAGCCCGCGCACGCGACGCAGCTGGTTGCCGTCGGCAATTTCCCGTACGACGTGGCGGTCGAACGACACGGCCGCGCCGCGTACGTGAGCAACGAGCTCGACGGCACGGTGAGCGTCGTTGACCTGGCGGCAAAGGTGGTCGTCGCAACCATCGGTGTTGGCGGTCCTCGCGGTGATCTCGAGGCGCATCCGGAAGCGCTGCTCGCCGACCCGCGGCGCGATGCAATGTATGTCGCGGTGACGAACCGCGACAGCGTGGTTGCGCTCGACACCAGTACGCGCACCGTTGCGCGTACCGCATCGGTGGAACGCAAACAAGGAATCGGTTCCGCTCCGGTCGACCTCGCCGAGAGCCCCGACGGTCGGACACTGTTCGTTGCAGACAGTGGGGAAGACGCGGTCGCCGTGATCGCGCTCGGCCATCGACCCGGCGGGCGCACGCCGAACTTCGGCCTGGTTGGAAAGATCCCGACCGCGGCCTATCCGGCGGCGGTTGCGGTGACACCCGACGGTGCGCACCTCGTGTGGCTCGCCGCGAAAGGGCTCGGCGCGGGCCCCAATCCCGAGTACGGTCAGAACTGGGCGAACAGTGGGGCCGCACCGTACGGCAGCTACGTCATCGACAAGCTCAACGGCTATGTCGGTGTGCTCGAGCGCCCGACGGATCGTGAGGTGCGGCATTTGACGCGCATTGCGGACGCTCAAGTCCGGCCCGAGAACTTCCGCCGCGCTCCTCGCCACACTCCGGTCGTCGACAAGCACGGTGAGCCGAGCCGGCAGATCACGCATGTGTTCTATGTCGTGCGCGAGAACCGCACCTACGACCAGATTTTCGGCAGCGAGCCGCGCGGCGACGGCGACCCTAGCTTGGAGGTTGTCGACGATAACGGCGTGCGCGGTCCCGCCGGTGGCGTTACCCCGAATGCGCACGGGCTTGCGCGCCGGTTTCCCCTGCTCGACCATTTCTACGCCGATAGCGAGGTGAGTACCGACGGACACGTGGTGACGTCGAGCTCATACGCGATCGACTTCGTGCAAAAGGCGCTGCACGCCGACTATTCCGGCCGTGGCCGGGTCAACAGCGCAGGACTCACCGCCGAGACGTATCCGCCGAACGCGTTCGTCTTCGATCAGGCCGTCCGCCAGGGCGTGTCGTTCAACAACTTCGGCGAGTTCTCGGCCGGACTCGCCGACGATGGCCGCCCTACGAAACCGGCCGTGAACGCGGGCCAGGACTTCAGCTATCCGCCCCGGTTCGGCTGCGACGGCACGTATCCCAATCTTCGGTGCAACACCGACTCGGGTCACTACGGCGAGGTCGGCGATCCCGCAAACAGTCGCTTCGATCACTTCCAGCAGAAGTTCAACCAGTGGACAGCAGGTGGCGCCGATCACGTACCGTCGTTCGTATATCTGACGCTGCCCAACGATCACACCAACGGCGTCGCGCCCGGCAAGCCGACACCGAAGGCGATGATCGCCGACAACGACCTCGCACTCGGTCAGCTCGTGCAGTTGATCAGCCACGATCGCGAGGTGTGGGCGCACTCGGCCATTTTCGTCATCGAAGACGACTCCCAAGATGGTGCCGACCACGTCGACGCACACCGCATGCCCGCGTTCATCATCTCTCCATACGCGAAGAAGGGCGCGGTCGTGCACACGCGCTACGACCAGTACAGCGCGCTTCGTACCGCTGAGTTGATCCTCGGTCTGAAGCCGTTGTCATTGTTCGACGCGCTCGCGACACCGATGTACGACGCGTTCACCAGGCGACCTGACTTCACGCCCTACGACGCGATCCAACCCGAGCAGTCCCTCGGCGACCGCAACCCGGTGGTGGTGGCGTCCTATCTCGATACCGCCTTCCCATCGGCGAGTGACGCCCGCCAGCTCGCGCTCCATTTGCCGTTCGACAAGGTCGATCTCGTGCCGCAGGAACTCTCGGACCAGGTGCTCTGGCACAGCGTCTACGGTTGGGCCGCAACTCCACCCGTGCCCGGCCCGGGCGCGTCGATGCGTGAGCACGAACGGTCGACCGTCGCGGTCGAATCGTTCCGACAACAGCGCAGCATCATCGACGCGCTCGAGGCACTCACCCCACCTGAGGCCGACGAATAGCAATATCTCCAGTGGAAGCAATGTCGGTCAGATAGCCGTGCGTCCACCGTCGACGGGGATCACCGCACCCGTGATGTAGCTCGCCTTGTCCGACGCGACGAAGGCGATGACGTCCGCGATCTCCTCGACCTGGGCGGCGCGCCCGAGCAACGTGCTCTTGCCCAACTGCTCGATCCGGTCCGGGCTGGCCCCGTCCGTATAGACCGGCCCGGGCGCGACGGTGTTGACCCGAACTCCCGCCGGGCTGAACTCAGCGGCCCAGGAGCGGGAGAGGGCGGTGAGGCTTGCTTTGGTGGCCCCGTACGCCGCACCGCCGGCGAGGCCGACGTGTCCCGACATCGAGTCGAGGCTGACGATGCTTCCATGTCCCCTCGATGCCATCCCGGGGGCGATCGCGGCAACCAACTGGTAGGCCGAACGGACGTTGCTCGCGAAGAGCGCGTCGAACGTGGCGGGATCGAGGTCGGCCGTGGGACCGAACCATGAGAAACCCGCGTTGTTGATCAAGACGTCCACGTCACCGGCCTCCTTCGCGAGCCGGGTCACGTCGTCGGCGTCCGCGACGTCGGCCGCCACGAAGCGGGCGCGTCCGCCTGCCTCTTCGATGGCTCGGACCGTCGCCGCGCCGCGCGCAGTGTCGCGGCCGTGCACGATCACTTCGAAGCCGTCACTCGCGAGCTTCAGGGCAACCGCCCGTCCGATGCCCGACGTTGCTCCGGTGACGAGAGCGACCCGGGGCGCCGCCTGTGTCTGCTCGGCCATGATCAGGTCCTCTCATCTCGTCGTCCTCGACCGGCGATCTGTTGCCGTCGATCCGGCGTTCCGGGCGATCCTTGTTGCCCGCTCGGTATGGTCGCGCCAGACGAAGCTCATGACATCACGCATCCTGGTCGTTGGCGCCCGAGAATGCCCCGCAGATTGCAGCGGAAAGGCGGCAGCATCGTCAACGTCGGGAGTATGGGCGGCCGATCGGCCTTGCCGGTAGCGCCGCCTACAGAGTCCGCACCGCCATCTGCGAGCTAAACGCCTGGGCGGGACTAGTAGTAGAGGCGCGCACAACCCATTGCCGGTCTTCGCAGCCTCGGACTCGGTTTGTCCGGGCTTGCGAAACCAGCGTGATTGGCTCAGGCGGTGAAGCAGATGGGGAGTGTGTTTGGCGATCGGAAGAGGCTGCCGATGATGCGGGGGCGGGGTGCTTGGGAGTCGAGGCGAAGGTTGCGCAGGCGTTGGAGTATTGCATCGAGCGCGAGGCGGGATTCCATGCGGGCGAGGTGTTGGCCGAGGCACATGTGTGGTCCGGATCCGAACGAGATGTGCGGCGCGGGGGTGCGGTGGATGTGGAAGCGGTCAGGCTCCGTGTAGTGGCGTTCGTCGCGGTTTGCGGATGCGAGGAAGACGTTGAGTCCTCGACCGGCGGGGATGTCGATGCCGCCGAGTTGCGTGTCTCGTACGCATTGGCGCGGGATCAGTACGAGCGGCGTTTCCCAGCGCAGGCCTTCTTCGATGGCTGCGCCGCGCAGTTCGGGGTTCTGCGCGACTTCGTCGAGCTGGTTGGGGTGCGTGAGGAGCGCGAACAGGAGGTTGCCGAGCGAGCGGTAGGTGGTCTCGATCCCGGCTGGGAGCAGCATGATCAGGAAGGCGAAGATGTCTTTGTCCGTGAGCCGCTGCCCGCCGACTTCGGTATCGACGAGTTCGCTGATGAGGTCATCTCGTGGGTGTTGGCGACGTTCGGCGACGCGTTCGGCGAAGTAGGCGCGTAGTGCGTTTGACGCGGCGATGCCGCGGTCCCAGTTGACGATCATGCTGATGAGCTCGAGAGACCAGCGCTGGAATTGTGGCGAGTCGCGTTCGGGCAGGCCGAGTATTCGCGCGATGACGCGTACGGGAAACGCGAAGGTCAGTCGGCGGACCAGATCGGCATGACCGAGCGGAGCGAACGCGTCGATGAGTTCGTCGAGGACTCGTCCGATGAGTTCGTGCTCCCAGCGGGCGAGGAGCTTGGGACGGAACGCGGGTGCGACCAGGGCGCGCTGCGCCCGGTGTTCGGGTTCGTCCATTGCGATCATGGTGTGGTCGAGCGCGGGCGCCATGAGCTCGGCGATGACGTTCGACGAATAGGTCTCGTGGTCGCGCAGCACGGCGACGACTTCGTCGTGGCCGAGCACGTTGATCCACGGATCGCCCTCCAGCGCGGCGGCTGCTGCATCGTCCGAAAGCGGCCACTCGAGCTGCACCGGCCCCTTGCGGCGAGCGGCGGCCAGACGGGGATAGGGATCATCGATGGTGCCGAGCTGGATCGTGTCCGGCAACTCGAACGGGTCGAAACCCGCCCCGCCCGCATCCGTCTGCACCGTCACCTCAACTCGCCCGTGCGACTGGTGCGGTGGGTTCGCCCGAGCCGGCCTCCAGATCCAGGACGCGATCTTCCCAGTCGAGACGCCGGGCGAGCCACGCCAGCGCCTCGGCGTGTGTCGCGGCTACCCTGAAGCTCGTGAGATTCCGAGTCGTAGACTGCATACTCTGGAGTATTCGCCGTAACGGCGGGTACGTCAAGGGGGTTCCGCGTTGAGCTTCGAGCCCCTCACCCCCGAACGTCGCCGAGCGATGACCCGCCAGCACCTCCTGGACGCCGCGGCCATCGTGTTCGCCCGCAATGGCTTCCACGGATCCACGCTCGACGAGGTCGCCGCCACTGCCGGCTTCAGTAAGGGGGCCGTCTACTCCAACTTCAAGAGCAAGGACGACCTGTTCCTCGAGCTCTTCCACGACCGCGTCGATCGTCAGTTCGCGGTCGTGAGCGAAGCGTTGGAGGGCGGCTCACACGACCAGGCCGAGCAGTTCCCGCGCATCCGTCAAATCTTGCGGAGCGACGCGTCTCCGTGGGACGACAGCTTCGTCACGCTCTGGCTCGAGTTCATCCTGTACGCCCGACGCAATCCGAACGCACAGAAAAAGCTCGCCGCCAGTGCCCAACGCGCGCGCGCACAAGTCCAAGCGCTGATCGAACATGAATACGAAGTCCTCGGTGTCGCCCCGAATTACCCCACCGCGGATCTCGCCGAGATCGGGATGGCGCTCTTCAACGGCCTCGGCATCGACCGCCTCGTCGATCCGTCCATCGTCACCGATCAGATGCTTGACACCACCCTCTCATTCCTGTTCGACGCGATGGGCGTGGATCGGCAAGAGGCAGAGAACGCATCGGAACCGCTGCCTTAGGTCGGACGATCGAACGGAGGGTCAGGGCGCGAGGTCGAGTGCCCAGACTGATGCGTCCTTTCCCTGCACGGAGATCGGCGTCCCGGTGATCGTGTTGTCGGTGCCGCGCAGCGTCGCGTCGACGTAGAGCCGGGTGCCGGTTCGCCCGATCTCGCCGACCCGGCCGAACGCCGTCCCCGCGATCCTGCTGCGCGACCAGGTCAACGTCGTGCTCGCGGTGCACGAGTACTCGGCGACGTATGCGCCGCAGACCGTCACGTTCTTCAACGCGCACAACTGACGGACGCCGCGCATTGCCACCACCCGTGACACGTTTCATGCGATTCTTTCGACAGCGACCGAAGTGCCGGTTGGCCCGGTCTGAGCGGGGGTTCCATATGGACGAGTCCAAGTGGGAGCGCTACGCCGCTCTCGGCGGCATCTGGTTCGTCGTGCTGAATGTCATCGGCGCCTTCCTGCCGGGCGCGCCGCCCTCGACGGATGACTCGGTAGAGAAGATCGCGAAGTACTTCAGCGATCACTCGGGCGGGATCGAGGCGGCGCTGTTCCTCGGCGGTCTCGGGATGATCGGCTTGTTGTGGTGGTTCGGATCGCTGTGGCGGCTGATGGCCACGGCGGAGGATGGCCGTCCGCGGATGGCCGTCGTCGCGCTCGGTGGGCTCACCGTCGGTGTGGTGATGGCGCTGGCCTCGGGAGCGATCACGTCTGCGGTTGCGTTGCAGCACAAGGACGTCGCCGGCGGAGCGAAGTTCTTCTACATCCTCTCTCTCGTGCTGCTCGCCAGCGGAGGATTCGGGATCGTGGTCCACATCGCAGCGGTGACGTTGCTGTCGTACCGCACGAAGCTCTTCGCGCCGGGGATCAACATCATCGGCTGGATCGCCGCGCTCTTGTTCCTCATCGGAACGATTGGTACCGCGAGCGACGCAGCTGCGTTGGGTTTCATCGGCCTCTTCGGGTTCCTGGTGTGGTGCTTGTGGATCGTGCTCGTCAGCCTTCACATGTGGAAGCGCACCACGGTGACCGCGATCTAAGAGCAGACGACGCTTCTTCCGAACGTAGGAGGAGCGAGGTCAGGTGTTGTAGGAAAGGACGACCTCGGTGCCGTCTGAAAGATGATCGACGCGCACGTTGTCGGTCAGCGCGTGGATGAGCGCGCTCTCGCGGGTGTCCGGGTCGGGCCTCGCACGTCGCGATGTGCCCCAATCACGGACGCGGAACTGCGCGTACGACCGTCGCATCTCGCACGCGAGGCGTACTCGTCCGCGTCCGTCGGGATAGGCGTGCACGATGGAGTTCGCAGCTGCTTCACCGATCGCGAGGACGATGTGGTCGTGACGGGTTCGCAGCTCGTCGTGCTGGCGCACCCATCCGGAGGCGAGTTGGCGCAGCAAGCCTGCCTCGATCGGTTCGGCGGATTGAGAGCTCAGGAGCGCAGCTTGGATGTTGGCGAGCCGGTCGTCGTTGTGCTCGGGTTCGGTGGTGAGATCCGGCGAGCGGACCTCATTGACGCCCGAGTGCTCCTGCGCCGTGAGTAGGTCCGCGTGTTCGAGCGGTTCGCACATTCCGACGAAGCCGCTGAATTCTCCGTTCGTCCGTCGAGGTACTGCGCGCACCCGCACCCACCAAAGCTGCCCGTGTCGGTCGGTGAGTCGAGCGACGTGTGCGAAATCCGTGCCGTGGGTCTGGGCGGCTTCGTACGCTTGAAGCAGCGCAAACAGATCGTGGCGGTGGATGTGGCGCATCCACCCCCAACCGAGCTCGTCGACCAATTCCGCGCCGACGAACTCCAGCCAGGCGGTGTTGAACCACTTCGCAAGTCGGTCACCGTCGGTCACCCACACCATCGTCGAGAGATCATTCAGTCGCGGGTCGAGCACCTCGGGCATGTCGGGCGCGGCGTGTTCGGGGCGTTCTTCGCCCAACCGCACCTGCCACTCGCCGCCGTCGACGCGCGACACATGCACCTGGATGATCGAACGGTCCATCCCTCGCCAGACGACAACCGGTCGACTGACACTTCCGGCGATGTCTCGAGGCAGCCTCGACATGAACAAATTGAGGTCGCGAGCCGATGCCGCGTCGATCCTGACCCCCGGGCCGCCCGACGGCGAAGCGCCCGGCGCAATCTCGGCGGAGTCGTGCATGACGTTGAACATCTGGCCGTACGACACCTCGATCTCGTCGGCCCAGCCCAACACGTCAAGAAGCCGCACCAGCACCTGCGGTGGATTGCGTACCGTCACCCGGGGCTGCTCGTCGACTGCGCGTGCCGAGCGCACCAGTTCGCGAGCCGCACACACACCGACGAACGCCACGTCGGTCACGTCGACGAGCAGGCGACCGCCGACGGGATCGACATGCGCGAGCTTCGCGCTGAGTTCCTCGACGTTCGAGAAATCGAGTTCGCCCGCGACCCGAATTCGTCCCGGATCGGTCGAGAACCTGGCATGCCCTGGCGAACCCGGTGCCTCGGCTCTCATCCTCCCACCGCAAACCCCGATCGTCCGCCGCAATGACGAACGTCAAGATAGTCGTACGCAAGAACTCCCGACCACGGCATGACCTCACGGGCCGACGCCCCGAGCGCGGCGGGCTTCCGGGCGATCACGTGCTGACGTCGTAGCGGATCTGGATCATCGAACTTCCGAGGGCAGCGAGTTCGTTCGCGGTCGGCTGATGACCTTTGGTGATTTTGAGGCCGAGGTTGCTCGGCCGTGACGTGCGTTGCAGTGCCTTCAGGAGCGCGATGCCCACTTGTTCTCTGTCTTCGACAAGCACCGCCCGTCCGTGACGTTCTCGCCCTCCTTGTGCGACGGTGACACGGGTGCCGTCTCCGAAATTGAGTCTCCATGGCCGGTCGGTGAACACCGTTGCGATCCCGTCGACATCGTGGATGCCGACCGGGACCGCGTAGCGCCTGGCACTCTTGCGGCCGACGAAGCGGACCACACCCATCCACGGCACGAGCCGACCCATGGGCGTGCGGACCATGGCGCGGACCGCCGGATTCATGATCCGCAACAGTGTCTCGGGTGGTGGCTGGGATCGCACCGCGGGCGTGCGGTCCGGTGGCGTCGGTCGATCTTCCATGGTGCGGACGATACCGATCACCCACGGCGATTGGTATGCCGAGTGGCCGGCAGGGTGTCGCCCGTCGATGAGTTTGGCCGGTGTCGTACGTCTGTATCACCGTGGCTACTTACGTGCTCATCCACGGCGCCGGTTCTGACTCCTGGTATTGGCACCTTGTCAGCCCGCGGCTCCAGTCGCTGGGCCATGACGTCGTGGCGGTGGACCTGCCGTGCGACGACGACGATGCCGGGCTGGAGGACTACGCGGACACGGTGGTCGACGCGGTCGGTGATCGACGCGAAGTCATCCTGGTGGCCCAGTCGCTGGCCGGGTTCACGGCGCCGCTGGTGTGCGACCGGCTCCCCGTGGTGCTTCTGATCCTGGTGGCGGCGATGGTGCCGCGGCCCGGCGAGTCTGCCGGGGACTGGTGGGCGAACACCGCGCACGAGTTCCCGGACCCGTTCGACCCCGAGGTCGTGTTTACGCACGATCTCCCGCCCGAGCTGACGGCGGCATCGCTGCTCCACGTCCGCGAGCAGTCGGGGACGCCGTTCGAGAAGCCGTGGCCTCGCGACTCGTGGCCCGACGTGCCGACCCGGTTTCTCCTGTGCCGTGACGACCGCTTCTTCCCCGCCACCTTCCAACGCCGCGTCGTTCGCGAGCGGCTCGGGATCGTTCCCGACGAGATGGGCGGTGGCCACCTGCCCGCGCTCGCACGTCCGGCGGAGCTGGTGCAACGACTCGAGGCATACCGCCGCGAGCTGTGACTCGGCCACCGCGGCGGCCACCGCGGCGGTGGGTAGCGCGTGGTCGAGGCGGGACGTACGATCGGCCGGTGACGACGACCGGAGAGCGGCTGCGCGACGCGTGCGTCAAGACCGACAGTGCGCTGGCGTGCGTGCGTGCCGATGGGGGTGCATCTCCCGTGTTGCTCGCGGTGGTGAGCGAGTTCGCGAAGAAGGCCGAAAAGGCCGCGCACTCCAGTGATGAGCGAACGGCGGTCATCGAGCTCGAGCAAGCGGGCGACAGCGCCAAAGCGGCCGCCGAGGCCGACACCGGCGTGGCGGATGCCACTCGCGAAGCGGTCCTGGACGCGCACCTCGCAATTTGCATCGCCAAAGCCAAGCTGTGACCTGACTCGTGTCGGGGAGTGCCGTCATCACAAAAGCCCGCGACGGCTCGTCGACGAGATGTCGTTGACATCGGTCGATCTCCTCGAGCAGCTTCGGGCGGCGCTCGACGAGCTCGAGCCGCTCCTCACCGGGAGAATCGTCGACATCGAGATGTCCCGCGTGCGCGTTCTTGCCGATCCGGTGCTCTTCCGGCGGGAGTTCGCGTCGCTCATCGAGTCCGCCGTTTCCGACGCCAAACCGGACGCCATCACCGTGCGCGTCACCCGAACCGGAAAGGCCGCCGGGATCGTGGTCGTCAACGAGCGCGGGAGCGAGCGATCGGATGAGGTGATCGGTTCGATGACGCTGCCTCTGGCACCCGGGGCGTCGAGCGCGGCCGACGCCTGACGGACGATCACGGACGCGCCTCGCTGCGGGGAGAAAGGCGCCCTGCTACTGCTCGGGCAGCTCGTTGGCGCGCCGCTGTTTGTAGTCGGCGAATTCGAGCACCCGTTCGATGTACCCGGGGCCGCGACGAAATCGATCGGCGAGCTCCATCGGTGAGGCGCCTTGTTCGCGCCAGCGCAACAGGCGACGCTCGAGTGGTCGCAGCGCCTGAGATTCCTTCTGCCCCTGGCGGCCGGGAAGGTTCGCGAAGACGAGCACGCGTTCGATGAAGTCCCCAGTGCGATTGAACCGTCGCCCGATCTCGTCCGGGACGACGCCCTCTGCCGCGAGCCGGCTTATCCTGCGTTCGAGCGGTCGGAGGTTCGCGAGGTCGTACATCACATCAGGATACCGCCGCTCCCTCGTCCAGGTGATTCTCGGTGACGATCTACTCGCAAAATCAGGAATCGCCGTATCCTCTCCGCGCATGGAAGCGCTCATCGAAGATCTCGCCGCACAGCACGCCGAGCTTCGTTCCCTCGTCGAGCGGTGCACCGAAGCCGACTGGGCGCGCCCGACTCCCTGCGACGGTTGGGACGTCGCCGATGTCCTCCTGCACCTTTCCCAGACCGATGAATTCGCGGTCGCCAGCACGCGCGGCGATCTCGATCGCTTTCGCGACGGGTTCCTCGGAACGCGCGACGAAACATCCTTGACCGTCGACGCCGCCGCGGCCGCGCAGGTCGAACTCGAGCGCGCGATCGGGGGTGCGGCGATCGCGGCACGCTGGCAACAGTCGTCCGAGACCTTGCTCGCCGAGCTTCGCGCGGGCGACCCGCACCGACGCGTCCCGTGGGTCGCAGGACAACTCTCGTTGCAGACGCTCACGGCGACGCGCCTCGCCGAATCGTGGATCCACACCGGCGACATCGCGAGCGCGCTGGGCGTCGAGCTCGCGCCGACCACCCGGTTGCGCCACATCACGCGACTCGCGTGGCGCACGCTCCCGTACGCGTTCGAGCAAGCCGGTCTCGCGCTGAGCGGGCCCGTCGCACTCGATCTCGTCGGCCCCGACGGAGATCGATGGCATTTCGCCCCCGATGCTCCCGAGACGACCACGATCCGCGGGAGCGCCTCCGAGTTCTGCACGCTCGCAGCACGACGACTGACGGCGGCGCAAACGTCGCTGGTCGGCGAGGGCCCCGACGCCGCCATGGTGCTCCAACTCGTCCGCACCTACGCGCAGTAGCACCGGCAAGCGACGGGCCCTGCGTCAGCTGGGCAATCTCGGCGGGGACTCACGGGTTGGTCAGGACGTCAGGAGCTCGCTCGTGCGGTCACGCAGGCGGCGGGCGAGCATCACTGCAAGCGAGTGGTACAGGTGGCTCGCGAGCGTGGGGTCCTCCTCCAGGAGATCCGCGACTCCTGCAAGGGGCAGCACGAATGCTTCGGCCGGCTCCTCGGCGACGACGCTCAAGTGCGTCGGCGACCCGTCGAGGAGCGACATCTCACCGAACGCCTCGCCGGCCCCGACGTGACCGAGCGTGGTGTTTGTCGGCTCCGTGTTTTTTTCGACGCGCGCCGAGCCGCCGATGAGGATGTAGATGTCTTCGTTGTAGTCACCTTCGGCGAGGATGACCTCGTTCGCCTCGTAGGAGTGCGACTCCGCGCGCGCGAGGAGCCGAACCCGCTCCTCGTCGGTGAGATAACGCACTGCCTCCATCGCCGCTCCTCGTCGCGGGGCTCCGGGTCGCAAGCCTCCACCGCGCGGCGGGTTCACGTCTAATGCCCGATTTCCATGAAGACTCGCTCGCAGCGCAAAGGCTCCGAGAGCGCCGCACGCCTCGGGCGACCGTGTTCCGTGGCCCGCCCACGAGTTGCGTTCCCGATGTCAGTCTTCGTACTTGAACGAGACCTTCACCTTGGCCCGATATGCCTTCACGGCGCCGTCTTCGATCTGAAGGTCGAGCTCTGCGACCTCGGCGATCCGCAGGTCTCGCAGGCTCGATGCGGCCTTCTCGACCGCGGCGGCCGCCGCCCGCTCCCAGGATTCGGTGCTGGTTCCGACCAACTCGATGACCTTGTACACGCTCTCTGGCACGGCAGACTCCTCCACGTAGATGAGCCACACACTTCCCGCGGGTTGCGCGTGTGTCAATCGACCATCGCCCGCCGGTCGAGACGGGCGTTGTCGGACCGGGGTCGGGGGATCAGTCTTCGCGCTCCGCGACCCACGCGGCGAGTGAGGTCAACATCTTTCGGGTCATGCGGGGGAACTCGTCGAGGAGTGCGATGAAGTCGCGTCGCACGAGCACCATGACCTCGCTCGGCTCAGTCGTCGTCACGGTGGCCCGTCTCGGGGTGCCGGCGATCACTGCGAGCTCGCCGAAGGAATCGCCGGGGCCGAGCTTGCGCACGGTCCGACCGTGCCGTGTGATCTTCGCTGCGCCCGACAGCAGCACGAAGAACTCGACGCCCGTCGCTCCTTCGGTCACGAGTGCCGTCTGCTTCGGAACCGAGACCTGTTCGGCGCGCTGTGCGAGGAGCCGCAGTTCTCGATCCGAGAGTCCGGAGAACAGCGGGACGTTGGATATCCGCTCGCGGTACATCTGAAGGAACGCACGATCCCTGGCCACACGCGGAGCCTAGCTACTTCGACCTGGAGAACCCGCCGCCGCGGTCGGGTGCGCGGCAGCGTAGAACTGCGAGGCCCACTTGCGGAACGCGAGGATCGGGCCATCGCCGTTGGCGAGCGCGGGGTTGAGCACGTGGATCTTGTTGTCGAAGATGACGTTGTCCTCGGCCATCTGCTTGCGGAGATCGCGCACGAGTGCTTCGCCGATACGCTTCGTCTTGTCGAGTGACGCCTCGTCTCGGCCGAGTTTCTTGACCTTGTAGACCTTGACCGATTGCGTCCACTCCCAATCGATCGGCGTCGTCGTGCCGAGGAACACCGTGTCGATGATGCCCGTGAACCGCGCGACCGAGAATCCGGGACCCCAGCTGTCGGTATCGATACGGCCGGGCTGCGGGCCACGCGGCGTTGCAAAAGCGACCCGCGCCCGCAGCTGGCTGAACCAGCCGTCGTACGTGACGCTCTCGATCTCGGGCACCGTTGCCGCGCCGTGCACCGTCTTCAGGTGCACGAAATCCGGGCCGTTCTCCGCAAGCTCCTGCCAGGGGCACCTCACCTTCCACTCCGCGACGATGGGCTCGGTCCAGTCGTCGGACGCATACTCCGGCAGTTCGGGGATGTCCCACAACGGGGGTTGATCGGGCTCCGGGTGGTACCAGAACATGAGAAAGCCGTTGACATCGACGGCAGGGTAGGAGCGAACACGAGCTTTGGCGTTCGTCCGATCGCTGTACGGGATGTGCACGTTGCGTCCGTCGCCGTCGTATTCCCACCAGTGGAACGGGCACACGAGATTGCAGCCCTCGACGCGCCCGCCGAGCCCCAGGTTGGCGCCGAGGTGCGGACAGTAGGCGTCCATGACGTGCGGTCGCCCTTGTTCGTCGCGCCAGAGCACGAGATCGCGTGCGAGAAGGCGTATCGGTCGAACCGCACCGACCTCGAGGTCGGCGGTGTCGCACGCGTGGTACCACGAGAACGGAAACGCGGTGTAGTAGGGAAAGCGTTCGCGTGAGGTCATTGCGGTGGGCTCGTAGCTGCCTTGTCTCGCCATCACCTGCAACGGCGTCTCGCCGGGAAAGTCGCGAATTTTCGTCGTGGTCATGGCACTACTCCTTCAAGAGGGCCCGCGCCGCGCGCTCGAGCTCGTCGGCGACTTGGCCCGGCGCGCGACCGCCGGTGACGAGACTGACCATGTTGGCGAAGAGCACGTTCTCGAGAATGATGACGACCGAGTCGCGATCCTCCACCTTGCTGTCGCCGAGCGCGAGGTCGATCCATCCGTGCATCGACGATTCCAGCGCGCTGCGTACGTGCGCCACCTCGGGTGTGCCGGCGATGAACGCACGCGTCATGGCGATGTAGAGGTTCGGAGCGGTCTCGATATGGGCGACCGCGCGCCGGAGCGTCGCGACCGTCCGGTCAACCGGTGACCGGCCGCGGGTGGGTTTGGCCGAGAGGCTCGCGGACGTCTGACCCGCGAGCTCGACGAGCACGTCGACGAGCACGTGATCCTTCGACGAGAAGTAAAGGTACGCGGTCGGTGCCGACACGCCCGCCCGCACCGCGACCCGACGCATACTGACGGCGTCGTAGCCGCCTTCGGTCGCGAGCTCCCGGGCGGCGTCGAGGAGGCGGCGCCGGGTGGCGGCCTGCGTCGCGGAGAGCGGACGGACAACGACTTCGCCGCCCGCGGTCACCGCCGCGCTCCAGCGGGTTGCAGCGTGTCCCATCGGATCGGCACCTGCGCATAGCCGTCGATCAAATTCGAGTGGACGCGCGGGAGCGCGGCGACGGGCGTGGCGATCTCCAGGCCTTCGAAGCGCGTGAGCAGCGCCTCGAACATGATCCGCGCCTCGAAGCGGGCGAGCGATGCGCCGAGGCAGAAGTGCGGGCCACCGGCGCCGAACGCAACGTGGTCGTTCGGATGCCGGGCGATATCGAAGGTGTCCGGGTCGGAGAACGCGCGCTCATCTCGGTTCGCCGAGGGGTACACGAGCACGACGCGGTCGTCTGCCGCGATCGCGCGGCCTCCGATCTCGGTGTCGGTCGTCGCCCGTCGCGTGAACTGCATGACGGGGCTGACCCAGCGCAGCAGCTCCTCAATGGCGGGTGGAAGCAGCGAGAGGTCGGCTCGGAGTCGTGCGCGCTGTTCGGGATGCTGCAGCAGCACGATCGTGCCGGTCGTGATGAGGTTGCGTGTCGTCTCGCTGCCGGCGTTCTGCAGGAGCATGAAGAACAGGTCGATCTGCATCTGCGTCAGCGTCTCGCCGTCCACCTCCGCCGTGAGCAGCACGCTGAGGAGGTCGTCACGCGGCTCGGCTCGTCGCTCCTCGCAGAGCGCGTCCGCGTACATGAACATCTGGCTCGCGGCATCGACGCGCTCCTGGGAGGTCACCGTCTCGTCGAAGCCGAACGTCGCCTCGGTCCACCGGAATACCTGCTCACGGTCGCAATCCGGGACTCCGACCAGATCGGCGACGACGTGAAGCGGGAGCCAGAGTGCGATGTCGTTGACGAGGTCGCACTCGTCCGAGCCCCCGAGTGCGCTGATGATGCGATTCACGCGGTCGCGCAACCGAACCTCGAGCAGTGCGACGCGTCGCGGCGTGAATCCCTTGTTGACCAGCTTCCGAAGTTTCGTGTGCAGCGGCGGATCCTGGCTGATGAGCAACTCCGACATCTCACCGCCGTCGTCGGACATCTCGGCGTCGATGAAGGGATGCGGCGCGTTGCTGAAGGTCGCGGCATCGCGGGAGACGCGTTGGACGTCGGCGTGACGCGCGACGACCCAATAGCCCCGCGCCCACGTCGGGTGATCGTGGTGCGAGACCGGGTCGTTCGCGCGCAGGGCACGGAACATCTCGTGCGGAAAGCCCTCTGAGAAGGTGCTGGGGTCGTGGAACACGCCCGTGACTTTACACATGTCAAGAAGTGTGTTGGGATTTGGTCCTGTGCCGTCCGACCACCTGTTTCGCGCCGCCGCAGTGGCGTGGCTCGGGGCGCACGCGCCGGCGATGCGCGCCCGGCAGGAAGCCGCCAGGAGCGATCGGGCGCGTTTCGACGCCGGCCGCGCCTGGCAACGCGACCTCTTCGACGGCGGCTGGGCCGGCATCGCATGGCCCGCGGAATACGGCGGACAGGGCGGCTCGCGGGAGCAGGCGGCGATCTTCGCCCGCGAGCAGGCGCGCTTCGCGGTCGGCTCGGGCTTCGTCGGTTCGACGATCGACATGGTGGGTCCGGTGCTCCTCCGCTACGGCAGCGCAGAGCAACAGGCGAGGTACGTGCGGCCGCTGCTGCGCGCCGACGAGACGTGGTGCCAGTTGTTCAGTGAACCGTCTGCGGGGAGCGATCTCGCGAACCTCGCGACGCGCGCCGACCGAGAGGGTGACGAGCTCGTCGTCAACGGCCAGAAGGTCTGGACCTCGAATGCGCATCTCTGCGACTTCGCGATCTTGCTCGCGCGCACGAATGCCAGCGTCCCGAAGCATCGCGGGATCACGTTTCTTCTTCTCGACCTGCGAACGCCCGGTGTCGAGGTACGGCCCCTGCGGCAGATCACGGGTGCTGCACATTTCAACGAGGTGTTCCTGACCGACGTGCGTATTCCCGTCGAGAACGTCGTCGGCGAGCTGGACGGCGGCTGGACACCGGCACGATCGGTGCTCGCGCACGAAGCCTCCGTCATCGGCGGCGGCAATTCGGCGGCCCGGGGCTACGCGGCGTTGGCGGCGCTCGCGGGACACGTCGAGCGGCGGGATGACCCGATCGTGCGGCAATGTCTCGCGCGGGCCTACATCCGCGAGGAGATCCTCCGATACCTGAAACTGCGTCTGCAATCCGCGGCGGTCATCGACGGCTCTCTCCTCAAAGTGCTGTGGTCCGAGACGCGCCGCGAACGCGCGCTTGCCGGCGTCGCGCTGCTGGGCGCGGTCGGTGCGCTTCTCGACGAGTGGCCACTCGAGCTGCTCGAGCAGTTCGCGGGAACAATCGGCGGGGGGACGAACGAGATACACAGGACGATGATCGGCGAACGCGTGCTCGGTCTCCCGCCGGAACCGCGTGTCGATCGTGACGTGTCGTATCGCGAGCTGGCGGCGAAGCATGCCTGACGAACCGACCTCCTATCGCATCAACGAGGAGCCCGACCAGATCCGCCGAGAGCAGGATCGCTTGCGCGTGCTCGCTCGCGTCGTCGACGGACGGACGCGCCGCACATTGACGGATGTCGGTCTCACCACCGGTTGGCACTGCTGCGACATCGGCTCCGGCGCGGGCACGGTCGTCGCGTGGATGGGGGAGCAGGTCGGGACGTCGGGGCGAGTGGTGTCGGTCGACGTCGATACACGGTTCCAACCGCCGAGCGCGGGCGTCATCGAAGTGCGCAGGCTCGACGTCACGTGCGACCCGATCGGTCAGGACGAATTCGACGTCGTGCACGCCCGCGGCGTGTTGCAGCATCTCGCGCAACGGGAGGCGGTGCTGGACGCGATGATCGCGGCCGCGAAGCCAGGTGGTTGGATCGTCGTCGGCGATGTCGACTGGGTCCAGTTCGACGCGCAGTTCGTGCCCGAGCCGTTCGCGACGCTGTCGCGCACCCTCCGAGATCTCAGTGTGAGCCAACATGGCTACGACGGCACATGGGGTCGACGGCTCGTCGACGCGTTCAACCGACGCGGCCTGATCGACGTCGACGGGCGGGGAGAGGTCTGGACGATGCGCGGCGGTACCGACTCGGCCGAGTGGTACGTCGCCGCCCTCGAGCGAGCACTCGACGTCATTCCGGCCGACGTGCTTCCTGCCGGTTTCCGTGCCCTCGACGCGATCGCGCAAGCGCGTGACCCATCCTTCGCGATCCTGTCTCCGATCTCGATCACGGCGTTCGGGCGCAAGCCGGGATGACGACAATCGACGCGCTGCTACGCGCGCGCGTAGAGGACACACGCATCGGACTGCGCTTCGAGGACTCGTCATGGACCTGGGCCGAGGTCGTCGGGGAAGCCGCGCAGCGCGCGGCATTCATGCGCGCACACGCGCCCATCGACGCGCCGTTCCACGTCGGCGTGCTGCTCGACAACATCCCCGAGTTCTGGTTCACACTCTGCGGAGCCGCGCTCGCCGGTGCGACCATCGTCGGCGTCAATCCCACGCGACGGGGTGCAGAGCTGGCGCGCGACATTGCGCACACCGACTGTGCGTTCGTCGTGACCGAGACCAGGCACCGCAACCTGTTCGACGCCGCCGCCCTCGTCGTCGACGACCGGGCGTGGGCTGCATCGCTCGCACCGTTCGCGGGCGCACCGCTGCCCAAGACCGGCCCCGCGCCCACGGACACGTTCATGCTCATCTTCACGTCGGGGACGACCGGCGCGCCCAAGGCCGTGCGCATGCGGCACGAGCGGTTGGCGACCTACGGCGCCAAGTTGGCGGGGATGTTCGGTCTCGGCCCCGACGACGTCTGCTACTCGGTCATGCCCCTGTTCCATTCCAACGCCGCGGTCGCGGGGTTCACGAACGTGGTCGCATCCGGCGCGACCGGCGTCCTGCGACGCCGCTTCTCGGCGACGAACTTCCTGCCCGACGTCCGGCGTTACGGCGTCACGTTCTTCAACTACGTCGGCAAGCCGCTCAGCTACATCCTCGCGACACCGGAACACGCCGACGATGCCGACAACCCGTTGCGGATCGCGTTCGGAAACGAAGCCGCGCCGCTTGACATCGACCGGTTCGCGCGGCGGTTCGGTTGCGTCGTGGCCGACGGCTATGGCTCGACGGAGGGCGGCATGAACATGAGCCGTACACCGGACACACCAGTGGGATCACTCGGGCTGCCGGTGACGCCGCTGCGCGCGGTCATCCGCGATCCCGAAACCGGCGACGAATGCCCGCCGGCGCAGTTCGACGACGAGGGACGCGTCGTCAATGCCGACGTGGCGATCGGAGAGATCGTGAACCCCGACGGGGCCGGGGGCTTCGAGGGCTACTACAACAACCCCGCAGCGGACGCCGAGCGAGTGCGCGGGGGTGTGTACTGGACGGGCGATCTCGGCTACCGCGACGAGCAGGGGTTCTTCTACTTCGCCGGCCGCTCCGACGACTGGCTCCGCGTCGACGGAGAGAACTTCGCAGCCACGCCCGTCGAACTCGTGCTCGCCCGTCACCCCGATGTCATCTCGGCGGCCGTCTACGCGGTGCCGTCCGTCGATGTCGGGGACGAAGTCATGACCGCGCTGCATCTGCGCGAGGGTGCGGTATTCGACCCGGCCGCCTTCGCCGAATTTCTCGCCGCGCAGTCCGATCTCTCACCCAAATGGATACCGCGATTCGTCCGCGTCGCCGAGCACCTGCCGTCGACCGCGACGCAAAAGGTGCTGAAGCGCGTCCTTCGCTACGAGCACTGGGAATGCGACGAACCCATCTGGTGGCGGCCGGGACGAGATGCGAGCTTTCGAAGCTTGACGCCGGACGACGTCGCAGCCTTGCGCGCAGAGTTCGTCGCACGCGGTCGAGCGCATCTTGTCACGCTCGATCGACATTGATTGCAGGAGCGGTTCCGACTCCTGCGGATTCGCGTGATGGCTGCGCCGCAGCCTACGGTCGGCCGAATGCGTGCGATCGTTTGCAAGTCGTTCGGCCCGCTCGACGGACTCGTCATCGAAGAACGTCCTTCTGCTGAAGTCGCTTCGGGACAGGTGCGCGTGCGCGTCACTGCGGCCGGGGTGAACTTCGTCGACGCACTGCTCGTGCAAGGCCTGTATCAGATCAAGCCGCCGCTGCCGTTCGTCGCGGGAGGCGAGAGCGTGGGCGTCGTCGTCGAGCGAGGCGAAGGAGTCACGAGCCCGAGCTTGGGCGATCGCGTGCTGATCGCCGCCGGTCTCGGCGGCTTTGTGACCGAGATGGTGATGGCGGCGGACCGTGTGCTGACGGTGCCGGCATCGCTGACGGATGGTCAGGCGGCCACCTTCATGCAGAGTTACCTCACCGCGTACTTCGCGTTGGTACGGCGCGCCCACGTGCAGCGCGGGCAATCGTTGTTGGTACTCGGCGCCGGGAGCGGCGTGGGTCTGGCGGCTGTCGACGTCGGACACGCGCTCGGTCTGGAGGTCATCGCGTCGGCGTCGACGGCCGCCAAGCGCGAGATGGCGCTGAGCCGGGGCGCGGCAGCTGTGATCGACTCGTCGACCGAGGACGTCAAGGCGCGAGCGAGGCAGATCAGCGGCGATGGCGTCGATGCGGTGTACGACCCAATCGGCGGCACGCTCGCCGAGGAGTGCCTGCGAAGTCTGCGTGACGACGGACAGTTCATCGTGATCGGCTTCGCGTCGGGCCGGATTCCGAAGCTTCCGGCGAACCAGGTACTCCTCCGCAATCGTCGCGTCACGGGCGTCGACTGGGGTGCATGGGCCGGCCGGCATCCCGCTGCGAACCAGGAGCTCATCGTTCAGGTGCTGGCCATGATCGCCACCGGAGAACTGAATCCGGTGGAGCCGGTGAGCTATCCCTTCGAACAGGCTGCACGGGCGCTCGCGGACCAACAGCAACGCAAAGTGGTCGGCAAAGCCGTGCTCGTGCCATAGAGCGGAGAGCCTTGGGTCTTTGACGTCCCGAACGCTCAGGGAATCGTCTCGACGGGCAACGAGATGATTCCCTGGAACGTCTCGTAGTCCCACACGACCCCTTCGGGTGCGCAGGCGAGGTGGATGGCAGGGAACCTCGTCACCAGGGTCTGGAATGCCGTTTCGAGGACGACTTTGGCGAGATTCGCACCGAGGCAGAAGTGTGGACCGGCACCGAACGCGAGCTGGCGGCCGGTGTCGCGTGCAATGTCGAGTGTGTCGGGTTGGGGTAGCGGCGGCGGTCGCGACAGGCGCCTTCGAGATCGAGGATTGCCATCTGTCCTCCGCGGAGATGGACGTCGCGGCAGGCGAGGTCTTCTCGAGCGTAGCGAGCGACGCCGGTCGGCGGAGCGAATCGGAGAAGTTCCGCGACGGCGCGTCCGGCGAGTTCGGGGTCGCCCGCGAGCTCGCTCCACTTCTTCTCGTTGAGGAGATGGAACACCCCGGTCGTGATCGCCTTTGCCGTCGCTTCGAGGCCACCGAAGACAAGGTTCGCGATCAGCGCGCGTGTCTCTTCATATGTCAGCTCGTGGTGAGCGTCGTCCGCGACGAGTTTCGAGGTGACGTCATCGTCGGGTGTCACGCGCTTCGAACCCAGGAGGTCATCGAGATACGCGGCGAACTCGACGGCCGCATTCTCGGCGCGTGCTTGGCGCTCCGCACTCATGAAGAAGAACGCGTTGACGAGATCGAGTGCCCAGACTGCGACTCGATCGCTGTCGTCGAGCGGGATGCCTACGACGCGGCAAGCGGAGCGGGCCGCGAACGGAAGCGCGAACGTGGACCACAGGTCGACCACTCGATCGGTCGCAATCTGGTCAGCGAGCGTAGATGCGAACCGCTCGATCTCGGCGCGGTAACGCTCGATGGCGCGCGGCGTGAACTCGCGTGCGACGGCACTCCTCAGGCGCTTGTGGTCGCTACCGTCTTTGCCGAACATCAACAGCGACCACAGGTCGTGGAGCGGCCCTTCCGTGACACCCGACATCTGAAGGGTTGCCATCGCGACTGCACCGAATCCGGGGGTCGTTGAGGAGAGCCTCGACGTCTTCTTCGCCGCTGAAGCCGACGATGATTCCCATCTCGTCGGTCAGCACATCAGCGGACTGAGCAAGCATGCGCCGGCGTCGTTCGCTCGCAGAGGCGTCGAACGCAAAGGGAGACTCGTCCAACGGCACGACATGCGGTTCACGCACGACGGAACTCCTCTTGGGCAGACACTTGAAGACCCGCGAACGAACATGATGCTCCCAAGGGCACGACAAGGTGTGCAAGCAGAGGCGAGACCGTTATGCCGCGGCTACCCGTGCGACCGCCCAGAGATTGATGCCGAGGAGCAGTGCGGCCCACGCGGCGGACGCGGCGATCACCGGCCGGCGGGGGCGCGCAAACCGCGACAGCACGTCCGCGCACCCGAGGATGACCGCGACCAGGGCGATGACGCCGGCCGGAAGCAGGAATCGTCCCGCGACGTCGGACAGTCGCTGCGACGCGATGAGGAACCAGTCGGTGAAGAACGCCGCGACGGCCAAGATGCCGATCCACCGTCCGGACGGGCTGAAGATGCGCCCGGTCGACCACAACAGTCCGCCGAGGCCGCCGACACAGCCGACGAGCAACAGCCAGAGCCAGATGCCCCGCAGCTCGACGTAGTTCGTGTACCAGCTCCACGTGGTCATCCACACATTGGGCACCTCCTTCACCCGGTGCTTGATTTGCACGTCGACGGAGGTCGAGGTCGCGAGCTTTCCCTGAAACGTCGATTTGGCGAGCTGCTCGTTGTCGATCGTGGCGAGTACGTGGCCGTTCCGGAGCTCGTCGTAGACGTGCAGGTGAAAGGCGCCCGCGAGCAGTAATGGCAGGGCTACAGCGACCCCGATGAAACGCAGTCGCGTGCGGGCAGGACTCGACGAACGGATCACGCGAAGGGCGAACACGCCGAGCAGGATCGCCCCGATCAAGAACGCGTTGTAGCGCACGTAAGCGATGAGCGCGAGCGAAAGTCCGACGAGGAGCGCGTCGACCAGGCGTAGCGCTTCTTGTTGCAAGACGCGCAATGCCACAGCGAACGCCGCGGTCGCAGCGAGAATCGTCAGCGCGTCGGCATTGAGGTACGCATGCGTGTAACGCAGCTGCGGGATCAGGTTCACCGCGATCGCGACCGCGAGGATTGCGACGCGGCTGCACCGGACACACATGCGCCGCACGACCGCGACGGTCAGCCACAGTTGGGCGAAGGCGATCGTGAGGCCGCCCAGCCGGGGAACGAACAAGGGGTGGGACGCGCTCTGCAGCGCCGAAACCCGATCGGCGAGGTACTGGAATGGCAGATAGGCGATGTACGGCACCGGTGAGAAGAGGTTGTACGCGTGCCCACGTTGCGGGCCGTACCGCCACTCCTGCCACGTCATCCACCCGATGTGATGCGCGTAATGCTCTACGACCGTCGCGTGGCTGCTCTCATCGGGTGCACTCCGCAAGTACCAGGCAAGTGCCGTGGAGATCGCGAACACGACGAGCGTCCCGGCGACCCAGAGAGCGATCTCCAGTCTCTTAGGCCGTGTCATCCGCTTTGGACTTCACGGGTCACGTGCCAGGCGTGAACGAGCAGCGACGCATCGGCGGGCCCCAGTGCTTCTGTACGCAGGACGACGTCGACGGGTTGGCGCTGCGAAACGGAGAAGGCGAGCTCGTACGGCGTCTGCACGATGCGGCTCGCCTTGCTGGTCGTCTCGGCAAGCGCGCGCGTCGCGTGCGCCGCAACGAGGCGTACCGAGGCACGTGTCTTTGGATCGAACGCTTCCGATGTGAAGACGTAGCGGCCCGGACCCAGCCGTACTGCGACGGCGAAGGGCTCGCCGGACGCGACGACGCGACTGTCACGAAGCGGCGCGTACCGATACGGCCGCGAGATCTCCTCACCGATCTGCTGACCAGGCTCGAGTGGGACCTTCGCGGCGTCGCCGAGGTCGATCAGCCGGACGACGAACGGTCCCGACGTGTATCGCGCTCGCGTTGTCACCTTCAGCGGCGGCTCTCCCCGGGTGACGACGACCGGCGTCTGGTTCACGGCGAGCTGCTGCGGAGCGAGCCGGCCCTCGTCCACGAGCACGACCGCAACCTTGTTGTGCAGCAATACGGGAACGCTCGCGCGCAGGTCCTCCGGCCACGCGATCCGGCTCACTCCCTGGTCGCGGGCCCACTTTGCAATCGCCTTCGCGTTGCCGTCGTAGCGCGCGTGATCACGCCGCGCGACAAAGAACGCCGCGCCGAACACCACAATGACCACCACGATCGCGAGATCCACGATGATGTCGCGCAATCGAGTCATCATCACTCGACGGCGGTGCGCCGACGGATGATGTTCCGACGGATGATGTTGTGAGACCATCCGGGCCGGAGTGGCGAGCCATATGATCGGGCGATGGCCACAGCTTCGCCCTCGCCGACACCGAACCCGAACGCGATGAAATTCACGTTGGATGTGCCGCTGCCGTCGACGATGAATTTTACGAGCGCCGAGGCGGCGAGCGGCCACGAGTTCGCCGAGGCCGTCTTCAAAGCCGGTGGCGTTGCCTCCTTGTTCGGCGTGAACGACTTCGTGACCGTGACGCGTGAGCCCGAAGCCGACTGGGCCCCGATCGTGGCCGCGGTGGTAGACGCGGCCGAGGCATATCTATAGCCGAGCACGATGCACGCCCACGGCTTCGTGCGATAGTTGGCCGTGCGTCTCGTTCTGCTCGGTGCGCCGGGCGCCGGCAAAGGCACCCAGGGCCTGGTCCTCGCGGATCACTTCGGCGTCCCGCACATTTCGAGCGGAGACTTGCTTCGCGCCCATGTAGTGGCGGAGAGCGATCTCGGCCGGCAGGTCGGCGCGTATCTGGCACGGGGCGAGCTCGTCCCCGACGATCTCGTCCTCGCGGTCATCGGTGACGCGATCATCGCGGCGATGAGGACGGGCGGCTACATCCTCGACGGGTTTCCCCGCACCCTGGCCCAGGCGGAACAGGCGTACGCGCTCGCAGAGCCTGCCGGCGTCGCTGCGGACGCGGTGGTATATCTCGCCGTTCCCGACGACGAGGCGCGTCGACGGCTCGCGGGTCGCGACGACGCCGGACGTACGGACGACGCCGATCCCGCGGTGATCGAGCGGCGCCTTCGGCTCTTCCACGCCGAAACGAAGCCGCTCCTCGACTTCTACGCCGAGCGTGGCATCCTCGTCACCATCGATGCAGTGCGTACCGCGGACGCGGTCAACGCCGCGATCCTTGCCGCGCTCTCCACGGACTGATTCAGCGCGATCGACGCGCGCGACGGCCGGCGCCGGCCACTCAACAGCCGTTGTCTCGTGTCACCTTGTAGCGGGTCAGAACGCCGTTGATCGTCCAGGAGAAACGCACCTCGGCGTCCGGATCGGGTTGCAGGGTCGCCCCGATCGGCATGGTCAAGAAGTGGTAGTCCTTCCCACCGCCGAGCGTCGTGAACTGGTTCCCGCTCGACACCGAGACCCCGGCTTGGGACATGTTCCAGTGCACCACGGTGCCGGCGGGGAAGTAGTTGTAGCCGACGTGCAAGTTCACGCACCGCTTGATCACCACTTCGAAGATGTTCGGCGGGTGGACAGTCTTTCGGGTGAACTTCCAGACAGCTCCCGCGCTGAGGTCGTCGACGTAAAGGTTGCCGGCGGGGTCGAAGTCGAGGGCGTATGCGCCGGCACACGACGTGGAGGTGAATCCCGTCGCAAAGGTCGACACGGCTCCGGGCGCGCTCATGCGCACGATCCGGTCGGTGCTCGTCGCAAAGACATTGTGTGACACGGGATCGAACGCGACGTTGAGCGGGCAGTTGAGACCCGACGCCCACAAAGTGTGGTCCGAGAGCTGGGTGCCACCCGCCGTCACCTGGAAGACGCGGCCGCCGGGGAAGTCGGTCGTGAACAGTCGTCCGCTCCCGTCGAATCGCAGCCCCTCGACATCGGGGAGGCCTGATGCGAACAGGGTCGGGTTGGTGATCGTCCCTGCGGCGAACTTGTAGATCGTGCCGGCATCGGCGCAGCCGACGTAGAAGTTGTTGGTCGCGTCGAACGCGAGACCCGACGTCTCACCGAACTGACCGGTGCAAGGAGACGCAAAGGACGACGGACTCAGCGCGGCGCCCGAAGACGAGAAGCGGAAGATCGGTCCGGACGGATGCGACTTCGCATAGACGTTGCCATTGGAAGCGATTGCCAACTCGTTCGGCGCGGCGAGGGACGCGAACGATGACTTGGTGCCCGTCGAAGCCCCGACCTTCGTGATTCGATCTGCCCCGAACTCGCTGACCAGGAGGTCGTTCGTCGCACCGCGGAACCGCAAGCCGTTCGCCGGCGAGCTCAGCCCGCTTGCGAGTTGCGAGACGGTGTAGTGCGAATCCAGGACCGTGGGAGCGGCGGCCGACGCCGGGGACTGGGCGAGAACAATCGTCGTCGCGCTCGACGCAACGACTGCGAGCGCCATTGCGCCCATCTTCTTCCAGCGCAGATGCGCGCTCCGCATCATGTTCCCCCCAAGAGGTGCAGTTCGAATGAGACCACCGTGGTCGGGAGAACCATGCTCACGACTCGACCACCACACGCGCGTTCGCGGCGCGGAGCGTAACGCATCGCGCTGTCGTCAACCATCGCGTGCTTCGCCCACCGTGCTCACCCTCCCCACGCGCCGCCAGGCCGGCGCAACATAGAGCAGCCGAACCGATATCGCAACCTTCCGCTCACCTGCCGCGAGGGTTTTCCCCGTTTTGCGCTCTCCGCGTCGAGTGCCGCGAGGACACCCGTCTCACTGTGCGATGAAGCGCTCCTCAGCACGTCGCAAAATTCCCAAAGAGCGTGTTTCGTCCTGCACGCATGAGCGCCATTGCGGTATTGGACGCCATTTGCTAGACACCCGGCGGGAGACCTTCTTTCTTCATTCGATCAGTTGGTCCAAGTTTAGGAGCGCGCAATGGCGGATCTGGCTCACTTCGCGTTTCCTTCAACCTTGGCAAAGGCCGGCGCGAGTCTCACGAGGCAAACGCGCTTCTACGTATTGTTCGCGCTCGTTGTGGCGACAGCCGCTGCGGTGTCGTTCGGCACTTCTGCGGCGGGCGCCGCTACGCAGGTCATCAACTTTGATGATTTAAGCGACGGAGTCGTCGTCACAAATCAGTATCCAAGCGCGACTTTCTCGTCTACTGAGGGCAACGAAAATAAGGTGACGGCTCAGCCAGAATACAACGGTTCGGACCCAAACTTTATTTGTACCGGACCCGTCGGTGGCGGCATTAGTTGTGTTGCGCCGACAACCATCGACTTCACGAGCCCCATCAGCGGTCTTACATTCAACGGCATGGGAATCAACGATACCGGCCACGTGGCCGACATCGACGTGTTTGGCGCTAGCGGGCTGCTGGCCACGGTTCCCGTTACAGGTCACGCAGGTGGCCTAAATCCGGAACTACAGAATCTGAGTTCTTATAGCAACGTTACTCGAATCCGCATCTACAACATTACCGACGGTGGGGGGATCGGTTGGGACGATTTCACCTTCACTCAGGGAGGGAGCACGCTTTCGACGTCGATCGTCGACACGCCGGACCCGACCACCGCCGGCGGCAACGTGCGGTACACGGTGAAGGTGACGAACACCGACAGCGAGTCCTCGGTCCCGAACGTGTCGGTCACCGACACCTATCCGGCCGGCACGACGTTCGTGTCGAGCACGTTGGGGTGCACGCACACGAGCGCCACCAGGAAGGTCACGTGCTCGCTGGGCACGATCGGCGCCGGCGCCTCCAAGTCGGTGTTCGTCGACGTACGCACGTCGCCGGCATCCGGCGGGACGAACATCACCGACTCGGCAACCACGAGCCCGGGCGGGAGCACGGCGAGTGCCACGACGCACGTCAACGCCCCGAACGGGACCACTGTGAGCGGGTTCGTCGAGCCCGGCGGGTCGATCAGCACCGGCGGGTCGAACCCCTCGACGCTCTTGCTGCCAGCCTCGGGGCCGGGCGCCAACGTGACGATCACCTTGGCGAGTGCCAGTTTCTGTGCCGGTAACCCGTGCATGGGTCCCGCGACGTTCATCAATCCCATCCAGGGCTACAACACCCCGAACCAGCCGATCAAGCTGCGGCTGACGCTGAGTCATTCGACGCTCGCCGCGGCGCAGAGCGACCTGAACAATTCGATCGTGTACCACAAGGCGGATGGCACCAATGTGGTGACGATCGTGCCCAACTGCACCCAGAGCGGCATCGCCAACCCGGCCCCGTGTGTCAACCGGCGGTTCATCACGCAGCGTCCACCGAACTGGCAGACGACGTTCGAGATCCTCTACCTCTCGCCCGGCTCCGGGTGGGCACGCCGCTGACGCGGGTTGGCCAACCGGCGATTAGAGGGTGACAACCACGACGCCCAGACGGTCGAACACCGCATCGCGCTCGGCGAGGAGCGCATCGACGTTGTCGAAATGTGCGCGCAGCTCGGGCATGCGCACCAAGACGTCGAGGGCGAGCGCCAACTCGTAATCGGCGCCCCGCGATCGCGCTGCGTGGACGCTGGTGGTGAGCGCGCGCCCGGCTTCGTCGATATCGCCCAGGGACCACAGCGACTCCGCGCGTACCCGCTCGAGCAGCGGCACCTCGAGGGAGATTCCGCCTTCCAGCTTTGCGGTTCGAAGCGTGGTGTCGGCGAGCAGGAGCGCAGCACCGGCGTCTCCCGAGAGGCTGAGCGCCTCGGCGCGCCATGCGTCGATCCGAACCACGTCGCCGTGGCATCCCGTGTTGTCGAACTCCTCGCGGGCCGCACCGAGGAACAGGAACGCGTCGTCGAACCGGCCGGCGCGTGCGCAGTTCCGGCCGAGGAAGCCGAGGATGAGCGCGATGTCGTAGTGATAGCCGGCGGCCGTCGAAACCCGCAGCGCCTCCCGCAAGCGCGATTCGGCCTCGTCGAAGCGTCCCTGGTCGGAGAGCACTTCGGCGATGTTCGCATTTGCCCGCGCCGCATCCACGGCAGAACCGGCTCGATCGTAAGCGTCCAATGCGCGCTCGAACCACGCGATCGCCTCCTGCCAATCGCCGCGGGCTTGCGCGGAGGCCCCCTGTCCGTTGAGGACCATGCCCTGGCCACAAAGATCGCCGAGCTCGGCGTAGAGCTCGGCGGCGCGTGGAAGGTTGTTCGCCAAGTGGGCCTCGCCCAGTTCGGTGTGGGCCCAGTCGAGGACGTAACACGCGTGCGCCTCCGCGTCGCGGTCGCCGGCCCGCCGTGCCTCGTCGAGCGCGCGTTCGCACCATGTGATCGCTTCGCGACGTCGTCCCTGGCCCTGGCGAATCGCGGCGTACCAGACGGTGAGCTGCGCTCGCGCTCGGCCCGCGGCCTCATCGGTGACGCCGTCGAGGAGCTGTAGGCCCTTCCTGATCGTACGGATGGCGTCCGCGTAACGGCCGATTCGCTCAGGAATCCAAGCCTCCTTCAGCAGGAGCTCGGCCTCTCGCACGACATTGCCCCGCACGAGCCTGCGGGCGGCGCGGTAATCGAGCCGGGCGTGTTCGTACTCGCCGTTGCGGTCGTGCACGTCCCCGAGCGCCTCACGCACGTCCGCGACTTCCGTAGGTTCGAGCTCGGGAAGCTTTCGGGCGGCGGCGAGTGCGCGCTGCAACAGCACCGCCGCGTCGACGTTTGCGTACTTGTCACGAGCGCGCTCGCCCGCGATGCGGGCGTAGCGCCACGTCTCGCCGTAGGCCTGGGCATTGAAGAAGTGCAACGACAGGAGCTCGGCCTCGGCATCGGGACGCGCGCGCCCGCGCCGCTCGACCGCTCGTGCGGCGCGCAGGTGCAGCTCGCGGCGGCGGCGGAACGGCAGCTTCCCGTAGGCCGCGTCGCGCATCAGGCCGTGACGGAATCGCGCCCGAGCGCCGGCCTCGAGGTCGACGAACTCGGCGAGGGAAGCCCAGGTATTGGTGTCGAGCTGCACGTCGTCGCCGATCAGCTCGCGCAGCTCCGTACGGTCGAAGCCCCTGCCGAGGATCGCGGCATACCCGAGGACGGTTCGCAGCGCCGGTCTGAGCCGATCCAGCTGCGCCGTGACCAACGCCTCGATCGAGTCGGGGAGCGCGTCGGTGTCCTCACCGTCGGTCGCCGCGCGCCACAGCTCGGTGAGGAACAACGGATTGCCGTCGGCCCGGGAAGTGAGTGCGGCGAGCTCATGCGGGCGTAGCGGCGCGCCCTCGGTCGCCTGGCGGAGCGCGGCTTCGACCTCCTGGGGCGCGAGCGGCCCGACCAGCAGCGCATCTTCGTCGTTGCGCGTGTCGTCGCGTGCGAGGCACACGAGCACGATGCGCGCTTCGGCGGCGATCGAGCCGAGCTTCTCGACGACTTCGCGCGATGCCTCGTCGATCCACTCGGAATCGTCGATCACGACCAATGCGGGGCCGCGGAGCGCGGTTGCGAGCAGCGACGCCGTGGTGTCGGCCACGCGCGCCGCTCGGTACTGCGGTGCCAACGTCGCGGTCTCGGGCGTGTCGGGGATGTCGAGGCCGAGTGCCGAACCGAGCAGCGGGATGTGCGGTTCGAGCTCGGGCGCATGGGCTGCGACCGCGGCTCGCAGCGCGTCTTCGACGCCGGCCGCGGGAGCATCGTTCGGCAGCGCCAGCGCCTCGCGAACCAGGCGCGCGATCGTCGCGTACGGCGTCGAGACGTCGTAGGCCTCACACGTCGCCCGTATGGACCGCGTCTCGGGTGCCCGAGCTCGCAATTCTTCGATGAGTCGCGACTTGCCGATGCCGGCAGGACCGGCGATACGGACCGACACGCCCTCGCCCGCTCGCGCGTCCGCCAGGAACTTCTCCAACTGCGCGAGCTCGGCTTCGCGCCCGACGAACGGCAGCTCGACGGCGTCGGCGGAGTCGGCCGACCGGCGTGCGTGCGCGGCGCCGACCTCGTATGCCTCGACCGGCGCGCGCTTGCCCTTGACGCGCATCGGTGGCAGGGGCGACGACGCGAAGTCAACCGCCAGGTCGAGGACGCTCGCAGTTGCGACGACACGGCGGGGCGCGGCAGCGGCCATCAGCCGAGCCGCGAGGTTCACGGTGTCGCCCATGACGGTGTACGTGCGGCGATAGTGAGGACCGACGTCGCCCGCGAAGACCGGACCACGGTTGACGCCGACACGCACGGGGATCGCGAGGTCTGCCTCGACGATGCGCCGCGCGGTCGCGAGCATTCTCTTCTCCTCGTGCCCCTGGACCGAAGGGGCGCCGGCAGTCAGGAGGAATTTGCCGCCGTCGGCATCGACATCGGTCGCGAGAAGCGCCACGCCGTGCGCCGCGCATGACTGCGCGACGGTGGTTACGAGCGCGTCGAGCGCGTCGGCTGTCTGTTTCGGGCCGTGCAGGGCGAGGAACGCGTCGAGGCCGCCGAAATGCACGAACGCAACCGTGACGACACGATGCTCCGGCGAACCGCCACCCGCGAGGACATGCTCGTGGACGGCGAGCGGAATGAACTCCCGCAGGTCGATGTCAGGAGCGACCTCGGGAAGTTGGTGGGCGGCATCCGGCGGCCGGTCCGGCGCGTGGCGAAGGAGGAACCCGCCTTCGAGCGGATCGCCGACACAACGCTCGGGCAATGTGGCGGCCGTCGCGGGGCTGACGACGATCTGGCCCGCGCTCGCGCCGTGTTCCATCGCGACGACTTCGCTCGCCGCGGGCCCGATGACAAGGAGCTCACGGCTCGGCGAGCCGACGAGGAAGCAGTCGAACGTGCCCGAGTGCACACCGACCGACATACGCAGCGTGACGTTGCCGGCGGAGGTCTTCAGCTTGCCGGCTTCGCGCAAGCGCTCGCGCATCGCCGCCGCGGCCCATACTGCCCGGTGCGCGTGGTGATCGCCGCGAAACACGAGCAAAAGGGCATCCCCGCCGAACTTCAACAGTCCGCCACCCGCGTCGTACGCGACAGCCAGCAGCTCGGCAAAGCATGCGCCGATTGCGTCGGTCACCTCCTCGGCACCGACGCGACCGTGACGCGACAAGCGCTCGGACATCGCCGTGAAGCCGGAGAGATCGGCGAACACCATGGTGCCGGCGATGGCTCGCCAGGGATCATTGGCCTGTGTCGCCGCCCAGTCGGTGACCAGGCGCGGCACGTAGGGTGGCAGCACCGACGCGTTCGTAAGCTCAGCCACCCCGACCCCGCCGAGATCCACGGACCAACGCTAGAGCATCGGGCTCGTGGCCACCGCTCGATGCGCACGCTCGGCGAGACCTGCGAGGGTGCGCAGCTGCTTGTGCATCATCACGAGATCGCCCGGCGGAAGCACCAACCTCCACACGCGGCCCAGCAGGTCGCGGCGGTGCCGCACGAGCAGCTTCACTGCGAGCCGGCTCCGCTCCCCGTCCCGGGTCTCCGAGACGCGATACGTCACCACCACGTCGCCGAACAGCCGCCTCGTGGTGCGCAGCGTCACGTGCGAGTTCGTCTCGAACTCGACGAGCTCGAAGATCGTCGCGAAGGTCTGCCCGACCTCGAGTTCCTCGAGGCCCGGGGTCAGAACGCGCGGGCTCCGGCGTCCGAAGTTGTCGATCCAGTCGTAGCTGTACGGCGCGACCCGGAGCTGGCACAGCCAGCGAAACACGTCCTCGCGCGGCGCGGCGACGTCGATGGCGCGGAACAAGACGTCGTCGGGCGCCGCGAGCTAGCGGTCCGACGGCCAGGTGCCGGCGCGGTCCTCGGCGGTGGCCCCATCCTCCCGCACGCGCCTCATCACACCGGTCACCTCACCCAGGCTACGGCGTCGGGCGCCGCTGATTGCCAACGAAGCCGCCGGGCGGCAACCATCTGCGGCGTGAACGACCCTGCACCCTCCGGCGGCGCGAAGCCGCTTCCACTCATCCTCGCTCGCGAGCTCGCGTCGAATCTCGCGACCCCGATGTTCCTGCTCGACGCCCGCGGAGTGCTCGTCTTCTACAACGATGCGGCCGCAGTGATCATCGGCAAGTCCTTCGGCGAGCTGGGCGAGATACCGGCCGAGGAGTTCGGCACGCTCCTGCAACTCGAGACCCCGGACGGCGTACCTCTGCGCCGACGAGACACACCATCAGGGATTGCTTTCTTCGAGCGTCGCCCCGCCCACATGACGCTCGCCGCGACTGGGTTCGACGGCGTCCGGCGGGTCGTGCACGCGACGGCGTATCCGCTGTTCGGCACGACCGCCGAGATGCACGGCGTGGTGTCGGTGTTCTGGGAAGTCGCCGACGCGAAAGACGACGCCTGATGCGGGCGCGCGTGTGGGGATGCCGCGGCTCGGTCGCCGCGCCCGGGCCGGACACCGTGAAGTACGGCGGCAACACGTCGTGCGTCGAAGTGCGCCTCTCGAGCGGGGAGATCCTCGTGCTCGACGCCGGCACCGGGATGCGGCCGCTCGGTGTGCTGATGCAAACGACCCCGTGTCCCGAGCTGCACATCCTGCTCAGCCATCTGCACCTCGACCACTTGCAAGGCCTCGGATTCTTCCGGCCCCTGTTCGATCCGAGCCTCGACATTCACATCTGGGGACCGCCGTCTCCGATACAGCCTCTCGCCGAGCGCATTGCGATGTACCTCTCTCCGCCGCTGTTTCCCGTCCACCTGGACGACGTGCCGGCGCGCCTCACGTTTCACGACGCGCCCGAGGAAGCCGTGTCGATCGGCTCGGCGACAATTCGCGCGGGCAAGGTGCAGCACCAGGGTCCGACCGTCGGGTACCGGATCGAAGAAGACGGACGTTCATTGGTGTATCTGCCTGATCACGAGCCGTCGCTCGGCAACGAGCTGCGCTCGGTGGCACCCGAGTGGATGAGCGGCTACGACATCGCGCGAGACGCCGACGTCTTGCTGCACGACGCGCAGTATCGGGATCACGAGTACGGCGCCCATGTCGGCTGGGGGCATTCTGGGCTCGCGGGCGCGATGGACTTCGCCGACAAGGCGGCCGTTCGGAATCTCGTGCTGTTCCACCACGACCCGTACCACACCGACGACGAGCTCGAGGAGCTCCTGACCGAGGCCCGCAAGATCTGGACGTCGGCCGAGGATCGCGTCTGTCTCGCCAACGAAGGCATGACGATCACGCTCGACAATGAAGGTGTGCGTCTCGCGAGGTGAATTTGCCTACGGGATGCGCTGCACCCAGACGAGCGCCGCGATCGCGGTCAGCAGCGCGACGGCCAGCGCAATGCCTGTGAACCACGCAGTGATGTCCTGTTGCTTGTTGTCGTAGCCGACGGTCCTGCGGATCTGGTCGTATACCGAGTTGAGCTGGTCCGCGGTCTGCGCGGTGAATGACTTGCCGTCGCTCCCACTCGCGATCTCCTTCATCGCCTGGGGGTCGGCCGGCACGGGGATCTGCTCGCCCTGCCGTTCGATGACGCCCCCCTCGGTGCCGAATGCAATCGTGTCGATGGGGATGCCGGCTTCCTTGGCGGCCGCGGTCGAGTTCGCGACCGTCTGGGCGGGAGTCTCACCTTGGGCGCCGATCGTCGGGGTGCCGTCGCTCATCAGCACGATCGCCGCGCTCGGGGTCTTGCCGTTCGCGTCGACGGGGAGCGCCTTGATCGCGTCGAGGGACGCCTTGATGGCGCTTCCGGTCGCCGTCCCGCCGTTGAATCCGAGGCCGTCGATCGCGGCGTCCAGGGTGGGGTGGTCGGAGGTGGGCGGGATACGGAGCGTCACGCTGCTGTCGAAGGTCAGCAGCCCGACCTGGAGGCCCGGCGGCAAACCGTCGACGAAACGCTTGGCGGCCACCTTCGCGGCCGCGAGGCGATTCGGCGCGACGTCGGTCGCCGCCATCGAGCTCGACGTGTCCACCGTGAGGATGATCGTGCCACGCTCTTTGGCGACCTTCACCGTGCGCGTCGGATGCGCGAACCCGACGACGAGGAACAGCAACGCGAGCAGCATCAACGCCGCGGAGATGTGACGCTGCCACCCGGCCCGGCGGGGGGCGACCGACGCGAGCAGGTCGACGCTCGTGAACCGCAATGCATACTTGCGTCGAACCCTTTGGCCGACGATGTACGCGATGAGCAGTGCAATCGGCGCGACGATCAACAAGAGCCGGCCGGGAGCGCCGAAACTCACGTCAGGCTCCTCAACGGTCGGACGGAGGAGGGGCCGACAGCCGCGGTGCGACTCGCGCGCGTCGCCGGTGCGTTCCGCTGCAACGAGTTGCGCTGTACGACGCGCCGGCTCGCGACGAATTTCACGATGTCGATCAACCAGTCGCGGTCGGTGGACAGCACGAGGTGCTCGGCGCCGGCTTTGCGAATCTGATCGGTGATGTCGTCATGGCGCGCTCGAGCGGCCGCCGCGTACCGCTCCCGGAGGTTGGAAGAGTTGGACTGCACGTGCATCTGGCGGCCGGTCTCGGTGTCGACCAGCGACAGCATGCCCGCGGCGGGCAGTGCGAGCTCGCGGGGGTCGACCACGTGTACCGCGAGGACCTGATGGGCGATGGCAATCCGCCCGAGCGGCTTGCGCCAGTTGCCCGCGTCGAGGAAGTCGGAGATCACGATGACCTGACCGCGACGGGGACGAGCGCGCTCGAGCGTCTGCAACGCGCCCGCGAGGTCGGCATCCGAGCCCGGCCGCCGTTCCCGGCGGGGCACGTCGTACAGCTGCGACAGCGCGGCCAGCAGCTCGGGACGTGTCGACGCGGGGCGAAGGCGCGCCACGTCGTCACCGCCCGCCACGAGCACGCTGAAACGATTTCCGTGCCGAGCGGTGAGGAAGCCGAAGGCGGCGACCGCGGCGAACGCGACTTCGGACTTCTCCCGCGTGGTCGTGCCGAAGCTCATGCTCGCCGAGCGGTCGACGATCACCCACGTCTGCAGCTCACGGTCGGCTTCGGTCGTGCGCAGCTGCGGCGCGAGCGAACGGGCGGTGAGATTCCAATCGATACGGCGGGCGTCGTCGCCCGCCTCGTACGGACGGCTCCCGGCCGGTTCGGAACCGGGACCCGGCCGCAGGCTCAGGAACTCGCCGCGCAGCAGCCCGTCGAGGCGCCGGGTGACGAGGAGCTCGAGCCTCCGGAGTTGCGCGGCTTTGCTGGCAACCGGCGCAACTCCCTCCGCGCGGCGTTCGGGTTCGGTCGTCATGCGCTGTTCTCGAGCTCTCCCCAGGTACCCGTCCCGGACGCAGCACCTCTGGACTGCGGGTCGTCCTGGCGGGGCGTCACGTGCGGCGCCGGCACCGTCGAGACGAGCGTGCGGATCACGTCTTCGGGAGAGATGCCTTCGGCGAGCGCGTCGTACGTGAGAATCAAGCGGTGGCGAAGGATCTCGGGCGCGACGTCGAAGACGTCCTGGGGGATCAAGAAGCGCCTGCCGCGTAGCAACGCGAGCGCGCGCCCTGCCGCGAGCAAGCCGAGCGTGGCCCGCGGGCTTCCGCCCAACGCAAGGTGGGGTGCGATATCGGGAACGCCCCACGCCGCCGGGTCGCGCGTCGCCATGACCAGGCGCACCGCGTAGTCCTGCACCGCGTGATGCACGAAAACCTCGTCGACCGCTTGCTGCAGGCCGCTGAGCTGCTCCAGCGAGAGCACCTGTGACGCCGTCGGGGGTTTCACTCCCATGCGGTGCGCGATCTCCACCTCTTCCGAATACGACGGTTGTTGCACGATGATCTGCATCAGGAATCGGTCGCGTTGTGCTTCGGGCAGTGCATAGACCCCCTCGGATTCGATGGGGTTCTGCGTCGCCAGCACGAGGAACGGTGTCGGGAGCCTGCGGGTCTGACCCGCGATCGATACGTGGCGCTCGGCCATCACCTCGAGCAACGCCGACTGCACCTTCGCGGGTGCCCGGTTGATCTCGTCGGCGAGGACGAGGTTCGCGAACACCGGACCCCATTCGATGTCGAATTCTTCACGCGACGGCCGCCACACGCGCGTCCCGACGATGTCAGCCGGCACGAGGTCGGGCGTGAATTGCAGCCGCGCGAACGTCCCGCCCATGATCTGCGACAGCGTGGAGACGGTGAGCGTCTTGGCGATGCCGGGAACGCCCTCGATCAGGCAGTGACCCCGCGCGAGCAGGCAGATCATCGCTCGTTCGATCATGCGATCCTGCCCGACGATCACTCGCTTGACCTCGAACAGCGCTTCTTCCAAGAGCGCGGCGTGTCGCTTGCTCTGGTCGTGGGGCTGCTCCATGCCTGTCCTTTGCGAGTCTCGAGGGCGGGAAGAGTCGATGGTGCCAGCGGATTCTGTGAACCGGATGCGGACGAGCGGGACGTGCGCTGTGGCCAATTGTGGTCGCCGAAGCGCCCCGATGTACACCGGGCGGGCGGCGGCCGGTCCGGTCCGGTCAAGACCGGCACGGCGGCGCCGATATGGCGTCATGGCCACGGTCGGCGGCGGGCTCCTCTTCGCGGCGCTCGCCACGATCGTGCCGCTGCGCGCCAGTGCACGCTTTCGCCGATTCCGCGCCACGGTGTGGCTCGATCCCCGCGCTCGCGAACGCCTGTTCCTCTCCGCATTGCCGCTCAAGTACGGGATCGCCCTCGCCGCGTCGGCACTGTTCGTCGTCGAGGCCCCGCACGGCTACGGCGTGCCGCTCGTCCCACCGGACCTTGCACATCTCGCGGTCGCACTGCCGTTGCTCGGTGCGCTCGCGCTCGGCGCCGTGCGCACCCGTTCCATGCTGTCCAGCGACGACGGCCGCGCCCAGGTGGCGGACGCGTTGAAACGCGTTGCGGAGGTTGTTCCCCGCACGCGCGCGGAGCGGCGCGCATGGGTCGTTGCGGCGCTGAGCACGGGCCTGACCGACGAAGTGACCTATCGCGCGTTCGCGGTGACCTTCCTGGCGGGCCTGCTCGGCGAGCAGAACATTGTCGTGATCGGCGTCGTCTCCTCCGCGCTCTTCGGGCTCGCGCACCTGTATCAGGGCTGGCGCGGCGTGGTGTTCACCACGATGCTCGGCGCGGCGCTCGCAGGTGTCGCAGTCGCGTCGGGGTTGCTCGCCGCGATCGTCGTGCACGTGCTCATCGACGTCCGGCTGCTCGCCGTGCCGGTCGACGTCGCGGAGGCCGTCGACGCGAGGCGCGGGTGAAGGATCACAAGTACGGTGCGGTCGGTGGCCGCCGCGTTGCCTGTACTTTCCCTCGCTGACTGGACCGTGCTCGGCGTGGTCGCAGAGGCACCCACGCACGGCTGGGCGGTGACACGCGAGCTCGATGCGGGCGGCGCGCTCGGGCGGGTGTGGACCGTCCCGCGCCCGCTTGTCTACCGATCGCTCGCCACTCTGGCGAGCAAGGGACTGATCGAGGATTGCGGCGAGGCACCGGGCGCCCGCGGTCCCCAGCGAACGATCGTCCGCGCCACGCGGCGCGGGCGAGCCGCGCTCCGCCGCTGGCTCGAGCTCCCGGTCGAGCACGTGCGCGACGTCCGCAGCGAGTTGCTGGTGAAGCTCGCGTTGCTCGATCGGGCCGGCCGCCCCCGCGACCAGTTGGTGCAACGCCAGCTGGCGCAGCTCACGCCCGTCTTCGCGGCGCTGGGCAAGCGTCCACGCGGGGACGGTTTCGATGACGTGCTCGCGGCGTGGCGGCGCGAGTCGGCGCTGGCTGTCCGGCGGTTCCTCGAGGCAGTCGCTCGCCGTCCCCGATAGTCTCATTGCGACTACAGGGGTGTGCCGTGCGGCGGTTCATGTCGATCATCGCGATCGTGTGCGTTCTCGCGGGCGCGGGCGCGTGCGGGAGCGACAGCAAGAAGGGCGCGCAAGCGATCAACGTGTTCGCCGCGGCTTCGCTCACCGAAGCGTTCAACGATGCCAAGAGCCCGCTCGCCGCCGAGCGTCCGCCACTTGCGCCGACATACAACTTCGCGGGATCGTCGGCGCTCGTGCAGCAGATCACGCAGGGGGCTCCGGCCGACGTGTTCGCATCGGCGGACGAGAAGAACATGCAGGCGCTCGTCGATGCAAACCTTGTCGAGGCGCCCAAGACGTTCGTGCGCAACAAGTTGCAGATCGCAGTCGCGCCGGACAATCCGAAGAAGATCAGGTCGCTTCGCGACCTGGAGCGAGCCGGGGTGATCCTGGTGCTCGCCGACAAGGCGGTGCCCGCCGGCAACTATGCGCTCCAGGCCTTTGAGAAGGCGGGGCTGCCTGCGCCCCGGCCCAAGTCGCTGGAGCTCGACGTCAAGGCGGCGCTCGCCAAGGTGGTCTCGGGTGACGCGGACGCCGCCGTCGTGTACGTCACCGACGTCAAGGCCGCGGGCGCGCAGGTGCAAGGCGTCGACATTCCCGATGCGCAGAATGTGATCGCGACGTATCCGATAGCGGTAATGAAGGCGACGAAGCATCGCGCGGCTGCCCAGGAATTCGTCGACGACATGGCGTCCGGCGCAGGTCAGGCGGTGCTCCAGGCACGCGGTTTCCTCGCGCCCGGCTGATGAGACGCGACCGCGCACGCACAAGGGTGCCGGGCGTCGCCGGTGCCGGTGCCGCGGTCGCGGTGTTGTTCTTTGCGATTCCTCTCGCCGGGCTCGTGTGGCGGGCGCCGTGGTCATCGGCGTGGGACGTGCTCCGGAACCATGACGCGTTGCAGGCGCTGCGGCTGTCACTCGTCACGTCGATCTTGGCAACCGCCGTCGCCGTCGTGCTCGGCGTACCGCTGGCGTGGGTGCAGGCGCGCGTCGCGTACCCGGGCCGCACCCTCGTGCGCGCGCTCACGACGCTGCCGATGGTGCTTCCCCCGGTCGTCGGTGGTGTCGCGCTGTCGCTCGCGCTGGGCCGGCGCGGGCTGGTGGGCCAATACCTGGACGACGCCGGTGTCCACCTGCCCTTCCACGTACCGGGTGCGGTCGCGGCCGAGACGTTCGTTGCGATGCCGTTCCTGGTCCTCACGCTCGAGGCCGCGTTCCGCTCGACCGACCGGCGCCTCGAGGAGGCGGCCCGCACGCTGGGGGCGAGTCAGCTCGGCGTGTTCAGGCGCGTGACGCTGCCACTCGCGCGGCCGTCACTCGTGGCCGGTGTGGTCTTGTGCTGGGCGCGCGCCCTGGGCGAGTTCGGCGCGACGATCACCTTCGCGGGCAACTTCCCCGGCAAGACCCAGACCCTGCCCTTGTTCGTGTACGTGACGCGCGAAGGTTCGAATCCCGACGCCGCGATCGTGTTGAGCCTCGTGCTCGTCGTCGTGTCGTTCGCGGTACTGCTCTCGCTGCGCGATCGTTGGCTGTCGGTGCGGTGACGCTGCAGGCGCACGTTCGTGTCGCGTTCGACACCTTCGCGCTCGACGCCGAGGTGGATGTCGACGACGACGAGCTCTGCGTCCTCGTCGGACCCAACGGCGCCGGGAAGACCACGCTGCTGCGCGCGCTCACCGGACTCGTCCCGCTCGATGCCGGTTCCGTGCGCATCGCCGGCGAGGTCGTCGACGCCCCGCGAGACGATCTGTTTGTGCCGCCCGAACGACGCTCGATCGGGGTCGTGTTCCAGGACTACCTGCTGTTCCCGCACATGACCGTGCTCGAGAACGTCGCGTTCGGGCTCCGCGCTCATGGCATGCGCCGGTCACAAGCGCGCGCCCGCGCCCTCGAGTGGCTCGAGCGGGTCGGCCTCGCCGACCGGCACGACGCCAAGCCCGGAACCCTTTCGGGTGGCCAGGCCCAGCGTGTTGCGCTCGCTCGTGCGCTCGCGCCCGAGCCCGCGTTGCTCCTGCTGGACGAGCCACTTGCGGCGCTCGATGTGCAGCACCGCGCCACTGTTCGCCGCGAGCTCCGCGTACTTCTCGCGGGCTTCCACGGCGCGCGCATTCTCGTGACCCACGATGCGGTTGACGCGCTGACGCTCGCTGATCGCATCGTGATCCTCGAAGACGGGCACATCACCCAGGTCGGGGCACCCGACGAGATCGCGGCGAGGCCGCGCTCCTCGTATGTCGCCGATCTCGTCGGCGTGAACCTGTACCAGGGCGTCGCTGCGGGCCACGCGATCCGTCTCGCCCAAGGTGCGACATTGACGGTTGCCGAGAATCACGCCGGTCCTGTGCTCGCCGTCGTCGCGCCGAGCGCCGTCGTGCTCCACGAAGCGGCGCCGGCCGGAACGGCGCGCAATGTCTGGCCCGGAGTGATCAGCGGAATGGAGCGCTACGGCGATCGCGTCCGGGTGCGAGTCGACGGCGACCTGCCGATTGTTGCCGAGGTCACGGCCGACGCCGTCAACGCGTTGGGATTCCGCAACGACTCGCGCGTGTGGGCCGCGGTGAAGGCGACCGAGATCGCCGTCTTCCCGAGTTAGCGCCGCGTCGGAGCGCGGCACGGCTGACCGGGCCGACTGCTCAGAGCTCGAGGAACTCCTCGAGGTTGCGGTGCAGGTTGACGATGCGACACTCCTCGGTGGGCGACACCGTGAGGTGCGTCAACCCCGGCTGGTGCACTCCGCGCTGACTACGCGCAAAGTTCTTGAAGTCCTGGTCGAGTACCAGACCGAGCGGCAAGTCGTCGTCCTCGTTCACCGCGACCTCGGCGGGTTTCGTGCGAGGTGTCGCATCACCTGCCGGAAAGCGCGCGAACGCGAATGCATCCATGAATGCGTCATCGGGTGTCGCGCCGGGGCGCGAGCGCACGACCTGCACCATGTCGGAGAACACGAGCACGGTCAGGTTCGGGAACAGGTTGTACTGGTGCATGTCGAGCACCTGTCCCTCGGTGAGGGTTGCGAACCAGTCGTGTCCGTGCTGCAACGCGCGTTCCCGCACGACCTCGGCAATCGCCGACCGCACCGTTCCGCCCTCGGCGACCGCGGGCGCGGGTCCGGCGTCGTGCTGCGCGAGATTTCCCACGCGCACGCCCATGATCTCCACGAACGCGACCCAGATCTGTTGGTCGGATGGCCGTTCGCGCAGGCGAGGTGATGGCAGGCCGTACGACTGCTCGAGCTTGCCGTGCCGGTGCCAGATGCGCTGCGGTCCGTTCACGTCGTCGCACATCGGCAGCATCTCGCGGTGGATGCCTTGCACGTGATAGGTCTCGCTGAAGCCGTCGATCAGGGTCTTCCAGTTGCAGCGAGCTGGTCCGGTCACCGACATCAGGCATCGCATCTCGTCGAGGCGCGCCCACGCGCAATCGTCCGGCACCTCCTCCAGGAAATCGGTGAGCGGCTCGGCGTCGAGCGCGAGATTGACGAACACCATCGGTCCCCAGGTGCCCACCTGCGCGGGGACGAGCGGCACGTCATCGTCGAGGATCCCGAAGGCGCGACGCGACGGCACTTCCCGCAGGCGCCCGGCGAGGTCCCAGGTCCACCGGTGGAAGGGACAGCGGATCTCGGTCAAGCCTTTGCCCGTGCCGTCGCACAGGGCGCTGCCACGGTGACGGCAGGCGTTCTGGAACGCGCGCAACTCGCCGTCGTCGCCTCGCACGAGGAGGACCGACAGGTCGGCGACGCGATACTCGTGGAAGTCGCCGGGGTTCGCAACATGGTCGAGCGAGCACGCCAGCTGCCAGACCCGCGGCCACAGCCGTTCGCGCTCCAGCCGCGCGAAGTCGGGCGAGAAATATCGGGACGTGGGAATGGCTACCGGCACACAAGCTCCTGCTCACTCACCCGTCCGAATGCTCGCGTCTGGCGTCGGCGCCGGCAACCAGGCCGAGCACCCGCGTGCACATCCGGATCGACAGATGCGCACAATGTTCGTACGCTTCGGCCCGTTCAATCGACCCTGGGGGGAACATGCGGCTCCGCGTCGGCGTGATGGTTGCGGTGGTCATGATGCTCGGTGCCACTGCCTGCGGCGGGGGCAAGAAGGTGACGACGGCGCCTCCGGGCCAGACGACCCTCCCTGCGGTCACGGGGAACACCGCCCCCGAGGTGTGCAAGACGGCAACCCTCACCTCGCCCGAGATCGGCGTGACGCCGACGACGATCACCGTCACGGTCATGGCCGACGTCGGCTCGTCGATCAAGCCGGGGCTCTTCCTCGGCTCGATCAACGCGGTGAAAGCGTGGGCCGCCTACATGAACGCGAACGGCGGCCTCGCCTGCCGCAAGGTCGTCGTGAAGGAGGTCGACTCCAAGCTCTCGCCCGACGACGCCAAGAACGGAATTGCCACCGCGTGCCAGAACTCGATCGCGATGGTCGGGACGACTGCGTTGTTCCTCAACGATGTGAGCGGGATGGAAGGCTGCACGGACAAGGCCGGGAAGGCGACCGGGCTCCCCGACATCGCCGAGCTCCAGACCGAACCCGTGCACCAGTGCTCGAAGGTCTCCTTCGCCACGCTCCCGACCGGTTCGAAGTGTCCGTACAGCGGCTCCGGACCGCGTGAGTTCCGCGTGGGCTTCACCACGTACGACTGGTACTTCAACAAGTACCCCAACGAAGACCTTCACGGCGTGTTCGTGATCCCGAAGGATCTTCCTTCGACGATCGCCGCGTCGACGCCGCTCTTCCGTGCCGAGAACAAGATGGGAATCGTGAGCGACGCGGAGTTCGGCAAGAGCGGACTGGATCTGCAGACCGCGTACACGCCGGTGGCCCAGGCGATGAAGCGGTACAAGTCGAACTACGCGCGCAACGGCCTCGACTACTCGGGCACGGTGCTGATGCGCAAGGAGGCCAAGGCGCAGGGTGTCACGACGGTGAAGATATGGGACTGCTCGATTCAGTGCTACGACAAGCGGCTGATCACCGAAGGCCAGGGCAGTACCGAAGGCCAGTACGTGTGGCTGAACATCCTTCCGATGGAGGACGGCGCCGCCGCGAATGCCGAGCTCGCCGCCTTCCTCAAGTACGACAAGAAGCCGGACGGGTTCGGTGAGATCGCCTGGGTCTCCGGAGAGATCTTCGCCCGGGCCGTGAACGACACGATGAAGGCGAATAACGACGATCCGAACTCGATCACCCGCGCCAACCTGCTCGAGGCGATCAGGAACATTCACGAGTTCGACGCCAACGGGATGATCCCGAAGATCGATGTCGGCGCGAAGCGGGGCAGCACGTGCCTCGTCGGCATGCAGGTGCAAGGCGACAAGTTCGTGCGCGTCGACCCGGTAGAGCCCGGCACGTTCGACTGCGACGGCGACAAGCCGCCGCTGGTCTTCACGATCGATCCGGTCGCCGAATACAAGGGGGGCTGAGGTGAGCCGCCCGCCAGGGCGCCGGGAGGAAGCACCAGCGTGAACAGGCGGTGGTCGAATCTGTTCGTGTGGGCAGGGACGATCGCGTTCGTCGTGGCCGTCAGTTGGCAGGCATGGGCGGGCAACCCGGTCGACGGCACGAGCCTGCTGAACCTGTTGGTGTTCTCGCTCCCGCTCGCCGGCATCTACGCGATGTCGGCGAGCGGTCTCGTCGTCGTCTACACGACGACGGGTGTCTTCAACTTTGCGCAAGGCGCGATCGGCATGTTCTTCGCGTACGTCTACTGGCAGTTCGTCGATCAGACTACGGGCTGGGGATGGTCCCCCTGGCTGGCGTTGCCGCTCGTGGTGCTCGTATTCGCCCCCTTGGCGGGCATCGCGCTCGATCGTGTGATCATGCGTCAACTCCAGGGACAGTCGCTGGTCGTGCAGCTGATGGTGACCGTCGGGATCATGTTCGCGTTGATCGGTCTCGCCGGCCTGATCTGGGATCAGCAAGAAGCGCACTCGCTGCCACCGCTCTTCAACGGCGAGGGGTTCAACATCGGCGACGTCGTGCTCACGTGGCACCGGTTCGCCACGATCCTGACCGCGGTCGCGCTCGCGATCGGCCTGCGGATCTTGCTGTTCCGCACGCGGCTCGGCATCGCGATGCGGGCCGTGGTCGACAATCGCGGTCTGGCCGCGCTGTCAGGCGCGCGCGCCTCGCTGCTCTCGGGTTTCGCGTGGGGTCTCGGCTGTTCCGTGGCCGCGCTGGCCGGCATCCTGCTGGCGCCCGAGGTCGACATGGCGGCGGGCGGTGCGCTGACGCTGCTGATCATCACCTCGTTCGCGGCCGCGGTGGTCGGGCGTCTTCGCAGCCTGCCGCTCACCTACGTCGGCGCGCTGATCCTCGCGATCTCGATCGGCTGGTCGAACAACTTCTTGTTGTTCGCGGGCCGCTGGACGAACGTGTCCCCGGCGATCCCCGCGATCATGCTGTTCATCGTGCTCCTTCTGCTCCCACGAGCCGAGCTTCGGTTCGCGCGCACGCACGTGATGCGAAAGATCGAGCGCGTGTCGACGGTTCGCGACACGGTGATCGGCATGGCCGCGCTGTTCGTTGCGATGTGGCTGCTGAGCCGCACGCTCTCCGATGCCAACCTCAGCCGCTTCGCGCTCGGGATCTGCACCGCGCTCGTCGCGCTCTCGCTCGTGCCGCTCATCGGCTGGGCCGGCCAGGTCTCGCTCGCGCCACTCGCATTCGCCGGGATCGGCGCGACGGCGTACGCCCGCTTGGGTGGGGACCACGGGAGCATCTGGGCAGTGCTTCTCGCGGCGCTGATCTGCATGCCGGTCGGCGCGCTGCTCGCGTTTCCGGCGATGCGCCTCCAGGGCCTGTATCTCGCATTGGCCACGATGGCGTTCGCGTCGTTCGTCGAGCTCGTGTTCTTCGCGCAACCCTTCGCGGTCGGTGCCGGGAGCCGGCTCGTCTCCCACCTGCACATTGCGGGCTTCGACTTCGAGGACCGGCGTACGTTCCTTCTGCTCGTCACGGCGGTTTTCGGTGTCGCGAGCGTCGGCGTCGTCGCGTTGCGCCGTAGCGCCTTCGGCCGGCGACTGATCGCGCTCCGAGACAGCGAAGCCGCGTCGGCAACCGTCGGTGTCAACATCCTCGAGACGAAGCTCGCAGTGTTCGCGTTGTCCGCGGGTATGTCGGGATTCGCAGGCGCCTTCCTCGCGATGCACTACCACACGCTCGGCTCCGGCAGTAACAACGGCTTCGCGATGCTCCAAGGCCTTGCGATCGTGTTGGCGCTGGTGATCGGCGGCGTCGCCTGCGTCTCGGGGGCGTTGTTCGCGGGGGTCTTCGGGCTCGCGACCGTCTTGATCCAGGAGAACTGGCATCTCGACCTGTGGAAGACGATCGTCTTCCTGGCGCCCGGTCTCGCCGCGCTCGGCATCATCCGGAACCCGGCCGGTGCCGTCGTCGAGATCGGTGAAGGGTTCGCGGTGTTACTGCCCTGGCGGCGGGACGCTCGGCGAGAAGCGGCTGAGCTCAAGGCCGCGAATGCCGAGCCGGAGGTCGGCGAACTGGGGCTTACACGCGAGTTCGAGGAAGCCGACGTGTTGCTCGTCGACCGGGGTCTGGGCATCAGCAACGACGTGCCCCGAGCCACCACCAGGACGGGTTGACCATGGAGCTGCTCGACATCCACGAGATCTCCGTCCAGTTCGGCGGGCTCCTGGCGGTCGACGGCGCGACGCTGACGGTGGAAGCCGGCTGTGTCACGGGGCTCATCGGACCGAACGGCGCCGGCAAGACGACGTTGTTCAACGTCATCACGGGACTCCAGGCGCCAACGCGGGGACGGGTCCTGCTCGACGGCCGTGACATCACCCGCCGGCGTCCGTATCGCCGCGCCCGTCTCGGCATCGCGCGTACGTTCCAGCGGCTCGAGGCGTTCGGGAGCCTGACCGCACGCGAGAACGTGCTCGTCGCCCTCGAGATGCGCCGCCGGTGGGCGAAGTCGAGCTACGACAGCAATGCGCTTGCCGAAGGCCTGCTGGAGCAAGTCGGTATCGCGTCGGTCGCGCACAAGCGTGTCGAATCATTGCCGACCGGTACGGCCCGGCTCGTCGAGGTCGCGCGCGCGCTCGCGACCGACCCGAAGGTCTTGCTGCTCGACGAGCCGTCGTCGGGCCTCGACGAAGCCGAGACCGACGCGCTCGGCGTGCTGTTGCACAAGTTGGTCGGCGGAGGCCTCGGTGTGCTGCTCGTCGAGCACGACATGCCGTTGGTCATGGATACGTGCGCGATCATCCACGTGCTCGACTTCGGACGGGTGATCGCGCACGGGACACCGCATGAGATCCAAGCGGACCCCTCGGTGCAGCGGGCGTATCTCGGCACGACGAAGACCGCGTCATGAGCCTGCAGGTCGCTCCCGTCCCCGGTGCCACCGAGGTCACTCCGGTCTTGGAGCTTTCGTCGGTTCGGGCGGGATACGGCGCCATCGACGTGCTGCACGGCATCGACATACGGCTGATGCCCGGCGAGGTCTTCGCGCTGCTCGGGCCGAACGGCGCCGGGAAGTCGACGACCCTCGGCGTCGCCTGCGGCGCGATCACCCCGCACTCGGGCAGCCTGTTCCTCTGCGGCCGTGACGTGACCGGGGCCCAATCCGACGCGCTCGCGCGCGCCGGCGTGTGCCTCATCCCGGAAGGCCGCGGCATCTTCCCGAACTTGAGCGTTGCCGAGAACCTCCGGATGGCTTCCTTCAGCGGCATCGCATACCGGGAGATCCTCGACCGCGCGTTCACGCAATTCCCGCGCCTCGGGGAGCGGCGCAGGCAGACCGCAGGCACGCTGTCGGGTGGTGAGCAGCAAATGCTGGCGATGGCGCGCGCGCTCGCCACCGAGCCCGCGGTGCTGCTCATCGACGAGCTGTCCATGGGCCTCGCGCCGATCATCGTGGAAGAGCTCTACGAGCACGTGCGCCAGATCGCGGCGTCCGGGTTGTCGATCTTGATCGTCGAGCAGTTCGCGCACGAGATCCTCGGCATTGCCCACCGTGCCGGGATCATGCTGCACGGCAGGCTCCTGCACTCGGGGCAGCCCCAATTCATCGCCGAGGAGCTTGCGGACGCGTACCTCGGAAGCGATCATCACCACCTGCACGCGGCTGATCGTCCGGCCTCAGCAAGGAGACCCGAGTCATGAGCGACGTGAAAACCGACGCGACTGCTGGATCACTGTCGTCGCCCCGCCTCGCGCAGTTCCAGGAGGAGGTCGGCAAGCTCAAGGTGACCGGCGGCGGGGCCAACCCCGAGCGCCTCGGGTCGCAGTGGGGGATCGGTCTCACGATCCTGGGCATGGTTATCGCCGTCGTCTCGTGGATCAGTGCTCGCCAGGACACGCAGTTCGAGTTCATCCAGCGTGACTCCATCGCCGCCATGATCGGTATCGGGATCTCGATCGTCGGGATCGCGATCTGGCTGCGCAACTCGATGACGCGGTACATGCGCTACTGGATCATCCGGCTCGTCTACGAGCAGCGCGAGCAGACCGAGCAGCTGATCAAGGCATTGCGCGACGGGAAATAGCCCGAGTTAGAGCCCGTCGATCGCAGCAACGAGCTCGTCGCGCGTGACGACATTGTCGAAGCGTGCCTTGACCCTGCCGTCGCTTCCGACCACGTACAACCACGGCTCGTGGATGTCGCCGCCCGGGACGCGCTGCAGCCACTGGAGCGCCGCGTCGTTGACGATCTGCTTGCCGAACTCCTTGAAGATCTCGACGTGCACGAACGCAGCCTTGCCGGCGTACTCCTCGGCAACGCCGGCGACCATATCCGTGATCGGGCCGCAGAACCGGCTCTGGCAATAGACGGGCGTCGAGAACACCGCCACGAGCGGTCGGTGCGCGGCCAGCGCACCGGCGATCGTCGCGCGGTGCAGCTCCGGGTCGGGCACCGTGGTGCCGCCTTGCGCCCGCGAGTCGACGGCGTCGAGCGAGGCGTCCCCGTGGTCCGCGACGGTGTAGCTCTTGCTGGCAGGTGCACGGTCACCGACAGCGATTGCCTCGTGCTCGGTCGCGACCTGGAAGGCGGTCGACGCGTGCACGCGACCGAGGCCTTCCACGTCGGCGTCCACTTCGGCGGTCCAGATCCCCGGCCGGTCGAAGCCGATCGTCGCGGCGTACACCCCGCGCCCGCGCACCGCGTCGACGAGCGCCGGCTTCGACGGCAAGGGGTCGGGAACCTGGGTCGCGGGGATCGCCAGGAACGTCGCGTCGTGCGCCTCACCCGCTGCCGGCGCCGGCGGGTCGGCGCGATGCACGCGCACCTGCACGGTGCCGAAGCCGATCAGGCGAGCGTTGCCCGTCTGGAGGCCGACGAGGAACCGGCGCGGAGGTCCGGCCGTCACGTCGAAGCTCGCGACTATTGCCTGGAGCTCGTTGGCGGCCGGATTCTGCGACGGCGAGCCGGATGTCTTCGACGACGAGCCGCCGCACGCCGCGAGCAGCAGCGCGGTCGCGACCGCGAGCAACGCGGCCGGTCGTTCAGCGAATCGGGACATCGAACACCGCCGCCGTGTCGCTGAACCCGCCGCGCAGCACGTGGATCACGAGCTTCCACTTTCCGGTGATCGTGATCGGCAGATTGTCCACGAGGAAGTGATTGCCACCGGCCCGTCGCAGGTTGGCGGGCAGGCTTTCGATGCCCTTCTCCGGGAGGCTGAGATCACCGGTGATGTTCCGGATGACGAGGTCGGTGCCGTCGGGCTTCAACGTGTATACGTGGATCGTGTCGAGTCCCGCCCGGGCCGGGTCGACGGTGACGTTGATCAGCATCTGATTGGCGCCGATGCCGGCCTTGACCGATCCCGAGAACAGCTTGGGAGCAACCGCGCTGCGAGCCGGTACCGCGTTGACGAGCAACGCGGTCAATACGAGAACGGCGATGCCCACGAGTACCTCGCCGCCGACCGATCGGCGGAGGCCGCCGACGGTCCGCTCGTCGATCGCCGCGATCGTGCTGTCGGGTGCCTCGAGCGGCGCCGCGCGCCGTTGCCGGACGATGCTCCGGCTGATCGCCGCGAGGCCGACGAGCCCGACGACGATCGCGACCTTGACGAGCAACAGCTTGCCGTAGTCGGTCGACGTGTAGCCCTTCACCGTGAACCCGACTTGGCGCCATGCCGCGAACAGGCCCGACGCCACGAGCACGATCACGCATGTGGTCGCGATGAACGAGAATCGGATGAGGGCGCGCCGCAAGCCGCCGCTGAACCCGCCGCCCAGCGCGCAGAGGAGCAGCGCGACGAGCCCGCCGAACCATATGCACATCGCGGCGACGTGCGCGGCGTCGATCGGGACGGCGAGCGCGGTGTGGTCGCCCGTCGACGCATGCCCTGCGAGGCCGGGTGTCGCCGCCAACGCGGCGCCGACGATCGCGGCCCCGGCGACCCACCACTCGGGGAGCGGCCGCGTCTCGTTCGCGCGTCGCTCGTAGGCCAGGAAGGGCAACGCGAGCACGAGGAACAGCAGGCGAAGCTCGGCGATGTGGCCGAAGCGGGTGTCGAGAATGTCGCGGAACACCGACCACTTGACCGCGTCCCCGATCCCGGAGCCTTCGGCATAGGGCCCCTGCAACATCACCGCGCCGATCGTGGAGGCCGCGGTCAGCCCCCACCCCACCCACATGAGCATCCGCGTGCGGCGTGCCGCGCTCGTGCCCCGCGCGATCAGTACGAGGAACGCGGCGCCGCCGATGAGCAGCGCCAGGCCGGTGAACACCAGGAACCGCGTGGCGCCGAACAGCACGCCGACGGTGCTGCTGCTCCTGACGGCCGCGGTACCCGCCGCACAAGGTGTCGAGCTGGCATTCGGGCCCGCACCGACGCGGAAATAGAACGCGCCCTGCACCGGGTGCGAGTCCGCGGAGATGACCCGCCAGCGCACCACGTACAGGCTCGGCGGGAGGTCGGGCAATGACGCCACGACGTCGCTGCTCTTGAGACCGTGGTGCGGCGCTCCGATCGTGACCCGGCCCCCCGAGCAGTTGAGCACCTGGACCGAGCCGAGCGAGACCTCGACCGCCTCGCTGTAGGAGAGCGTCAGCTGTGCGGGCGCGCGATCGACCGTGCCGTTGCTCGGAGGCGTCGTGTTCTGCAGAACTGCGTGAGCTCCCGCCGGAGCCGCGGACGTCAACACGAACGTGCCCGCGAGCGCCGCTACGGCGAGGAGCCGGAGCAAGCGCCTCAGGCTCATGGTGCGCCGAGACTACGACGCGCGAGCGCGCGGCACCCAGCGGCCCCGTCCCGAACTCGTCCGCCCCACGCCGTAGCGTTGACATCGATGCGCACGTTGCTCGCTCGCTGGGCGACTCGCCTGGTTGCCGTCGTGACCACGGCCTTCGTGATGGCAGTCGTGACGGCCGCGCCGGCGTCCGCACACACGCTCTCGGGTCCGAAGCCGACGAACTACCGGGCAAGCATCGTGTCGGTGACACCCGCGGCGCCGGGGGTGACGATCCGCGTCATCGACCTCGGCGCCAAGCTCGAGCTCACCAATCGCAGCGGCACCGAGGTCATCGTGCTCGGCTACGAGGGCGAGCAGTACCTGCGCATCGGTCCGGCCGGGGTGTTCGAGAACCTGCATTCGAGCGCCACCTACGTCAACCGGTCGCTCAAGGGGGGCGTCATTCCCGACGGGGTCGACACGAAGCCCGACGCGGCGCCCAAGTGGCGCAAGGTCTCCGGCGGCCACTCGGCTCGCTGGCACGACCATCGGGCGCACCGGATGCAGCCCGGGCTCCCGCCGCAGGTGGCGAGCGATCCCGGTGCCTTCCACCACATCGGTGTCGATCACGTCAAGTTCGTACACGACGGGACGACCAGCGACGCCACGCTCACGCTCGACTGGGTACCGGGCCCGAGCGGCGTGCCATGGATCCCCGTGATCGTCGTGTCGTTCCTGCTCGGTCTCGCAGCCGTCCTCGTTGCGCGTATGTGGCGCGTCCTGGCGTTGCTGCTCGGCACCCTCGTGATCGTTGACGCCGCCCACGCGATCGCGTACGAGATCGCGCGCCCGGGGAGCAACGCCGCCAAGGCGCTGCAGTTCGTCGGCGGCACGTTCGTGTCGATCCTGGTGTGGCTGGCAGTGGTGCCCACGGTGATCGGAGTGTGGCGGCGCCGGCCCGAGGCGCTGTACGGCGTGGTCTTCGTGAGCCTGATGGTTGCGCTCGTCGGCGGCGTGTCCGACCTGTCGTCGTTGTGGCACTCGCAGCTCCCTTCTACGGGACCGCACGTGCTGACGCGCCTCGAGATCGCGCTCGTCCTCGGGATCGGTGGCGGTGTCGCGTTGGGTGCGCTCGCGCGGATCGCCTTTGCGGAGCGAGTCACGCCTGCGGGTGCACGGAACGGGCGCGATCCCACAACGTGGTTGTCGATGCTCGTCGTCGGGCTGGACGACTCGGAGCTGCGCCGGATCGCCGCCGAGCTCGACGTGGACGAGGTCCTGTCTGCCGCGCTGCCGGAGCTTGCCGCGCGGTTGCAGGCCTGCCCAGGGGTGTGCCATGACGGCGCGCTCGTGCTCGACATCGCTGCTGACGACGAGACACGTCGTCACCGGTGGTCGATCGTCCGGCGCGACGACCACCTCGTCGCCGTACCCGAACCCGTGACACCGGCCGTCGCCGAGCTCGCGGTCACGTTCCCGGTGATGTTGCAGCTCCTCGCCGGCGCGCTCACACTCGACGCCGCGGTCGCGTCCGGGCGGGTCGAGCTGAAGGGCGACACGGCCGTCCTCGCACTGGTCGCGCGGCACTTTTCCGAGGACGGCGATGGCGCCGCGGCTACGGCTGCGGACCCTCCGAGCGATCGCGCGTCTGCTTCCTGAACTCGTCGAGCCGATCTTGCAGCTCGTCTTCCCGCTCGTCCTCGCGGCGGCCCCGCAGCGCGCGCCGGCCGAGCGCGATCGCCATCACGACGCCGACGCCCAGGAGCGCGATCCCGGCAATCGTCGCGCCCGACAGGCTCGTGCCACCCGACGTCGACGGTGGCTTCACGCCCGCGTACACCGTCGGCGCGTAGCCGGGGCTCAGGCGCTGCGCGGGATCGGTGGTCGTCCTGGCGATGACGTTGCCGCGCGCGTCCCGTTGCACCACGGTCAGCGGAAACGCGCCCTTGGCCGGCGCCGTGACGACGATCGCCAACGACGGACACCTGAACGGCGAGAACCCCGGCCCGCGGAACCGAAGGACTTGGCCGTGCCTCGTGAACGTCCAACCCTTGGGCGCACCCGCGTTCTCGAGGTGGAGCTCGGGCGGGACGTCGACCTCGACGTCGGGCGTGGCGCGGGACTCGACCGTGACGTATACGGGCACGGTGGACGAACGACCCACCGGGATCTCCGCCGCGTACGGGCAGATGTGCGCCTCGGCGCGTGCCGACCAGCCCGCCAATGTCAGCGTGACGGCGACCACGAGCACGCCGAGACGTCCCATCGCATCGACGCTACCGGCGCGCCATCCAACCCTTGCGCCGTAGACCCGATCGGCATGCCGACCTCCCGCTCGGTACCCTGGTCGCCGTGCGCACTCGGACACTCACTGTTTCGTGCGCCGTCCTCGCGCTGGTGCTCGGTGCGTGCGGCGGCGGAAGCTCCAAGAACGGCGCAAGCGCCACATCGCAGCCGACTGCGACGACCCAAGGTGGTCAGACTCCCGGCACGGGCCATGTCGCGAAGGCGGCCGCCGCCAATCCGTCGGTGTCCGCGAAGATGGTGTGCGCGACCGAAGCGGTCAACGACATCGCACAGGTCATCGGCATCAAGACGACGTCCATCTCGAAGCCGACGTGGATCGACCAGGTCTACTCGTGCGACTTCGTGTATCCGGGGAACGCCAAGATGACGCTGCGGGTCAAGGAGCTGTCGAGCGACGAGGAGACGACGGCCTATTACGACGGCCTCGCCACGCGGCTCGGCAAGAAGCAGGACCTCCAGGGCCTCGGCCAAGGCGCGTTCTCGACGAAGAGCGGCTCGGTCGTGACCCGCAAGGACTACAAGGTGCTGCTCGTCGACACCAGCAAGCTGCCTGCAGAGTTCGGTGTGCCGCCGGACACCCGCGAGAACGACGCGATCAACGTGTCGTTCACGATCATGGAGTGCTGGGTCGGCGCCTGATCCCCGTCGCTGCTACGCGGACGGGGCGACCGCTCGCGGCAGCCGATGCGCGGCGGCGCTCGCGCAGATCGCAATGGCACCGCACAACGCGAACGCAATCGTGAGCGCCGCGGCCCTCGTCCACCCGAGCGCGTCACCGGCCGCCACGATCGCCCCGGCCGCGCCCGTGCCGAGCGCGATACCCAGCACCTCGCACAGTTGCAGCGCCGCGGTGGCCATGCCTTGGCTTCCGGGCGTCGCCTCGCCGAGAACGATCAACGACAGCGGAGCGTACGACAGTCCCATACCGAGACCGCCGAGGCCCCACGCCACGACGGCGACGACGATCGGCACCTCGACCTGCGCCGTGACGATCATGCCGGCGATGCCGCCGGCGATCACGAGGGCGCCGGTGCGCACGAACGGGCGCGGACCGACGACGTGCACGCGCCGCTCCTGCACCCACGCGCCGGCGGTCCACGTGAGTGTGGCGGCGGTGAGCGCGATGCCCGCGAGCGTCGCGCTGGCGCCTCGGAGTGATGTGAGCGTGAGCGTCACGTAGGCATCCGTGCCGAAGAAGGCAAACGTCAGGATGCCCCGGAGCGCGACCGCGGCCGGGAGGCCCTGACGAAGCCGCAACGTGCCGTGCGGCATGAGTCGCTTGAACGCGCGCGCGCCGACGACGACACCCAGGACGACGAGCGGCACCCCCAGGACCAGTGACCGCGCCGATGCGCCTCCGAGCACCAGCCCGGCGCCGAGGGCGACCAGCAGCGCTTCGGCGCGCCGGTCCGGTCCCGGATCGCCACCCGGCGCGCCGAGCACGCGGAGTGCGGGCGTCGTCATCGTCCCGGTGAACACCACCAACGGCAACAACCCGAGGAACACATATCGCCAACCCAACGTGTCGGCGACGAGTCCGCTGATCGCCGGACCGATCACGCCGGGGAGCACCCATGCGCTCGAGATCACCGCGAACATGCGCGGCTGCAGCGCCGTCGGATAGGCGCGACCGATGGCCACGTACGCGACGGCGGGAATCGCGCCTGCGCCGAGGCCCTGCACCGCGCGAGCACCGACGAGCACTGCCATCGACGGTGCGCATCCGGCCGCGAGCAGCCCGATTGCGAACAACGAGAGGCCGGCGACGAACGGCTTCGCGAGACCCTCGCGGTCGGCCGAGCGGCCCGCCGCGACGATGCCGACGAGGTTGCCCAGGAAGAACGCGCTGAACACCCAGCCGTAGAGGCCGATGCCGCCGAGGTCCTTGCTCACGTCGGGCAACACGGTCGCGACCGCGAGTGCCTCGAAACCGACGAGCGTGATGGTCGAGACGAGGCCGAGTGTCAGCGCCCGCCGGCCCGGCGCGAGGACGCCGTCGGTCTCGCGGTTCTGCCCGGCCGCGGTCCGCACCACCCGATCGTGCACGCGCCAATCGTGCACGCGCCGACGCCTTTCCGCAAGAATCGACTTTCGAAATGGAGCAGCCACCGGTGAGTGAGTACGATCGATTCGACGTCGGGACACGACGACACGGGACCTGGCGGCGTCCCCGCCCCACCGCCCAGACACCCGGCCTCGCGTGGTCGGACGCCCGCCCACCTCGGCCAACCGGGCCGGGGCGGACGTGGGCAGTCACAGGAGGAAAGTCACGTGTCCCTCGTCATCATCGTCATCGCCATCCTCGTCGCCGCGTATGCGGTGTTGAGCGTGCTGTTGTCGATCCACGTCATCGGTCCGACCGAGGTCGGCCTCGTCCAGAAGCGCTTCTCGCTCAAGAAGCTGCCCGAGGACAACCCCATCGCGTTCCACGATGAGGCCGGCTACCAGGCCGAGCTGCTCACTCCCGGGCTTCGGTTCAAGCTGTGGCCGGTCTTCGGCGTGAAGAAGTTCCCGTGGGTCCAGATCCCGGCGGGCGAGATCGGCGTGGTCATCGCCCAGGTGGGTACGCCGCTGCCGATCGGCGCGAAGAGTGCCGAGTACAAGCCCGAGTTCGAGAACTTCTCGCACCTCGCGAGCTTCGTCGCCGACGGAGGCCAGAAGGGTGTGCAGCGCCCGGTGTTGCCGCCCGGCACGCTGCTCCCGATCCATCCGGTCGCGTTCTTGATCGTGACGGCGCGCAAGGTCTACGGCCTGCCCGTGTCACCGGACCTGTCCGAGCGGGCGCGGGCGACCGGCGGCGCACTTCGCGCGGAGTCCTTCGGGCTCACACCGGAGCAGTTGCAAGTGGTGGTGATTGCGCCGCGTGGCCCGCAGGACATGATCGGCATCGTCACCACCCTCGAAGGGCCGCCGTTGCCGTCGGGTGACATCGCGAGCCGGCTCGGTGGCTATGACGACATCGCGCACATGGAGCAGGCGACCGAGGCGACCCAGGACTCCGAGGTCATCGAGGTGTTGCTGGGCTCGAAGAACGACCTGCACAACAACTATCAGGACTTCCAGGAGTTCCTCACCGCGGGCGGTCACATCGGGCTGCAGCACGATCCGTTGCTCTACGGCGCGTACCTGCTGAACCCGTTCCTCGTGCGCGTCGAGATGGTGCCGATGCTCGTCGTCAATCAGGGCGAGGTCGCGGTCATCAAGGCGTACGTCGGCCTGCCGACGCTCGACACCTCCGGTGCGGAGTTCAAGTTCGGCTCGATCGTGCGTCCGGGCCACCGTGGCATCTGGGCCGAGCCCCTCCGCACGGGCAAGTACCCGATCAACCCGCGCGTGTACGCGGCCGAAATCGTGCCGACGTCGATCCTCACGCTCAACTGGGCCGAGGCGGTCTCGACCGCGCACAATCTCGACGCGCACTTGTCGCCGATCGAAGCCAAGAGCCGTGAAGGCTTCGTGTTCCGCATCGATCTGCAGGTGCAGATCCACGTGCCCGATACACGTGCACCCAAGGTGATCTCGATGGTCGGCACGATGCAAAACCTGGTGAACGAAGTGCTGCAAGCCGCGGTCGGCAACCACTTCCGCAACACGCTCCAGGGGTTGGAAGCCGTGCGCTTCATCGAGACCCGCGCCCAGGTGCAGGAGAGCGCGTACGAGGCGATCACCGCATACCTTGCCGCGTACGACGTGGAGACGCGTGGGGTCTACATCCAAGACGTCGAGTTCCCGGCCGAGTTGGTGACGGTGCTCACCCAACGCGAGATCGCCAACCAGGAGAAGGCGACATTCGCCGAGGAGGAACGCGCCGAGATCGCGCGCATCGAGAAGGAGAAGGCGAAGGGTACTGCCGACATGCAGGCGCAGCTTGCGCAGTCGGCCGTCGGCATCGACATCAAGAACAACGAAGCGCAAGCGCGTGAAGCGCAGGCGCGTGGTGAGGCCGCGTTCGTGAGACTGACGGGCGAGGCGGAGGCGTCCAAGACGCAGGCGATCGGTCTCGCCGAAGCCAAGGCCACCGAAGCACTGGGGCTGGCCCGCGCCGCTGGCTTCCGGGAGCAGACGCAGGCACTTGGTCAAACGGCCACGGCGTTGGTCGCGGTGGCGAACGCGGTCGCCGAAGGACACCTCACGGTCGTGCCGGAAGTGCTCGTCGCGGGTGGCGGTGGCGCGCTCGACGGCCTGGCCGCGACGTTGATGCGCACGCTCGGCACCAACGGGCAGACGCCCGGCAGCACCCCGCCGGCTCCCGAGACGAAGGCGGTGGAACCTCCGGCCGAACCATGACGCGGACGCACGCCGATGGCTAGCGCGGGACGTCTCTCCACGCAACGCCCTTGTCGGGACGCGGCTCGCCCGGAAGGCCGAGCACGCGTTCTCCGAGGATGTTCTTCATCACTTCGTCGGAGCCGCCTGCGATGTGTCCGGCGGGCGCCGCGAGCATCATCTGCGAAAGTCGCAGGTCGCCGGCGACCGCGTCGGCACCCGCGAGCGAGATCGTGAGCTCGCCGAGCTGGGTCATGATGCGCGCGCCGAACAGCTTGCCGATCGACCCCTCGGGGCCCGGAATCTTCCCCTTCGACGCCGCGGTGAGCGTGCGCATCGAGAGGAACTTCTGGATGCGCGTCCTGGTATAGAGGTCGGCGAGCTGTTGCCGCACGCGCGGGTCGCGGTTCGCGCCGCGGCGTTGGGCCAGTGTGATCACGTCCTGCACCGTGCCCCGGCTGCCGGTGCCGCCCGAGCCGATTGCAACCCGCTCGTTCATGAGGGTGGTGATCGCGACCGACCAACCCTCGTTCACGTCGCCGAGGACGAAGTCGTGCGGGACGCGCACGTCCTCGTAGAAGACCTCGTTGAAGGTGCTCCCACCGTTCATCTGCCTCAGCGGCTTGATCGTGATGCCCGGCGCCTTCATGTCGACGATGAAGGCGGTGATGCCCTTGTGCTTTTCGGCGTCGGGCGCGGTGCGGCAGATGATCTCCCCGAAGTCGGAGTACTGGGCGCCCGACGTCCATACCTTCTGGCCGTTGATCACCCATTCGTCGCCGTCGCGCACCGCGGTGGTGGAGAGCGACGCGACGTCGGAGCCCGCGCCCGGTTCGCTGAAGAGCTGGCACCAGATCTCCTCGCCGCGCAACAGCTTGGTGAGGTAGCGCTGCTGCTGGCTGCCGGTGCCGACCGCGCGGAGCGTCGGCGCGATCATGCCGAGCCCAATGATGAACGCCTCCGTCGGCAACGCGTGCTTCGACTCCTCCTGGGAGAAGATCACCTGTTGCATCGACGTGCCGTTCCGGCCACCGAACTCCGGCTCCCACGTGATGCGTGCGAACCCGGCGTCGAACTTGGCGGCCTGCCAGCCCTTCGCACGCTCGAGGTAGTCGCCGGTGCCGATCTCGAGTTCGCGATCCGGACGCGCACCGGTGAACGCGGGCGCGTGCTCGTCGAGCCACGTGCGGCACTCCTCCCGCCAGGCGGCCTCTTCCTTGGAATCGTTGAAGTCCATGTCGCGCTCCCTCGGGGCGAGCGCCCCGAGCCGAGATCATTACCCGTTGGGCGGCGTCGGTCGTAATTCGTGCGCTCGTCGATACCGACGCGTGCGGAGGCGCCTTGGTCGCCGTAGCCTCCGCGACCGTGCACCCACCCTTCGATCGCCACGCCGTCGCCGACCCCGCGTCGCTCGGAGTCGACGCCGACGCGCTCGACGCGCTGTGCGCGCGCGTACAACAGGACATCGATGCCGGTCACCTCCCGTCGTGCCAATTCGCGCTGGCGCGCGACGGCAAGGTGGCAGTGTGGCGAACGTTCGGCACCGCCTTCCCGGAGACGCGCTATGTGATGTTCTCCGCGACCAAGGCGGTCGTCGCGGGCGCGGTGTGGATCCTCATGGGCGAAGGGTCGCTCGATGTGTCCCGTCGCGTTGGCGACCTGATCCCCGAGTTCGCCGCCAACGGCAAAAACGTGATCACCGTCGAACAGGTGATGCTGCACACCTCCGGGTTCCCGCACGCGCCCTTCAACGCGCTGGACTGGGACGACCGCGATCGCCGTCTCGACCGGTTCGCGAAGTGGCGCTGCAACTGGGAGCCGGGGAGTCGCTACGAATACCACCCGACCTCGGCGCACTGGGTGCTTGCCGAGATCATCGAGCGCTGCACCGGGAGCGACTTCCGCGCGTTCGTTCGCGAGCGGATCATCGAGCCGCTCGGTCTCAGCGGTCTCCAGCTCGGCGTCCCGCCGAAGGAACAGGGCGACATCAACCCACTCGCGCTCACCGGCGAACGCGCAACCGCCGACGAGTTGCAGGTCGCGCTCGGCGTGTCGTCGTTGCCGGTCACGGAGGTGACTCCGGAGGCGCTGATGTCGTTCAACCAGCCTGCGGTCTGCGCGGTGGGCGTGCCGGGCGGGGGCGGTGTCACGACCGCCGCCGACATGGCGCTCTACTACCAGGCGCTCTTGCACGACCCGGCCGCCATCTGGGATCCCGGCGTACTCGCCGACGTCACCGGTGACGTGCGCAACACGATGCCCGACTACATCGGCACGCCGGCGAACCGAACACGCGGCCTCATCGTGGCCGGATCCGATGGGCGCTCGAACGCCCGCGGGATGGGGCGCACGGTCTCGCCCCGCGCGTTCGGCCACAACGGCGCGGGCGGCCAGATCGCGTGGGCCGACCCCGCGACCGGGCTCTCGTTCTGCTACCTCACGAACGGCCTCGATCAGCACCAGCTGCGCGAGTGGCGCCGTACGACCGCGATCGCGAGCCGGGCCGCGAACTGTGTCGCCGCGTGAGGTGCAGGCGGCTCGCCGGGCACGCGTCGCTCGACGGCCGTAGGATGCGGAGGGTCTTGCACGAGGTGTGAAATTTGGGGGAACGGACATGCGCGGTCGTAGCGAATTGTCCAGGGTCGGGCTCGGCGCCGCATTGTTGGTGCTCGTCGCGCTCGTCGTCGCCGGGTGCTCGGGCTCGAGCAGCACCTCCAGCGCGAAGAAGCCCGCGGCGACGACCACGCCGACCACGAGCATCACCGAGGCCGTCGTGCACGCGCACGGAGTGAAGGTGCTCGCCGGTACCGCCACCGGCCAGTCGCCGTGCGAGCTGGCAGCACCCACGCCGGCGTCGCCCGGGCAGGTCGGCGCAGGGACGGGCGGCTCGGAGACTGCCGCGACCAAGAGCGCGAGCGCGCACGGCGGCGAGCGCGGCATGCTGCAACAGAAGACCCTCACCAAGTCGGAGCGGCTCGCGCTCGAAGGCCAGATCAAGCTTGCGCGCCAGGTCGCCGCCAAGTTCCCGACCGTGAAGGACGCGCTGGCCGCCGGCTACCACCAGTCGACGACCTTCGTGCCGTGCATCGGCGCGCATTACACCAACGTCGGGCTCGTCGCGAATCTCGACTTCGCGGCGCCGTCGGAGCTCCTGTACGCCGGCACCACGCCGGATTCGAAGATCGTCGGCCTGAGCTATCTCGTCTGGCACCCGGGCGGCACTCCGCCCGAGGGGTTCGCCGGCAAGAACGACTACTGGCATCAGCACAACGCCAATGGCGGCCTCTGCATGAAGGGCGCGGTGGTGATCGGCGGCGAGGACACGACGGGTCAGGAGTGTGCCGACCGGGGTGGCCGCAAGACGCTGCTGACCGACATCTGGATGCTGCACGCGTGGGTCGTGCCCGGCTACGAGTGCAGTTGGGGCACGTTCTCCGGTGAGTGCCCCGAGCTCGGCGGGCGGCTGTGCGGCACCGCGTGGGACTCGCCCGACCCCAAGGACCGGTCGAAGTGCGCGGCCGCGCTCCGGGGTGCCTAGAGGGGCGACCAGGCGGCGCTGCGTAGCAGACGACTCTCCCAGTCGTCGCGGACCTCCAGCGCGTCGTGCATCCACGTGCCCGGCGCCTTCACCTGCGCGGGGAGCTCGCGGGTGAACAGACCCGGGAGCCGCTCCGGGAAGTCGACGCGCTGCCACAACACGATCTCGCGACGGCGCGGCGCGCCGAGCGCAGCCTGGAACACACCGAGCAAGGTGAGCAACGAACGTTCGCTCCGTTGCTCCAAGCTCGGCGCGTAATGCGTGCGTGCCGCCTCGAGATAGGCGTCGAGCTTCGCTTCATGCGGCCAGGCGCTGTCCTCCATGAACAACACGGGCTCGTGCACGCGGCCGTCGACCGGCACCGTCTCCAGGTCGATGTCGCGCAACGGCGACCAGTCGACCGGCAGCATGAGCTTGCCCTTGACCTCGTGGCGGGAGCGGTCGACGCCGGCTGACCACTCGCGCAGGTCCCCCTGCTGGACGCGGCGCGCCAGCCGTTCGTACGCGTTGCCGTCGCGCAAGGCGGTGATCGAGACGTGGTGGTATGCGCGACCGGTGCCGTGCGCGAGCTTGAGGTAATAGAGCAGCCGTGCGTCGTCCGTCTTGGCCAGCGCCGGCATCCAACCTTCCCGGAACGCGTCCTCGAACGCATCCTCGTCGCGGCCGGCGACGGTATGGAGCTCGTGGAGCAGCAGCATGACGTCCTCAGTTGTCGGTGAGCGCGATCACGATCGCGTCGATCGCGTCATCGGCGAGCGCCCGCAGCTCGTCGTCCGTACGATCCTGGATCGGGTGCGGCACAAAGACTCGCGCGGGATCGGCACCCAATGCACGTGCTTGTGCATCGGCGGCGTCGACGAACTCAGTGGACGCCACGAAGACCATCGGCACGCCCGTCGCCTCGATGTTCACGGTGTCGTGCACACTGCACGACGTGCACGAACCTCAATCGGCCAGCGCTTCGATCACCACGTCACATGTCGAGGTGATCTCGTGGCGAAGGTCGACGGGCGCGGGCTTCGTGAACGTCGGCTTGTTGAATCGCCGCACCTCGACGCCGCGAGCCCGCAGCAGCTCCTCGATCCGGTCGAGGAACACGCTGCCGCGCGGCTTGCTGATGTCCAGCAGCGCCACGTGCGTGCCGGCGAGCCCGCCGGGTCGCTTCGCGCGCTCGCGCGCTGTGCCGGCTTGGCGCTCCGACGTCGGATCGAGCAACGTCTTGCTCACGTGCGGACCTCCCGGGTCACCGGCTCGCTGCCGACCGCGCCGCTCGCCCAACCACCGATGATGGCCGAGAACAGGCCCGCGCCACCACCGGCGTGGGCGATCAGCAGTCCTCCGGGCCGGAACTTGGGCAGCGTCGTGCCCGGCTCGCACAACGCCTCCGGCATCCCCTCGGCGATGCCGGAGGCGCCGCGCACGATGTCCTCGGCCGGGAGCAGGAGCAGCGCGTCGAGCTCCTCGCGCAACCGCGCTTTGGTCCAGCCGACGTCGCGAAAGACTCTTCCGTGCTCCGGTGACACGACGAGCATCGCGTCCCACACGAAGATGTTCTTCGGATGCGCGACCGTCCGGAGGCACGCGGCATAGGTGCGCGCGAGCGACTCCGGTTCACGCGAGAGCTGGTCGACGACGCCGCGCACTCCTTCGGCGGCGAACAAGGTGACCGAGTTGGTGCCCGCCGGGAGACCACGTTCGACGGCGAGCGACTCCCATGGTGAGCCCGTTTCGTCCTCGGCGAAGCAGAACGTGTACTTGCCGGGATTGCCGAAGGTGGCGCGGTCGACCTCGCCGGGCCGCCCGCCGCCGACATTGCGGATGACGAGCTGGAGTGCACGGCCGATCGTCGCGTTGGCGCGATTACCCTGTCCGAGCGCGTTGACACCCGAGTTCATGCCGATGGCCCGCGCGATCGGGCCATTGACGACGACGAGCGGACCCGAGAACCATGTCGTCGCCAACAGACCGTGCACGTTGAACTCGTCGGTGCAGGCGGCCTCGAGCGCCGCGAGCACCAGGGGAAGGTACTCCGGCAAACAGCCCGCCATCACGGCGTTGATCGCCACCTTCTCGACCGTGCACTCGACGAGGTCGGGCGGCACGACCGCGACGACATCGGAGGGATGGCGTGTCGTGCCCGCGCACATGCGCGCGACCCGCTCGGGTGTCGGTGGCACGAGCGGCAGGCCGTCGCTCCAACCGCGCGCGTACATTGCCTCGCTCTCGTCTTCGGCGTCGCCGAGCTCGACGGTACGCGCGTGCAGGTGGGGCGTCACCGATGCGACGAGGCGAGCATCGACGACTTCGGGATCATGCGTGCGCGATCCGCAGCCGGGGCGCCAGTCGGGGAGACCGACACCGAGGTCGTCGACGCCCGTGAACTTCTCCCAGCGGCTGCGTTCCCAGCCGACGAGCCGGTCGACGGCGTGCCCGTCCTCCACGCGTATGAGCGCAGGCACGGTGTCGACATCGAGCGCGAACGAGACGTCGAGCGCGGTGTCGTCGCGCGCGCCGAGGCCCTCGGGGAACGTGGGATCGTCCTGCGAGTAGATCGTGAGTTGATCGCGGAGCTGCGCGAGGACGGGCGCGACCAGCTCGCACGTCGGGCATGCCCGCTTCACCACCGCGACGAGCCCGTCAGGAACCATACGTGTTTCAGTGTGTCATGCGCTCCAGGAGGTAGTCGATCGCTCGTGTGAGCAGTCGGACGTCCTCGGGATCGATGGCAGGGAACAGCGCGATTCGCAGCTGGTTGCGCCCGAGCTTGCGGTACGGCTCGACGTCGACGATGCCGTTGGCTCGCAGCGCGGCCGCGAGTGCCGCGGCATCGACCGCGTCGTCGAAATCGATCGTGGCGGTGACGTGGCTGCGGAAGGTCGGATCCGCGACGAACGGGTTCGCGTGCTCGTGCGCGTCGGCCCACCCGTACACGATGCCGGCAGAGGTGTCGGATCGGCCCACCGCGAACTCGAGGCCGCCGTTCGCGAGCATCCATCGCAACTGGTGCTCGAGGAGGAACAACGTCGCGAGCCCGGGCGTGTTGTAGGTCTGGTCGAGCCGCGAATTCTCGACGGCGATCGAGAGATCGAGCGTGGGTGGCATCCAGCGTCCACTCGCCTTGAGCGCCTCGATGCGCGCGAGCGCGGCCGGAGAGCACAGCGCGAGCCACAGCCCCGCGTCGCTCGCGAAGCACTTCTGTGGCGCGAAGTAGTAAACATCGCAGGTCGCCGCCTCCGCGCGGAGTCCGCCCGCCGCCGAAGTTGCGTCCACGAGCACGAGCGCCTCACCGCTCGCGGGACGGTGCAGCGGCATCATCACGCCTGTCGACGTCTCGTTGTGCGGGTAGGCGTACACGTCACCTTCGACGTCCTCGATCGTCAGCGGCGCTTCGCCGGGCGGGGTCTCGCGCACCTGGGGCGCGTCGAGGTGCGGTGCGTGCGCGGCGACCGCGGCGAACTTCGAGGAGAACTCACCGATCACGACGTGCGAGCTGCGCTTCTCCACCAGGCCGAATGCGGCGGCGTCCCAGAACGCGGTCGTGCCGCCGTTGGCGATCAGGACTTCATAGCCCGCAGGCAGCGCGAACAGCTGGGTGAGACCCTCACGGATGTGACGGACCACCGATCGCACGCCGTCGCGGCGATGACTGGTACCGAGATATCCGTGCGCCGCGTCCGCGAGCGCCGCGACGGCTTCGTCGCGCACCTTCGACGGCCCGGATCCGAAGCGGCCGTCGCGCGGGCGTAGCTCGAGGGGAACCTCGATGTGTTTCGTCGCAGTCACCGCGCCACGTTAGTGGTCAGCCGAGCGCGAGAACCTCGTCAAAACCGGCACGGAGCGCGTTCACGAGGACATCGGGATCGGGCACCGCCGTGGTATCGACGACGATGCCGATGCAACAGGTCTCGTTGTGCGAGATCAGCGTGACATTGCACGCCGCGCCCGACGGCGGGCCGAACGCGTACAGCCGTTCGACTCGGGCTCCTCCCGAATAGACGGGTACGGGCGCGCCCGGCACGTTCGACGTCACGAAGTCGCAGCACTTGAGCATCCCGCCGAAGAGCGCGGTGGTCGTGGTCGTCGGCAGGCGATTCAGCACACCGGCGAGGGTGCTCGTCATCTGCAACGCGGGTTCGGCCCGCCAGCCCTGCACGAGGCCGCGTATGGCCTGAATTCGCTCCACGGGATCGAGGATCAGGAGTGGTACGGGGAAGCGAGCCGGCGCGAACCGGTTGCCGCCCGCGTCGTGTGCTCCGTGACGCAGGTTGATCGGCAGTGTCATGCGCAACTCGGCGGGCGCCGAGCCGTGGCGCTCGTGGTATCGCTGCATACCGCCGACGACCGCGGCGACGAACGCGTCATTGAGACTTCCCTCCGCGGCCTTCGCCGCACGCCGAAGGTCGTCGAGTGAGATGTCGAAGCTGTCGAGCCGCCGTCCGAGGCCGCGCTCGCACATCACCGGCGACATCGGTGAGGTTGCAGGGGCGAGCGCTCGCCCGACCGAGCGCGCCGCGCGCAAGACCTCCGTTGTACGGCCGACCGGATCGCGGACGGCAGATGTCGCGGCGTGCAGCGCGGACCACGGAAGGCGGCGTGCGACTCCGGTGACCCGCCGGCGGGTGTGCGCAGCCGACTCGCGCACGAGGTCGAGCGCGCTGAGACGCTCGGGTGCCGGCGCGGCGGGCACGCCCTCGTCGGAGGGTTCCTCGGCGTCGCGCGTGAGGTCGATCATGTGCGCGAGAAGATCCATGCCGCCCACGCCGTCGGTCACCGAGTGGTGGACCTTCATTGCGAGTGCGGCGCGCTCCCCATCGGCGCCTTCGAGGCCTTCGAGGCCTTCGATCAGCGTGAACTCCCACAACGGCCGCGCCCGGTCGAAGCTCGACGTCGCCATCGGTTGCAGCGCGTCGAGCAGCGCGCGCTCGGTGCCGGCGCCCGAGAGCCGCGTGCGCCGCAAGTGGAAGTCGAGATCGAACGTGGGCTCGACCGTCCAGCGCGGTGGTCCCATCCGCAGCGGCGGCGACAACACGCGCTGGCGGAACCGCGGGATCAGGCGGCTGGTGCGCTCCATACGACGCCGCAGCACGTTCCAGTCGGGGAGGCTGTCGAATATCGCGACCGCGAGGATCGTCGACCGCAGAATCGGGTCCTTCTCGATGTTCCACATGAGTGCGTCTTCGTCGCTCATGTGATGCGCGAACCGTGTGACCTCGGCCATGGCGCGAGGGTAGTTCTCGGTTGGCGCACCGTCACCCGTCCTCGTGTGCCCGTCCTCGTGTGCCCGTGTGCCAGTTAGGGTCCCGTACGTGCGCAGCCGCTATGTGACGACGAACGGCATCCGGCTCTACTGCCTCGAAGCCGGGCCGCCCGCCGGCCCGCTCGTGCTCTTGCTGCACGGCTTTCCCGAGCTGGCGTACTCGTGGCGTCACCAGGTCGCGACGCTCGGCGCGTCCGGCTTCCACGTGGTCGCGCCCGACTTGCCGGGCTACGGCCGCTCCGACAAACCCGACGTCACCTACGACTGCGAATGGATCAACTCCTGTCTCATGGGGATCGTCGACGCGCTCGGGCGCGAGCGCGTGGTCGTTGCGGGCCACGATTGGGGCGGTTTGCTCGTGTGGGTCATGGCGCGGCAGTACCCGGGGCGCATCGCGGGCGTCATCGGCGTGAACACACCCGACCTCCCGCGTCCACCGATGCCGCCTGTGCAACTGCTGCGGCAGATCTTCGTCGACACGCCGATCTACATCATCCAGTTCCAGGAGCGCGGCCTCGCCGAATGGGTGCTCGGTACATGGGGCCGCGGGGTGGACGACTTCGTCGAGATGATCTTCGCGGGCGCGGGAACCAAGAACCTCGGCGCGTTCCCACCGGAGGTGCTCGACGTCTACAAGCGCGCGTTCCGGCCCGCCGGCGCGCTCACTCCACCGATCGAGTACTACCGCAACATGGATCGCAATTGGGAGCTCACCACGTCGATCGCGGACCGCACGATCGACGTGCCCTGCCTGATGATCTCCGCGGCTGACGACCCTGTGCTCACGCCGGCGATGACGCTCGGGATGGAGGAACGTGTCCCCGATCTCGAACGGGTCGTGATCGAGAATTGCGGCCATTGGACGCAACAGGAACGTCCCGGGGAGACGAGCGCCGCCATGCTCGCCTACCTCCGGCGCCTCGGCACCTGGTGACCAGATATGGCCGATGACGCGATCGCGCGGTACGGCGCGCTGTTCGAACGAGACGGAGACCACTTCGCGCCGACGCCGTTGGCGCGCGGGCCCTGGGATCCGCGCGCGCTACACGGTGGTGCACCGAGCGCGCTGTTTGCGCACGCGTGCGAGCAGCACGATCCGGGGCCGGCGTCGTTCATCGCGCGGCTCACCGTCGAGTTGATGCGACCCGTGCCGCTGGCGCCGCTCGATCTCCAGGTGCGCACGATCCGTCCGGGAAAGAAGGTGCAGTGGCTGCAGGCCGCCCTCTTCGACGAGCGTGATCGAGAGGTCGCGCACGCGACGGCTCTTCGCATTCGCGTCGCGGACGTCGACACCGCCGGATCGGTGCACCCGATCGTCGTGCCGCCACCGGGCCCGGAGATGCACGGTGGGCACGACGTCTTCCTCCTTCAGGAACGCGCGGTCGGGTTCTGGAACGCGAACGACGTGCGACTCGTGCAAGGCAGCTGGACCGAGCCGGGTCCGGCGATCGCGTGGTTCCGCTTGCAGTGCGCGGTGATCGCGGGCGAAGTCGTCTCGCCGTTCATGCGTGTCGCTGCGTGCGCCGATTTCGGGAGCGGTGTCGGGAACCCGGTGCGGCTGACGAACGCCGCCGCGATCAATCCCGAGGTGAGCATTCACGTGCACCGGCACCCCGAGGGCGAATGGGTCGCGCTGGAATCGGGTGCGTGGGCGGAACGTCACGGGGTGGGCATGGCCGAGAGCCGCCTGCACGACGAGCGCGGCGCGTTGGGTCGCGCCGTACAGAGCCTGCTCGTCGAGCCCGCGATCGACCGTCCGATGTCCGCAGAATTGCCGTCAACCTTGCCGTCGACCTAGTCGTCGTCGGACTTGCGTTCGACATCGGTCGCCCAGAGCTCGAACTCCCCGTTACGGAAGACGAGCGCGGCGGGCCTCCCGGCGAGGGGCGGGCGGAGATCCCCACGCGAACGGTCGACGCGCACGGCGATCGAGCGCCGTCCCGCGGCTGTCAGCATGGTGACGCGGTCCGCCCCGGGCGACCACTTGAACGCGGATGCGGGCATCGCGAGCGCCTGGTAGGTGGAGAATTTGTGTTGCTTGCCGGACCGGCGCCGCAACGAGGCGGCCACACGATCGGTGATCGGGCGCACCAGGCCCTCGGGAAGCTTTGCCCGCTCGATCTCTTCCTTCACGAGCTCGCGCAGCGGGGCGCCGTCGAACACATTCCTCTGGAGCCCGGCGGCCCGCGCCGCGTTGCTCGCCAGGTTGACGCGTTCCAGCGTCGCGCCGAGGAGCTTGTGCTGCTCGGCGTCCGGAAGGAGTTCCACCTCGTCGACGGTCATGGCGCCGGGAATCGTACCGACGCAGCTCGGTGCTCATCTCGGATAGCTAGTATCCGTGTTATGCGGCTGTCGGACGGAGTCGAGTGGGGCGTGCACGTCTGCACGCTCCTCGCGACGCTGCCCGCCGACGGCGCCCTGCCCGCGGCCAAGCTCGCCGAGTTCCACGACGTGCCCGCCGCGTACCTCGCCAAACACCTGCAGGCGCTCGCGCGCGCCGGGGTCCTGCAGACGGCCAAGGGCCCGCGGGGCGGCTACCGGCTGTCGCGCCCTCCCGCGGAGATCACGATCCTCGACGTCGTAGAGGCGATCGACGGTGACGAGCCCGCCTTCCGTTGCACGGAGATCCGCCGGCGCGGGCCTACCGCGATGCCGGCGCGCTACTACCCGCGTCCGTGCGGCATCCACGCGGCATTCGACCGAGCCGACGAGGTGTGGCGCGCGGAGCTGCGCGCGACGACGATCGCGGACCTCGTGTTGGGCGTCGTACGCGACGCGTCCCGACCCGCGCTCGAAAAGGGCGTCCGCTGGCTCGGGGAAGCCGTCCGCAGCTGAGAGCGCTCAGCGTTCCGGAGCGCAACTGCGCGGGCGCAGGTTCAGCGGCCGGCGCGCGGGCGCTTGCCGTGGTTGGCCTTGTTGCGCCGGGCTTTGAGCTTGCGCTTCTTGGTCTTCTTGCTCATGAAGTCGGAAACTCTAGCCTGGCTCTCTGATGGAGAATCTGGGGCTCGTGGGCTTCACCGGTGCAGGCGCGAACCGGCTGTTCGCCGCCCTGACCGGGCTCGCGGCGCCGAGCGAATACGAAGCGGCGGTCGCGGTGGCGTCCGTTCCCGACGAGCGGCTCGACCGGCTCGCGGCGATGTCGCACTCGAAGAAGGTCGTGCCGGCCGGCGTCGAGCTCGTCCACCTCGCGCTCCCGCCCGGGGCGAAACCCGGTGAGGGACTGGGCGCGAAGGTGCTCGGATCCCTCCGCAACTGCGATGCGATCCTCATCGTCTTGCGGGCCTTCGACGACGGTGGCGGCGCGGCCGACCCCGACGGTGACCTCGCCGCGATCGAGCTCGAGCTGGTGATGGCCGACCTGACGAGCGTCGAGCAGCGCCTCGACCGGCAGCGGCGCGCCGCCAAGAGCGGCGACAAGGACATCAAGGCCGAAGTCGAGGCCCTCGAACGCGCCCACGCCGTGCTCGAAGAAGGCACGCCGGTCAGCCGGAGCGCGCTCTCCGCCGATGACAGGGATCGGCTCGCGCCGGTCTTCTTGTTGACGACCAAGCCGCTGCTGCTCGTTGCCAACACCGGCGAGCAGGCCGGGACCGACGTGCCGCTGCACGAGGGGACGATCACGGTCCCGGTCGACATCGAGGCCGAGATCGCCGCGTGCGCCCCCGGCGACCGTCCCGAGATGCGCGCCATGTACGGGCTCGGTGAATCGGCGCTCGACACCGTCGCGCACGCCGCGTATCACCTGCTGGGGCGGCGTACGTTCCTCACGACCGGCGACAAGGAGTCGCGCGCGTGGACGTTCCGCGCCGGCGCGAAGGCCCCGGAATGTGCGGGAGTCATCCACTCCGACCTGCAGCGGGGCTTCATCCGGGCCGAGGTCATCCGCTGGGACGATCTGCTCGAGATCGGTTCGTGGGACAAGGCACGACAGCTCGGGAAGCTGCGCGTCGAAGGAAAGGACTACGAGGTGCGTGACGGCGACGTGCTCGAGATCCGCTTCAACGTCTGAGGTTCGCGATGCCGTGGCTCCTGCGAGGCGACGATGTGCTTGCTGCCGCCGAGGTGGCAGTGACGCGGCGCGGACGCGCACGCGGGTTGATCGGCAGGGAAGATCTGGAAGGCGTGTTGGTGCTCCGACCGTGCCGCAACGTGCACACGTTCGGCATGCATTCCGCGATCGACGTCGCGTTCTGCGATCGCTATGGCTTCGTGTTGCACGCCGTCACCATGTCGCCGCGGCGCGTGTCGCGTCTCGTATGGCGTTCGTACTTCGCGATCGAAGCGCCCGCCGGTTCGTTCGAGCGGTGGAAGCTCGAGCTCGGCGATGTGGTCGAGGTGAAGGGCTAGCAGGCGCGCGCCCGAGGTCTGGGGTCTCGAGCGGCACGCCGTTTGGTAACGCCTGGAGATTGCTCGCGCTATACGAGACTCAGCTCGCGCACGCAGTCCTTGCAAACGTGCTTCTCGTGCAGCTCGACCAAGTTGTCGAGCCGGGCGCAGATCGCGCATTCGGGCTCGATCTTCAAGAGCACGAGCCTTCCATCTTCTGCACGAATATCGAGCAGGTCACCCTGCCTGATGCCGAGCATCCTGCGTAGTTCCGCCGGCACCACGACCCGTCCCAATTGGTCGATGCGCCGGGCGGTCCCGATGGTCCTCACTTCGGTACCCCCACGTGCCCGCCCGTCCGTCCCCACACGGAAGGGCCTACCGGCGTGGACCGGCTGGGCCTATAAGGATCATATCGTCAGTATCTCCCATCGCGTCGAGTCTTCTGGCCAGATCGGCAAAATAGACACAACATGAGCCGCTTCTACGTCACCACCCCCATCTATTACGTCAACGACGTCCCGCATATCGGCCACGCGTACACGACCGTTGCCGGGGACGTGCTCACCCGGTGGCGGCGGCTCTGGGACGACGACGTGTTCTACCTGACCGGGACCGACGAGCACGGGCTGAAGGTGCAGCGCGCGGCCGAGGCCCGCGGCGTCTCACCCAAGGAGCTCGTGGACGAAACTGCCAAGCACTTCCGGGACACCTGGGACGCCCTCGACATCGCCTACGACGACTTCATCCGCACGACCGAGCCCCGCCACTACAAGGCCGTCCAAGAATTCCTCCAACAGATCTACGACGCCGGCGACATCGAGCTCGGCACCTACGAGGGCCTCTATTGCGTGTCGTGCGAGGCCTATTACTCCGAGGACGAGCTCGTCGACGGCAACTGCTGCCCGATCCACCTCCGGCCGGTCGAGCAGGTGACCGAGGAGAACTACTTCTTCAAGCTGTCGCGGTATCAGGACCGATTGCTCGAGTATTACGCCGAGCACCCGGAGGCGGTGCAGCCGGAGTCGCGCCTCAACGAGGTGCTCGGGTTCATTCGCGGAGGCTTGCAGGACTTCTCGATGAGCCGCACCTCCATCTCGTGGGGCGTGCCACTGCCGTGGGACCCGAAGCACGTCGCGTACGTGTGGGCCGACGCGCTGTTCAATTACTGCACCGCGGTCGGGTACGGGGAGGACGACGAGCGCTTCCACTACTGGTGGCCGGCCGACTACCACCTCGTCGGCAAGGACATCCTGCGCTTCCATGCCGTCTACTGGCCGGCGATGTTGATGTCGGCGAACCTCGCGCCGCCGAAGTGTGTGTTCGCGCACGGCTGGTTGCTCGTGGGTGGCGAGAAGATGAGCAAGACGCGTTTGAACCAGATCGCGCCGGCGGACCTGGTCGCGGAGTTCGGCGTCGACGGCTTCCGCTACCACTTCATGGTCGACCAGCGGTTCGGCCCCGACGGCGACTTCTCCTACGAGGCGATGGTGCAGCGCTACAACGCCGACCTCGCGAACAACTTCGGCAATCTCGCGAACCGGGTGCTGAACATGGCCGTGACCTACTGCGGTGGAGTCGTGCCCGGCGAACGGGCCGACGGTCCTTTGCGCGACGCCGCGGCAGCCGCGTTCGACGGGATGTCGGATGCGATGACGCGCCTCGACTTCTCGGGCGCGTTCGGCGCCGTCTGGGACCTCATTCGCGCGGCGAATGCCTATATCGAGGATCGGCAGCCCTGGGCGCTCAACAAGGCGGGCGACACCGCTGCGGTCGCCGAGGTCCTGGGCGACTGCCTCGAGGCGTTGCGCATCGTCGCGCTGCTCGCATCGCCGGTGATCCCCCGGGCGGCGGCCGAGTTGTGGCGACGCCTGGGCCTGCCCGGGCGGCCGGAGGACGCCCGGCTTCCCGGCGCGGCGGCCTGGGGACAGCTCCCGGCGGGGTCGCAGCTCGAGAAGGGCTCGCCCCTGTTTCCGCGCAAGGATGTCGAATGACGTCGTGGGTGGATTCCCACTGTCATTTGCAGCTTGCCGGGCGCGACGACCTCGTCGCGCGGGCGCACGCGGCAGGCGTCGAGTGGATGGTGTGCGTCGGCACCGACGCCGCGACCTCCCAGGAGGCCTTCACACTTGCCGACCGGCACCCGACGGTCCACCCGACCGCCGGCTTGCATCCGCACGACGCGTCGAAATTCGCGGCCGAGCGGGCGACCCTCGAACGGCTCGGGCGGGCGGACGCATGCGTCGCGATCGGCGAATGCGGCTTCGACTTCTACTACGAGCATTCACCGCGTGACGCCCAGGAAGCCGCGTTTCGGTGGCAGATCGCCCTCGCAAAGGAGCTCGGCAAGACGCTGGTCATTCACTCTCGCGACGCCTGGCCAGACACCTTTCGTGTCCTCGACGACGAGGGCCTGCCCGAGCGCACGGTGTTCCACTGCTTCACCGGTGGCCGCGACGAGGCTCGCGCGGCACTCGATCGCGGCTGCGTGCTCTCCTTCAGCGGGATCGTGTCCTTCAAGAACGCCGAGGGGTTGCGGGACGCGGCGCGGCTCGCACCCGCCCACCACCTCCTTGTCGAGACCGATGCCCCGTACCTCACGCCCGAGCCACACCGCGGCAAGCAGAACGAGCCCGCGTACGTCGTCGCGGTAGGAGAGGCGCTGGCGCGGGCCCGGGCCGAGTCGCCCGGTGAGATCGCGGCCGTCACCGCCGCGAACGCGGCACGCGTCTTCGGCGTCGGCCGCGCCGCCCGGTGACGCTCACGATCACGGAGATCAGGGCATTGCTCGCCGCACACGGCATCCGGCCGAGCAAAGCGCTCGGGCAGCACTTCCTCGCCGATCCCAATACGGCCGAGCGCATCGTGCGGATCGCAGGCGTACGACCCGGCGATCGGATCGTCGAGGTCGGGCCGGGCGTCGGGTCGCTCACCGTCGCGTTGCTCGACGCCGGCGCGCACGTGTGCGCGATCGAGGTCGACCGGCACGTCCTGCCGGTGCTCGAGGAGGTGACCGGCGGGAGAGACATCGAGATCGTGGCAGCTGACGCGCGGCGCGTCGACTGGTTTTCGCTGCTCGGAGATGCGCGGTACGCGATGGTGGCCAACCTGCCGTACAACATCGCCACGCCGATCGTCATCGAGGCGCTCGAACGGGCACCGATGATCGACCAATTCCTCGTGATGGTGCAGCGAGAGGTGGGCGAGCGTCTCGCCGCCGGGCCCGGCGACGACGCGTACGGAGCGGTCTCGGTGAAAGTCGCGTACTTCGCGGAGGCGAAGGTGGTCGGGCGGGTGCCTGCGACGGTGTTCCTGCCGCCTCCGAGAGTCGAGAGCGTGCTCGTGCGGCTCTCGCGGCGCGCCGAACCACCGGTGCCCGTCACCGATCCCGACCGGCTCTTCGCGCTCGTGCGGGCCGGGTTTGCGACGCGGCGCAAGACGTTGCGACGCGCGCTCGACGGGCTCGTCGACGGTGAGTCCTTCACGCGCGCGGCGATCGATCCGTCGGCGCGCGCCGAAACATTGTCGCTCGGCGACTGGGCAAGGCTGAGCGAGTAATGCGCATCGACGCGCACGCGAAATTGACGCTGTCGCTGCGCGTCACCGGCGTGCGCGCCGACGGCTTCCACGAGCTCGACGCGGTCATGGTGTCGGTCTCGGAACCTCGCGACACGCTGGAGATCGTGCCCGCTTCGCAGCGATCGCTGGAGATCGTCGGCCCGTTCGCGGACGGAGTACCTGCGGACGAGACGAATCTCGCCTGGCGCGCGGCGGCGGCGTGCGGGGCATCGGTCGCCATTCGCCTGCACAAGCGCATCCCGGCGAGCGCCGGGCTCGGCGGCGGCTCGGCCGACGCGGCGGCCGTGCTCGTGGCGCTCGGCGCCGATCCCGCCATCGCGCGGTCGCTCGGTGCCGACGTGCCCTTCTGCATGCGAGGCGGCGCGGCCCGCGTGCGCGGCATCGGCGAGGTGCTCGATGAGCTCGAGATGGCGCCCCGGACGATCCTCGTCGCGACACCGCGCTTCGGTTGCGCGACCGCCGATGTGTACCGCGCGTGGGACGAGCTCGGAGGCCCGCATGCCCAGATCAACGGTCTCGGGGACAACGGTCTCGGGGCCAACGATCTCGAAACCGCCGCGCACCGGGTGGCACCGGGACTCGTCGCGTTCAAGCACGCGGTCGAGGCCGCGGCGCGCACACCGGCGATCCTCGCCGGCAGCGGTTCCTCCTATGCGGTCGTCTTCGACGACCCCGCCGAAGCCGAGCGTGCCCGGAAACGCGTCGCCGCCACGATCCAAGGCTCGGTGTGGCTGGGTACCGCGCCCGCGTAGGACGCGCTCGCGCTTACTTGCCCTGTTGGCGACGCTGCCAGCGGGTCTTCTTGAGAAGCTTCTTGTGCTTCTTCTTGCGCATGCGCTTGCGGCGCTTCTTGATCAACGAGCCCATGAAGAACGCCGACGCTACCAGAAGACGCGAATGGGTCCGGCAGCGGCAGCTAACGTCGATGTCGTTCGGGGGTGGTGTAACGGCAGCACAAGGTCCTTTGGAGTCCTGAGTCGAGGTTCGAACCCTCGCCCCCGAGCCAGAGGCAAAGAGGAGCCCCCATGAACCGAGCGATGCGAACATGAGCCAGTACCGGCCGCTCGCCGCCGTCGTGCTCGCGGCAGGTGAGGGCACCCGGATGCGTTCGGGCACACCCAAGGTTCTGCACCCGTTGTGCGGACGTCCGATGGTGTTGCACGTCGTCGACGCGCTCGCGGAGCTGCCGCTGGAGCGCATCGTCGTCGTCGTCGGGCACGGCGCGGAGTCGGTCACGAAGACGTTGCAAGAGCAACTCGTCACCGAGGTCCCGGTGGAATTCGTCGAGCAGCGGGTGCAACGCGGCACCGGCGATGCCGTGAGCGTCGCGCTCACGGTGTTCGACGACCTCGACGCCGAGGACGACATCCTTGTCGTACCCGCGGACGCGCCACTCGTGCGCGCGGAGACGATCGCAAAACTCGCGACCGAGCACCGGCTCCAGGACGCGGCCGCGGCGATCCTCACTGCGAACGTGCCGGAGCCGTTCGGTCTGGGCCGGGTGGTGCGTGACAAGGAAGGCCGCGTCGCGAAGGTCATCGAGCACAGCGACGCCACGGCCGACGAACGTGACATCAGCGAGATCAACACGTCGATCTACTGCTTCCGCCGCGGTCTGCTCGCGCCGACGCTTCGAAGGCTGAGCCCGGAGAACGCGCAAGGCGAGTACTACCTCACGGACGCCGTCGGCGTGCTACGCGACGCGGGGCACAAGGTGATCGCGCTCGAGGTGGAAGACGCGGCCGAGGCGATCATGGTCAACGACCGCGTGCAGCTCGCCGCCGCCGAGGCCGAGTTGCGCGATCGCATCAATCGCATCTGGATGCTCGGCGGCGTGACGATGGTGGACCCGGCGACCACGTACATCGACGCCACGGCCGAGCTCGAGCCCGACGTCCGGCTCCTTCCCGGCACAATCCTCGAAGGCCGCACGATCGTGGGCGCCGGTTCGGTACTCGGCCCCGACGTCCATCTCACCGACGTCGTCGTCGGCGAGCACGTGCGGATGTCGAACAGCGTCGCGCGCGAGTGCGAGATCGGCGACGCCTGCGAGATCGGTCCGTTCGCATATCTGCGTCCGGGCACGCGGCTCGCGTCCGGGGTGAAGATCGGGACGTACGTGGAGGTGAAGAACTCCGAGGTGGGAACGGACACGAAGGTGCCACATCTGTCATACGTGGGTGATGCCGACATCGGAGAGAGCGCCAATCTCGGTGCGAGCACGATCACTGCGAACTACGACGGCGAGCGCAAGCACCGCACGAAGATCGGTGACGGTGTGCACACGGGCGTGCACACATCGCTCGTCGCGCCGGTCGAGGTAGGAGACGGCGCCGAGACCGGTGCCGGCGCGGTCGTGACGCACGATGTCGAGGCCGGCCGCCTGGTGAAGGGCATTCCCGCACGTGACGCCCGCCCGGCGCGCGAGGATGAGGGTTGATGGAGGTCGTCCCCACGAAGAGGTTGGTCCTCGTGGCCGGCCGCGCCCATCCCGAGCTGTCGGCCGAAGTGGCAACCCACCTCGACGTGCCGCTCGGCGAGTGCGTGCTGTCCACGTTCGCGAACGGCGAGATCTACTGCCGGTACGGCGAGAACATTCGCGGTACCGACCTGTTCGTCTTCCAGACCCACGGCGCGGCGATCAATGACTCGCTGATGGAGCAGCTCATCATGATCGACGCCGCGAAGCGCGCGTCGGCGGATCGCATCACCGCCGTGTGCCCGTTCTACGGGTACGCGCGCCAGGATCGCAAAGCCGAAGGCCGGGAGCCGATCACGGCGCGCCTCGTGGCCGACATGTTGACGGCGGCGGGCGCGGACCGCGTGGTGACCGTCGACTTGCACACGGGTCAGGTGCAGGGCTTCTTCGACTATCCGGTCGATCACCTCACCGCGGTGCCGGTCATCGCCGCGCACCTCGCCGAAGCAGTGGACAACGACGCCGTGATGGTCGCACCGGACGCAGGTGGCGGCAAGCTTGCGCGCCGGTTCGCCGACCGGCTGAGCGCGGACATCGCGTTCATCGACAAGCGCCGGCCGAAGGGCACCCACAATGTTGCCGTCGCCACCGAGGTGGTCGGTGACATCGCGGGCCGCACGTGTGTGATCGTCGACGACATGATCGACACCGCGGGCACCGTGGTGAGCGCCGCGAACCTGCTCATCGACCGCGGTGCGACCGACGTCTACATCGCGGCGACGCACGGGCTGCTGTCGGGCCCCGCCGTCGATCGTTTGAAGAACGCACCCGTGCGCGAGGTCGTCGTCACGAACACCGTGCCGATCTCCGACGAGAAGCGTTTTGACTCGCTGCGAGTGCTGTCGATCGCGCCGCTCGTCGGGGATGCGATCGCCGCCGTGTTCGAGGACCGATCGGTCAGCCAGCTCTTCGACGGCGACAACATGTGACCTCGTGCTCCATGCGTCATGCAAGCCGTTTGCCCATGCTGTTCGTCCTCATTGCGATCGTCGCGGTCGGCGCGTGTTCGTCGTCATCGTCGACCAAGGGCAAGGTTTCCAAGGCCGGCGACGCAATGCCGTGGCCGGCGCCGCCGGACCCGATGCAGCTGGCGACGGCCGCCGGGCTCACGCCCGAGACGGCCGAGCGCCTCGAGTTCCACGTGCACGCGCATCTCGACGTGTACATCGACGGAAAGCACATTGTGGTGCCGGGAGGCATCGGCATCGACACGAGTGATCCGCAAGTACACCGTGGTGTCATCAACGGGCTGCCCGCGTACGGCGGCATCACTGAGCCGTGCGCGACGCCGTGCATCTCACCTCTGCACACCCACGATGCCACGGGCGTGCTACACACCGAGTCCCCGACACCCAAGGAGAACACGCTCGGCCAGTTCTTCATCGAGTGGAACGTCAAGCTCGACGCCAACTGCGTCGGCACGTACTGCAAGCCGGGAACGCCGATCGCCGTCTACGTGGATGGCAAGAAGTTCGACGGGGACCCGACCACGATCCCGCTCAGCGACCGGAAGGAGATCGCGGTCGTGATCGGGAAGGCCCCCGGAGTGATCCCGTCGACGTTCGGCTAGCATTTCTTGTTCGTCGTTCCGTCTCATGAGGATCTCGCGCCATGGCCGACGCCACACTCGCCGCACAACGTCGCTCTGCCTACGGGAAGGGCGCCGCGGGCCGCACTCGCCGTGAAGGTCTCGTACCCGCCGTCGTCTACGGGCTGGGTGCGGAGAACGTCCCGGTCACGGTGCCGTCGCGGGAGCTGGGTCACATGCTCGCGAGCGCGGCCGGTGCGAACACGCTGTTCACGCTGAAGCTCGACGGCACCGACCAGCTTGCGCTCGCGCGTCAGATCCAGTGGCATCCGGTGAAGGGCACGCTGTTGCACGTCGATTTCGTGCGCGTGCGCGCCGACCAGACGATTCAGGCCGACGTGCCCGTCCATCTCACCGGCGATGCCGAAGGTGTCGGACGCGGCGGCGTGCTCGAACAGTTCCTCTACACCGTCTCGGTCGAGGCCAAGCCGGCCGACGTGCCGAACTCGCTCGAGATCGACATCTCTGCGCTCGAGATCGGCGACGCGGCACACGTCCGCGACCTCAGCGTGCCGAGCGGCGTCGTCATCATGAACGAGGCCGACGATGTCCTCGCGCAGATCTCCGCGCCGCGCGTCGCCGAAGAAGAGGTTGCGGCGGTCGAGGGCGAAGCAGCCGAGGGCGAAGGCGCCCCGGGTGCAGAGGGCGCCGGCGGCGAAGGCGGTGGCGAGAGCGCCGGCGGGGAGTAGCGGTCCGCCGTGCCTGCCGACCTGCTGGTGGTCGGGCTCGGCAACCCCGGCGAGGAGTACGCGAAGACGCGGCACAACGTCGGCGCCGAAGTCGTCGAGCTCTTGGCGCGTCGCCACGGCGTACGGCTCAAGAAGCACCGGCGCGACCGCGCGCTGGTGGGCGACGCCCGCGTCGACGGCAGGCTCCTCGCGCTGGCGATCCCGCTCACGTGGATGAACGACTCCGGCATGGCCGTCGCACCGTTGGCGCGCCGGTTCGAGGTCGGGCCGGAACAGCTCGTGATCGTCCACGACGAGCTCGACCTGCCCCTGGCTTCATTGCGCGTCAAGGTGGGCGGAGGGCTAGCCGGTCACAACGGCCTGCGATCGATCACGCAGCACCTCCACTCCCAGGATTTCCTGCGTGTCCGCATCGGCGTGGGGAAGCCGCCGTCGAAGGAGCGGGGCGCGGACCACGTGCTCTCCCGCGTGTCGAAGCGCGCGCGCGAGGAGATGGCGGTGACGATCGAAGAGGCGGCCGACGCCGTGGAGACGATCCTCCGCCAGGGCGTCGACGCCGCCATGAACCAATACAACACCCGCCCCTGACCCCCTGTTTGCCTCCGCCGTTTGGTCGCCGAGTGCGCGTTCGCGGCCACCTGCCGACCAAACGAAGTTGGCGCACCCGGTGCGTAGTTTTCGTGGTGCTTCCCATCGACGATGGGAGGCATTGTGGGATCGACGCCGGATCTTCGGGTCTGCGCTCTGCAACGCGAGCAATACGGGCTCGTGACCCGGAGGCAGGCGCGAGCGGCGGGACTTTCCTACGCCGCGCTGCGCCGGAGAATCTCCAAGGGTGTGCTTCTCGAACTGCACGCCGGCGTCCTCGCCGACGCTGCGGTCGACCCGTCGTTCGAACAACGCGCGTTGGCGGCGGTGCTCGCCGCGGGCGAACCTTCCTTTGCGTCTCACGACACTGCCGCGCAGCTGTGGCGGCTGCCACTGCCGCGGCCGGCGGCGATCGAGATCACGACAACGCTCGAGCGTTCGCCACAGATCTCGGGTGCGCGCCGTCACCGCAGCGGGCTTCTGGTCGACACCGATGTCACAGTTGTTCGTCAGATACCGCGCGCCACGCCGGAGCGGACAATCGTCGATCTGTCTTCCCGATTGACGATACGTGAGCTCGGTCGCCTGACCGACGACGCACTCCATCGCCACATCACATCCCTCGGGCGCATCCGGGCGTCCGCGATGCGACTTCCCGCGGCGCCCGGCCGCAGCCCGAAGAAGCTCTTCGAGATGCTCGCGCGGCGGCTCCCCAACGCCGAGCAGCGCGAGAGCAGGCTCGAGGATTTCGTGTTCGAGGCCCTGCACCGCCACCGGCTGGCACTGCCCGTGTGTCAGCACGTTGTTTGGCATCGGGCGAAGAAGCGACGAATCGACTGCTGCTATCCCCATGCCTCGCTCGCCCTCGAGGCACAGGGTTTTGATGCGCACGGCCGCCGAGGCCAGTTCGATGCAGATGCCCTGAGGGGCAACGAGCTCCAGCTCGCGGGCTTTCGAGTCCTCGAGTTCACGTCGGCGTTCACCGATCGGCAAGTCGCCGAACAGGTCGCAGAGGCGCTCGGCCTTCCGCAGCCGCCGGTTGTCGGCGAGCCGCTGACCTTCGCGGCGTGGCTCGACCGTTTGGAGCGTGAGTGCGCGTAACCGATCACTGACGGACCAAACGGGGTCGGTACGATGGCCGGGAGAGCCCGGGGTGCGGACGCATTCCGGGTGTTGACGCGCGTTCGGGAACCAATGACTCCACCGCTTGCGGACCTGGCCATGTTGCTCGCCGACGATCCGGTCATCGCGACCGCGACCGAGGGCCGGGCGCGCCCGATCGCCGTGCCGGAGCCGGCGCGGGCGCTGTTTGCCGCGACGTTGGCCCGCGCCACCGCGCGCCGCCCGATCGTGCTCGCGGTGCCGACCGGCGTCGAGGCGGAGCGGGTCGCGGCGGACCTGCGCGAGTACCTCGGCGACGATGCGGTGGAGCTCTTCCCCGCGTGGGAGACGCTGCCGTTCGAACGGGTGTCGCCTGCCACCGAGACGATGGGCCGCCGCCTGCGTGTGATGTGGCGGCTGCACGCCGGCGGCGAGCATCTCCCGCACGCGATCGTCGCGCCGGTGCGCGCGCTCGTGCAGCGCCTGGGACCGCACGTCGAGGACGTCGAGCCGATCACGGTCACGCCGGGCATGCAGCTCGACCGCGACGAGCTCGTCGCCCGGCTCGTCGACCTCGGGTACCGCCGCGAGTATCAAGTCGAAGCCCGCGGCGAGGTTGCGACACGAGGCTCGATCGTCGACGTCTACCCGGCGACCGCCGATCATCCCGTGCGCATCGACCTGTGGGGCGACGAGGTCGATCGGCTCTCGCAGTTCTCCGTCGCCGACCAACGTTCGACGAGTGCCGTCGGCGAGACGCGTATGTTCCCCGTACGCGAGCTCCTGCCGACCGCCGAAGTACGCGCCCGCGCCAAGGAGCTCCTGCAAACGCAGCCTTGGGGTCGCGAGCAATGGGAACGTCTCAGCGAAGGGTCGACGTTCGACGGGATGGAGTCCTGGCTGCCGTGGCTCACCGCCGAGGAGCACCTCCTGCCCGACCTGCTGCCGCCGTCGGCGCTCGTCGCGCTCGTCGAGCCGCGACGGCTCAGAGATCGCGCGCAAGAGTTGCTCGACGAAGAAGCCGCGCTCGCCAAAACCCTTGCCACCACGTGGGGGGCGCCGATCGACAACACGCACACCCCGCGCCTTTCCCTCCCGTTCGACCGGCTGCTCGCGCATACCAAGGCCCAGACGGTCGCGGTGCTCGCCGCGCCGGATCAACCCGACACGCCGGTGCTCGCGGCGAGCGGGTTCGATCCCGTCGTCGGTGACGTCGAAGGTCTCGCCCGGCGCTTCAACGCACTGAAGGGCGAGGGCTACCGCGTCATCGTGACGGCGGAGGGCACGGGGTCGAAGGCGCGCATCGAGGAGATGCTCGTCGCCGAGGGTGCGCCGGTCGACGTCGTCGTCGCGGCGCTCGACCGCGGTGTCGTCCTGCCGACCGTGAAGCTCGCGCTCGTCGCCGAAGCCGATCTCACCGGACGCCGGCGTGTGCATCGCAAACCACGAGGAGCCCGCCGGGCCACCGATCACTACGAAGGTCTGACCAGGGACGACTACGTCGTGCACCGCGTGCACGGTGTCGGCAGGTACCTCGGCATGGAGACGCGCGAGATGTTCGGCGTCACGCGTGACCGGCTCGTCGTCGAGTTCAAGGGTGGCGACCGCGTGTACGTCGACTCCGAGGACATCGGCCTCATCCGCAAGTACACCGGCGGTGAGGAACCGAAGCTGTCGAAGATGGGCGGCGGCGACTGGGAGAAGACGCGTGCCCGCGTGCGAAAGGCGGTGCGCGACATCGCCGGCCAGCTCGTCGTGCTGTACCGGCGCCGGCTCGCGACTCCCGGTCACGCGTTCGCGCCCGACGGGCCGTTCCAGAAGCAGATCGAGGACGCCTTCCCCTACGAGGAGACGCCCGACCAGGCCAAGGCGATCGTCGAGACCAAGGCCGACATGGAACGGGCGGTGCCGATGGACCGCCTGATTTGCGGCGATGTCGGTTACGGCAAGACCGAAGTCGCGTTGCGCGCGGCGGCCAAGGCCGTGTTCGACGGCAAGCAGGTTGCGATCCTCGTCCCCACCACGCTGCTCGCGAGCCAACACGGGCAGACGTTCCGGGAGCGCTTCGCGAATTATCCGGTGCGTGTCGAAGTGCTCAGCCGGTTCCTCTCGGCCAAGGAACAGCACGACGTCGTCGACGGGGTGGCCGACGGCACGGTCGACATCGTCATCGCGACGCATCGGTTGCTCTCGCAGGACATCACCTTCAAGGACATCGGCTTGCTCGTCGTGGACGAGGAGCAGCGCTTCGGCGTGCAGCACAAGGAGCGGATCAAGGAGTGGCGCACGAACGTCGACGTGCTGACACTCACGGCAACGCCGATCCCGCGCACGCTCGAGATGTCGCTCACGGGCATCCGCGATCTCTCCCTCGTCAACACGCCGCCCGAGGACCGCCAGCCGATCCTCACCTATGTCAACGAGTTCGACCAGCGCGCGGTCAGCGAGGCGATTCGGCGCGAGCTGCTGCGTGAGGGGCAGGTGCTGTTCGTGCACAACCGAGTGCGCGACATCGCCCACGTTGCCGACGACGTGCAACAACTCGTTCCCGAAGCGCGTGTCGCGATCGCGCACGGGCAGATGGACGAAGGCCGGCTCGAACGGATCGTGCAGGAATTCTGGGAGCGCGAGCACGACGTCCTGGTCTGCACGACGATCGTCGAGAGCGGCCTCGACATGCCGACGGTCAACACCCTCGTCGTCGACCGGGCCGACATGCTGGGCCTCGCCCAGCTGTATCAGCTTCGGGGCCGCGTCGGAAGACGCGGACAGCGCGCGTACGCGTACCTCCTCTACCCGCCCGACCGCGCACTGACCGAAGAGGCGTACGAGCGGCTCAAGACGATCGGCGAGTTCACCGACCTCGGTTCGGGCTTCAAGATCGCGATGCGCGACCTCGAGATTCGTGGCGCGGGAAACCTGCTCGGCGCCGAGCAGTCCGGTCACATCGCGGCGGTTGGCTTCGACCTCTACGTCGAGATGGTGACCGAGGCCGTCGGCGAGCTCACCGGCGAAGTCCGCGAGGAACCTGCGGAAGTGCAGATCGACGTGCCGGTCACCGCGCATCTGCCCCGCGAATACATCGCACGCGACGACGTACGCATGGAGGCGTACCGACGACTCGCGGCGGTCACCACGCTGGAAGACGTCGATGACGTCCGCGCCGAATGGGACGACCGCTACGGCCCGCCGCCCGAACCGGCGGAGGCGCTGCTCGACGTCGCGAGACTGCGCGCCACGAGTCTCCGGCTCGGTGTCCGCGCCATCTCCGTGCAGAAGGGCCACGCTCGTCTCGACGGTTTGCAGTTGCGCAAGTCGCAGGAGGCGAGGCTCAAGCGGCTCGTCGCGCGTGCGCAGGTCCTCCCCGGTGCGGTCGTCGTGCCCGTGCAACCGTCCCGCGAGCTCACGATCACACAGGCGTTGCTCAGGCTGCTCGACGAGATCGCGCCGGCCCCGGCCGATGCTGCTGCCGAGGCGCAGATACCATCCGCCGGATGATCTTGTGTCCGTCTCGCCGACTCGCGGCCGTCGCCGTGCTCGCTGCGGTCACCGCCGGCGTCAGCGGCTGCGGGAGCAACACGCTCTCCGACGCCGCGACGATCAGCTTCCACGACGCGCGCGGCGACCAGACCGTGCACATCACGCGCGACCGGCTGCTCCAGCGGGTCGAGCAGGCGAACAGCAGCAAGCTGTTCCGCGACCTTGCTCAGGCGAACGGCCTTGCTCCCGGCAACCCCGGCGACGAGACCACCGACGCCAACCTTACGGCGTTCTGGCTCTCGCAGCTGATCAACCAGACCGTGATCGATGCCGAGTTCGCGGGCCAGCGGCTCCAGGTCACCGACGCCGACAAGAGCGTGGCGCTCCAACTCGCGCAGGCGGGATTCGCGCGGCAACAGGGGGACACGGCCGTGTTCGACGCGTTCCCGAAGGCGATGCGCGACGAGCTCGTCGAGGCGCGTGCTCGTCTGGACGTGATCTTGCGGTCGTGCGCGTCCGGAAGGCTGGTCGAGCAGATCCTGGTTCGCACCCGCGCCCAGGCCGAGGCCGCCGCGCTGCAGATCAGCAACGGCGAACAGTTCGCGACCGTCGCGCGAGCCAAGTCGATTGACGGTTCCGCGGCACAAGGCGGCGTACTCGGTTGTCTCGCGCCGGGCGAGTTCGCGCCGGAGTTCCAGAAGGTCGCCGAGGAGGCACCGTTCGACACGGTGACCCCGCCCGTGAAGACGAAGTTCGGGTACCACCTCATCCGCGTGCGCCACTGGGATCCGAAGCTTGCCGCGAATCAACAGGTCGCACAGGCGCTGCAACAAAGCGCCGCGGCCACGCTCGACGCGCGGGTCAAGGCGTTGCACGTCAAAGTGGACCCACGGTTCGGCGCGTGGGGCCTGCACGATGTGGGGCAGGGCCAGAAGACGTACAGCGTCGCCGCGCCGACCGCGCCGGTGCCTCGCACCAGCCGTGACCAGAAGTGAACCGGGGTCGCGTCGTCGTGGTCGGACTGGGTCCGGCCGGTACCGAGCTGATGCTCCCCGCCGCCCGGGACGCGCTCGCACGAATCGCGGTTCGCTACGTGCGGACCTCGCGGCACCCCGCCGTTGCGCAGCTCGCCGCCGAGGGCCTGGCGCTCACGCCGCTCGACATGCTCTATGACTCCGGTGACGACCTCGACGCGGTGTACGCCGCGATCGCGGCACGGGTCGTCGAAGAGGCGCACGAGCACGGCGAGGTCGCGTACGCAGTGCCCGGCAGCCCTTCGGTCGCCGAACGGACCGTCGAGCTGCTGCGGGTCGCCGGCATCGACGTCGACATCGTGCCGGGACTCTCGTTCGCCGACCTCGCGTGGAACCGCCTGGGCATCGATCCGATGGCCGGCGTGCGCGTGGTCGATGCTCGGGCGTTCGCCGTCGACGCAGCCGGCTTTTCGGGACGCATGCTGCTGGCGCAATGCGACACCGCATTCGTCTGCTCCGACGTGAAGCTCGCGCTGCTCGAGGACTTGGCGCCCGACCACGAGGTGACGGTGCTCCAGGGCCTTGGACTTCCCGACGAGCGCGTGTTCACCGTCGCGCTGGCGGATCTCGACCGCGCGGTGGAGCCCGACCACCTCACGTCGTTGTTCGTCGACACGGGCGAGGTCGCGGTCGGGGCCGAGCTCGCCCGGCTCGTCGCGCTCACGCAACGGCTGCGCGGCCCGGGCGGATGTCCGTGGGATGCCGCGCAGACGCATCACTCTCTCCGCCGCCACGTTCTCGAAGAGGCCTACGAAGTGGCGCAGGCGATCGAGGAGCTGCCGGCCGACGCGCCCGGGGGCGACGTGCCGCCGGGTGCGTACGACGCCCTGGAGGATGAGCTCGGTGACCTGCTGTTCCAGGTGATGATCCATTCGGTGCTCGCGGCCGAGGCGGGAGCGTTCACCATCGCCGATGTCGCGCGCCACGTCCACGAGAAGCTCGTGCACCGCCACCCCCACGTGTTCGGCGACGTTCGCGCGCAGACCGCAGACGCAGTGGTGACGAACTGGGAGCACATCAAGAAAGCGGAGCAGGGCCATACGTCGCTGGTCGAAGGCAACACTCCCGGTCTGCCCTCTCTGCTCTATGCGCAGAAGCTGTTCCGCAAGGCCGCGTCGGTCGGCCTCACGCCCGAGCTCTCGGAGGTCTCCGAGCTCGCGGTCGCAGATCTCGACGACGAGCGTGCACTGGGCGACGCGCTGGCCGCGGTCGTCGCCGCAGGCGTGCGCGCCGGTATCGACGGCGAATCCGCGCTGGCGGGCTGGGCCGGCCGCTTCAAGGACCGCTTCGTGCGGATGGAGCAGCTGGCGGCTGACGCCGGGGACGACCTGTCGCTCGCCGACCGGCAGGTCGTCGAGCGCCTGTGGCGGGAATCGGGCACCGTCGAGGTCCGCGACGGGTGAGACCGCCGGCGTCAGAATGACGGGGTGACTGCGCTCCTCGTCGTCCTGATCGTCGTCGGGTTCCTCCTCGTCTTCTTCGTCCTGCCGGGGTTGCGCGTCGTGCAGGAGTACGAACGCGCGGTCATCTTCTATCTCGGCCGGTGCCAGGGCGCGAAGGGGCCTGGCCTCTTCTATGTGCCACCCCTCATCAGTCGCATCGTGAAGGTCAACCTGCAGACACAGGCGGTGCCGGTTGCGTCACAGCAGGTCATCACCAAGGACAACGTGACGGTCGCGGTCGACGCGGTCGCGTACTTCCGGGTCCGCGATCCGGTGGCATCCGTGATCAAGATCCAGAACTGGTACAACGCCGCGCAGCTGGTCGCACAGACGTCGCTGCGGTCGATCATCGGGCGGCACGAGCTCGACCAGCTGCTCGGTGAGCGCGACCGGATCAACCTCGAGTTGAAGGCCGCGCTCGACGAGCAAACCGAAGCGTGGGGCGTGGAGGTGCAACTGGTCGAGATCCGCGACGTCGGGCTGCCGGAGCAGATGCAGCGGGCGATGGCGCGCCAGGCGGAAGCCGAGCGGGAGCGGCGGGCGAAGATCATCGCGGCCGAGGGTGAGCTGCAGGCGTCCGAGAAGCTCGGCGACGCGGCAGCCACGATGGCCCGCAGCCCCGGTGCCATGCAGCTGCGCACGCTCCAGACGATGGCGGAGATCTCCGCCGAGCGGAACTCGACGATCATCTTCCCGATCCCGGTCGAGATCCTCGACATCTTCCGCCGCAGCCTCGGCGAGGAGAACGGGGCCGGCTCGGCCCGTTGAGCCGCCGATTCGCTCGTGGTGGCGGCCCGTTGCGACGATTCGTCCGACGACTCTGCGCGCCGCCCGGAGACTCGAACGTTCGTTCGCCGCGTGGACGGGCGCGCGAGGGTCTACATTCTCCCCGGGCGCCACAGGAGTTGACTTGAGCATCATCGAGGACGTTGCCGGGCGGGAGATCCTGGACTCACGCGGGAACCCGACAGTCGAAGTCGAGGTGGAGCTCATCTCGGGCGCGCGGGGGCGTGCCGCCGTCCCGAGCGGGGCGAGCACCGGCGCGCACGAGGCGGTCGAGCTGCGTGACGGCGACGAGCGCTACGGCGGCAAGGGTGTGCGCCGAGCCGTCGAGCACGTGAACGGCGAGATCCGCGACGCGGTCATCGGCCTCGACGGGGCCGATCAGCGCGGCGTCGACGCCGAGCTCTGCGCCCTCGACGGCACCGAGAACAAGAGCCGTCTCGGTGCGAACGCGATCCTCGGTGTCAGCCTGGCGACCGCCAAGGCGGTCGCCGACGAGGCCGCGTTCCCGCTGTACCGGTACGTCGGTGGCGCCAACGCGCACGTGCTGCCCGTGCCGCTCATGAATGTCGTGAACGGCGGCGCCCACGCCGACAGCAATGTCGATCTCCAGGAGTTCATGCTGGCCCCCGTCGGCGCGGTCAGCTTCGCCGAGGCCTTGCGGTGGGGGACCGAGACATATCACGCGCTCCACGCGCTGTTGAAGGAGCGCGGCCTCGCGACCGGCCTCGGCGACGAGGGGGGCTTTGCCCCGAACCTGCCTTCGAACGAGGAGGCCTGCAAGCTGCTGCTCGTCGCGATCGAGCGCGCCGGCTACCGGCCCGGCGAGGAGATCGCGCTCGCGCTCGACACTGCGTCGAGCGAGCTCTTCGACAACGGCCAGTACGTGCTCAGCGGCGAGGGGCGGAAGTTCACGAGCGCCGAGTTCGCCGACTATCTCGCGGACCTCACGGGGCGCTACCCGATTGTGTCGATCGAGGACGGCATGGCCGAGGACGACTGGGACGGATGGGCGATCCTCACCGAGAAGGTCGGGAGCCGCGTGCAGCTCGTCGGCGACGACCTGTTCGTCACCAATTCCGAACGATTGCATCGCGGCATCGAGCTCGGCGTTGCCAACTCGATTCTCGTAAAGGTCAACCAGATCGGCACGCTGAGCGAGACGCTCGACACAGTGCAGCTCGCGAGCCGTGCCGGCTACACGTCCGTGATGTCGCACCGCAGCGGCGAGACCGAGGACGCGACCATCGCGGATCTGGCGGTTGCCACGAACTGCGGACAGATCAAGACCGGCGCTCCCGCTCGCAGCGACCGCGTCGCGAAGTACAACCAGTTGCTGCGCATCGAAGAAAACCTTGGGGAGACCGCTGCGTACCTCGGTGCGCGCGCCTTCGCCGCCGCCGCCGCGACCGGAGCGGGGCAATGAGGCGTTGGGGCTCCCGGGGACGGGTCGCGTTGATCGCGCTCGGCGTTGCGGCGATCCTGTTCGTCTTCGTGTTCCCGACGCGCTCGTACCTCGCCCAGCGCCGCCAGGTGGGCGCCGCCGCGCACGATGTCGCGGTGTTGCGGGAGCAGAACAAGAAGCTCCAGATCGCAGCCGAGCGTCTGCAGTCGCCGGAGGAGATCGAACGCGTCGCCCGCGAGCAGTTCAACATGGTCAACCCGGGCGAACAGGTGTACAAGGTGCTGCCGGCACCCGCCGCGTCCACGACGACCACCGTTCCGTAGACTGCAACGCGTGCGGACGCAGCGGAGGGGCGCCGAAAGGCGCACCGAAGCGCGGGAGTCATAGAAGCGCGGGAGTCATAGAAGCGAGGGAGTCATAGTCGTGCCGGCGACCGACGCCGATGTGCAGGACCTCACGCAGTTGCTCGGACGGGCGCCGCGTGCCGCGTTCGATGTCGTCGTGCGAGGCGCGCACCGAGAGCCGATCGTGATCCGCAACGCGCCGCTGCTGCACGATGGCACCCCGATGCCGACGCGCTACTGGCTCGTCGACCCCGAGCTGTCGAAACGAGTCTCGCGACTGGAGTCGACGGGCGGTGTCCGCGCGGCAGAGGCAGCGGTCCATCCCGAGGAGCTGCGCGCCACGCATGATCGATACGCGCGCGAGCGCGACGCCGCACTCCCACGTGGTCATCGCGGTCCGACTCCCCACGGCGGCGTCGGCGGCACCCGCCGCGGCGTGAAGTGCCTCCACGCGCACTACGCCCATTTCCTCGCCGGCGGCGACGACCCGGTCGGCCACTGGGTCCAGGAGCACCTGCGTTGACGCGGGTCGCCAGCGTCGACATCGGCACGAACTCCACGCGCCTGCTCGTTGCGGACATCGATGGCACCGGACGTGACGCCAAGCTGCGGGCGGTCGAGCGCCGCACCCAGATCACCCGCCTGGGGCAAGGCGTGGACCGCGAGCGCACCTTGCGTCCGGACGCGATCGCGCGCACCGTCGACGTGCTGCGCCAGTACGGCCGCACCATCGACGAGCTGGCGGTCGAGAAGGTACGGGCGACTGCGACCAGCGCATCGCGCGACGCGCGGAATCGCGACGACTTCTTCGGGCCCGCCGAACAGGTACTCGGCGTCCGCCCGGAGCTGCTCTCCGGTGAGGAAGAGGCCCGGCTCGAGTACCTCGGCGCCACTGCCGCTCTGGCCGAACCCGGGCCGTACCTCGTGGTCGACGTCGGCGGCGGTTCCACGGAGTTCATCGCGGGCGGCGACGAGCCCGAATCGCTGTGCTCGATCGACATCGGGTGCGTGCGTCTCACCGAGCAGTTCCTGCACGGCGATCCCCCGGAACCCGAGGAGCTGAGCCAGGCCGTTTCGGTCGTCCGCGATCATCTCGCCGACGTCGACCGCCTCGTACCCGGCGCCGCACGGGCAAAGACGCTGATCGGCACCGCCGGCACCGTGTGGACGCTGGCCGCGATCGAGCTGGGTGTGGATCCCGGCCGGAGCGATCGGATCGACGGGTTCCGGCTCACGCGGCCGGCGGCCGAGGAAGTGTTCCGGATGCTCGCCACCGAGCCGGTCGCCCAGCGCCGCCACAATCCGGGACTGGACCCGGGCCGAGTCGACGTGATCGTCGGCGGCGCGATCGTGGTCGTCGGTGTCATGCGCCATTGGGGCTTCGACGAGCTTCTCGTCTCGGAGGCCGACATCCTGGACGGCCTTGCGCGCACCATGGCGTGATCTGCCTCGCGTCGATGGACGCCGGCGAACTCGGCGATGTTCCCCACGAGCGCTTCATTCTTCGGCGGGAGCGCCGACGTATGACGGGATGGACGTCGTGGACTTCGGACGAGCGCTCAACGGGCTCACGGTCGATGACGTCCGGCTGATCGCGCGAGACCTCGCGGCCGCGTCGGTGTCGACCGCCGATGAAGTGGCGTTCACCCGTTCGGTGCTCGTCATCGAACAGACGTTGCGGCGCATGCATCGCCGGCCGAACGCGGCGACGGCGGGGCTTGCCGCCGCCACCACCGTGCAGGACGTCGCCACCCGGGCACGCGTCGCGCTTCCGGACCGGGACGTCACGCGCGTGGCACGTGCGGCCGCGCAGCTCGCGCGCGGCCTCGTGGTCGGCGACAGTCCCTGCGTCGAGAACGCCGTGCGTTGCCTCGGCAGGGGATGGCACCGCCTGCCCTGCGCCGATCTCGCCGGTACGCTCACGCGCCGTGCATCCTGAGCGGCTCTTGCTCGGGCCCGGGCCGTCGAACCCGTACCCCGAGGTCATGGAAGCGTTCCAACGGCCGGTGCTCGGCCACCTGGATCCCGACTTCCTCGTCGTGCTCGACGAGATCGGCGACGACTTGCGCGCCGCGTTCCGCACGAACAACGAGCTGACCTTGCCGATCAGCGGCACCGGGAGCGCGGGCATGGAAGCGTGCTTCGTGAACCTGGTCGAGCCCGGCGATACCGCGATCATCGGTGTCAACGGTGTGTTCGGCGAGCGCATGTGCGACGTCGCGCGCCGCTGCGGCGCGGAGGTGGTGCGCGTCGAGCAGCCGTGGGGCCGTGCGATAGATCCGCAGCAGTTGCTCGACGCGCAGCGCGCCAACCCCCGTGCGCGTCTCGTCGCGGTGGTGCACGCCGAGACGTCTACCGGCGTCGAGAGCAACATCGCGCCGCTGGCCGCCCTGCAACAGACCGACACATTGCTCCTCGTCGACGCTGTCACGTCGCTCGGCGGCCTCCCGGTCGAGGTCGACGCGTGGGGGGTCGACGCCGTGTACTCGGGCACGCAAAAGTGCCTGGGCGTCCCACCCGGTCTCTCACCGTTGAGCTTCTCGGCTCGCGCGGTGGAGCGGGTTCGTGCCCGCACCCAACCCGCGCAGAGCTGGTATCTCGACCTCGCCCTGCTCGCCGATTACGTCGGTACCGCGCGGCGATACCACCACACCGCTCCGATCTCGATGCTGTACGCGTTGCACGCCGGGCTCGGCGTGCTGTTGGAGGAAGGGCTCGACGCGGCGCACGTGCGGCACCGTCACGTGGGCTCGCTCTTGCAGGACGCGCTTCCCGAGCTCGGCTTCCGCCCGTTCGCGCAGGAGCAGGCGCTCCCGCAGCTCACCAGCGTCTGGCTGCCGGATGGCGTCGACGACGCCAAGATCCGCGCCGAGCTTCGCACGCGGTTCGGCATCGAGGTCGGGGGTGGGCTCGGCGCGCTGGCCGGGAAGGGCTGGCGTATCGGCCTGATGGGCCACTCGGCGCGCGAGCGCTCGGTCGTCGCGTTGCTCGGCGCGCTCGGCGCCCTCTTGTAGCCCGCGCCCGCGCCCAAGCCCGCGATCTTTCGGAACGCCTGCGCCGTGGTCCTCAGGGAGTCGGCGGGATGAACAGCTGCTCGCGGTAAAACTGCAACTCCGCGATCGACTCGCGTACGTCGTCGAGCGCCCGGTGATGCTCGGCCTTGCCCGGTCGCTTGCGATAGATCGCCGGGTACCAGCGGCGGCACAGCTCCTTCAACGACGACACGTCGACGCTGCGGTAATGGAGGTATGCGTCGAGCTCGCGCATGTACCGGTCGAGGAAACGCCGATCGACGCCGATGCTGTTCCCGCAGAGGGGTGCAGTGCCCGCCACGGGCACGTGCGTGCGCACGTACTCGAGCACCTGGGACTGCGCGTCGGCGACCGTGACGTCCGACTTCTCGATTGCAGCAAGCAGTGACGACTTGGTGTGCATGTTCCGCACGAAGTCGTCCATACGCGCGAGCGCGTCCTCGTCGGCGTGCACGACGAGGTCGACGCCGTCGTCGAGCGGCGTGAGGGTCGCGTCGGTGACGACGCACGCGATCTCGACGATCACATGCTGTTCCACGTCGAGCCCGGTCATCTCGAGGTCGATCCACACGAGCGGGGTGTCGTCCGTTCGTGATTCGACGCGCGACGCCCCACGCTCCTCCGCCATGACCAGCACGCTATCCGCCCTGGCGGCACGGGTAGATTCGTGCCCAATGTCCACGGTGGTGTGGCGGCCCGACGAAACGTGGCTGCGCGAGAGCAACGTGGCTCGGTTCATGGCCGCGGCCGGGATCGAGGACTTCCCGACGCTCGTCATCCGTTCGATTGCGGAGCCCGAGTGGTTCTGGGACGCCGTGGTCAAGTTCCTCGGGCTGATGTTCGACACGCCGTACACGAGCGTGCTCGACACCTCGGCCGGCGCCCCCTGGGCGACATGGTTCAACGGCGGGCGGTGCAACGTCGCAACGATGTGCGTCGACGCGAGGGCCGACGATCGGGACGCGATCGTCTGGGAGGGTGAGGACGGCCAGACCCGCACACTTACGGGCGAGGAGCTACGTCTCCTGACCGATCGCATCGCGTCCGGGCTGCACGCGCGCGGCGTGCGGGAAGGTGACGCCGTCGGGCTGTTCTGCCCGATGATTCCCGAGACCGTTGCGGCCCTGTTCGCGATCGCCAAGCTCGGCGCGATGTTCCTGCCGATCTTCTCCGGCTACGGCGCGGACGCGGTCGCGATCCGCCTCGAAGACGCGCACGCGGTCGCGCTGGTGACGGCCGACGGTTTCACGCGGCGCGGGAAGGTCGTGACGATGAAAGAGACGGCCGACGCGGCCGTCGCGGAGGTCGACAGCGTGCATACGATCGTCGTCGTGCCGCGCCTCGGCAATTCCCGCCGCGCGGCCGTGCCGATGACGTCGGGTCGCGACGTCTCGCTGGACGAGTTGTGTGCGCTCGGCGCCGACCGTTTCGGCGGCCGCTCCGTCGACAGCGAGCATCCGCTGTTCGTCGCGTACACCAGCGGCACCACCGGTCGGCCGAAGGGTGCGGTGCACGTACACGGGGGCTTCACCGTCAAGGTCGCCGAAGAAGCCGCGTTCCAAACCGACCTGCGGCGCGGCGAGCGCCTGTTCTGGCTCTCCGACATCGGTTGGATCATGGGCCCCTGGGAGATCATCGGCACGCTTGCGAACGGCGGGACGCTCGTCCTCTACGACGGAGCACCCGACTACCCGGACGTGGACCGGCTGTGGGCCTTCGTCGAACGCCATCGAGTGAACGTGCTCGGCGTGTCCCCGACGCTCGTGCGCGCGCTGATGGCCCACGGCGACGATGCGGTACGTGCGCACGATCTCTCGTCGTTGCGCGTGCTCGCGTCGACGGGCGAGCCGTGGAACGAGACCCCGTGGCGTTGGTTTTTCGACGTCGTCGGCGGCGGTCGCTGCCCCGTCATCAACATCTCCGGCGGCACGGAAGTCGGTGCGTGCTTTCTGTCGCCACACGTCGTACAGCCGCTCTCGCCGTGTTCACTCGGCGGTCCCGCGCTCGGCATGGCGGTTGACGTCTTCGACGAGTCGGGGCGTTCGGTGCGCGGCGAGGTCGGCGAGCTCGTGTGCACCAAGCCGTGGCCCGGCATGACCCGCGGGCTGTATCACGATCCCCAGCGTTATCTCGACACGTATTGGTCGCGCTATCCCAACGTGTGGTGGCACGGCGATTTCGCGAGCGTGAGCGCCGACGGACAATGGTTCCTGCACGGCCGCTCCGATGACACGATCAAGCTGGCGGGGAAGCGGCTCGGGCCCGCCGAGGTAGAGACGGCCGTCGTCGCGCACCCGGGCGTCGTCGAAGCGGCCGCGGTCGGTGTGCCCGACGAGCTGAAAGGCGAAGCGTTGTGGGTGTTCGTCGTGCCGGCGGCCGATGTCGACGCCGATGAGGCGTTGCGTCGCGCGATCGTGACGTGTGTCGTCGACGCGCTCGGACCCTCGTTCACACCCGCCCAGGTGCGGTTCACGAGCGCGTTGCCGAAGACGCGCAGCGCCAAGGTGCTGCGGCGCGCGATTCGCGCCGTCGTCACCGGCGAACCGCCGGGCGACCTCTCGGGCCTCGAAGACGCCGCGTCCCTGGACGCCATCGCAACCGCGAAATGACCGAGCTCGTCGGTGGCCGGGTGATGCTGCGTCCGTTGCGCGTCGACGACTGGGACGCGTGGCGGGAGGTCCGCCTGCGGTGTCGCGAGTGGCTCGAGCGCTGGGAGCCGCGTCCCGAACCCGGCAGCGCCGACCCCGCGCTCGATCGTGAGGCGTTTCGTGCCCGCTGCGGTGCGTGGGACCGGCAACGTCACTTCGACGCGGCGTACGGGTTCGGGTTGTTCCTCGTCGACGGACGGTTCGCGGGCGAGGTCAGTCTCGGCAGCGTCCAGCGTGGCCCGTTTCAGATGGGTTACATCGGCTACTGGATCGACGAAGCGCTCGCCGGCCGCGGCTACGTGCCGGAGGGTGTCGTGCTGATGATGCGGCATGCATTCGACGCGTTGCAGCTGCACCGGCTCGAGGCGGCGATCGTGCCCCGCAACGAGGCCAGTCGCCGCGTCGCGCAGAAGCTCGGTCTACGCGACGAAGGTACGGCGGTGAGGTTCTTGCAGATCCAAGGCGTGTACGAGGACCATGTTCGCTACTCGATCACCGCCGAGGAGTGGCGTGAGCGAGGTCACGAGCTGGTGGCGCGCTTCGTCAGTGGCTAGCCGCGCGGGTGTTGCCGCGACTCGTCCATCTGGATCGCCGCCACCCATCCGGTGCGTGCGCGTGCCGGACGTTCGACCGACGACGCGTTCGGCGCGGCGGGTGGTCGCGACGGCGGCCGTGCAGGATCCGGTTCGGGCTGCGGCGCGGCCGGCGGCTCGACAACCGGCGGCTCGACAACCGGCGGCGCGACGACCGGCGGCTCGGCGACCGGTGCGAAGAACGCGACATCATTGCCCGAGACCTCGGCGCGCGCTTGGTCGTACAGCTCGTCGATGAGCGCGCGCACTTCGGGATCGAGCTCGTCGTGCACGGGTTGCGGCCGCGGTGCCGGCGGTGCCGGTGCGACCGTCGGGGGCGGCGGGGGAGGCGTGAGTGCCTCCGCTTCCGGCTCCGGCTCGGGTTCGGGCATCGGGGCATCCGGTACGACCGGCGCCTCCGGCCGCGTGCTCGTGAACCGGCCGTGCCAGGCGACCGGCGGCAGCGCGCGTCCACGCGTGACGCCTTCGGCGTCCAATCGGTCGAGCATCCAACGGTCGATCGGCAACGAGGAGGCCCCTATGCGGGTGTCCTCACCGAGGACCCGGTGCCGGCGACGGCGCAGGCGCTGACGGCAGGCGGGGCAACGTCGAACGGGCGCGTCCGGGAGAAGGCCGATGCAGGTCGGACAGCGGAACGGTTCCACGGGTGTGCTCCTCGTACCGAGGCTTGCTCGCGAGCTCCCAGATTCTATCATAATACGGTCGGATGCCGTCAATGGGATGAAGGCCGCGAACTGTCCGGGCCGCGGCCCTCCCGGCCCGCCCCGCGGCCATGCCGGAACCAGCCCTGGCCGAGTGACCAGGCCTGATGCGCGACCTCGGTGGCGACCGCCGCGTCGAAGTCCGGCTGCCAGGGTGCCTGCCGCAAGGTCGCCTTGGTCCGGCCGAGCAGCGGAATCGGCGCGCGGGCCGCGCCGGACGCGAATTCCGCCGCGGCGTCCACCAGCTCCGCGTCGGGATGACAGGACCATGCGAGGCCGATCTCCACCGCCCGCCGCCCGTCGACGACTGCGCCGAACAGCACCATCGCGGCGGCCGATTGCGGTCCGACGGCACGCTCGAGCATCCACGTGTGGCCGCCGCCGGGGTGAAGGCCGATCTTGACGAAGCGGGTGTCGAAGCGGGCCGACGTGCCGGCGAGACGGACGTCGCACGCGAGCGCGAGATTGATGCCCGCACCGACTGCGGCGCCGTTCACCGCCGCGACCGTCGGGAGCGGCGATCGCAGCACGCGCAGGAAGCCTTCGTAGATGGAGATCACCGATCGCCGTTCGTCGTCGTTGGACGACTGCGCGAGCGCTCCGAGGCTCGACACGTCCGCGCCCGAGCAGAATGCGGGCGGCTCGCCGGTCACGACGACGGCCGCGGTCGTGCCGTCGCGCTCGAGGTCGTCGAACGTCGCGACGATCTCGTCGACCATCGGTGCGGTCATCGCATTCCGACGGGCTTCGTCGACGAGCGTCACGACCGCCACCACGTCGCGATGCTCGACCTTCACATGGTCCATGTTCTCGGTCTAGTCGGGTCGCACGACCGCGGGCGAGTGCCGGAAGAAGTCCTCGACGTCGCGGTCGAACCGGTACGACGGATGCTTGTCGCCTACGGTGGCCGCAAGCCGTAGCCCTTGTGCGAACGCCTCAACCGTTCCCGCGCTCGTGTACCCGTAGCGGAAGCCGGCGCGCTTGTACCGCGAGTTGTCGATCGTACGGCCGAAACGCAGGAGTTGGAGCGCTTCGGCCGGCAGGTCCCAGAGCCGGAGCATGCGCGCGGGCTCGGCGGCGAGGCTGGTCGCGAGGAACGGCAGGGCGACTCGCCGCTTGCCGACGATCGCGCATGCCTCGCTCCACGGCAGGTTGCCGTCGCCCGCCACGTTGTAGACGCCCGGGATGTCGTTGATCGTTGCGTACATGAGCGCGCCGACGACGTCGTCTTCGTGCACGAACTGCACGCGTGGATCGAAGCCGAAGATCTCCGGGACCACGGGACGGCGCAACGCCATCGCGAAGGGAGTGTCGATGTCGTCACCGAGGACGTTCGCGAATCGCTGCAGCGTCACGCCGACGTGCGGGTTGTCGTCCGCGAAGTCGCGCACGAATGCTTCGACCTCCAACAGCGATCGTTCGACATTGGTGCGTGCCGGCCCGGTGCGAGACATGTCTTCGCGGAAGACGTACGGATCGGCGGCGTTCGCGCCGTATATGAGCGCGGAGCTCTTGAGCACGACTTTGCGCACCGGGCTCTGCGACGCGCCCGCCGCCGCGAGCAGGTTCATCGTGCCGATGACATTGATCTCGTGCAGGCGGCGTCCGCTCACGCGCGTCGAGTCGACGATGAGGTGTGTGTGCACGATCGTGTCGACCTGCGTGGCGCGGACGATGCGGGCGATGATCGAGTGTGTGGTGTCGGCGCGCACGAATTCGGTGCGTTCGAGCTCGACCCGCGGTTCGTGGGTGTCGAGACCGACGACGACCTCGACGTCGGGCCGGCGCTCGAGCGCTTGCGCGACGCGACCGCCCCAGTAGGTGGAGAGCCCGGTCACAAGAACGCGCACGGGCCCTATCCTCCGCTCTGTAGGGCCGCTCGGGCCCCGCCTCGGGCGGCGCAGGGTACCTGCGCCGCGGATCCTCGCCTCATCCGAACCAGACCGACCGGCGCGTGCGCAACATGTCGTACAGCGCGTCCTGCACCATCCGGCGGATGCGCTCGGTCTCCTCCATGACGCGGCTACGCGAATACCGCTCCTGGTTGGCCGGCACGTCGAAGTACACGGGCGGCAGCACCCGGATCTTGACCTTCGCGGGCAGCGGCATCGCCCAGCCGGCGGGTCCGAACACGAGCATGTTCGCAGTGATCGGAACGTAGGGAACGTTGAGCGCCTTGGCGAGTCGATTGCTCTTGAAGAGGACCGGCATCGCCTCCTCCGCGCCCATCACCGCCAGCGGGATCACCGGGACGCCGGCGCGCATGGCGATCTCGACGAAGCCGCCGCGACCGAACCTGCGCAGCTGGTAGCGCTCGCCGTAGAGCTTGCCGGTCGCCTTGGTGCCTTCGGGGAAGACGAGCACGAGTTGGTGCTCGTCGTGCAACAGGCGGTAGGCGTTGTCGGGATGAGCGGCGACCCCGCCGCTGCGCGACCAGAGCGTCCCGACGACGGGCATCTTGCGGAACAGGTTCTCCGCCAGGCCGTAGACCGGTCGCCGGAGGTCCTTTTCGATGCCGTGCATGATCGACGGCGCGTCGGACGGGATCGCGCCCGCGTGGTTGGAGATCAGCAGCGCACCGCCCTCCTCGGGGAGGCGCTCGAAGCCTTCCCACTCGACCCGGAACCAGTGCGTGTAGAGCGGATCGAAGATCCGGCGGGTCAGTTGGCGGAAGTGCTCGCTGCGGCCCCAACGATCGACGTCGGAGCGGCGAACGTCGTCGGGCGCCTGCTCCGGACGCTCGACCGGCACGAGCTCACGGCCGGCAGTCGTGTCGACGTGCGTGAGGTCCAGGTCAGGGTGCGTGGCCGCCGCGATCTCCAGTGCGCGGTCGGGCGTGTCAGTCACCGGGCAAGCCTATGTAGCCGACACGCCCGTGACCAGCCACGCATCGCGGCGAAAACGGCGGCCCATGCCGTACAGACGGGCGAACATGAACACGAACAGGGCACCCCACAACGCGAGCAGGCCGGAGTCGGTCAGCAGCACGAGCACGGCGAACGGCACGTAGCAGGCGGTGGCCGCGGCCATGGCGAGCGCGAGGTATCGCACGTCACCCGCGCCGATCAGGATGCCGTCGAGCACGAACACCATCGCGCCGAGCGGCTGCATCAACGCGACGGCGACCAGCACGAGACGCACCTCGTGCTGCACGGCCGGATCGCGCGTGAACGTGATCGCGATCAACGGATCGCAGACGAGCACGAGCAGCGCGCACGCGATCCCGACGATCACACCCCACTGCATCATGCGGCGCGCCGCGGTTCGTGTTCCCACGGCGTCGGACGCTCCGAGCGAGCGCCCCACGATCGCCTGACCGGCGATCGCGATCGCATCGAGGCACAGCGCGAGGAACCACCAGAGCTGCCAGGCGATCTGATGTGCGGCGATCTGCACGTCACCGAGACGAGACGCGATCGCGGTCGCACTCGTGAACGTGAGCAGCAACGAACCCGTGCGGACCGTCAGGTGCGCGCCGACAACCGCGGCCGCGCGGATCTCGGCCAGATCAGGTCGAGCCGTGGCGTTCGCTGCCCGCACGTTGCGGTGCACGATGACGACGTAGGCCAGCGCGGCGCCGATCTGCGCGATCACGGTGCCCCACGCCGAGCCCGCGATCCCGAGGTCGGCCCCGTACACGAGAAGGATCTCGAGCGCGAGGTTCACGAGGTTGGCGGCAATCGCGATCACGAGCGGGGTGCGCGTGTTCTGCAGGCCCCGGAGGTAGCCCGTGCCCGCGAGTGCGACCAGCATGAACGGCGCGCCGAGGAGCGAGATGCGCAAGTAGGTGAGCGCGTAGGGGCGGACCCGCGCGGAGGCGCCCATCGCGTCGACGACCGGACCGCTGAGCGCCAGGCCGAGCGCCGCCAAGCCGATGCCGAGCGCGAGCGCGAGCCACATGCCGGCCACGCCGTGATGGGTCGCCCCCCGCCGGTCACCCGCGCCGATTCGGCGCGCCACCGTCGCGGTCGCGCCGTACGCCAAGAAGTTGAAGATCCCGAACACCGCGGTCAGCACCGCGCCCGCAACGCCGAGTCCGCCGAGCGGCCGCGTCCCGAGGTGGCCGACGATCGCGGTGTCGGCGAGCACGTACAGCGGCTCGGCCGCCAGCGCACCGAACGCCGGGAGCGCCAGCCGCAAGATCTCCCGATCGTGCGGGTCGGGACGAGCCCACGCCGGCCTCCTCATCGGCACTGGCCGGGAGCAGCGAATCCTCCCGGTCGCGGCGAAGCGAACTGGCCCGGAGCAGCGAATCCTCCCGGTCGCGGCGAAGCCGCCGCCCGGAGGTGAGTCGCGACCCAGCAAGAGTGTCTCACCCTTGCTATCTACTACGGGCGATGGAGCGTATGCCCGTGATTCGGTTCGCCGACGTTGCCCGGCGGCTCGGCGCGGCAACACGGGCGGCCGGCCTCGTCGTGCCTGCGTTCCGCACACCGCCGCGTCGCCCCGGAGCCCCGCGCACGATCCGCCGGCTCCCGGGTGGCCCGGTGGTCGCGGTGCGGGTGCGATCGCGACCCCTCGCGGAGGTCGTCGCCGACATGGTCGAAGGTGTCGTCGTGGCGAACGGTCTCGCGGGCGACGCAGCCGCGCGAATGCGAACCGTGCTCCTGCATGCCGCCGGCGGGCCTACCGTTGAGCCGAACCGGCCCGGGTGGCGCAATCGGCAGACGCAGGCGGCTTAAACCCGCCGGCCCTCCTGGAGGGCATGAGGGTTCGATCCCCTCCCCGGGCACCGACCGAAGTTGCGCGGCCGTCACGTTGCTCCCGGCCGTCACACCCCCGACAGGGCATGGATGAAAGCGGCGCGTCGGCGTGTTGCAGTTTGCCTGGCCAAGCGCGTCCGGGAGGCATTTGTTGAACTGCAAGAACTGTGGAGCTCGCTTCTCCGACGAGCGGGCCGAGCTCGGCTACGACTACTGCAGCCGGGCCGAATGCGTCGAGGCGTGCTTCAAGCCGCTCGACGTGGTGGCGGTGGCCGTGAACAAGGCATCGGACCAGTACGTCTTGCGCCGGGACCTGGACCTCCCGGAGCGGCCGGCGCGAAGGTCGGGTCGCGATGAAGGCGGCTGGCTCAGCGGGCTGCGCACTCAGCCGCCGGCGAACGCGCCAACCCGGCACAGCACGACGGCGCGCATCGCCCAGCTCGAGGCGGAGCTCGACGCGGCGCTGGAGGCCGAGCGTGATTCCGCCCGCCGTGCGAAGCTCGTGAACGACTACAACGCCAGGCTTCGCCGGCTGAACATCCGCTATCGCCGGTCGGCGCAGCGGCGAGCGTGACTTGGAGGAACGATGACAGGCGATCGTCCGGTGCTCGATCAGGTGAATCTCGTGGTACGCGACATGCCGGCGGCGGTCGAGTTCTACCGGCGGCTCGGTGTCGACATCCCGGATCGCGGCCCGTGGGACGCACATCACCGTTCCGCCGCAACCTCCAGCCCGATCGACTTCGACCTCGACAGCACGGAGTTCGCCGCGAAATGGAACGAAGGCGCGGGCGGCGGCGCCGTGCTGGGATTCAAGGTCTCGTCACGGGACGAGGTCGACCGCTTGCACACGGAGCTGACCGGCGCCGGCTACACGTCGCAGCAATCGCCCTACGACGCGTTCTGGGGTGCGCGGTACGCGATCGTCGAAGATCCGGACGGCAACGCGGTCGGGATCATGAGTCCCATCGACGACGCCCTGCGCAGCGCGCCGCCGATGTAGTGCTCGGCGCGATCCACGCCCGGAGCGGTCAGCTGAGGGGCGGCACCGGTTGCGGTGGGGGCGGGCCGACGTATTGCGCGCTCGGGCGGATCAAGCGGTTGTCGGCGGCCTGCTCGAGGATGTGCGCGCACCACCCGATCACCCGGCTGGCGGCGAACGTGGGGGTGAAGAGCTCGCGCGGGATACCTGCCCGGTCCATGACGATGCCCGCGTAGAACTCGACGTTGGTGTACAGCCGGCGACCCGGCTTCAGCTCGTCGAGCACCTTGATCGCCGTCGTTTCGATGTGACGGGCGAGGTCCATCTTGTCGCCGCCGAGCGAATCGGCAACCTCGCGCAGCATCAGCGAGCGGGGATCGTCGGTCTTGTAGACGCGATGGCCGAAGCCCATCAAACGGTCGCCGCGTTCGACCGCGGCGCGGAGCCAGGGCTCGGCGCGGTCGGCGGTGCCGATCTCGTCGAGCATCTGGAGTGCCCGGCTCGGCGCGCCGCCGTGCAAGGGTCCGGACAGTGCACCGATGGCGCCGACGACCGCGGCGCCGAGATCCGCACCGGTCGAGGTGATCACGCGGGCGGTGAACGTCGACGCGTTGAACCCGTGATCGATCGTCGAGATGAGATATTTCTCGACGGCAGCCGCGTGCTCGGGCCGCGGCTCCTTGCCGTGCATCATGTAGAGGTAGTTCTCCGCATATGCGAGATCGGGGCGCGGCGCGACCGGCTCGAGTCCCTGGCGCAGGCGCCACAGCGCGCAGACGAGGGTCGGCACGACCGCGCACGTCGCCATCGCGTTCTCGCGCAGCGTCGCGGCGTCGACGTCGATCGACGGCTTGAATCCCAACGTCGCGCCGAACTGCGAAACCGCGGTGCGGAGCGCGTCGAGCGGCACGAACTCGTCGCCGGCCCGCGCGATCGCCGGCAGCACGTCGGCGACTGCGGGCGGGATCGTCCGGCGCGCAGCAGTCTGCGCGGCGAACGCTTCTCGCTCGGCGATCGTTGCGGGAAGGCGGCCCTCGAACATCAAGAACCACACGTCCTCGAGTGGCCGCTTCTGCGCGAGCTCCACCGCGCTGTACTCGCGATAGTGGTAGAAGCCTTCGAGGCCGCGCACGTCGCCGACGCGGGTCTCGGCGACGACGACGCCCTCGAGGCCACGCGGCACCTCGTGGGACTGTGCATCGGCGGGTTGGATCATCGCGATGCGCATGAGGTCGCGCATCGACACGATGCCGACGAGCCGGTCGGCGTCGACCACCGGGATGTGGCGGTATCCGTGCTCTGCGAGCTTCGTGAACGCGGCGCGCGCCTCCACGTCCGACGCGATGGTGTCGGGGTCGGCGGTCATCCACTCCGACACCTTTGCCGTCGACGCGTCCGAGCCGGCGCTCGCGATGCGGATCATGTCGCGTTCGGTGAGGATGCCGATCGCACGCTCGTCGGCGTTGACGACGACGACCGAGCCAACCTTGCGATCGCGCATGCATGCCGCCGCTTCGGCAACGGTTTCGGCGGGCCGCACGGTGACGACCGGATGGCTCATGATGTCGCCGACGGTCCGTTCCCGCGCGGTCGTCTCGGCCATGACGCGCAGTCTACGACGCCCCTCAGTGTGAACGATTGGGGGGTAGTGGGCTCCAGTTTGAATCTGGCGGCGAGTCGAACAAGGTGAGCTCGGCAGCATCGGGCGCCTGGAACACGCGTAACCACCCGTCGAAGTCCGCGCGGCGGATCGGGTAGTTGTTCCAGGGTGGGTCCGAGTTGCGGGCCTCGATGCGCCGCCAGAGTTCGTCGGTAGCCACGTCGAGGTAGTGCAGTTCGACGCCGATACCAAGGCCACGCGCCACGGATCGCATCTCGTCACGTTCGATCCGCGCCCAGAGCCCAAAATCGAGGACGACGCTCAGGCCGAGGCGCAGGATTTCTTGGGCGAGGCGCCAGAGTTCGTGTTCGACCTTCTCCCGGGTCTGCTCGTCCCAGGGAGTGGAGCCGAGGGCCCAGAGCCATTCATCCTTCGTGAGGCGCACGGCGCTCCGGTCCGCGGCGAGCTGCGTTGCGAGTGTGGTCTTACCCGCACCGGGCAACCCGCAGGTGAGTATCAGTCGGGCTTCGCTCACGGTGTCTTAGTCCAGCAGTTCCGCGAGCTGGGTGAGTGACCATGGGGAGTTCGTGATCGCCGCCGCCATCGCAGGCGTTGTCGGCTTGCCGTGCTTCTTCGTCAGCGTCCGACGGGGGCGGCATAAGTTGTATTGCATGAAGTGCAGCGACACCGCGGGGGCGTGGTTCCCGAGTCAACTCCAACCTGAGCCACCCTGCACGCCGCGTGTATACGCTTCCGCGATGACCCCCGAAGACGTTCGCGCTGCGCTCGTTGGCGTGTGGGAACTCGTCGAATACCGAGATCGTCTGTCGGATACGGACCCGTGGAACCACCCTTACGGCACCGACCTGACGGGCGTCTTCCACTACCAGCAGGACGGTTTCCTGTCGGTTCACCTATGCCCTGGAACGGATGCGCCCGCGGACGCGGAGTACCTCGGGTACTTCGGCACATGGGTGCTCAGGGAGTGGAGACAGGACGGCGAGGAAATCGCGGGAGTGGTTGAGCATCACATGACCGGAGTCTCGGCTCCGTTCCTGCTCGAAGATCATCCCGACCGCCCGTTCTTCGTCGGTGCGGACGGACTCACGATCGGTGATCGGCGAACGTCGATTCGGCGACTGGTTCGACCGAGACTTCAAACTGAGCCACGGCACCCAAATTCAAACTGAGCCACTACCGAGTGGTGAACGGGCCGCGTGAATGCGCGCGCTCGTCGCGACGAATCAGTTGTCGACGAATCAGTTGTCGACGCGATCGCGTGTCACGCGCCGCCGGGCGACTCCGGGGCGCCGTGCCGGCCCGCGCCCGCCGCGAACCGCGATGCGCCGGCAACGGCGTCGCCGGCCGCCAACACCCGTACGCCGTGCGCGTACTCGGCCGCGATCGCCTCGTCGAGGTCGAGACCCCACTGCTCGTAGCTCGATGCGCGGTCCTCGCGCATGCAGCGCTGGGGCAGCGTCGCCAGCTCGGTCGCGAGGGCGACGGCCGTCCGCCGCGCGTCACCGGGTTCCGTGAGCCGGTTCGCGAGCCCCATGTGCAGGGCTTCGTCGCCCGAGACGCCCCGCCCGGTGAGGATGAGGTCGAGGGCGTGGGAGTGGCCGATCAGCCGGGGGAGACGCACGGTGCCGCCGTCGATCAAGGGCACGCCCCACCGCCGGCAGAACACCCCGAACACGGCGTCTCGTGCGGCCACTCGCAGATCGCACCACAGCGCGAGCTCGAGGCCGCCCGCCACCGCGTACCCCTCGACCGCGGCGATGACGGGCTTCGCGAGCAGCATCCGAGAGGGTCCCATCGGCCCGTCGCCGTCGGGCCGTACCTGGTTCGGACCGGATTGGCGGCTGATCGCCTTCAGGTCGGCGCCGGCACAGAACGTGCCGCCGGCGCCGGTGAGGACGGCGACGTCGTGTTCGTCGTCGGTGTCGAACGCGCGGAACGCGTCCGCGAGCCGGGAGGCGGTCGGTCCGTCGACCGCGTTCCGGACCTCAGGACGGTTGATCGTGACGATCGTGACGCGGCCTTCGTGTTCGACGTTGACCGTCATGTCCGCTCCCTTCGCGCGATCAGGTGCGCCGTCTCGTTGAGCGACGCGAGCGAACGCACGCCCGTTCGCGACGCGACAACCCGCGACAGCGACGTGTAGTGCGGATCGAACCACAGGAGCCGATCGAAACCGAGCACGATCGCCAGTGCGACGTTGATGACCGCCATGGCACACCGCGACGACGCGTTCACCCGGATGTCCGAGAATCAATGCCTCGAGTGTCGCGTCGACACGCGTGCGGAAGACCTCGGGCGATTCCCCGCCGAACGCTTCCCAACGGCCTTCCATCATGTCCGTGAGACGAGGGTCGTTCGTGGCGCGCAGCTCCTCCATCGGGATGTAGTGGTCGGCCTGCACGTCGTACTCGACGAGCCCCTCGACGATCTCGATCTTCAGCCCGTGCGCGTCCGCGATCGGCTGTGCAGTCTCGATCGCACGCTGCTGCGGACTGGTGAGCACTGCGTCGATGTGCTCGTGGGCGAGCCAACCGGCCAGGCGTTGCGCCTGTTCCCTCCCGTGCGCGGTGAGCGGTGGGTTCGCGGGCTTTCCCGTTCCCGGGGCGACCCGCTCGGGTTCGGCATGGCGGACCCAGAGCAGCTCCATCAGCGCGCCCGGATCGTCATGCGAGGGAGAATCCCAGGACGCGCTCGAGCTCTGCAAGCGCGTCGTGCGGATCGGCGACTTTGATGGTCGTCATGCCCATCGCACGTGCGGGCTTGAGGTTCATGCCGAGGTCGTCGAGGAACACCGCCTCGGACGCGTCGACGTCGAGGCGAGCGAGCACGAGCGTGTAGATCCGCCGGTCCGGCTTGCGCAGGCCCTCGCGCGAAGACTCCACGACGACGTCGAACGCAAGCGACTCGTGCAGCGCATGTGGCGTGGACCGCGCGTCGTCGTCCGTCCAGTTGTTGGTGAGCGCGGCCGTTTGCAGGCCGTGGGCCCGGATGCGCTCGATGGCCCGCGCCATCTCGTGCCGGGGCCCGAGCGACGAGCCGATCAGCGCCATCAGGCGCCCGGCGTCCAGCCGGAAGCCCGCGGCGTCGGCCTCGGCCTCGAGCGCGACCGCGAACTCGCCCATGCCGAGCTCGCCCCGCTCGAGCGCGGCCCATGCACCTTCCTCGCTGCTGCGGCGGATGAGCCCGCGCACGGTTCCCTCGGCGAGATCGTTGCGCTTGTCGTACGTGTCGAAGGCTTCGAACGGCGACGGGAACACGACGCCGCCGAGGTCGAAGATCACGGCGCGGTACGTCATGACCTTCCGGTCAACGGGGCCGGGGCCGGGTCGATGAGCACCCCAGGGTTGAGGATGCCGGCCGGGTCGACCGCCCGCTTCGCAGCCCGCAACGCGGCCGCGAAGGGTTCCGGGCGTTGCGCGTCGTACCACGGCCGATGGTCGCGACCGACCGCGTGGTGATGCGTGATCGTGCCGCCGTGGCGCAGGAGCGCCTGCCCGGCCGCCTCCTTGATCGCGTTCCATTGCGCGAGCTGATCCGGTTCGCGGCCGAGTGCGAGCACCGTGAAGTACGGCGCGGGCCCATCGGGATACACGTGCGTGAACCGGCAGGTGACCACTGCGGATCCCGCGCCGGCGTGCTCGGCCGCTTCCCGGACCGACGCCGTCACGTCTCGGTGAAGCGCGTCGAACGCATCCCATGTGCACGCGGTCTCGAACGTCTCGCTGATCATCCCCAGCGCGACGAGCGAATCGCGCGAGTACGGCGCGCGCACGAAGGCGTTGCGCCAGTTGCCGGCCGCGCCTTCCCGTTCGCCCGTGCTCGACGCCGAACGGATCACGATCGCATCGTCATCGATCCTGCCGCCGTGGTCCCGCGCGCACTCGACCGCCCGCGCGATCCATGCGTCGCATGGATGGTCGGCGGACTCGAATGCCAGCAGCAGGATCGCGTCGCCCGATTCGTCGGTACCGCTCACGAGCGCTTCGGTGGCATCGAGCAGCCGGCAGTTCGACGGGTACAAACCGGCCTGCGCGACTGCGCGCGCCGCGTCGACGGCCGTCCCGAAGTCGGCAAAGCGGGCTGTCGCCGAGGCGCGAAAGATCGGCCGGTCCTGCAGGCGCATCCAGGCCTCGGTGATGACCCCGAGGATGCCTTCCGATCCGAGCAGCGCGCGATCGGGTGACGGCCCGGCGCCGGAGCCCGGCAACCGGCGGCTCTCCCACACACCGTTTGGCGTGATCGCGCGAATCGACTCGACGAAGTCGTCGATGTGGGTGTGAAGCGTTGCGTAGTGGCCGCCGGAACGCGTGGCGAGCCAGCCGCCGAGCGTCGAGAACTCGAACGATTGCGGGAAGTGGCGCAGTGTCAGCCCGTGTGGTCGCAGCTGATCTTCCAACGCGGGCCCGTACACGCCCGCCTGGATGCGCGCGGCGCGCGAGACGCGATCGATCTCGATGACACGATCGAACGCGCGCAGGTCGATGCTGACGGCACCCCGGTAGTCGTCACCGACGGCGCACTCGACACCACCGACGACCGACGACCCACCGCCATAGGGGATTGCGGCGACGCGCGCGTCGCCGCACCAGTCGAGGAGCGCGACGACGTCGTGCTCGTCGCGGGGAATCGCGACCGCGTCGGGGGGACGCGAGAAGTCACGGTGCAACGCGCGCCACACATCACGGAACGACTTGCCGTAGGTGTGCCCCGCCCGCTCGTACGGATCGACGGTGAAGAGGTGCGCGAGCGTCGAGGGCGCGTTGACGCGCGGCTCGGGCAGCGTGATCTCGTCGATCGTCGGCGGCTCGATCGGCGACCGGGGCGGCGCGCCGAACAGGCCGGTGACGGTGGTGCCCATACGCGCCTGCTGGGCGCCGGTCGGACCTTCGCCCTCGACGCCCCAACCCCAGAACCGCCGCGCGGTGTTCACGAGGCCGACGATAAGGGCTCGACGACGGCAATGCGCCACTCCCGCGTCCGCGCAGGATCCCGCCGTCGTGGTGTACTGGGATCGCTCGTCGACGGCCGTGACGCGAGCCCGCTCGACGGTCACCGTGTCGAGGCCCTCCAGCACCGCGGTCAGCTTCACGGTGATGCCTGCGGGTCCGAGTGCGACGATCCTGCCGCTCACCGGTGACACGTCGCCGACCGAGACGCCGTACCGGCGAAAGCCCGCCATGTCGACCATGACGGACATGCCCACTGTCGCCCGTACATGACCAAGCATCCTTCGTCCCTATCGCCGAGCGACGCCGTGCACCTGTCGCGATACCGGGAACACCCATCTCAACACACAAAACCCGGCGCAATGGACGCACAACAGCGATCCGGGCATTCCCGACGGATCGTGATCGACGACCTTGACAATACTCCGAACGCCGTGCGAATATCCTAATGATGTTAGGAGAAGCGAACGGCGGTCGGGTATCCCGGCGGAGAGAGGCCACCAAGGCCGAGATCCTCGACGCGGCGTGGGAACTGGTGGGCGAGCAGGGGCTGGCGGCGCTCTCGCTGCGGGACCTGGCGGCCCGGGTCGGGATGCGGGCACCCTCGCTGTACCAGTACTTCGACTCGAAGCACGCGATCTACGACGCGATGTTCGGCCAGGGGGCACGGGAGGCGCTGGAGGAGGTGGACATCGGCGCGTTGGGCGGAGGCGCCGCCGACCAGCTCCGCGCGTCGGCCCACAAGATGTTCAACTTCTTCACGAGCAATCCCGCGCGGGCGCTCCTGCTGTTCCAGCGCACGATCCCCGGATTCGAGCCGTCACCCGAGTCGTACGCCCCGGCGGTCGCGCTCATCCAGCGGCTCCAGACGTTCCTTGCCGACCACGGCATCACCGACCCCGACGCGCAGGACACGTGGACCGCGCTGGTCAGCGGTTTGTCGAACCAGCAGCTCGCCAATGATCCCGGCGGCACCCGATGGGCCCGGCTCATCGACCGCGCCGTCGACATGTACCTCGCCGAGTTCGCGCCCGAAATGCTCGCCCCACCGAAGAAGAAGCGAAAGTCATGACGTCGAGTTCTGTCGAGTCCTTTCCGGCCGCAGCACCGGCTCCGGCCTGCTCACCAACGGAGGTGCCGTTCTCATGGAGACCCGTATCGACGAGATCGCCGGCAACATCTTCCGGCTGTCGACGTTCGTTCCCGACGCGAACATCATGTTCAACCAGTTCATCGTGCGGGCGGAGCAGCCGCTGCTGTTCCACACCGGACCGCGCGCGCTGTTCCCGTTGGTCTCGGACGCCGTCGGGCGCATCGTGGCGCTGGATCAGCTGCGGTGGATCACGTTCGGCCATGTCGAAGCCGACGAGTGCGGCGCGATGAATCGGTTTCTCGCTGCGGCCCCGAACGCGAAGGTCGCGCACCCGGCGATCGCGTGCATGGTGCAGGTCAACGACCTCGCCGATCGCCCGCCCGAGCCGCTCGCCGACGGTGACGTGTACGACCTCGGCGGCAAGCGGATCCGCAACATCGACACCCAGCACATCCCGCACGGGTGGGACGCGCACGTGCTGTTCGAGGAGACCACCGGCACACTGTTCTGCGGGGACCTCTTCACCCGCTTCGGCGAAAGCGAGCCGATGACGGACGCGGACCTCGTCGAGGTCGCGCTCGACGGTGAGCAGTTCGGCGCACCGACTGCGCTGACGCCCTCGACCGCCCCGACGATCCGCCGGCTCTCCGACCTTGGTGTCAAGACGCTCGCGCTGATGCACGGACCGTCGTACAACGGCGATTGCGCGTCGCAGCTCGCCGGACTGGCGGACGGCTACGACGCGATGCTCCTAGAAGCCGAGGCCCGCGTCTGAACGCGCCGCGGCGTGCGACCGCCAATCAATCGAGCTCCGCCTCGCGTTTGTCGACGAACGCTTGGCGGAGCTCGTCGCTGTCGCCCCAAAGGTTGAGCTCGAACGTGAAGCCCTGTTCGAAACGGTACGAGCGCTTCACGTCGACGGGGTCGATCATGTTGAGTGACTCCTTGGCGCGCTTCATCACGATCGGGCTCTTCTTCGTGATCACTGCCGCGATCTCGAGCGCGGTATCGAGCAGCTGATCGCGCGCCACGACGCGCTCGACCGTGCCGAACGCCAGCAGCTCGGACGCCGAGATCATCGTGCCCATCAAGAACATCGCCCGTGCCTTCTTCTGCGGCACGAAACGGGCCAGGTGCGTCGCGACCCCGAGCGCACCCCGATCCACCTCGGGGAGCCCGAAGGTCGCGTCGTCGGACGCCACGACGACGTCGGCGTTGGCCGCGAGTCCGATTCCCCCGCCGAGGCAGAAGCCCTGCACCGCGGCGATGACCGGCACCTCGCACTCGTAGACGGCAGCGAACGCCTCGTAGCAGCCCCGGTTCACGGCGACGAGCGAGCCGTTCGTCGGGTCGGCGGCGAGCTCCTTGATGTCGACGCCGGCCTGGAAGCCCTTGCCCTCGGCGCGCAGGATCACGACCCGAACGTCGGGGTCACGTCCCGCGGCGCGAACCGCGTCGGCGAGCGCGGACCAGCCGGCAACCGGAAGCGCATTCACCGGCGGATTGTCGATCGTGATTATCGCGATGTGCTCGCGCGTTTCCGAGCCGATCATGCGCGGAGCATACTTCCGGCAATGCACGTGACCGACGGTCGGAGCCTGTGGCACGCCACGCTTCCGGACGAGGAGCGCGTGCCTCGGCCGTCCCTTCCCGGTGACGTGGTCGCGAACGTCGCGATCGCGGGCGCCGGCTACACGGGACTCTGGACCGCGTACGCGCTGAAGCGCGCCGACCCCACGCTCCGCATCGTCGTGTGCGAGCGCGAGATCGCGGGCTTCGGCGCGTCAGGGCGCAACGGCGGGTGGTGCTCGGCGCTGTTCGCGGGCAGCCGGGCCGTGACCGCGCGCCGGCATGGACGCGATGCGGTGATCGCGATGCAACGCGCCATGTTCGACACGCTCGACGAGATCGAACGGGTTGTCATCGCGGAGGCGATCGACTGCGACTGGGCGCGCGGCGGGACTCTGCAGGTCGCGACCGCTCGCGAACATGTGCCGTACATGGTGCATGAGCTTCACGACCATCAAGCGTGGGGCTTCGGCCCCGACGACTACCGCATGCTCGAGCCCGAGGACGCGCGGCTCGAGATCGGGTGCGAGCCGAATTACGGCGCGCTGTACACGCCCCACTGCGCGGCGATTCATCCCGCCAAGCTCGTGCGTGCCCTCGCGCGCGTCGTCGAGGGACTCGGTGTGACGATCCGTGAGCAGACGCCGGTCACCGCAATCGAGCCGGGACGGCTGCGTACGCTGCACGGTGACGTACGCGCCGAGATCGTGGTGCGTGCCACCGAAGCGTTCACTCCGGACCTGCCGGACCTCCGACGGGCAATCCTGCCGATCTATTCGCTGATGATCGCGACCGAACCCTTGCCCGACGACTTCTGGGCCACCGCCGGCCTCGCTCGGCGACCGACCTTCGGAGACTTCCGCCGCATGATCATCTACGGGCAGCGAACCGCGGACGGTCGGTTCGCGTTCGGCGGGCGGGGCGCGCCCTACCACTTCGGCTCGAGAGTTCGGCCCGCGTTCGACGTCGACACCCGCGTGTTCGGGCGGCTGCACGCGACCTTGCGTTCGTTGTTCCCGAAGCTCGGCGGGGCCGCGATCACGCACCGCTGGGGAGGCGCGGTCGCCGTACCGCGCGACTGGTATCCGTCGGTCGGTTTCGACCGTGGGACCGGCGTGGCGTGGGCGGGCGGCTATGTCGGTGACGGCGTGAGCACGACGAACCTCGCAGGTCGCACGATCGCCGACCTCGTCCTCGGACGCGACTCGCCGCTCGTGCGGTTGCCCTGGGTCGGTCATCGGTCGCCGCGATGGGAGCCAGAGCCATGGCGATGGCTCGGCGTGAACTTCTCGCGTGTGCTCGTCGAGTCCATCGACCGCGCGGAAGCGGCCGGGCGTGACGCCCGGTGGCGGAAACGTGCGGCGGCCCGGCTCCTCGCGTGAGCGTTCAGTCGAACGCGGGCATCGGCGGCAGCTCTCTTGCGACCAGCGCGTCGGCACGGATCCGAATCTGCTCGCCGAAGCTCGGCCGCGTGGGGACGAGGAACTGCTCGCCGCGGATGGCGTCGACGATCATCGCGGCGACTTCTTCCGGCGGTGCACCCGAGGTGCTGGTGAGGTCGACGAGTGCCTGTTCGACGAACGCGGCGTCGTCCGTGCGCGTCGCGGCGAGGTCGGCCGGGCGGTTGCGACCGGACGCCCCGATGCTCGTCGCGACGGCGCCGGGAACGACGGCGGACACCTTGATCGGCGCGCCCATCGACCTCAGGTCGTGAGCGAGGCATTCGGTGGCGGCGAGCGCGGCGAACTTCGAGATGGTGTACGGGCCCGAGAACGCGTTCGTGCAGAGCCCCGCCATCGACACCGTGTTCACGATGTGCGCCGGAGTGCCCGCCTCCAGCATGCGCGGCACGAACGCGCGGATGCCGTTGAGGATGCCCCAGAGATTGACGCCGAGCGTCCACGTGAAATCCGCCGCCGGACGTTCCCACATGAGCCCGCCCGCGAACACGCCGGCGTTGTTGCACAGGACATCGACCGTACCGAAGGTCTCGTACGCGAAGTCGGCCAGCGCCGCGACATCGTCGAAGCGACTGACGTCGGCGATGCAGGCGCGCACGCCCGCGGAGGAGACTCGCTCGACATCGGCCGCGACGACGCGCATTCCCTCGTCGACGAAGCGTTGCGCCAGGGCCCAACCGATGCCGCTCGCGGCGCCGGTCACGACGGCGACCTTCCCGTGGAGTTGTTCCATCGCGGCATCGTGACAGAGGATTCGGGCCATGAGCGAGCGTTGGGAGGCGGGTATCCCGCCGAGTAGCGAGCGGGGCCCGAGCGGCCCGGCGCGCCGCGCCGAGAGCGGAGAACAATGAGCGAGAGCGGAGAGCGGATCGAGAAGCTGGTCGCCGAGTTGACCATCGACGAGAAGGCGGCGCTGGTTGCGGGCGTCGATCTCTGGCACGGCCCCGGGGCGGAACGGCTCGGGATCCCACCGCTGAAGGTGACGGACGGGCCGAGCGGGGCGCGGGGTGAGCAGTGGTCGGGCCGGGCGTCGGCCAGCTTCCCCTGCGGCACTGCGCTCGGCGCGACCTGGAACCCGGAGCTCGTGCGCGAGGTCGGGACGCGGCTCGGGGTCGAGGCGAAGCGCAAGCGCGCGCACGCGTTGCTCGCGCCGACGGTCAACATCCACCGGCACCCGCTCGCGGGCCGGAACTTCGAGTGTTACGCCGAGGACCCGTTTCTCTCGGCGCGCATCGCGGTCGCGTACATCACCGGCGTGCAATCGGAGGGAGTCGCCTGCACGGTGAAGCACTTCGTCGCCAACGACTCCGAGTTCGAGCGCATGACCATCAGCTCGGAGCTCGACGAGCGGACGCTGCGGGAGATCTCGCTCGTGCCGTTCGAAGCCGCGGTGACCGAGGCGGGCTCGTGGGCGTTGATGACCGCGTACAACCGTGTCCACGGCACGTACTGCGGCGAGCACAAAGCCTTGATCACGATGTTGCGTGACGAGTGGGGTTTCGACGGCGTCGTGATGTCCGACTGGTACGGCACGCACAGCACTGCGCCGGCGGCGAACGCGGGACTGGATCTCGAGATGCCCGGGCCGCCCCAATGGTTCGGCCCACGCCTGGCCGACGCAGTACTCGCCGGTGAGGTTGGGGAGGCAGCCCTCGACGGCAAGGTGCGCCGCGTGCTCACCCTCCTCGACCGCACGGGGCGGCTCGACGACGAAGTCCCGCAGAGTGAGGAGTGCATCGACGACCCCGCCGACCGCGACGTCGCGCGCCGCGCCGCGCGGGAGAGCTTCGTACTGCTGCGCAACGATGAGGGCATGCTTCCGCTCGGCGAGGGAGTCCGCACGCTTGCAATCATCGGCCCGAACGCCGATGCCACGGTGATTCAAGGCGGCGGGAGCGCGCGTGTCACGCCGCACCCACCCGTGTCACCACTCGTCGGCCTGCGCGCCCGTTTCGGGCCCGCGGGGGTCGAGGTCGTTCACGAGCGCGGTTGCTACAGCTTCAAGCGAACGCCGGTGCTCGACGACCGCGTGCTGCGAGGTTCGTTGCACGTCGAGTTCTTCGCGGGGCGGGAACGTGACGGCGAGCCGGTGCACACGGAGGAATCGGCCCGCGCGTTGTTCACGTACATCGGCCCGGTCGGTCACGGCGTTCCGAACGAGTTCTCGATGCGCGTGACCGGCACGGTCGTCGCGCCCGAGAGCGGGGAGTGGACGTTCACGCTGGTGCAGGTCGGCCGGGCGCGGTTGCTGCTCGACGGTGACGTGCTCGTCGACAACTGGAGCCCGACAGCCCGCAGCGACGCGTTCATGGGCTTCGGGAGCGCGGAGGCCGGAGGCACGATCGAGTTGACGGCCGGCGAGCCGCACGAGTTGGAGGTGCAGTTCGTACCGCCCCGCGGTCTCGGCGGCCTCGAGATCGGTTGCCGGCCGCCGGCGCCCCCCGATCTGATGGACCGGGCGATCGCGCTTGCAACGCGGGCCGATGCCGTGGTGTGCGTCGTCGGGACCGACAACGACTGGGAGACCGAAGGTCACGACCGCGCGTCGATGGCATTGCCTCCGCCCCAGGACGATCTCGTGCGCGCCGTCGCGGCGGTGAACCCGCGGACGCTCGTCGTCGTGAACGCGGCGTCGCCGGTCGAGATGCCCTGGCGCCAGGACGTCGCGGCGATCCTGCAGGCCTGGTTCCCCGGAGAGGAGTGGGGCAATGCGCTCGCGGACGTCCTGAGTGGCGACGCGTCACCGTCCGGCAAGCTGCCGACGACGTTTCCGATCCGGCTCGAAGACACCCCGGCGTTCACCAGCTATCCCGGCGAGCGGGGCCAGGTGCACTATGGCGAAGGCGTGTTCGTCGGCTACCGCTGGTATGACGCGCGCGACATCGAGCCAGGCTTCCCGTTCGGCCACGGCCTGTCGTACACGACGTTCGAGCTCGGAGCGGCGGTATGGGATGGTTCCTCCGTGCGCCTGCGCCTCACGAACACCGGCGCGGTACGCGGCGCGGAAGTCGTCCAGTGCTACGTGCACGACGTCGCGTCGTCCGTCGCGCGGCCGCCGCAGGAGCTGAAGGCCTTCGCCAAGGTGGCACTCGACCCCGGCGAGTCGCGGGAGATCGCGCTGGGGCTCGACGACCGCGCGTTCGCGTTCTGGGACGTCGCCGTGCACGGCTGGACGGTCGAGCCCGGGGAGTTCGAGCTGTGGATCGGCACGTCGTCGCGCGACATCAGGCACCGCCTCACGGTCACGAGATGAGCTTGCCGACGCTCACGGTCGGTCTCGCCAATTTCGGCGCGACGTTCGCGTCGGGGGAATGGGGACGTTTTCTCGATCTCGGACGCGCCGCAGATGACGCCGGCGTCGACCGGATCGTCGTCGTCGACCACGTCGTGATGGGGCCTCACACGGAGAACTACGTGTGGGGCAAGTTCCCCGTTCCGCCCGACGCGCCGTGGTTGGAGCCACTCACGATGCTGAGCGCGATCGCGGCCGTTACGTCGCAGGTTCGGCTCGCGACCGGCATCCTGATCGTTCCCCTGCGGCCCGCCGCGCTCCTCGCGAAGCAGATCGCGACGCTCGACCAGATCTCGGGAGGGCGCGTCGACCTCGGCGTCGGGACTGGCTGGCAACGGGAGGAGTATGACGCGCAAGGGCTGTCGTTCGACCAGCGCGGGCAGCTGCTCACCGACACTCTGGCCGCGTGCAAGGTGCTGTGGCGCGACACGCCCGCGAATTTCAGCTCTCCGACGGTGTCGTTCCGCGAGACGTACCTCGAGCCCAAGCCGTTACAGCCCGGCGGGGTGCCGTTGTGGATCGCCGGCACGCTGCACAAGCGCAACCTGGAACGCGTCGTACGGTTCGGCGACGCGTGGATCCCGATCATGGGTGAGACGATCGAGGGCATCGGCGAGGGTGCGCGCCGGATACGCGACGCGCTGGTCGCCGCGCGCCGCGACCCGTCGTCGTTTCAGGTGCAGGCGCCACTGCGGATCGCGATGGGCGACGACGGTCGGCCAGATCTTGCCCGCAGCATGGAATCGGTCCATGCATCGCTCGCAGCGGGCGCGACCGACGTGCACGTGACGCTGCGTGCATTCGCACGTGACGTCGAGGATGCGCCGAAGACGATGGGGGAGCTGCGGAGGCGCTTCGACGAGGTCGCGCTGTAGCGTCGCCATCGTGCTGACGCCGTTCGACGACTATCCGATCCACCAGACCGCGCTGCCGCTCGCGCACCCGGCGAGTGGGGACCCGAACCACTACGACCGGTTCTGGTTCAACGGGTACACCGAGGACTTCTACTTCGCGGCCGGCATGGCCATGTACCCCAACCGGGGCATCATCGACGGCGCGTTCGCCGTCGTACGCGACGGGGTGCAGCGGTCCGTGTTCGCGTCGGGCCGCATTCCGGTGGATCGGGCCGAGACTCGCATTGGTCCGCTCACGATCGAGGTGATCGAACCGCTGCGTGTGACAAGGGTGCGCGTGGACGCCGCCGATTCCGGCATCGCCGCCGACGTCGTGTTCACCGCGCGAACGGTTGCGCTCGAGGAGCCGCGGCAAACGATCACCGCCGGCACCAAGACCGTGATGGACACCACGCGCATGACGCAGTGGGGGACGTGGTCGGGCCGCATCGCGGTGGCGGGCACCGAGATCCCGATCGAACGTGTCTACGGCACCAAGGATCGGTCGTGGGGTGTGCGGCCGGTCGGTACGCCGGTCGCGGGCGCGCCCGACACGACGTTGCCGCAGGTGTTCTTCCTGTGGGCGCCGATCAATTGGGACGACTGCTGTACCCACTTCTTGTGCTTCGAGCGTGCAAATGGCGACCGCTTCGTCGGCAGCCAGGCGGTGCTCGACGTCATCGGCGAGCGTGACACGGTGTTCGGCCCCGACGCCGAGTCGCGGATACGTCACCTCGCGGCAACGGTGCACGAAGTGCGGTGGGCGAAGGGCCTGCGGCGATCCGAAGGCGCGACGCTGCGGTTGTTCCGGCACGACGGCGTCGAGGAACGCATCGAGCTCGAGCCGTTGCTCACGTTCCGGATGCGGGGGCTCGGCTACAGCCATCCTGAATGGGGACACGGTCACTGGCACGGCGAGCTCGCCGTCGGCGCCGAAGAGCACAAGGTCGAAGAGCTCGACAACGTCGAGCCGTGGAACATCCACGTCCAGCAGGTGATGCGTGCACGGTGGGGCACCAAGACCGGCCTCGGCGTCCTCGAGCAACTCGCCTTCGGCGATCACCGACCGAGCGGGCTCACCGGCATTCTCGACGGCTACAACCCGTAGGTCGCCGATGTCTACACGACGCCGTCGACGTGGGAGTCGTTGACGGTGACGACGTAGCCGTCGGGATCGGGGACCGTGAACGCAGAATGGATTCGGCCCCGCTCGATGTCCGAAGGCTTCAAGCCGCGCGCCGTCCACGCCGCGTGCGTCGCCTCGAGGTCCTCCACCATGAGGTCGAAGGGCGCGCCGCCCGGATGCGGGGTCCCCGGCACGAGCACCAGGTGCGTGCCGCCGCGGAGCTCCAGCACCGCGACATGGTCGTTCTTTTCCACCTGGCGCATGCCGATCTCGCGCCAGAACTCGACGGAACGGCTGAGGTCGCTCACGTTCAGCACCAGGTGACCGACCCAGACTGGCGGCCGTTCGTCCACGCGACCATTCTGGCATTTGCATGAACGTGAGCATGAACTCCCGACCGAACATCCTGTTGGTGGTCTCCGATCAGGAGCGCCACCGCACGTGGCTGCCGCCCTCCGTGCGCCTGCCGTGGCGTGACCGCCTGCGGGCCGAAGGACTCGAGCTGACCAACTACTACACCCACAGCTCGCCCTGCTCGCCGTCGCGCGCATCGCTGTTCACCGGTCAGTACATCGCGCAGCACGGTGTCGTCGACAACGTGATCTGGCCGATGCACACCGAGCTCGACCCCGCGATTCCCACGGTGGGATCGATCCTGGGCGACGCCGGCTACCGCAGCAGCTACATCGGCAAGTGGCACCTCTCACAAGCGGTGTCGCCCGACATGACCTCGTACGGCTTCATGGACTGGGAGGGCAACGACCGTCACTTCATGGGCTGGGCCGGCACCGGCGTGCACTTCGATCCGATCATCGCGTCCAACGCCGCGGAATGGTTGCGCACCAACGCGGTGGGCGGAAACGAGCCGTGGTTCCTCACGGTCGCGCTCGTGAACCCCCACGACGTCATGTGGTTCCCGATCGATCAGCCTCGCTATCACGAGGATCCCGCGCACGCCGGTGAGATCAAGCTCGTCAAGGATCTGTTGGAGCTGTCGCGCTGGAAGGACGACGAGGTGTTGCCGCTGTTCGACACCGCGTACGACGAGGTGTGCGACGAGCTGCCGCCGAACTTCGACGACGACCTGTTCGACAAGCCTGCGACCCAGCGGCAGTGGCGGTGGGACCAGCAGCACGGAATGTGGGGTTCCATCCACCCGCGCGACACCAAGGCGTGGCTGCGCCACCTCGACTACTACGTCAAGCTCCACCAGATGGCCGACGACTCTCTCGGCACCGTGCTCGCCGCGCTCGAAGCCTCCGGCGCGTACGACGACACCATCGTGATCTTCACGTCCGACCACGGTGACATGTGCGGCTCGCACGGCCTGCGCAGCAAAGGTCCGTTCGTGTACGAGGAGATCATGCACGTGCCTTGCTACGTGCGCGCGCCGGGTATTACGGCCGCGGGCGCGCAGTCCCACGCCCTCGCGTCTCACGTTGACCTCGCGTCGACCATCTGCGCGCTCGGCGGCGCCGATCCGTTGGCACATCCGTCGTTGCGCGGTGCCGATTTGTCACCGGTGCTGCGCGACTCGTCGGCGTTGGTGCGCGACCATGTGTTGTTCGCGCACGACACCGCGCACACCCCGAACATCAACAACACGCGGTACGCGATCCGCGGATTCTTCGACGGTCACACGAAGTACGCGCGCTACTACGGCGTCGGAGGTGGGAAGCCGGCCAGCGGGTTGTGGGGCCAGGACCCCGGCACCAAGCTCTACGACGTCGACGCGGGGTTCGAGGACCACGAGCACGAGTGGTACGACCTCGACGACGATCCGAACGAGATGGTCAATCTCGCCCACGACCGCGGCCGTCGTGCCGAGCTGCGCGACAACTTCGAACGCCTCCTCGAATACGAACGCGCCGAGTTCGCCTGAGTTGGGTAGGCGTGTGTGAGGTGCGGTTTCCGCACCCCACACACGCCTGTCCGCCGCGCGGTCAGGACGGCTTGACGAGGCGGTGGTCGAAGGCGAAGACGATGGCCGCCGCGCGGTCGCGAAGGCCGAGCTTGGCGAAGATGTGTCCCACGTGGCTCTTCACGGTGGCTTCGCTGACGTACAACGCGGCCGCGATCTCCTGGTTCGTCGCGCCTTGTCCGATACTGCGGAGCACGTCGATCTCCCGGGACGTGAGGGACGTGAGCGCCTCCGAACCGTCGGTCGGCGCGTCCGGCACGCCGCGGTACACCGTCAGGACCCGGGCCGTGACGGCCGGGTCGAGCCACGCGTCGCCCGCCGCGACCGCGTGCGCCGCGCGCACGAGGTCCTCACCACGTGCGTCCTTCAGCTGAAAGCCCGACGCGCCGGCGCGTAGCGCGCCCGCGAGGACCTCGTCGTCGTCGAACGTCGTGAGCACAAGGATCGGCGGGGCGTCGGCAAGGGCGCGCACCTTGCGCGTCGCCTCCACCCCGTCGAGCCGCTTCATGCGGATGTCCATGACGATCAGATCCGGCCGCACTCGTCCGATGGCATCGATCACCTCGTCGCCATCCGAACACTCACCCACGATCTCGAATCCCTCGTCCGCGTGCAGGATGCGCCGCAGGCCCTCGCGAACGAGCTGCTGGTCGTCGACGAGCAGAACGCGCGTCATCGTTCCGTTCCGGTCTCCGCGGTCGGAATCGCCAGGCGCACGATCCACTGACCGTCACGGGCTCCGGCGTCGAACGTGCCGTGATGGGCCACCGCCCGTTCGCGCATGCCGTGAATGCCGCGACCCCATTCGGGACGCGAGAGTCCGTTCGAGATCGGATTCGTGACCGTCAGTGTGACCTTGCTCGCCGACGCGTGTATGCCCACCGAGGCCGATGCCCCGGGCGCGTGGCGAATCACGTTGCTCAACGATTCCTGGGTCACGCGGAACAGCGCCAGACCGAGTCCCGGCGAGAGAGACGCGAGATCGCCGCGCACGTCGACGGCGACATCCACACCCGCGTCGGTGAACTCGGCGACGAGCGCGGGAATGTCGGAAGCCGTCGGCATGGCCGGAGCGGTGCCGTCACCCGCCGAAGCGAGCACGCCGATGACCGCGCGCACCTGGGCGAGGCTGTCGCGCGCCAGACGTTCGGCCTGTTCCAGCGCTTCCGTTGCCTCCTCCGGGCTCCGGCGGAGCGCCAAGCGCGCGCCCGTGATGTGCAACGCGGCCACCGACAAGGAATGCGCGATCACGTCGTGCACCTCACGCGCAATCCGTTGCCGCTCGTCCGCGGCGGCGCGCTCGGCAAGGTCGGCCTGCGCCGCTTCGAGCTTGGTGAGGAGCTCGTACATCGACCGGACCGCGAACGCGCCGGTCCACGCGAGCGTGATGCCGAGTACCCAGATGAACGACCCCTGGAACCGGCCCGCCGCCTCGAGGCCGAGCATGGCACCGGTTGATGCCAGCAGCACGACGATGCCGTCGGCCAAACTGCCGACGATTGCCGCGCGGGCCGTGACCAGGACGAGCAGGAACGGCGCCCAGTCGTTGGTGACGGGATTCCAGCCGAGTACGGACACCGCGGCGACGGCCGGCAACGCCCACACCGTCGAGGGGACGCGCCAGAGCCATTGCAGCCGCGCGTGGAAGATGTCGTCGAGCGTGAGCGGCAGCAGTCCGAGCACGACGAGCGCGAGCGTCCGGCCCGGCTGCGGTTGGTTCCAACGCTGCGCGACGACCGCGACCGCAGCAACAGCGGGGAGGATCCAGGTGAACGGCACCCAGCGCGGAAACGTCCTCTCCTTGGCGGCAGGCACGCGCTCAAGCCTACGAGCGAGCCGCGGCTCGGGCATCCGCCCACGGTCGATGGAAATCCCCCTCGGGGACGAGACCGTGTCGCCTACCCTCCGATGATCCCGCGCCCGACGATCCCTATGGTCGAGAACATGAGCTCCTATACCGCGCAACTCAGAGCAGTTCCCGGCTTCAACCGCTGCCGCGGCCGGCAGCTCGTCGCGCTCGCGCGGTCAGCGGAGCGTCTCGACATCAGTGCGGGCGGTGTCCTGGTGAGCCCCGGCGACCGGTGGAGCGGTATTCACGTCATCATCGCCGGTGAGGCGGTGGCCGAGACGCAGGGCTGGACGTTCGTGCTGCCCGAAGGCGCGCGCATCGAGCGCACGGCGTCGACCCCGTTGGACCTCACAGTGCGTGCCCGTACCGATCTGCGCGTCCTCGCGATCGGGCGCCGGCACCAGCTCACGACTTGAGGATGTACTCGCTCAGCGTGTAGTTGCGCATTGTCGCCGGGTCGTACAGCAACTTCGTGCTGTCGAGCATGACGCGAACGTTGTCGCCCAGCTCTTCGTTCGACGACGCGCCGAAAAACGTATGCAAGTTCGTGAGGTGCGCGATGCTCGGCCACGCCTCCTCGACGATCGCGCGGTAGCGCGGCGCACCGGGCGTGACCGCGCGCACGACGGCGTTGCGGACATAGCGGGCGCGCGGCTGCATCGCCTCCGACATCGGAGACTGGTGGCCGTACCAGTGGCCGTAGAACGTGTCGTCGTCGACGCCGGCGGGCTTGTCGAACACGGTGAGCGTGACGATGCCCGGCGACCTCACGCCGTCCGGCCAGTTCCGGGCCGGCGCGTGCGCGTTGCCGCCGTAGTCGCAGTACAGCGACTCGGTGACGAGATAACCGGCGAGCCGTACTCCGGCTGATCGCAAGACGTCCTCGTACGGCGCGCGCAGGTCATGGGCGTCGAGCCACAGCGCCACGGACGCTCGTACCGGCAGCTCGTCGTCCGGCACCGGGATCATCGACGGGACTTGCGCCTGTGCATCGTCGAGATCCATTTGCAGGCCGCGCGGCGACAGGGCGAGGAGCCGGGGCGCGATCTCGTCGAGGTACTGCGTGCGTAGGTCGTCAGGTGAGCGAGAGGGCCGCTCCCAGACCAGGTAGACAAGCTTCTCCATCGCGGGCGAAGCTACCCGCCATGACCACCGAGACACTGGAACGCGCGTTCGCCAGCACCCGTCAAGTTCTCGGGAACGTGAAGCCCGATCAGCTGTCGGATCCGAGCCCGTGCCAATCGTGGACGGTACGCGAGGTGATCAACCATGTCATCGGCGGGACGTTCTGGTTCGCGGCGTCGATGAATGACGGCAAGGCCCCGGCGATCCCCGAGAGCGACTTCACCGTTGGTGACATGGGCGCGACGTACGACGACGGCATCAAGCAGGCGGTCGCCGCGTTCGGCGCACCCGGTGCGATGGAGAAGATGGTCGAGTTGCCGTTCGGCACCTTCCCCGGCGCGGCCTTCATTCAGCTCGCGACGACCGACGCGTTCACGCACGGCTGGGACCTCGCCCGGGCCACCGGGCAGTCGACCGAGCTGGATCCCGAGGTCGCGACGCAACTGCTCGAAGGTGCGCGCGCGTTCATCCAGCCCGCGCTCCGCGGCGAGGACGGCAAGGCGCCCTTCGGGCACGAGCAGCAGCCGCCTGCCAACGCGACGGCCGCCGACAAGCTCGCCGCGTTCCTCGGCCGAACCTGCGAGAGCTAACCGGCGACCAGGTCGCGCACCGCAGACGACGCGGATACTTCTCCGCGTGCCGCGTACGCTTCGGCGCGCTCCGCGATCCGGTCATCCTCGTACAGATAGTTGGCCATCAGGCCGAACGAGCGCGATCGCCCGACCGGTGACGGATCTGCCATCCAGTTGACGCGCTCGACGGCGGCACCATTCGCAAGATGAAAGTTCGCAACCGGATCGAGCGCGCGGCCCTCGTGGGCCGTCGTGAGGTAACGGGCGCACAGCGCCAGGAGCGCGGGCCGGATCGCCTCGTCGCTCTCCCATTCGATGTCGCCGAGGCGTGCGAGCACCCGGTGCGGCCCGGCAGGTAACAGCTCGCGCTCTCGTTCGGTGAGCGCCGCACCGGCGTCGATGAGCTCGTGTTCCAACCACGATCGGAAGCCGGGAATCGGCGACAGTGTGACGAATCGGCGTAACCCCGGAAGGTCGAGCCGCAACGCCTCCACGACCTGCTTGATGAGCGCGGTGCCGAGGTTGATCCCCGCGAGGCCGGGCTGACAATTCGAGATGGAATAGAAGACCGCCGTCTCGGCGTGGTCGGCGTCGAGCTCGGGGGCGCGGGCGTCGAGCAGGGGCGGGAGCAACGTCGCGATCCCGTTGGTGAGCGCGACCTCCACGAACACGAGCGGCTCGTTCGGCATTGCGGGATGGAAGAACGCGTAGCAGCGGCGGTCGGAATCGAGCCGGTTCTTCAGATCGGCCCACGAGCCGATCGCGTGCACGGCCTCGTAAGCGATGAGCTTCTCGAGCAACGCGGCCGGCGCGTCCCACGTGATCCGCCGCAGGTTGAGGAGGCCGACGTCGAACAGCGTCGCGATCTGTGCCTCGAGCTCCTGATCCAGTTCCATGAGCACGTCGTCGTCGTGCGCGAGCCGCAAGACGTCGGCGCGCAGGTCGACGAGGAACTTCACGCCTCCCTCCAGGCTGGTGACGAGGTGGAGCAGCGACGCCGCCGACGGGACGAGCGTGTCGCGGAGACGCCGCTCCGCGGCGCGGCGGTCGTCAGCCAGGCTCACGTCGCGCATCGCCGCGTTGACCGCTGCGGGGTTGGTCCAGAACTCGACCGCGAGCAGGTCGAGGAATTTCCGGCGGCCGGTGTCGGACAACGTGATGTATGCGTCGGCGATGGCGGCCGCTTCCGCGCGCTGGGTCATCGTGTCGTGGAGACGCAAGACGTCGGCGACGACTTCGCGCACGCGCGCGACGTCTCGCTCGGGCAGGCTCGGCGAGAGGTCGAGCGCGACGAGGCCCGGCTTGCGCCGCAGACCCCGGCGCAACATCCGGTCGAGGAACCGCCGCTGCACCATCAGCCACCGGGGACGGTGACCGATTCGCTGTCGCGGCCCGAGCGCAGCAACGTGCCGGGGCGGGCCTCGGTGAACTCCCCGTGGTCGACGATCTCGGTGCCGTTCACGATGACGTGATCGATGCCGTCGGCACCGCCGTAGAGGCGGGGCGCACCGGTCGGGAGATCGAACCGCATGCGCACCGGCTGCGCACCGACGGTTTCGGGATCGATGACGACGACGTCGGCGTGCCAGCCCTCGGCGAGGCGGCCCCGTTCCCTGAGCCCGTACAGGCGCGCGGGCACGTCGGTGAGCAGGTTGATCGCCTCCTCGATCGGCATGAGCTTGCGCGCGCGCACGGGCTGGCCGAGCATGACCGTCGAGTAGTTGAACGTCGCCAGGAAATCAAGGTGCGCGCCCGCGTCGCTCGCGCCGATGATCGTGCGCGAGTCTCGCCACACCTTCATGCGCGTCTCCCACGTCTCGTCGTCGTCGGCCCGGGTCGGGAACCCGAAACCGGTCATCAGGTCGTCGGCGACGACGATGTCGCAGAGCGCGTCGAACTCGTCGACGCCGCGCTCGGTCGCGATCTCGGACACTCGCTTGCCTTCCCACTTCTTGTTCTCGGGCGCAAACGTCTCGTTGATCACGTAGATGCCCCAGTTCGACACCTTGAAGCCGGTCGTCGGCTGGAGGGCCGCCTCCGCGAGCACCTTCCGGCCGTCGGGCGACGCGAGCATCGCCTTCTTCTCGTCGTGGGGGAGCGCCATCGGCTTCTCCCAGCCCGGGATCGTGTCGAGCAGGAAGCCGCTGTCGAAGCAGATGCGCGGTGAAGGCGAGAACGGAACGGTCAACGCGATGACGCGTGCGCCGCGCTCGGTGGCGTAGTCGGACGCGGCGAGGTTGTGCTCCGTGATCGACTCGCTGCCTTTCCCCACGAACAACACGTTCCAGTTGACGGGCCGGTTCGCGGCGAGCGACATGCGGGTGAGCAGTTCCGGTGCGAATTCCTCGAACATGCCGACGCAGGGGATGAACTCGAGTGTGGTTCCCGGGTGATCCTTCACGACCCCGCAGAGCGCGACGATCTCATCTTCGGTTGCGTAACGGGACGGCACCATGTCGCCCGCCGCGTCGTTGTGGGTGCGCGCCCAACTCGACGAGAACCCGAGCGCGCCCGACTCCAAGCTCGCGTGCAACAGTGCTCGCATCGCGTCGAGGTCTTCGGGGGTTGCCTCGCCCTGCGTCGCCCGTTCACCCATTGCGACGCGCCGGATCGTCGAGTGGCCGACGAGGAAGCCCGCGTTCGGTGCGAGCGTGCCGTCGATGCGGTCGAGGTACTCGCCGAACGTCTGCCAGTCCCAGGGCACGCCCTGCGCGAGCGCCGACAGCGGCATGCCTTCCACGCGGGCCAGCATCCGCATGAGGTAGTCGCCGTGCTCCGGTCCGAGCGGCGCGATGGTAAAGCCGCAGTTCCCGCCGATGACCGTGGTCACGCCGTGCAACGGCGACGGCGACAGCGTCGTGTCCCAGAACACCTGGGCGTCGTAATGCGTGTGAATGTCGACGAAGCCGGGCGCGACAACCTTGCCCGTGGCATC
>JBBQXS010000004.1:0-139783 GCA_038209365.1 Acidimicrobiia bacterium | reverse complement strand
TCCCGGTCGCACCTGTCGCGCCCGTCGCACCGTTACTGCCGTTGGTGCCGTTGTTTCCAGTCGCACCCGTGGCGCCGGCCGGACCCTGCGGTCCCGTGGGGCCGACAGGACCTTGCGGACCCTGAGGGCCTGTCGGGCCCTGCGCGCCAGTGGCGCCCTTCGCACCGGTCGCGCCCTTGGCACCGGTCGCCCCCGTGGCGCCCTTGGCACCCGTAGCGCCCTTGGCACCGGTCGCCCCCGTCGCGCCCTTGGCGCCCATCGCGCCCTTGGCACCGGTCGCGCCTGTGGCGCCCTTGGCACCCGTCGCGCCGGTAGCGCCCTTGGCACCCGTCGGCCCGGTCGGTCCGACCGCTTGAGCGTGGGCCATGGCGACCGGCCCGAGCGTGAGCCCGATCACGCCGATCACAGCAGCACCGGCAACGCGCAGCGAGCGATTCATTTCGTGCAGCCTCCCCACAGGTCGCGCGAATGCGCGTCCCAAGCCTTCCCGTCACGCACCGTAGTTGAGTTCGGCTCAACGGTCTAGTGCCGCGGACCAGAAGTCCAGGAAATCCGTCCGAACTGGTAGAATCTGCCAGAGACCCTGGCAACTTCTGCCACGAAGCGCGCGGGCAAACCCGGGCAAAATCGGCCGCGCTACGTGAACAGCTCGAAAGGCTGGATGCATGCGTGGTGCCACTCGGCGAGCTGTGTGACTTTCGTCGCAGCGACGGCGCGAGAAGCGACCAGCGTGCGGATCGCGCAATGTTTGCTCTCAGAGAATTGCGATCCGGCGCGAAAGTTCTGCTCGCGCAAAGGCCCCCGGGAACGGGTCGGGGGCCTTTGCCACGGGCAGTGCGGGCAACAAGCGCAACGTACACGGGACCGAACGCGAAGACGAGCCCGCGGGCGTTGATTGGCGCTCAACGCGACGGCGCGCCACGAAGCGCGTGCGCGCGCGATTGCTACGACGTGCGCTGTTGGCGGAAGAGCACGAGCGCGTCGTTTCGGTGTCGAACCTCGAGCTTGTGCATCAGCGTCGCGATGTGGGACCGAATCGTCACGGGTGCGACGTACAGGCTCGTCGCGATGCTGCCGGTCGTGCCTCCGCCGTCGAGGAGTTGGAGGATTTCCCATTCCCGCTCGGTGAGCTGCACCGACACGCCGGTCGCCGTGCGGAGACGGCGGTCGCGTGAACGTCGAATCTCGACGACCAGGGCGGGAGTCACGGTTCGCGCAATCACGACCTCGCCGTCCAAGACCGCGCGAACGGCGTCGGGAATGTCTTCGGTCGGGGTGTCCTTGAGGAGGTAGCCGTCAGCGCCGGCCTGGAGCGCGTCGAGCACGTCGTCGGACTCGGCGGAAACAGTGAGCATCAGAATGCAAACGTCCGGCAACGCGGCGGCGATACGGCGGGCAGCCGTGATTCCATCGCCCGGCATTCGAATGTCGAGCAGGCAGACGTCGGGTTGATGCTCCAACGCCAGCTGCGTGGCCGCGTCGCCGGTTGCGGCCTGCGCAACCACCGTCATTCCTGCTTCTTCGATGGTTTCTGCGATCAAGGCGCGGAATTGCGCGTGATCATCGGCGATCAGGACACGGATCGCCACGGAACCTCGACCTTGATCGTCGTGCCTTCATCGGGGGCTGTCGTCATCGTGAACACACCGTTCATCGCCTCGGCACGTTCGCGCATGCTGATGAGACCGAACCCTGCCGCCTCGTCCATCGCGTTGAAGCCGACCCCGTCATCCGCAACGGTGAGTGCGATGACATCTCCTGCTTCGACGCTCACACGTACCGTCGTCGCGTGGGCGTGGCGACCGGTGTTGTTGATCGCCTCCCGGAGGATGCGGAGCAGCGCTTCCACGACATTGGCCGGCAGTACGACGCCCGTAGGGATGTCGAGGACGAGCCCGAGATCGAAACGGAGCGCGGCGCCACGCGCGGTCCGACCGATCTGCTCACCGGCGTTCCCAGATCCCGCCAATGCCGAGATGACGAGCCGGGATTCGTCGAGCGCATGCTCCGCGGCGTCCGCGAGTCGGCTCGTATCGCGCATGTGGACATTGCGTTCGAGTCGTCGAGCGATGGCCACGATGAACGCGAGCTCCTGCGCAACGCCGTCGTGCAGGTCGCGAGCGAGCTTGCGGCGTTCTTCCATTGCGACGCTGTCGCGCCAGTAGCGATTGATCTCACGCGCGGCACCGACAAGGAGCAACGACACCCCCGCCAGCCGGAGGATGTCGCCGACGTAGATCCAATCCGAGAAGATCGACGGGAACGTGAGGTACTCGAAGCTGGCGAACGCGAACAGCATGCAGCTCGCGGCGAGCCAAGTCATGAGGTCGCCGTCGGTCGATCTTCGACGGCTGAACCCTGTCGCGGCCGCGCTGTAGGCGAGAAGGATGAGCACCTGAGCGACCAGCAGCAACGCCGGCCCGACGAAGAGCGGCTTGGACGCATCCTTCGGCGAGATCGCGAGCTCCGTCGACCACGGGAGATGCGAAGACGCGACCGCGACCACCGCCAGCAGCGCAACGAACGCCGCCGCGACGCCGAGGGCGAACTTCGGAACGCGCGCCGGTTGTCGGATGGGCGCCGTACGCGCCGACGCGGCCGCCGCGAACAAGAGTGCCACCAGGAGGCGGCCGATCGTCGTTGTCCACACCGCGAAGCGACCGAGTGGCTCGGACGAAATTCCCTGCGTCACCGCCGCGAACACGTTCACGCTTCCGCTGAAGCCGAGCGCGAACGCCAACACCGCGTCTCGCTGACGTCCGAGCGCCTGCACACGGCCGTAGACGAGGTACGCGAGGAGAAGCGAAGCGAGTCCGATTGTCGTGTCGAGGACGGCGTGCATACGCGGCAGGCGATATGCCAAATGCAACCAAGTGCTCTCGAACGACAGCGCAGTGACGATGCAACCGAGAATCAGGACCGTGACCGGCACCAACTCGGACGCGAGTGGCGCCTCGATGCGATGACGACCGGCCTCAGCGCGACGAGGTCGCCGCGCGACCCGTGTCTCAAGTGCTTTGGCCGCCACACTTGTATTCTCGACTAAATCGAAGCGTCGCGGGAGTGGCGGATGAAATAGCGGGGATTCCGGAGTCTTCAAATCGCCGCTCGGCACCTGTCGGAATGGCCGATCACAGGGGATACTGAGGCGTATCAGTGTGGCGGTCGGCGTCGAAGAGGTTTTGCGGATGTGCGGTAAGGACAGGCGTCGGTTGGGAGCGGTACTTGCCGCGGCCGGCGCGCTGGCGTTGTCGACCTCGCTCGTCGCGACCGCGTCGCCGTCGTTCGCGGAGACCGTCACCCGCCGATCGGTCTCGTCGGGGAGGGTCTGGACCGACACCGGCGTCCGGCTGCGGGCGGGGAGCAGTGTCACCGTCACGGCGTCGGGTCTGATCCATTTCGGCGCCGGACGCATCAACCAGCTTTCGCCAACGGGTATCCCGTGGGGTCGCCAGTGTTCGGCGATCGCCGCCCGCCTCGCTCGTGGCACGGGCTGGCCGGCACCCGGTCTCAACTGCTGGTCCTTGATCGGAAGGATCGGTTCGGGGAAGCCATTCGAAGTCGGGAATCGACGAACGATGCGCGTCGCGCGCGACGGCGAGCTCTTCCTCGGGGTCAACGACAACTACCTCGACGACAACTCGGGAACATGGTCGGCCTCGATCACGGCGAGCGCGGCCACCACCTCGCCGCCGACGACGGCCCCTTCTCGAACCGCCGCACCCGCCAAGCACGCCGGCAAGAGCAACACGGTCCTTCTCGTGATCGTGCTCCTCGTGCTCGCCGCGCTCGTCGCGCTCGTCGTGTACTGGCGACGAGCCGTCGCGCGCCGACGTACCTCGCCGGCGCCGGAACCGCCCGAGTCGGACGAAAACCACATTGTCACCGCGGCAGTTCCCATCGTGCCGATCGCCGACGCGCACGTTGGCCGAGCGGCCGCGCCGCAGTCCGATGAGTTCGTGGATGTCAATATTTTCCAGGTCGACTTGGTGGATCGCTGCGCGCTGCGCGTGGGTTACAACTACTTCCCCGAAGGAACTGTCGTGAGCTGGAAGGTCACGCAACTCCACGCACCTCGAGCCACGGGAGAGTTCGTCACCAACGGCGGTGGCAGCACGTACCACTTCGTGACAGTTCCATTGGACACGAGACTCGACGCAGACTCCGACGGCGCCGACGTGCTCTTCACGTGGACCATCGGTGACGTTCCGTTTCGATATTCAGTGAAGCGGGATCCCGGCTAAGACGCATCGCATCTGGTATTTCGTGGCCCCGACCGCTACCGTTGGCGCGGGGCAACGGTTACGTGGGGTTCGTGGGGGTAACGGGGATGTCATCGTGGGCGGTACGCGCCTCGCGCAGGGGTAAGGCGCACCGGGCGGAGCACCAAGCGTGAGACGCGTTCGCGGACGCGATGGCGTCGCTGCAGTCGGCACCGCGACGTTGGTGCCCGACATCTCACGCGCCGAAGCGCGCGTGCGTCTGGGTGATCTGCTGGTGCAGTCGGGTGTCGTCACGCGCGACCACATCGAGCTGGCGGTCGGGTCGGGCAACGGCCGGCGACTCGGCGAGATCCTCATCGAGCGCGGCTTGGTCAGCGAATACGACGTGACGGGCGCACTCAGCGAGCAGCTCCACGTTCCGGTCGTCGACCTGCACTCGGCCGAGCCGGACGAAGCGGCGATTGCGCTCGTCGACACCATGGATGCTCATCGCCACGACGTGCTGCCGTTGTTGTTCTCGGAAGGTGCGCTCGCGGTCGCGGTCGCCGACCCCCTCGACCGCGACGTCACGAGCCTCTTGCGTTCTTTGCCAGTCACTGAGGTGCGCGTCGCGCTCGGCGTGCCCACCCAGCTCCGCAACCGGATCAACCAGACGTATCCGGCGCTGTCCGCCGTGCACAACGACATCGAAGACTTCCGGGCCAGCGACGTCATGGTCGAGCCGGTGTTCGAGACGATCGACCCCGTCGCGGATGCCCACGCCCCGATCGTCAAGGTCGTCAACAAGGTCGTGACCCAAGCCCTGCGCGACCGTGCGTCCGATGTGCACATCGAGCCCGCCGAGGACTGCGTACGCGTGCGGTTCCGCATCGACGGCGCGCTCAAGGATGTCGTCGAGCTCCCGCCCGAGATGGGTCCCGCGCTCGTAAGCCGCGTGAAGATCATGGCGCAGATGAACATCGTCGAGAAGCGACGGCCGCAAGACGGCCAGTTCGAGATGAACATCGACAATCGTGATCTCGACGTCCGCGTCTCGACCACTTCCACAATCTGGGGCGAGAAGACCGTGCTGCGGCTCCTCGACCGCACGCGCTCGCTCTACCGGCTCGCGGATCTCGGCATGCCGGAAGCATCGGGGGCGATCTACTCGCGCATCGTCACGTCGCCGTTCGGAATGGTCATCGTCGGAGGCCCGACGGGCAGCGGCAAGACCACGACGCTCTACGCGACGTTGTCGGAGATCAACCGCACCGACATCAACGTGATGACGATCGAAGATCCCGTCGAGTACATGTTCCCGCGCGTCAATCAGATTCAGATCAGCGACCAGGCCGGCCTGACGTTCGCCACCGGTCTGAAGTCGATCCTGCGCCAGGACCCCGACGTGATTCTGGTGGGCGAGGTGCGCGACGCCGAGACCGCGCGCATCGCCGTGCAGTCGGCGCTCACCGGGCACCGGGTGTTCTCTTCGGTGCACGCGATCGACGCCGTGTCGTCGCTCTACCGGCTGCTCGACATGGGCATCGAGGCGTACCTCATCACCTCCGCGATCATCGGTGTGGTGGCGCAGCGGCTCGTGCGCCGGCTCTGCACGTCGTGCGCCGTCGCCTACGAGCCGTCGCTCTCCGAGCTGACCATGTACCAGAAGCTCGGCGGGAACGACAAGCGGGTGTGGCTGCGCGGTGAGGGTTGCCAGTTCTGCTCCGGCACCGGCTATTTCGACCGGGTCGGCGTCTACGAAGTGCTCGCCATCACGGACGAGATCCGACAGTGCGTCGTCGACGGACAACCACCGCGGGTCGTCCGCGAGCTCGCAGTGCAGCAGGGCCTGCGCACGCTGCAGACCGAAGCGGTCCGCCTCGTCGAGGCGAACGTCACCACCATGGAAGAGGTCGTGAAGCACGTCCTCGTGAACGAGGGACTCGAATGACCGCGCAGCTGACACCACCGGCGCCCGCGCCCCGAACGCGACCGACGCCGCCTCCGCCTGACGACACGAAGAAGCCGTGGTACAAGCAGGAGTTCTACATCGGCCGCGCCGTGAAGGCCGAAGAAGTCATGAACTTCTCCCGCCAGCTCTCTTCGTTTCTGCGCGCCGGCGTCCCGATCCTCGACTCGCTCTCGGTGGTCGGGGAGGAGAACGCCTCCAAGAAGGTGCAAGAAGTCGTCGAAGACGTGCAGCGCAGACTTCGCGCCGGGTCCAGCTTCGGCGACGCGATCGCGCAGCACCCCAAGGTCTTCCCCGGCTACTACATCGCGGTCGTACGGGCCGCGGAGATGACCGGCCGCCTCGACGACGCGCTCGAGCAGCTCTCCGAGTATCTCGAGCGTGAGGTCGCTGCCCGCAAGGAGCTCAAGAGCGCGTTGACGTATCCGTCGATCGTGTTCGTCCTTGCGATCATGGCCATGATCGTGATGGCGATCTTCGTGCTGCCGAAGTTCCGGACGCTTTATACGAGCTTGCACGCGAACCTGCCGCTGCCGACACGTATGTTGCTCGGCTTCACGAACGTCATGACGAACTGGTGGTGGCTGATTCTCCTCATCATCTTCGCCATAGGAGCCATCGGCATTGCAGTGTTCGGTGGCCAGCAGGGCAAAACACGACGAGACACCACGTTGCTGCGGCTGCCCGCTATCGGCAGGCTGATGACCCTCATCGCGGTCGAGCGGTTTTGTCGGGTCCTTGCCACGCTCGTACAGACCGGCGTGCCGCTGCCCGACGCGGTACAGGTCTCCGCGGACAGCACGAACAATCGCGTCTTCCAGACGAAGCTTTCGGACGTGCGCGATGCAATGATGCGGGGCGAGGGGCTTGCCCGACCGATCCAGGCGACCGGCCTCTTCCCGGCCGCGGCCCGACAGATGATTCGCGTCGGTGAGAGCACCGGCTCGCTCGACGCGCAGTTGCACAGTGCGGCCAAGTTCTACGAGCGCGAGCTCACTTACGAGTTGAAGCGGGTGACCGACATGTTCGAACCCGCGATCCTTCTCGTCGTCGGTGCCGCCGTGGCGTTTGTGGCGGTGGCGCAGATCTCGGCGATGTACAGCATCTACCACCAAGTCGGCGTCAAATGAAGATCTGAGACATCAGAGCGTTCCCTATGTGGGGGCTGCAACACAAATGTCCCGCGAGGGACACCAGCAGGAGGAACGGAAAACCAATGCAGGAACGGGAGATTCATAACAGGGGTGAGCGAGGCTTCACCCTCATCGAATTGCTCATTGCCATCGTCGTAGTCGGAATCCTCGCCGCAGTCGCGATCGTCGGCATCGCCGGCCTGACCAACACCGGTGGGAAGAGTGCGTGCACTGCGACGGCTGATGCGGCGAAGGCGGCGAGCGCGGCGTTCTATGCGAATCAGTCGCCGAACGCCTGGCCGACAAGCTTCGACCAGATGGTGACGGACAGTGCGGCAGCTCCGGTGAACTCTCCGCCGGTGCTTGAGCTGTCGAACGGCGTGACGGCTGCCGGCGACACGGTGACCAACGGCGATTGGAACCTGGTGGGCGTATTCCCCGGCACCGGCACGGCTCCGACCTTCGACCCGAAAGCCTCGGGTAATTGCAAGACCCCGTAATGGTGAATTGTTGAGGTGTTCCACGGGGCGGGTGATCCCGCCCCGTGGACCTCGCTTTTGAAGGCAGGATGGAAGCGACCGTGAGACGCCAGACTCGACGTAGCGAAGAGGGTGAGACTCTCCTCGAAGTCGTCATGGCGCTGATCGTTATCGGTCTCGTCGTCAGCGCGTATTTCGCAACCTTTTCCACTCAGAGCTCCGGATCCACCGCGCAACGAAATCTCGTCACCGCTGACGGACTCTTGCGCGGTTACGCGGAAGCCACGAAGTCCGCCGTCCGATCGGACTGCCCGAGCTCCACGACCTTCACCACAACTACGACGTCGCTGCCCGCCGGTTTCGGCGTCGCGAGCAGCACGAATCAGTGCCCGCAGGATGCATCGACCCCTCGACAGGTGGACATCGCGGTCGGGCTGCCCGGCGCAACGCCGCCCATCGTGGCGGACTGCTCTCCACCACCACCGCCGAAGCAGCCGCGGGTCGTTTGCTTGAGCATCTTCGTGAGGAAGCCATGACGCGGGTTGCGCGCGACGAGCGCGGCGCGGCTCTGGTATTCGCGATTGCGTTCATGGTCGTAATCGGCGCGATCTCCGCCGCGACCTTGTCGAGCATCACGTCCGGCCTGCACAACCGCACCACACTCGATGTGGTTCGAAACCGCCAGTACGCGGCCGATGCCGGTGTCGAACAAGCAATCGCCGCTGCGCGCGGCAGTGTCGCCTCATGGTCCGCTACCACCAACGCCGCTGCTCCCCAGAACAGGCTTCAAACCTTCCTGAACTCCGCAAACTGTGGTGGATCCCACAACTACCCGAAGCTGAACGGCGTCTATATCCAGGTCGACTGCAAGCCCGCCCCGGCGCTGCACAACGGCTATTTCCAGTTCAACGGAATCTTCAGCGCGGCTGTATGCACAAACTCCGCCTGCAACGCTACCGAGTCGACCGCCGTCGTGCGCGCGGAGATCAACTTCGACATCTCGGGTGGAACCGTGACGCGTACCTATGTGCAATCGTGGAGCGTGAACACGTGATAGGCGACTGGACCTCGTGTCGACAACGGGCGCGAGGTGACGACCAACGCGGCTACACCTTCGTCGAGTTGATCATCAGCATCGTGGTCCTGACGATGATCACAGGTGCTCTCTCAGCGGCGTTCGTCACGGCGATGAGCGGGGCCCGTGGGACGTCCGACCGCGTGCGTCAATCCAACGATGCGCAGGTGATCGCGGCCTTCTTCGTGCGCGACGCGCAGGCCGCGGGCGGCTCCGATCCGAATACCGCGAGCCCCGACCAGAGCCTCGGTGTGTCACTCACCGACCCCGCCGGCTGCACCGCCTCCGGATCGCTCGTTGTGCGGTTCAAGTGGCTCGACCGGTTCGTAGATCCCGTCACGCACGCGCAGACGAGCAAAGGTCACATCGCCAGCTACTACCTGTCGTCCGGCAAGCTCACCAGGCAGACGTGCGTTTTCACCGTAACAAACCCGGCCCCGACGCCTGAATCACCGGTGACGCTCGCCAACAACGTCGACAAGATTCTGCCCAGCCCGCCAGAAAAGGCTGTGTGCATCACCGGCAATGCGCCGTCGGCGTGCGGTCCGAGCCTTCCGGATGCAGTTCGTTTGACCGTCCGCGAGATTCGCCCGCCCAATTCGGTACCTGCCGCCTATGAGTACACGCTGACGGCGAGCGTCCGCCCCGAAGCTCAGGTCACACCACCGAACGGTCCCATCCCGTTTTTCCCCGCACTGCTCGCGCTCGGCGGCTGCTCACAGGGCACGCCCGGGCTATCCGTGTCAGGCAATGTGCATGTGACCGTGGCCGGTTCCGTAGTCGTGAACGGTGTGAACGCCGGCACTTGCACCGCGATGTCGCTCAACGGCGCCTCGCAGTATTCCGCAACGAACACCTCGATCGTCAACGGAGGTACGTGCGGCGGCGGCAACTGTGGGCAAGCCGGAACAATCAACAGTTACCCGACGCAGCTGCTCGACCCATACGCGGGACTGCAGACACCGCCCGGTGGTGACTGCACCGGCCCGCAGACGGGCTCCTTCTCAGGTGGCCACTACACACCCGGCGTCTACAAGAGCGCCGTGAGCGTCAACTCTGCGGTGACGTTCAATCCAGGCATCTACATCTTCTGCAGTGGCGTTTCGTTCCAGTCCCAAGCCGACGTCACTGCGAACGGTGTCCTGTTCTATGTCGCGGGCGGAGCGATGACGATCAACGGCCAATCCACTGTCTCGATGACGGCCGCGACCGCTGGGACATACAAAGGTGTACTGATCTGGATCCCGACGACCAACTCGACGACGACGTTCACCATCAATGGTCAGGCGACGGTGAACACATATGAAGGTGTCGTCTACGCGCCGAACGTCGACGTCACCGTGAGCGGAGGCAGCGGCTCCACGGTCGGCTCGATCATCGCGCGAACGATCTCGTTCTCCGGCGGAGGACAAAACACCATCGGCAACCCGCCAAAGATCACCGGGCCCGCGTCGTTGCCCAACTGGACGATCGGCAATGACTACGGTTCTTCGACGTATCCGGCGACGATGACCGCGACCGGCGGGACGACGCCGTACGTCTGGTCGGCGACGGGGCTGCCTGATGGGCTGTCGATCGACGCGAGCACCGGCGTGATCTCCGGGACGCCCAGCAAGACGGGTACGTGGGCGTCGATCGTCGTCACTGTCACCGACGCGACGGGCCTGACCGCGACGAGGCCCTACTCCGTCACGATCAACCAGGTGCCGACGATCACCGGACCCTCGACCCTGCCCACGTCGACGAAGGGCGTTGCGTATCCGAGCACGACGATCCAGGCGAGCGACGGTACGCCCCCGCTCCGCTGGTTTGCCAGTGGGCTGCCGGCAGGCATGTCGATCAACGTGAACACTGGAGCGATCGGTGGTACGCCGACTGAGGACAGCGTGTTTTCGGTGACCGTCACCGTTGTCGACGCGGTGGGCGTGACTGCGACGCGGACCTATTCGCTGACCATCAACTCCCCGCCGACGATCGGCACCACTGCACTGCCCGAATGGACCGTGAACCAGCCGAACTACAACGCGACGGTGAGCGCATCGAGCGGCACACCGCCCTACACGTGGTCGGCGACGGGGCTCCCGACCGGCCTCACGATCAACGCCGGGAATGGCGTGATCTCCGGCAAGCCCACCCAGTCTGGAACGAAGTCGGTCACGGTGACCATCACCGATTCCGTCGGCGCCAAGGCGACGAAGGTCTATTCGCTGACGATCAACGTGACGCCATCGATCACCGGCCCGGCGTCATTGCCGAACTCGACCGTCAACCGTTCGTACCCCGGACAAGCGGTGACGGCCACCGGCGGCACGACGCCGTACGCGTGGTCGGCGACAGGACTCCCGACCGGTCTGTCGATCAACCCGAACACCGGCGTCATCTCGGGCACGCCGGGCGTGACCGGCACGTTCTCGATCACGGCCAAAGCGACGGACGTGGCCGGCGCGACCGCAACGCGCACCTACTCGATGACGATCAACCAGGCGCCGTCCATCACGACCCCGTCGTTGCCCAACGGCGCAAAGGATTTCGCCTACAGCGCGACGGTGTCGGCCTCGAATGGCACTACGCCGTACAACTGGGCGGCGAGTGGATTGCCCGCGGGTTTGACCATCAATGCAAACACCGGGGTCATCTCGGGCACGCCGACCGTGACCGGCACGTTCTCCGTCACGGTCACCGTCACCGACGCCGCGGGCGCGACGAACACCAAGGTCTACTCGATAGCGATCGGCAACGGGCCGACGATCACCTCGATCACTCCCAACACGCGGTCGGCGTCAGGATCGGAGACGATCGTCGGCAGCAACTTCGCCGGCGGTCTGACGGTGACGTTCACCGGCAAGAAGACGCTGACTGTCTCTGGGCTCACCGTGAACGGGCCGGGCACACAGATCACGTTCAACCTCGGCATACCGAGCGGCGCGGCCGGAAAGTACGACGTCACCGTCACCAACCCGGATGGCGGCACCGTGACGGTCGCCGCCGGCTTCACCGTGACATAGCGCCGCGTCACGTCGACGATGAACGCGCTCAGGAGCGGTCCCGCGCGGCGGCGCGGGCTGGAGCGAAGTTACTGCTGGACCGGCTGCGGGTTCGCCAGCATGGGCGACAGGCTGGGATCGACCTCGTGCGGCACGAAGGCAGTCGAGACGGCGTCTTCGAACGTGATCACGCCTTCGTCGACCAGCGCGTTGAGCGACATCTCGAGCGTGCAGTGGCCGGCGTTCAGCCCCATCTGCATCGCGTTGCGCAACTGGCGGGTCTTGCCCTCACGAATGAGGTTGCGCACCGCGGACGTGGCGATGAGCACCTCGTAGACGGCGGTGAGTCCGCCTCCGATGCAGGGGACGAGGCGCTGGGCGATGATCCCCGAGATCGTGCTTGCCACCTGAAGACGAATCTGGGCCTGCTGGTCGGCCGGGAACGAGTCGACGATGCGGTCGAGCGCCTGGGGCGCGTCGTTCGTGTGCAGTGACGAGAACACCAAGTGGCCGGTCTCCGCCAGCGTCAGCGTGATCGCCATGCTGTCGGGATCGCGCATCTCGCCGACGAGCACGACGTCGGGGTCCTCACGCAGCGCAGCCCGCAGTGCTCGTGCGAACGACGTCGCGTCGAACCCGACCTCGCGCTGGTGCACGACCGCCTGGCGGTTCTCGTGCAGGAACTCGATCGGGTCCTCGATCGTGAGAATGTGACACGGGCGCGTCTCGTTGATCGCCTCGATGAGCGTCGCCAGGCTGGTTGACTTGCCACATCCGGTGGGACCGGTGAAGAGCACCAGGCCCTGCTTCAAGCTCGCCAGCGCCCGGACCGATTCCGGGAGGCCGATCTCGTCGAAGGTCGGGATGCGCGGATAGAGGAGACGGAGCGAGAGCGTCGGCCGGTTCCGCTGGAAGAACGCGTTACCACGGAGTCGGTACTGCCCGAACGAGAACGCGAAGTCGACGTCGCGGTCCTGTTTGAGCGCGGCGAGCTGTGCCGAATCGAGCAGTTGCCCGAGCACCTCCTGCATCATCGGCTCATCCACCACCGGGAGGCTGGTGTCTGGTCCAATGTTTCCATCGACGCGGATCAGCGGATGCGACCCGATCGTCAGGACGAGGTCCGACCCTTCGGCGTTGACCACAGCTTGGATAGCGGCAAAAAGGTTCGGCCCGAACTCCATGCAGCAGAGCGTAGTCGCTCGCATGCACAAAGTGCCCGATCTCGGCCGTTTTCGTCCCCAATTTCGTCGTTCCTCGGATGGTGCGCCGGGGCCCTCAACGCCGGGGAATCCGCGCCCGATAAGAGTGCCGTGGAGCGCCGCCCCGTCCCCATCGCAAAGGCCACCTGGATCGTCCTGGTCATCGTGCTGGTCGACCAGATCGCCAAATCGGCCGCCGCTCGCGCCCACGCCGGGATGATCACCCCGGCCCGCAACCCTGACTATGCGCTCGGCATCGTGGGCGGCCCCACACCCCTGCTGATCCTCGGCACGATGCTCGTGCTCGCGCTGTTCCTCGCGGTCATCGGCAGGTGGGCGGTGCAGGTGGGGATCTCGCCACTCATTCCGGCCGTGATCGCGGGCGGCATGGTGGCCAACACGATCGACCGGATCCGTTTCGGCGCGGTGCGCGACTTCCTGGCGACGGGGTGGCTGATCATCGACGTCGCCGATCTCGTCGTCTTCGGCGGCATCGTGGCGTTGGTTGTCGCGTTCGGCCTTCGGGTGCGCCAGCTCCGACTCGGGTCGTACACGATCGCGCTGGAGATTACGACCTTGCGCGCACGCGTCGTCCGCGCCGACGCCGCGTAGCGAGGCCGCAACCGTCCGGCACTCGGGACGAGCTCGCGAGCGGCGAGGCATAGCCTCGCACGGTGTCGGTGGACGAGAAGATCGCACGTGCGCACGCCGACGCGGTCGCAGCGGGCGAACCGGGCTATCTCGATCCCGAGACCGGCATGTTCGTGTTCACGTCGATCACGCTCGCGGCGAAGGGCACGTGCTGTGACAGCGGGTGCCGCCACTGCCCGTTCCGCTCGACCGCATCTGCGGCCGACGCGATCCGCAACGCGCACGCGTGGTTCGAAGTCAACAGCGGTTGGGCACCGCCGGATCCCGACACGCTCGCCGAATGGGCGGCCGACGGCGTCGCCCGTTGTCCCGACGATTGCATCGTCGCGCCCGACGCCTGGTGCACGCACGGCCTGGCGTCGTGGTGGCTGATCATGGACGCACTCGACGAGCCTTGACGAGCTCGGGAAGGTCGCGGACGAGGTCGCCGCAAAGCACGTCGAGCGCGCGATGACCGTTCGCGAAATAGCGGCGTCCCACGCGCACGCCGCGCTGCGGTTCGACGCTGAGCTTGGTCCACGCGTCGAGACGGGGCCAGAGCAGCAGCTCGACCGGAATCCATCGTGTGTGGGTCGGGTTGCGCAGCCGGCCGCGGACACGCCACGCCCCGCCGGCGTCTTGGCGCGGTTCCTCGAGCACGAGCCGACCGAGCACCTCGACGCGCTCGCCGCGTGCCCGGCGCCGCCACCATTCGCCCAACGACTCGAGACCCGCCGCCGGCAGCGGGATCATGCGACTGAAGCCGGACAGGAAGCTCGCGGCGCGATGAGGTGCGGCAAGCGCGTTGCGCGCGTCGCTCGACCACGGCGGCAGCGACATCACGAAGGGTGCTTCGGCGATCGTGGCGCGCACCGCGTCGGCGACCTCGTGCGCACTCGGCATCGGGAACGCGTCCGCGACGGGCGATGTCGGCACCGGCGCAACGGCGACCCCGTCGACGTAGACAGGGAGCGCCTCCAGGCTCTCCGCGTCGTCGTGACGGCTCATGACACGATCATCGCCCTCGCCCGGGCCGGGCACCAGGCTTTCTTGGGTCGAGCGGTGTGTCTCGTCCGCGTCCTCCGGCCTACAGCGCAGCGACCGCCGCGCGCGCCGCTTCGATGGTCGCCGTGACGCCGTCGGCGGTCGGGGGCGGGAACGGCACCAACCGGTGCACGCCGAGCTCTGCGAACGCGGCTGCCTTCGCGTCGGTGAGCCGGCCGCGCGGCGTCACCGTGATCTCGAGATCGCCGAGTGCCGCGGGCCTCGAGACCTCTGCTGCCGCGGCGCGCAATCCGGCGAGACTCGTCGCGGCGTCCTCCGGCGTGAGCGCGAAGCCGTACCAACCGTGGGCGCGCGCGACGGTCCGTTGGTATGCGCGCCGCGTGTGCCCGCCGACGACGATCGGGATCGGACGCTGTACCGGTCGCGGATACGCGTCGACGCCTGCGAAGTCGACGAAGCGGCCGTGGAACTCCGGGTGTTCGTCGTACCAGAGGTGCTGCATCGCGTCGAGGTACTCGTCGGTGACCGCGCCGCGGTGCTCGAAGTCGGCACCGATCGCGCGGAACTCCGGTTCGAGATAGCCCACACCGATACCCAACACCGCGCGGCCGCCGCTCAGGACGTCGAGGCTCGCGAACTGTTTGGCGAGGACGACGGGGTTGCGTTGCGGGAGGATGACGATGCCTGTCGCAAGCTTGATCGTCGACGTGTGGGCCGCGGCCCATACGAGTGCGAGCAACGGGTCGAGCGCGCAATCCTGAGGCGCCATCGGTGACGGCGGCACCTGGGGATCGGGCAGCACGACGTGCTCACCGGCCCACACCGAGTCGAATCCGGCAGCTTCCGCGGCTCGAGCGGTGGCGACGAGACCGTCGGGCATGCTCGACGTTCCCATGTTGATGCTGAACAGGCCGAGCTTCATGCCATCAGCCGAACGACGTCAGGAAGAGCGTGTCGTACGCGAGGCCCCAGGGCGGGCGCAGGAATCCGAGTGCCCGCACGTCCTCGGACCAGGAGGCGAACGGCGAGCGACGGGAGAATGTGCCGCCGCCGATGACACGCGCCAGCCGGGTGAGGCACGACTCGGCGAGCTCGGCGACACCTTCCTTCGCCCGCAGCGTGGCGTGAAGTGCGCGCTGGTGGTCACCTGACTCGACCGCGCGCAACGCGCCGTCGAAGGCTTGCGTCGCGAGCCAGTGCTCGAGCTCGGCCCGTGTCCACTCGACCTGCTCGTACGGCCGGAGGGTGTCGGCTTTCGGCGCCAGCTGTTGCTTCGCGGTGCGGACGGCTTCGTCGAGCACACCCAGAACGACGGCGGTGAACAGGCTCGACACGAGCGGCGCGGCGGCGACCGTGATGTCCTCGATCGGTCCGTTCCACGCCATGCGCGTCGCCGGGCACTCGTCGAGACGCATCGCGTGGCTCTGCGTGGCGGCCATGCCGATCCCGTCCCACTCGGCGATGAGCTGCATGCCCGCCGACCCGTCCCACGGCCGGTCACGAACGTCGAGCGCGAAGATCATCGGTGCGTCCTCGCCAGCGGGGACCGCGGTCGTGATCATGAACGACGTCACGCCCGAGCCGCTGCCGAAGTGCTTGTCGCCCGAAACCCGGTAGCTGTCTCCCGGCAGCGTGCCGGGCGTGGCATCAGGCGTCGCCGTGGCCTTGGTGCGCGCGATGTCCCCGCCGCTGCCGGGCTCGGACGTGATCGTGCCCCACTGACGACCTTCGGCCGCGCTGGCGAACACCGCTTCCCGTTGGGTCACCCACGCAGGAGATGACTCGTCGGGACGCGCCAGCCAGAAGCCGATCACCGCGGGATGCATCGACGAGACGAGCGCCACCGACGGATCGGCCCCGGCCAGGGTGCGCAGCACGTCGCACACGGCCCGCGTCGATGTCGGGACGTCGCGCCACACGCCGCCCATGGCCTCCGGCACCGCCATCTCGAGATATCCGGCGTCTCGCAGCTGATCGAAGTCGGCGCGGTCGAGATGGCGGCGCGCCTGGCGTTCGGCACGCCCGCCCCGCCATTCGTTCGCGATCTCGCCAACCGCATCCACGATCTCAGCAGACGTCTTCATGAGTTTCACGTTACGCCGAGTTTTGCGCGCGCGAGTAGGGTCGACGTCGGAGAGAATTTTCGGGAGGTGCCGTGCGCCGCTGTCTCATCGTCGCGAACCGGACGCTCGGTGGTCACGAGCTCCTCGCCGAGGTGGTCGCCCGGCACGAAAGCGATCCACGCGAGTTCCACATCGTGGTCCCCGCCAGCCACGGCCACGGCACCTGGACCGAAGGTCATGCAGTTGCGCAGGCGCGCGACGCACTTGATCATGCGATCGCGCACTTCCGCGACGAGGGTCTCGAGGTCACCGGCGAGGTCGGTGACGAGAACCCGGCGCTGGCGGTCGGTGACGCCCTCCGACGCGAGCACTTCGACGAGATCATCGTGTCGACGCTGCCACTCGGGCCGTCGCGCTGGATGAAGCGCGACCTGCCGAAGCGCCTGGCCCGCGAGCACAACCTCCCGGTCACGCACGTCGTCGCGGACGCGGTGCTCGCCGACTGAGCTAGCGGTACTCGAACGCGCGCGGATCCGGAGCTTGCATCTCGGCGCGGAACCGGTCGAAGGGCCACGGCCATACGGCGGGGATACCCCGGTCGTCGAGGTACCAGCTGCGACATCCGGTAACCCAGACCGTGTGCTTGGCGGCCTCGACGCGAGCCGCCTCGTGGTCGTCCATCGCGTCGCGGGTCGCGCTGACCTCGCGGTACTTCCCGGCACGGAGCGGCTCGATGAGCCTCAGCACGTACGCGAATTGGAGCTCGGCGACCTCGATCAGCGAGAAGTTGCCGACTGGACCATTGGGACCGTTCAGCATGAAGAAGTTCGGGAATCCCGGAATCGAGATCGACATGTACGCGTTGGGGCGCGGGTCCCATTCCTGCGCGAGCGTCCGGCCGCCGTTCCCGATCACCTGCATCGGCCGCATGAACGCGTCGGCCTTGAAGCCCGTCGCGAGGACGAGCACGTCGAGGTCGTGCAACCGCCCGTCGCGGGTACGGATGCCCGCGGGCTCGACGCGCGCGATCGGTTCGGTGACCAGCTCCGCGTTGGGCCGCTGGATCGCCTCGTAGAAATCCGGAGAGATGATCAACCGCTTGCACGCGGCGCGGTAGTCGGGACGTAGCCGCTCGCGGAGCTCCGGATCGCGGACGTTGCTCTCGAGATTGGTGCGGCATCCGTCTTCGATCATCTTCATGCCGGGCGAATCGGCATCGACGACCGAGTTGGCGAAGACGCCGAACATCTGCGAGAGGTGCGCGTGGAGACCCGCCAGCTCCTCCGGGTTCTCGCGGTACGCCGCCTTCTCGTCATCGGAGTATGCGGGGTTCTCCTGCGGGAAGATCCATTGCGCGGTGCGCTGGAACAGCGACAGCTTCCCGACCCGATCGACGAGGGCCGACACGATCTGCGTCGCGGTCGAGCCGGTGCCGATCACGCCGACGCGCGCGCCGTCGAGGGACACATCGTGATTCCAGCGGGAGCTGTGGAAGCACGCGCCCGCGAAGGTGTCGAGGCCGTCGATGTCGGGAATTCTCGGATGATGCAGCACGCCGGTGGCCGCGATGACGACGTCGACCTCGTCGCGGTGACCGGACGCGGTCTCGAGACGCCAGATGCCGTCCGTGAACTCGCATCGTGTGACCTCGTCGCCGAACCGGGTGCGTTCGAGCACACCGTGATCGCGTGCGACGTGTTCGAAGTACGCCTGGATCTCGGTACCGGGTGAGAAGCGGTGACTCCATTCCGGTGTGAGGGCAAACGAATACGAATAGAGATGCGACGGAACATCGCAAGACAACCCGGGATAGGTGTTCTCGCGCCACGTACCACCGACGCGGTCACCCTTCTCGTAGACCGTGAACTCGCTCAATCCCGTCTCGGTCAGCTTTATCGCGCTGAGTATCCCCGCCATCCCCGCGCCGATGATCGCGAACCGCAACACCGCACTCCTCTGCGTCGTCGTGCGGGACCTATCACAGCACAACTGGTCGCCGCGACGTCGGTAGCGTGCGGAGGGTGAGAGGTACGGTCGTCACGATCGAGCCCGGCAAGGTCCGTGCCGACTGGGTCGAGCTCTTGGCACTCGCCGACGAAGAGGCTCCCCTCCGTGCCGTGCTCCAGCAGGGCGTGCTGTACGGCGTGGTCGACACCGAAACCGGCCGCCGCCGGGGTGCGGTGCTGGTGCTCGACCGGGGCGACGGCGCAGCAGAGCTGCGCGCGGTTGCCGTCGCCGAAGCCGACCAATCGCGAGGGCTCGGTTCCTGGATGGTCTCGGAGATCTGCACGAAACTGCGCGAGGCGGGTGTACGGCGCGTCGTCGTGGGAACTGCGAGCTCGGGCCTTCGCCAACTCGGCTTCTATCAGCGACTCGGATTTCGACTCACGAGCGTCGAGCCCGACTTCTTCACCGAAGCGCGTGGCTACCCGCCCGGACTTGCCGAGAACGGGATCCCGACCCGCGACATGGTGTGGATGGAACGCAGCGCCTGAGGCGGAGTGGCTCCATCTCGGGCGCGTTCCGCTTCACGTGCTCTTGGGCTCGAGGAGCACGAGCGGGATCTCCCGCGTCGTCTTGGTCTGATAGCCCGCGTAGCCCTTGTACTTCTCCGTGACCTCCGGCCACAGACGGGCGCGCTCCTCGGCGGTTGCCACGCGCGCCCGCATGCGCTGCTTCGGCTTTCCCTTCAGCGACACCTCGACGTCCGGGTTGTCGCGCAGGTTGAGGAACCACGCCGGATGCTCGTCGTCGCCACCGCGCGATGCCACCACGACGATCGTCGATCCCTCCTGCACCGGCGAGGTGAGCATCACCGTCCGGGGCTGGCCCGACTTGCGACCGGTCGTCGTGAGCTCGACCACGGGCATGTGCCCGAGGTCCCATCCGAGGCGGCCGCCGCTCGCCTTGAGCAGCCCGCGATGGACGGTGTTCGCAACTTTCAGCATGAGATCACTCGGCATTGTGAGCCTCTCCCTCAGCCGACGCGGCTGTTGTAGTCGGCGATCGCCGCGTTCGCTTTCGTCGCGGCGTCCTTGATTGCGTCCGCAGGCGCCAGGTTCTCCGTCAGCATGCGGGTGAGCGCGTCCACGATCGCGCCACGCACCCCTTGGCCCTTGGCGCCGTACGGGCCGATGACCGGGCCGGCAGTGGCCGGATTCTCGGGCCCCTCGAGCAACTGGTCGTACGCGACCTTGTAGCCGGGTTTCTGCGCCCAGACCGTGGTGAGCGGCGCGAGCTTGGTCGACGACCTTCGGACGGGCACATATCCGGTCGCCGCGGCCCAGTCGGCCTGCACCTGCGGTTCGGCAAGGTACTTCGCGAATTCATACGCCGCGGCCTGTTCGGCCGGCGACGATTTGTTGACGATGAAATTGGCCGCGCCGCCGACGAGCACGCCGCCATCGGGGCTGTCCGGTCCCGGCATCGGACCGACACCGAGCTTCACGGCCTTGAACTGACCGCTGCCCAACACCGAATCGATCGTGCCCAACGCCGCCGATGAATCGATCGTCATCGCCGCCCGTCCGTTCGCCACCGCGAGGAAATGGTCGACGCCACCCGCAGCCGTGCTGAGCGCCAGCTTCGACGTCGTCATGTCCTTGATCCAGGCGAAGAGCTGCTCGCCGGTTGCGTCGTCGAACGTCACCTTCGTCGCACGCGCCGTGCGGCCGTTGTCGTTGTCGACGATCGTGTGACCCGACTTGGCGAGCCAGTGCTCGAAGGCGACGGTATCGGTCTTGAGCGCGATCCCGCTGTCCGCGATGCGCTTTTGCACGATCTGTTGGGCGGCTGCTTTTACTTCGTCGAGTGTCGCCGGAGGCTTGTCGGGATCGAGGCCGGCGCGCTGGAACAACGCCTTGTCGTAGTAGAGGATCGGGTTCGAATCGTTGAATGGCATCGCCCAGAGAGCGCCTTTTACCGTGTAATAGGCGGCGATCCGCTTGACGAAGTCATCCGTCGTTGCATGGTCGGCGGTCAGGCACGACTGCGCGGGCAGGATCGCGCGGCTGTCGAGCATCGTCTGCAACGACGTCTCCTCGCTCTGCATGAGGTCAGGCAGGTTGCCCGTGCCGAGGCCGGCCCTGAATCGCGTCAGATTGTCGGTGTAGCTCGGGACGCCGGAGATCGTCACGTGCACATCGCTTTGGCTCGCGTTGAACTTGTCCGTGAGCTTCTTCAGCTGCTCCTCGTTCACCCTCGTCATCGCGTGCCAGTACGTGATCTGGACCGGTTTGGCGGCGGTCGCCAGGGCATCGAGCGGACATGTGGGGAGCTCGCTGTTCGAACCTCCGTCGGCCGGCTGGCTCTTGTCGCTGCTTCCGCCCCCGCACGCGGCAACGACCAGCGCGAGCAGGGCGGACACGATGATCGACCGTCTCATGACTCCCATCTCATCCCTTCACCGCGCCGGCCGTGAGTCCGCGGACGAGCTGCTTCTGGAAGACCAACAGCAGCACGACCAACGGGAGGGCCGCCAGCACGGTACCCGCGAACGTCACGTTGATCTCGTCGAGGCTTCCCCGGCTGAGCTGCCGCAAGCCGACCTGCACGGTGCGGTAGTGATCGCTCGCGACGAGTGGCCACAGGTACTGGTTCCACGCACCGAAGAACGAGAACAACGCGAGCGCGGCGACGGTCGGTCGCGCCAGCGGCACCGCGACGCGCCACATGAATCGCCAGTGGCCGTACCCGTCGAGCTCGGCGGCGTCCTTGAGGTCACGCGGCAGGGAGAGAAACGCCTGGCGGACCAGGAACGCGCCGAACCCGGCGGCGAGGAACGGGATGGCGAGCGCGCCGTAGGTGTCGAGGCCGACGAACTGTCCCACCGCCGGCAGCTTGCCGAGCGACACGACCGTCTGCAGGTTGGTGAAGAAGACGACCTCGAACGGGACCATCATCGTGGCGAGGAACACGACGAAGATCGTGCGCTTGAGCGGAAACGCCAAGTATGCGAACGCGTACCCCGCGCAGATCGACGTGAGCAATTGGCCGGCGACGATGATGAACGTCACCACGAAGCTGTTGAAGAGATACGACGAGATATGACCCTGGTTCCAGGCCTTGCCGTACACACCGAAATCGAGGCTGGGTGGCACCAGCGTCGGGGGTCGCGCCGCGATCCGGTCCGGCGACAGGAACGAGTTGACGACCGTGATGTAGATCGGGAACAGCACGATCCCGGCGAGCACGACGAGGAGCACGTAGCGGTTGATCATCCGGGCGCGGCGCGCCAGCACCCCGCCACCGAACGACGCGGCGACCGTGAGCACCGACGAACCCACCACGAGGAGCCCGATGGCGACGAGGAACTGGGCAAAGCCGGGCGTCAGCGTTGCCACGATGTCAGCGCTCATAGCTCACCCTCCGCTCGAGGATGCGGAGCTGGAACACCGTGAGCACGATCGTGATCGCGAACAATGCCATCGCGAGCACCGCGGCGCGGCCGTCGTTGTTCTCGATGAACACCGTGCGGTAGATCGCGTACACGAGCACGTTGGTGCGGTCCTGCGGGCCGCCCTGGGTGAGCAGATCGATCTGGCCGAATGATTGGAACGCGTGGATCGAGCCGATCACGACCACGAAGAAGATCGTCGGCGACAACAACGGCAGCGTCACGCTGCGGAATCGCGCCCAGGTGCCCGCGCCGTCGACACGGGCCGCTTCCAGGAGCTCATCCGGCACGGCTTGCAGGCCGGCGGACATCACGATGAACGACAGGCCGAGGTTCTGCCAGATCGTGACCCCGGCGACCGAGATCAGCGCCCACTTCGGGTCATCGAGGGGCGACAGCGCGTTGGTGCGACCCAACGCGTAGTTGAGCAAGCCGATTTGTGGATTCAACAACGTCAATGAGATCAGCGACGCAACCGCGACCGACGTGATCACCGTGGAGGAGAAGATCGTTCGGAAGATCGCGATCCCGCGCAGCCGCTGGTGCGCGAGCACCGCGAGCAGCAGCCCCAGGACAATGCCGGCCGGCACTGTGAGCAGCACGAACTTGATCGTGACCCAGAAGCTGTTCGAGAACAGGTCGGAGGTGAGTACCTCGCGGTACTGCGTGAGACCCGCCCAGCGCCTCGGGGTGCCCGGGAACAGCGGTGTCTTGTACAGCCCCAGCCAAATGTTCTTGACGAACGGATAGAAGGTGAACGTTCCGAAGATGATCAGCGGCGGCAACACGAGCGCGTAGCCGAGGAGCGCTTCGCGTGTCTTTCGGGAGAATCGCCGACGCCGCACGACCGCGTCGCGGTGTGTCATGGACTCATCCGCTCGCCGCTCTCCAGGTCGAACACATGCTGATGTTCGGAAGCCATCGCCAGGCGAACCGACTCGCCGATATGCGGCGCCGCCCCGTGCACGTCCTGACGCAGGATGACGAGCGTGCCGTCCTCGAGGCGACATCCGATGTTGCGCTCGTGCCCGAGCGACTCGATGAGCGTCACGGTCGCGGGCAGCGCACCGTCCGCACCGAACGACAAATGCTCCGGCCGGACGCCGATCACGGTCCCGTCGAGCATCCTGCCGGCCGCGCCGCCCGCCACCCGGGCCGGAATGATGTTCATCGGCGGCGTGCCGATGAACCCCGCGACGAAGAGGTTCGCGGGCTGCTCGTACACGTCCTGGGGCGGTCCGACCTGCTGGAGCACGCCGTCCCGCATGATCGCGATGCGATCGCCCATCGTCATCGCCTCGACTTGGTCGTGCGTCACGTAGACAATGGTCGCCTGCAACCGCTCTTGGAGCTCGATGAGGTCCGCGCGTGTCTGCACCCGCAGCTTGGCGTCGAGATTCGAGAGCGGTTCGTCCATGAGGAACGCCTTCGGCTGGCGGACGATCGCGCGTGCGAGCGCGACACGTTGCCGCTGGCCGCCCGACAGCTGCGCGGGCTTGCGATCGAGCAACTCATCGAGTCCGAGTGTCGTCGCCGCTTCGAGCGACAGTCGGCTGCGCTCCTCACGCGGCATCCCCCGGCTCTTCAGCGGGAACTCGATGTTCCGCCGCACGGTCATGTGCGGGTAGAGCGCGTACGTCTGGAAGACCATCGCGACGTCGCGGTCCTTGGGCTCGATGTCGTTGACGACCTGCTCACCGATCGTGATCGTGCCCTCGGTCGGCTCCTCGAGTCCGGCGATCATGCGCAAGGCCGTCGACTTGCCACAGCCGGACGGCCCGAGCAGGACGAGGAACTCGTGGTCGCAGATCTCGAGCGTGAGGTCGCGTACCGCCACGACGTTGCCGAAGCGCTTGGTGACGTGGTCGAACGCGACTTGGGCCATGCGAAGCGCCGCGAAACTACATCAGCGGCCGGCGAAGAACCCGGCGATCCACCGGCCGACGACGGTCCGGTCGAGCGGTTGCCGCAACGATGCGCGCGCGATCGCGACGCGCTCGGCGCCGATCAGCGCCGTGCGCCCGGCGAGCAGGTGGTCGGCCAGAGGCGGGACGAACTCGGGGTGGCCTTGTAGGGTCCACGCGCGGTCCCCTACCGCCAAGCCCGCGACCGGGCAATGGTCGTTCGTTGCGATCACCCGCGCCGCGTCCGGAACGTCGACGACCTGATCCTGATGGCTCGCGATCAGTGCGAAACGATCGAGCGCGGGCTGCATGCACGGCAACGATTCGACGAGCGTGTACTCGCTGACGCCGACGCCCCAGCCGTCCGCGGCGCGCTCGACGCGTCCACCGAGCGCTTGCGCGAGGAGTTGATGACCGAAGCAGATGCCGACGTACGCGCGCTCGTCGCGAACGATCTCGCGATGCAGCTCCTCGGCATCGGCGATCCACGGCACGTCGTCATAGGTCGACTGCCGGCTCGGCGAGCAGATCCAGCCGTCGCATTCGCGCAGCGAGCTAGGAAAGCGCCCTTCGTCGAGCTCATAGGGCACGAGCTCGACACCGAACGGACCGACCAGTGCGTCGAACAACTCGGGATAGTCGCCGGCGATGGCGACGCTCTTGGGATCGACGTGACCGACGACGAGCAACCCGACGCGCGTGCTCACGGGAAGGTCACCGGAACGAGAACACGGGCGCGGCCGGACCGTCGAGCGGCGGGAGCAGACCGCGCCGCCGGAGCACGGGCATCACGCCCTCGCCGAACCAGTACGCCTCTTCGAGATGCGGATAGCCCGAAAGGATGAACTCGGAGAATCCCAGCCCGTGATACTCCTCGATACGGTCCGCGACCTCGTCGTAGGAGCCCACGAGCGCGGTACCGACGCCGCCCCGCACCAGCCCGATACCGGCCCATACGTTGGGATACACGACGAGTTCATCGGCGCCCCCGCCGTGCAACGACGCCATGCGCTGCTGTCCGACGGACTGTGTCGTTGCGAAGTCGGCCTGCGCGGCCGCAATTGCTTCGGGTGCCATCCGTGCACGCAACGCGCCGGCGGCCGCCCATGCTTCATCCGCGGTCGGCCGCGCGATGACGTGGAAGCGGATACCGAAATCGAGCGATCGCTGAGATTCCGTCGCGAGGGCGCGCATGCGCTCGACACGCTCGCCCACCATCGTGGGCGGTTCGCCCCACGCGAGGTACACGTCCACGTGGCGCGCGGCGATCCGTTCCGCCGCGTCCGATGCGCCCCCGAAATAGATGCGGGGCAGCGGTTCGGGCGGCATACGGGTCTCGGCGTGCTCGACGCGATAGTGCGCGCCCTGGTAGTCGAACGGCACACCACTCCACGCGCCCCGCATGATCTCGACGAACTCGCCCGTGCGCTCGTAGCGCGTGTCCTTGTCCTCCCAGACGCCGAACCGGGCGAGCTCGGCCGGCTCGGCACCCGTCACGATGTTCACGAGCAGCCGTCCGCCGGACAGCCGCTGATATGTCGACGCCATCTGCGCGGCGAGTGTCGGCGAGAGCAGCGCCGGCCGGAACGCAACGAGAAAGTTGACGCGCCGCGTCAGTGGAATCAGCGACGCGGTTGCGAGCCACGCGTCTTCGCAGCCCGTGCCGCACGGCGTGAGCATCCCGTCGAAGCCCAGGTTGTCGCATGCCGTGGCGACCTGGGCAAGGTACGCGAGGTCGGGCGCGCGGCGGTGCGGATCGTCTGCACCGGGCAGCACGTCGCGCGCGTCACCACCCGTCGGGAGGAACCAGTGCATCTTGAGCACGGCGGCACGGTAGCGTCCGTGCGCCGCATGGTGCGCCGGATGCAGGCTGCCAAACAGTCCGAACTCAGCCGACCGACGCGCGGAGAGCTTCGACGATCCATGTCTCGAGGTCGAGTCCCGCGTCGTGCGCGACCTCGCGAGCCCGATGCTCGAGATCCCGCGGGAGCCGAAGCGAGAGCCCCGCGCTCGGCGCGAGCGATGCCGGATGCCGGCCCACGGGGTCGCTCCCCGCGAGACGGGGCCGCGGCAGGTAGCGGCCTTCGCGTGCAGACCGCTGTTGCCACGCGAAATTCGCTTCCGACCGCGTTCGTGGTGTCGAGCCCCGGCCCACGTACACGCTCCGCACGATGTCATCGACGACCCAGAGCAGCGGCGCATATCCCTCACCGGCTTGCAACTGCGCGAGGAGCTCGCGCGCGCTCGTTGCAATGCGATCAGCCTCGGTGACGATGACGATCGGCAGGCCCGGGCGTCGATGTTCGCGCACGACCCGCTCGAGGGAAGCGAGGCACACCGCGCAGTCACAGAGGTAGGCGCCGTACCGGAGCCGGTCGTCGGGTCGGGCGCACGCGAGCCAGCGTTCGTGCGCTTGAGGCTCGGGCGTGATCGACGGCGGAAATTCCGCGGTCGGGGCGTCGAAGAGTGTGGGGATCGCCGACGGTGCCGCGTCCCGATTCCCGTACACCTGGTCCTCGTACACCTGGGGCGGTGCGACGAGCGAGAGGTGCCGGGTGCTGCGGTCAGTCGTTGTCGCCACACCGTGATTCTGGCGGGGAGGTGTGACAGTTACGTCAGAGGGGCGGGAGCTTCTGCCGGGTGCGGAGCATGTCGGCGAACAGGTCCCCCGCCTGGAGCACGCGGGCACCGGCGTCGGAAATCGTCCAGCGGTCGCTCCGAAGCTCGGGGTCGTCGAGCTCCTCCCACCGGATCGGCATCGACACTGGTGCACCGGCAACAGCGCGCACCGAGTATGGGGCCACCAACGTCTTGTTGATCGCGTTCTGGGTGTAGTCGAGCCGGGCCAATCCGCCGCGCTGGCGCTTCTCCCACTTCCAGCTCACGAGGTGCGGCACCGTCTCGCCCACCGCTCGGGACAAGGCTTCGACCCAAGCACGCGTCTCTTCGAAGCTCGGTCCGGGTTCGATCGGGATCCAGATCTGGATCCCGCGTTGCCCGGTCACCTTCGGGAAGCCGCGCACGCGTACGTGGTCGAGGGCCGCTCGGTAGAGGCCGGCCAGCAGCACGACCTCGTCCCACGACGCCTTCTCGCCGGGATCGATGTCGATGAACGCGTACGTGGGGTGGCGCACGTCGGGGATCCGTGACGTCCACGCGTGCAGCTCGACTGCGCCGAAGTTGGCCAGCCAAGCCAGCGTCGCGGGCCGGTCGGCAACGATGTAGTACTGCGACTCGCCCTCGTCGGCATCGTCGTTGCGCCACCGGGTGATCCACTCCGGTGCGTGCGAAGGCGCCTCCTTGTGCCAGAACCCCGGCTTGTCGACGCCGTTCGGGTAGCGGTGCATGTTGAGCGGCCGCTCTTCGAGGTACGGCAGCATCACCGGCGCCATCGTCGCGTAGTAGCGAATCAGGTCACGCTTCGTATGCCCCTTCTCGCGCTTCGCACGGGGCGGGAACAGCACCTTGTCGAGGTTGGTCAGCCGTAGCGTCACGCCGTCGAATTCCCATTCGCCGCCGTTGCCGAGCGCATCGAGCGCCGCGATGTCGCCCCGCGTGGAGGAGAAATCGACGCCGGCGACGGCCGCGGGCGCCTCGCCTCGCCACGTCGCATCCGGACGTTCGGCAACCTCGTCGTTCGTACGACCGCTGCGTACCGATTGTGGGTGCTGTTCGGCGTCCCATCCGGCGACTGCGTGCTCGTCGCGCTTGTGGAAGACCAGCCACTGTTCCTTGCCGCTCCGGTCCTTGCCGCGTCGAATGAACACGAAGCGGCCGCGAAGTTTCTCTCCGTGCAGCTCGACGTGGAGCTCGCCGTTCGCGATCGCCCCGGCAACATCGTCGGTGTGCACGGGTTCGTAGGTGCCCCAGTCCCACACGATGACGTCGCCGCCGCCGTACTCGCCTCTCGGGATGACGCCTTCGAAGTCGAAGTACTCGATCGGGTGATCCTCGACGTGCACACCGAGGCGTTTGACGGCGGGGTCGAGCGACGGGCCCTTCGGGATCGCCCAGCTCGCGAGCACGCCGTCGACCTCCAACCGGAAGTCGTAGTGCAGCCGCCGCGCGCGATGCCGCTGCACGACGAAGCGGGGTTGCGCGCCTTGCGCCGGACCCGCGCCGCCGGCCGGCTCGGGCGTGCGGGCGAAGTCCCGCTTGGCCGCGTACTCGGCGAGCCGCTCGGGCTTCTTGCCGCGCGTCTTCGCGCCGGTCTTCTTCGCCGTCGCCTTCTTCGCCGTCGTCTGCTTCGAGGCGGTCTTCTTCGTCGCCATCACGAAGGGTCTACCCGCGGCGCCTCCTGTCTCATCTACATTCGGTGAGGAAGACGCACGCCTCGTCGAGGGAGACGCTGCGCCGGAACGGCGGGAGCGCGGCGAGCAGCGCCGTCCGGTACTCGCGGGTCGCGAGCCGCGGGTCGAGCACGGCGACGACTCCGCGATCGGTGTTCCGGCGCAGCAGCCGGCCCACGCCTTGTGCGAGCACGAGCGCGGCGACCGGAATGTCCACCGTCACAAAGGGATTCAGCCCGGCCTGTTCCGCGCGCGTGCGACGCGCGGCGTGCAGCGGCTCGTCCGGCGCCGGGAACGGCAGCTTGTCGATGACCACGAGCACGCACGCGACGCCCGGCGCATCGATGCCGGCCCAGAACGAGCGCGTGCCGACGAGCACCGACGACTCGTCGTCGATGAACGAACGCGTGAGACGGCCCGCGTCGGCCTCGCCCTGGGTGAGGACGTGGTGGCTGGTGTTCGTCTGGAGCAATTCGGAGAACCGCTTCACGTTCGCGTGCGACGTGCACAGCACCAGCGCGCGGCCACCGGCCGCGTCGACGAGCTTGCACACCCGATCGCCTGCGAGCTCGACCCATGAGTCGTTGCCGCGTCGCGGCTCGGGGAGATCACGCGCGACGTACAGCAGTCCCTGCGTCCTCCAATCGAACGACGACGCGGTTTCCCGCGCGACGTATCCGCGCCCTGCTCCACTGCAACGGTCGCCTTCCCCGTCGCGGATCCACGCGCCGTGAGCAGCGTCCGGGTCGAACCCGATCTGGCGGGCGACCTGGGTGAACGGCACACCACCGCCGAGGGTCGCCGAGACTGCAATCACCGGCCGCTCGTCGAGAAGCATGCGTCCCAGCGCGGGGCCGGCCGCAATCGGCGCGACGCGGAGACGCCGTGTCCGGCCGAGCGTCTCGGCCCACACCACGTCGTCGTCGGCCGGCGCCGCCAGCCGGCGGAGCACCGTGAGACGGTTGTGCGCGAGCCGCGCCACGCGCTTGGCATAGTCACCACGATCCCGGTCGATCTTCCCGCTGGCAGTCGACAGGCTCTCGCCCGCGGCCGTGAGCGCGTCCACCAACCGCGTGTCGTCGCCGACGTCGATCGTGCCGTCGCGTTCGTCGACCACGCTGCCGAGCGCGTTCGACGCACGGGCGAACTTGTCGATCGAATCCTTGTCGACGCCTGTCTTGGCGAGCATGCTCGACAGGCGGCTGAGGCCGTCGGCGCCCAGATCGGCGGCAAACGCGTTCGTTGCGCTGTCGGCGAACGAGTGCGCCTCGTCGAGGATCACGAAATCGTGCTCGGGCAAGACCGTGCGGCCGGCGGAGAGGTGCGCGCAGTAGAGCGCGTGGTTGACGACCAGCACCGAGACATGGCGAGCCGCTTCTTTGGCATGTTCCGCGAAGCAGCCGTCGCCATCGGCGCACTCGGCGGCGCCGGGACACTCCGTGCTCGTGCAGCTCACCGCGGCCCACGAGGCGTTCGGGATCGCGTCCGGCAACTTGGCGCGGTCCCCGGTATCGGAGCCCTCGGCGAATTCGCGCAGCGTCGAGAGATGCCTGGCGAAGCTCGCGCCGACCGGTTGCTCGAACAACGCATCCGGGGCGGCTGCGGCGCGTAGCTTGGCGCGGCAGACATAGTTCGAACGCCCCTTCAGGAGCGCGAACGTGAACGGCACCGGCGAATGGCGATGAAGGGTCGGGAGGTCCTTGTCGATCAGCTGGCTCTGCAACGCGATCGTCGACGTCGCGACCACCACCCGCAGGCCCGACGCGATCGCCGGAGCGAGGTACGCGAGGCTCTTGCCGGAGCCCGTCGGCGCCTCGGCAAGGAGGTGATGTCCGGTGCGAATCGCGTCGGCGACCGCGCTCGTCAGCTCACGTTGGCCGGCGCGCTGCTCTCCGCCGATGCCCGCAACTGTCGCGTCGAGAATGTCCAGCGGATCCGCCGCCCATTCGTCGTGCGAGATCGCGTCGAGATGCACGGGCTCCGCCACCCACCCAGCATGCCCGAAGCGAACGCCACGACGCGGCTACACGCCACCTTCCGCGGCGACCTTGAGTCGTTGAAGCGTCAGACCGATGTTGGCCTCGAGGTCGGCTTTGCGATCCTTGATGCCCATGAGCCAGCGTTCGCTCACGGTGAAATACCACGGGACGTCTTCGAGTATCTCGAACGACTCGGTCACGGTCGTGCCGCCGCCGGCGGGCTCGAATCGATAGCTCCACTTCGTCAGGTCCTTGCCGCGGTGCGCGATGACGAACGCGAATTCGCGGCCCTCGTCGGCCACGACGATTCTCGGCTTCGTCGACCACCGCGCCGGCCCGTGCTTGTTCGTGCCCTTGAATCGCGCCCCGACCGCGGGACCGGTCGCCCCGTCCAGCCACTCGGCGTGCTGGGTCTCCGGGCTCCACTCCCCCATGCGCTGCACGTCCGAGACCAGCTCGTACACCTTCTCCGGCGGAGCATTGACGTGAGTGCTCGCCTGTCCCTTCGTTCCTGCCTTCATGACCGAGGCCTCTCTCGAGATGTCCGGTGCGTCCGAGGTTCCTAGGCTATTGCCGTGCCGTCTCGAGTGCCGATCCTCGACATTGCACCGTTTCGCGAAGACGAGCGATCCCCCGCCGCACGCGTGTTCGTCGAACAGCTGCGAGCAGTGTGTCACGAGCACGGCTTCTTCTCGCTGGTGGGACACGGTGTCGAGACCGCGACCAACGAACGCGTCCAGACACTGGCGCGTCGCTTCTTCGCGATGCCCGAGCAGGATCGGCTTGCGATCGCGAACGTCCACTCCCCGCAGTTCCGCGGATACACGCCCGTCGGGCACGAACACACTCGCGGGCATCCCGACCGTCGCGACCAGCTCGACATCGGGCACGAGCTGCCGCGCGAGCGCCTCGTGCCGGGCGATCCCGCGTGGTTGCGGCTCCGCGGTCCGAACCTGTGGCCCGCAGGCCTGCCCGAGCTCCGGCCTGCGGTCGAAGCCTGGATCGACGCGATGGAAGGGCTCGGGCACGTGCTGTGCCGCGCGCTCGCGGTCGCGCTGGGCCAGCCGGCGGATCGATTCGACGCGTACGTCGCGCCGAGGCCCGAGGCACTGGTGAAAGTGATTCGCTATCCCGCCGCGGAAGCGAGGCACGACGAGCAGGGTGTCGGCGAACAGGGTGTCGGCGAACACCGCGACACCGGGCTCGTGACCTTCGTGCTGCAGGACGATGCCGGCGGTCTGCAAGTGCGGCTCGACGAACGATGGGTCGACATCCCCAAAGTCCCGGACGCGTTCGTCGTGAATCTCGGCGAGATGATGCAGCTCCTGACCAGTGGCTACTTTGCCGCGACCGTGCATCGGGTGGTGAGGCCGCCTCCGGGGAAGGAGCGAGTCGCGCTCGCGTACTTCTTCAATCCCAAGTTGGAAGCGACGCTGCAACCGCTCGAGCTGCCGGAGGAATTATCTGTTGACGCGCCGGGCTGGCAGAGCACTGATCCGAGCAACCCCATCCTCGCGAACTATGGCGAGAACTCGCTCAAGGTTCGGCTCCGTGCCCATCCCGACGTCGCACGCCGTCATCACGGCGATCTTCTCGCCGAATCCGACCCGTGAGCCCCGTTTGGTCGCCGAGTGTTCATTTACGGTCACCGGGCGACCAAACGGTTGCTGACGAGGCGTGACGTCAGGCCGCCGGGAGCGGTACTCCCTCCGAGTGCGGCGCGACCTTGGGCCACGGGAGCGCGTGCTCGGCGGCGAGCGCGACGTCGAACAGCAGCTCGTCGGCGTGGTGCCGGGCGAGCACCTGCATGCCGACGGGGAGACCGTCGACCAAACCGCCGGAGATCGAGACGGCCGGGTTCCCGTAGATGTTGGAGATGATCGTGAGGGCTCCCATGCGCACGAGATCGGGGAATCGTGCCGCGCCGATGTCGAGGATCGCGGACGGCAACCTCGGAAAGACGCCACCTGCGACGCGGACACCGGCCATGACCGCGCGGAATCCCTTCCGTGCAAGCGTGCTCGACTGGGCCCAGTCGATGAAGCTGCTTGACGACGAGCTCGTCGGCGCGTCGGCCGCGAAGGCCGGACCCGGGTTCGTCGCCGCGATGATGAAGTCGACGTCCTCGAAGGCGTTCGCCATCGCCTCGTACGCGCGCACGCGTTGCGCTTCGGCGACGGCCGCGGTGTGCAGGTTGTACATCGATTGCGAGAGCAGCAGACCGGTTGCGACCTCGTCGGTGAGGTCGGCCGCGCGCCCCGGCCACGCATCACCGAGCTCGGCCAGCAACGTCGCGAGGTTGCCCATCATCCATTGCGCGGCGAGATTCGGCAGCTCGAGCCGGAGGTCGACCTGGATCATGCCCGCAGCCGCGATCAATTCCGCGGCCGACGCGCGCAGCTGCTCCTCGACGCCCGGGTCCAGGGTGACGCCGGCCAGCGCGGGAATCACCGCAACCTTTCGACCGGTGAGTCCACGCGTCCCGAGGTCGCGTTCCCAGGGGCCGGCGGCCGGAAGGCTCGTCGGGTCGTGCACGTCGAAGCCCGCGCACACGTCGTAGTAGCGCGCAGCGTCACGCGCCGAGCGAGCAAGGCACCCGAGCACCACGGTGCCCGGACGGAAGAACACGTTCGGGCCGCGAGGGATGCGTCCGAAGGTGCCCTTCATGCCGACGAGCCCGGTGTAGCCGGCGGGAATCCGGATCGATCCCCCGCCATCGCCACCAGTGGCCAACGTCACGAGGCCACCGGCGACTGCGGACGCACTGCCGCCCGACGAGCCCCCGGCGCTGCGACCGTGCCGCCACGGATTGTGCGTCACACCGTTGAGCTTCGTGACGCTGACGTTGAGCCCCCCGAACTCGCTGGCCGCCGTGAGCCCGACGGGTACGGCTCCGCCCGTATCGAGCAACCGCGTGACCATGGTGCTCGTGTAGTCCGAGATGCGGTCCTTGAAGACCAACGATGCCTCGGTCGCGGGCCACCCCGCGACGAAGTCGAGCTCCTTGATCCCGACGGGCACGCCGCCGAACGGCTTCGAGATATCGGCGCGCACCGCGGCGTCCATGGCGCGGTCGGCATCGACGAAGGAGAACGCGTTGAGATCGCTGCGCTCGATCGCGGCCAAGCTCGCCTCGAGCTCTTCACGCGGCGATCGCTCACCCCGGCGGTATGCCTCCACCAGTCCGCACGCGTCGCCTGCAAATGGCTGATCGGTCATCGTCGAATCATGCCACCCGGCCAACATCGGCGGCGCGTCTCAGAAGGGCACGCCAAGGCATGGGCCGCCGTTGCACACGTCGGTGACTGCGACCTGCCAGAAATCGTCCTTGAGGTCTTGGACGGCCGGCTGGCGCGGCGTGTCGTCGTGGGGATCGTGTCCCTCGCGGGGCGGCGCATTCACGATCGGCGAGAGCGGCGAGCCGGTATCCCACAAGAAATATGCGGAGCCGGCGAAGGGGTACTGCGCGATCGACGGAATCCCCCAGGCCGGCTCCACGTCGTAGGTTCGTCCCGGCGCGACGAATGGACGGTGCACACGCGCACCGATCGTGCGCGCTTCGATCTCCAGGCTCACTTGTGCGACCTGGTGGTCACCGACCGCCCCGAGCAGCAGGATCGTGTGCGCCGGTGTGCGCGGGTACGGATCGCGCGTCAGGTGCTGCGCGTAGCCATTGGTCTCGCCCCGGTCCCACAACATCTGGGTGAGGCCGCCGGTCACGAGCCGGTCGTATTCGTCGGGGTACGACGGCGCGAAGATCAACTTGAACGTGTCGAAGTCGACGCTGCGTTGCAGGAGCAGCGAGTAGTTCATGCCTGCCTCGCCGAGCACCGACCGGGTGAAGTCCTGCGCGACGGCGGTCAACGCACCACCGAAGATCGCGCCCTCGCTGTTGCCGTCGTAGAACAGCTGCGAGGTATCGACGAGCGCATGCATGCCCAGCCGGAACGCCGGGTTCGCGACGAACCCGTTCGGGTGGATCATCAGCCGGCCGAGGAACAGGAAGTTCAAGAAGCCTTGCTGCGAGCGATCGGCGAGGGTGGGGAACTTCGAGGTGTCCTGCAGGATCGCGATGGCGTTGGCGTAGTCGTCCTCCGCCAGGCCGATGAAGTTCGTCCCGCAGTACGCGGTGTTGTGACGGACCGCCATGTCGAGGACGATCGACGAGTTCACCTCGTCGAAGCTCCCGAGCAGGCCGTGCCCGTAGAGGGAGAAGCGAGCCGGAGCGCCGGCGGCCGACGGCGGGATCACGCACTGGTATTCGGCGGTGTAGTCGCGCGGCTGCCGTTCGGGGAGGCCGTCGGCGCCGTACACGAAGCGCGAGCCCGACACGCCGTCGTGGTCGAGATACAGGGGCACCTGGAACGTGCCGGTGATGCGCCGGTACACCCGTGACGAGACATTTTGCTCCACCGTGTCGACGGTGTAGCCCGGCACGCCCGCGCCGAGTGCGTCGAAGGCGTCATCGCGGATGTGCAGCATCCGTCCGGCGAGACCCTGCGCGCTCGCGATCGTGAAGTCCCACGCGAGGCTGAGCTCGTGGCGGCCGACCCGCGCGTGTTGCAACGCGGCGAACACGCGCTCCATGGCGGAGCGCCTGCGCTCGACGACCGGGCTGAAGGTCTTGATGTCGTCGCGATAGATCTCGAAAGCGCGGCTCGGCGCAATCGGCGCGCCGTGCGCATCCTTCAGGTTGCGCAACCCGATCACGTAACGGTGACCCTCGAGGAAATTGACCGCGGGCCGGATGATCATCGTGCGAGACGCGTCATCGGGCGCCTCGACATCCATCTCGGCGAAGTACGGCCAGCGGCGTCCGGACTCGGCGTCGACGATGACGATCGGCGCGTCCGTGCGAAGGGAGCGCGCAACATCGGTGATCGGCGCCGCGCCGGTCTGCTCGAGGTCGATGCCCGGGAACGAGAGCATGATCGGTTGCCCGGGACTGAAGCCGTCGTTGCGGTTCCACTCGGTGGGATCGATGTGGACACCATGCACGTTGGCCGGGAGCGATCGCGCGTCGAGGTGGATGCGGCGACCGGTCGGGCTGGCCGGGTCGGCGACGGTGTAGAAGTCGCTCGGATACGGCAGCAGGCAGCGGGCCGGCATCAGGAAATCGCAGCGCGCGCTTGCGGAGAGATCGAGATCGGGCTCGACGTCGAAGCTCGTCGCTGCGTGCGCGTGGCCGGCCCGCGCCGACAGACGAATGATTCCCGTACCGAGCTCGCGCACGCCGAGCTCCGCGGTCGCGATCGTCACGCCGTTCGCGGTTGCGAAGGTGAAGCGGTTGGAGATGTCGCGGCGCCGACGCGGGTGGTGCGGACCGCCGCGATCGATGACCACGCGCAAGCGACCCGGATCGACGCCGCGCAGTGCGAGCTCGACGTGCACGGTCGCCACGCCCGGCCCCAAGAAGGTTCCCGGCGCCGGAGCGATCACGACGATGTCGCGCTGCGTGCGAGCAGGCGTCGCCGTCGCCACACCGCTCGTCACCAACGCGAGCGCGAATCCGAGCGCGAGACCGCGGAGTGCCGGCACCTACGCACGTTGTCAGCGTTCGAGGGACGAGAGCAAGCGCGATCCTCGGCGACCACGCGCCTTCCGGGCGTTACGCTCCCGAATGATGGATCTGTCACTCCGGCGAACGAGCTGACGCCGATGCGGATGCTGTTCCCGGACGCGATCGCGGAGATCGATCCGCTCGAGGCCTATGCCGATCTGCCCGTGAACGCCCGCCGGCCGTCCGTGCGACTCAACATGATCGTCAGCGTCGACGGCGGAACATCGTGGGGCGGTGTGTCCGGCGCCCTCGGGGGCCCGGCCGACAAGGCGCTGTTCGCGGTGCTGCGGGCGTTGGCCGACATCGTGCTCGTCGCGGCGGGAACGATGCGAGCCGAACGCTACGGCCCGGCCGTGCTGCCCGCGACGATGCAGGATGCGCGCGCGCAACGCGGACAGACGCCCGTGCCGCCGATCGCCGTTGTCTCGCGAAGCTGCCGGCTCGATTGGTCGACGCCGTTCTTCACGTCCGCGACAGAACGACCCGTCGTCATCACCGTGGCCGACGCGCCGGCCGCGGACCGGGCGCAAGCGGCGGAGGTCGCCGATGTCGTCGTCGCCGGCGCGCACGACGTCGATCTCGCGCTCGCCCTCGACGAGCTCGGCGCGCGTGATGCGCACGCCGTCCTTGCCGAAGGCGGACCAACGCTGAACGGCGCACTCGCGCGCACAGGTGTGCTCGACGAGATTTGCTTGACGCTGGCGCCCCTGCTCGCGAGCGGTGACGCCAAGCGGATTCTCGCGGGCTCGACGCTCGACGAGCTCGGCAGGCTGCACCTGCACTCGATCTGCGAAGAAGGTGACTACCTCTTCTTGCGGTACCGACCGTTGCCCTGACGCGGACAATTACCGCGTCGTGCCGCCTCCGGCCGCGCGCCGCCGGGACGGTGTACATTGCAACGGTCACGCTGCGATCACGCGAGCGAGCCCGGGACCCAGGCTTTTTCGCCCCATACAACGGGGGCAGGCGAATGCTGGGAATCGGCAAGGCGGAGCGGGAGATCGACGTGTCGAGCGCTCCGGCGTTCAACGCGCACCTGCACGACACCATCGACAACTCGAACGAAAAGCTCGTGGTGCTCGATTGCTCAGACATCACGTTCATGGACTCGGCCGCATATCACGTCCTCGTGAATGCGACGGAGTACGCCGTGCGGCGCGGTCGTGCGCTGGTCGTCCGCAACATGTCGCCGTCATGCGCGACATTGCTTCGGCTGTGCGACTCCGAGCGCGAGCTTCACCTCGAGCTCTGAAAGGCGTCCGTGGTCCGCAGACTCGAGCCGAAGCGATTCGCGGAGGTTGTTGCCGCGCGTACCGAAGGCGACGGTGATCCGGTCCATGCGTTGTGTCTCGCGTGCACCGATGTCCTGGGCCTGACGGGCGCGGGGTTGATGTTGATGTCGGCCGAACGGTCACTCGCCTGCGTGGGTGTGTCCGATCACGTGACGGAGATGGTCGAGCAAGTGGAGTACACCGTCGGCGAGGGCCCGTGTGTGGCCGCCTTTCGCATCGCGGCGCCGGTCCTCGACGCCGACCTTGCCGACGATGGAATCGTCGAGTGGCCCGAATTCCGCCGGGGTGCGCTGGCGGCGGGGGTTTGTGCCGCATTCGGGTTCCCGCTGGTCGTCGGGCGGCTCTGTATCGGCGCCCTGAACCTGTACCACGACCGGTCGGGCGCGCTCACCGACGATCAGTTCGCGGACGCGCTCGTGGTTGCGCAGTCGGTGAGCCGCACCCTGTTGGCCTGGCAGGCCGACGCCCCGCAGGGTACGGTCGCCTGGCAGCTCGAGCGAGCGCCGAACCACCGGGTCGAGGTGCATCAGGCGACTGGAAGGATCTCGGTGCAGGCCGGGATTGCGCTGGCCGACGCCCTTGTGCTCCTGCGCGCATACGCCTTCTCGCACGACCTTCCGATCGGCGAGGCCGCTGCCGACGTGGCCGCCGGGCGCCTCCGGTTCGACTGACCACCCTCCGGCAGTCCTTGGAATACACTGACCCAGTTCGAGAGGGGGCGCGCATGCCCCGGCAAGAAGACCTGCTCGCCGCGTTCATAGAGTTCGCCGACACGTTCGTCGACGACTACGACGTCGTCGAGTTCCTGCACCGGCTCGCGGCACGCTGCGTCGAGCTCGTCGACGCGTCGGAGGCGGGCATCATGCTTGCCGACGTGGACGGCAGGCTGCGATATGTCGCGTCCTCGAGCGAACGCATGCGCCTCATCGAGCTCTACGAGCTACAGCACGACGAAGGCCCGTGCCTCGACGCATACCACGGGGGAGCCTCCGTGCACTGCGGCCTGACAGATGACGCGGATACGCGCTGGCCGCGCTTTGCGCCCCACGCCCGGGACGTCGGCTTCGCGTCCGTCTCCGCGGTCCCGCTGCGGCTCCGGACCGAGATCATCGGCGCCCTCAACCTGTTCTCGCCCACTCCCGGCCCGCTCAACTCCGAAGACCAGATGGTCGCGCAGGCGCTCGCCGACGTCGCGACCATCGGCATCCTCCAAGAACGCGCCCTGCGCGACTCACACATCGTCACCTCCCAGCTCGAGGGAGCACTCGAATCGCGCATCGTGATCGAACAAGCCAAAGGCATCGTCGCCGAACGTGCTCACGTGAGCATCGACGCGGCCTTCACCTTGCTGCGCGGCTTCGCGCGCAGTCACAATCGTCTGCTGAGCCAGACCGCCCACGACGTCATCGACGGGACCCTCACCACCGAGACGCTCTCACAGCCGGCGCGCAGCCGCCCCACCTGACCGCAGCGTCGATCGATGCTGATCAGCGGCGCCGCGTCGATGGATGTCTTGCCGCGCCGGTTCCGAGCAGCGTGTCGCGGCACGGCGGGCACAGCCACCACGCGCTCTGCGCGGCAACGTCGAGAGATGCATCGCCCGGGAAGTGGAGCCGGCACCGCCCGCAGCAGCGCGACAGCGGTGGTCGAGATCCCAGATTCATCGCATCCTCGCCTTGACGCGCGGCACGCATCGGTGACGTGCGACCGTCAGGAGGGATTCGGCACCCACCTCGAGCACGTCCGGTTCGTCATTGCGTCGCAGTCGTGTCCCGCAGAGCTCGCACTTGACGACGGTCCGTTTCGGCGTGGTGCTCGCACTCGTCACGAAGGACTCCTCTCGGGCGGCCGGCGCACTACCGAGACCCGATGAGACCGAGTCGATCATCGTGCGAATCGACGATCTGCGCGAGTCGCGCTTCGATCGCGAGCAACGCGTGAACCTGGGCCGCTCGAAACCATTGCTCCGCCGACATCACGGGGTTGCGCCCGGCCTCCCCGAGCGCGGCCTCCGCCGCTTCTCGATGCGTATCCGGCATATCCATCACGTCATCTCCTCTTCTTGACGCTGCGCACCGCACGCGTCGTCTTCTTCGCAGATGCGGTGCGCCTGCGCGCCCCGTTGGCACCGACGAGCAGATTGAGGACCTCGCCGACCGTGCGCTCCCGGATCGTCGTCTCCGGGAGTGGGAGGTGCTCTTGCACGATGTATCGATTGCGGCGCCCATCTCGCTCTTTCAGCACATAGCCGGCGCCGGTGAGGTCGTTGACAATCGCGTAGGCGCTCCGCTCGGTGATGTTGAGTTCGTCGGCGATATCACGCAAGCGCACGCCCGGATCGTGCGCGATGCACAACAGCACCCGCCCGTGATTCGTCAGGAAGCTCCAATCCGCCATCGACCCCAACTATAGCAATTCGTTTCGAGTAGTTCGATGCTAGTGTTTCGGAGCGAAGCGAGGGCACCCATGACGACGTTCGACGCCGGCCAGGACGAGGCCCGCCAACAAATACAGCGGCTCATCGACGCGACAGCAAGCCGCGCCGGCCTCGAAGCCATACGCGTCACGTTCACTGACCGTTTGCATCGGCGCTCGGACGATTTCGACGCGACCCACGGACTGCGCCTCGTGACCGCGAAGTTGCAGGGTACTTCGTACGGAACGCCGACCGTATCGGCGACCTCGTAGTTCGGACGTGACCGGCACCGAACGCCGTCAGCCGAGGTCCGCCGCGGATCGTACCGGCGACGTCGAGTGATTCGGTCGGACGTGTACCACTCCGCCCGCTTGGAGGTCGAGCCGGTCGGCGACGTCGCGGGTGGTCTGTGCCCAGGCGTCGTGGCCGTCGACGAGCAGCTCGACACGGACCTCGAAGCCGAGCCGCACGACGCGCAAAACCGTTGCTTCCCTCGTGTTCGGGCCGGGCGTAGAAGCCAGCTCGAGGTCGTGTGGACGCACCAACGCACCTGACAGCTTGGTGACCGGCCCGAGGAAGCTCATCACGAAGTCGTTGGCCGGGTGGTCGTAGAGCTCGTCGGGGGTGCCGACCTGTTCGAGACGGCCACGCGAGATGATCGCGATCGTGTCGGCGACCTCCATGGCTTCTTCCTGGTCGTGGGTGACGAACACCGTCGTGACATGTACCTCGTCGTGCAATCGCCGGAGCCATACGCGTAGCTCCTTGCGCACCTGCGCATCGAGCGCGCCGAAGGGCTCGTCGAGGAGCAACACCTCGGGCTGCACCGCGAGGGCCCGGGCCAAGGCCATGCGCTGGCGCTGTCCTCCGGACAGTTCCGACGGCAGACGGTCGGCGAACTTCTCGATGTGCACGAGCTCCAGCAGCTCGTTGACCTTCTGGCGGACCTCGGCCTTCGGACGCTTGCGAATCTCGAGACCGAACGCGACGTTCTTGAAGACCGTCATGTGCTTGAACGCGGCGTAGTGCTGGAACACGAAACCGACGTTGCGGCGCTGCGGTGGCAACGACGTTGCGTCCGCGCCGGCGATCTCGACCGAGCCGGCGTCCGGCTTCTCGAGCCCGGCGATGATGCGGAGCAACGTTGACTTCCCGCCGCCACTCGGCCCGAGAAGTGCTGTGAGGTCGCCACTCGGAATCTCGAGCGACACGTCATCGAGCGCGACGAACTCGCCGAACCGTTTGGATACGCCCCGCACGCTGATGCCCATTGCTAGTTGTGCTCCTTCGGCCGGATCACATTGATCACGATGAGCGCCAGGATCGCGATCACGGCGAGCACGAACGCCGCGGAGTACGCCCCGACCGGATCGAAGTTCTGGAACTCCTGCTGGACGTACAGCGTAAGCGTTTGCGTCTTGCCGACCAATCCGCCCGAGACGACCGCGACCGCGCCGAACTCGCCCAGACACCGCGCGAGCGTGAGCACGATGCCGTACGCGAGGGCCCACCGGATGGCGGGCAGCGTCACCCGCCGAAAGGTTTGCAACCCCGACGCACCCAGGGTCCACGCCGCTTGCTCCTGGTCGGTGCCGATCTCCTCGAGCACCGGGACAAGCTCGCGCACCAGCAGCGGAAGCGATACGAAGATCGTAGCGAGCACCATCCCGGGCAACGAGAAGATCACCTTGATGCCGTGGCTGTCGAGGAAGCGGCCGATCGGCTCGAAGCGTCCGTAGACGAGGATCAGGGCCAGGCCGACGACGACCGGGGAGACCGCGAGCGGAAGGTCGATGAGCGCGTTCAAGGCGCCGCGTCCGGGGAAGCGATGGCGCGCGATGAGCATCGCGGCGACAAGACCGAAGACCGCGTTGCCGATCACCGCGAAGAACGCGACCTCGACGGTGACGCGAAACGCGTGCGTCGCGTTGGGCGCAGTGATTGCGTCCCAGAACGGGCCGAAGCCGTGTTGGAACGTGCGGGAGAACACGATGCCGACGGGAACGATGAGCAACGCCAGCAGGTAGATGAGCGCGATCCCACGCCCGAGCCACTTACCCACGCCGCGTTGCCCAGCGCTGGACAAATGTGAAGATGACCAGCACCACGAGCGCCAGCATGAGAAGGACGGTCGACAACGCCGCGGCGCCGGTCGGGTTGTCGCTCTCGATCTGGCCGAAGATGTGCACCGCGGCGACCTCGGTCTTGAACGGCAGGTTGCCGGAGATCAGCACGGTGCTGCCGAACTCACTGATCGCGCGCGCGAACGAGAGTGCCGTGCCGGCCAGGATCGCCGGCGTGAGATTCGGCAGGACGACCCGGCGGAACGTGGTCATCGAGCTCGCCCCGAGCGACGCGGCGGCTTCTTCCATCTCCCGATCGAGCTCCATCAACACCGGCTGCACCGACCGGACGACGAAAGGAAGTGTGACGAACAGCAGGGCGAGCACCACCGCCGTCCGCGTGTACGCAAGATTCAGATGAACCGGACTGTTGGGTCCGTAAAGCGCGAGGAGCACGAGCCCGGCGACGATCGTCGGCAACGCGAAGGGGAGATCGATCAACGCGTCGATCACGCGGAGGCCCGGGAAGCGGTCACGGACGATGATCCACGCGATGAGCGTGCCCATCACCGCGTTGATCGCCGAGACCAGCAAGGACGCGCCGATCGTCAAGCGCAGCGCGGCGAGGCCCTGGGGCGCGGTGACCTGGTGCCAGAAGCCACTCAAGCCATCCTGATTCGCACGGAGCACGACGGCGCCGAGGGGAAGCAGGACGATGAGGCTGAGATAGATCGTGACGAAGCCCATCCCCAGCGTGAAGCCGGAGATGGGCCGAGGCACCGACCGGGACGTCGCCGGCCGGTGCCCGAGCGCCAACTCGGAATCGAGTTGCGTCACTTTGTCGTCGAGACGCCGATGCCCTTCTCCACTTGCGCCATGATGCCATTTTCGGGATCGAAGAACTTCGTCGAGACCTCGGACCAGCCGCCGAGATCGGCGATCGTGAAGAGCGTGCTCGGCGTCTTGAACTCATCCGGCTTGGCGACGCCGTCGACGACGGGGCGGTAGCCGTTGTCGGCGAAGATCCGCTGCGCGGGAGGCGTGTACAAGAAGTCGAGAAACGCCTTGGCCTCGGTCGCATTCTTGGTCGTCTTCGTCACCGCGGCCGGCATCTCGATGAGCAGTGTCTGATCGGGAACGACGTAGTCGATCGCCTGCCCGTTCTGCTGCGCGAAGATCGCCTCGTTCTCGTAGGCGAGCATGACATCACCCTTGCCGCCGGTGAACGTCTGGAGCGCCTTGCGCGCGCTGTCGTCCTGCACCGGCACGTTCTTGAAGAGCTTGTCGAGGTAGGCCTTGGCCTGGTCCGCGGTCTTGCCCTGCTTCAGCTGCGCGCCGTAGGCCGCCATGACGTTCCAACGCGCGCCACCCGACGTGAAGGGATTCGGCGTGATCACCTCGACGCCGGGCTTGATCAAGTCGTCCCACGTCCGGATGTTCTTGGGATTCCCCTTGCGCACGGCAAAGGCGACGACCGAATTCGTGAGGATGCCCTTCGTCGCATTCGCGTTCCAATCGGCGGCGATGATGTCGTCCTTGACGAGGCGCGTCAGGTCGGACTCGAGCGAGAAGTTCACGACGTCTGCCGCGAGCCCGTTCTCGACCGCGCGACTCTGGTCACCCGAGGGGCCGTAGGACTCCTGGAACTTCACCTTGCTGCCCTGCGGCGTTTTGTTGAATTCCTTGATGATCGCGTCGAGCGCGGTCTGCGGTGTCGAGTACGCCACGAGCGACAACGTCACGTCCGAACCGGACGCGCCGCCCTTCGAGCTGCTCCCGCACGCGGCGAGCGAGAGCGCCGGCGCGACAATGAGCACGAACGGAACGAACACGCGTCCCCGCCGCCGGATGTTCACAGTGGTCCTCCTTGGAAATCCCTACTAAAGCAATGGACAATGTAGGGTAGCGAACGGAGGCCGTCAAATCCGGGAGACGTGCAATGCGGATCTCCGCGAAGAGCGACTACGCAGTGCGCGCGGCGATCGTCATCGCGCGGGCGTGGCCCGGCGCGCGTGTCACCGGCGAGGAGATTTCGGCGGCGACGTCGCTTCCGCACTCGTTTCTCGAGTCGATCCTCGGGGACCTGGGCCGGGGCGGCCTCGTCCACGGCCGGCGCGGCTACCGCGGCGGCTACGTGCTCACCCGGCCTCCGGAGAAGATCAACGTCGCCGACCTTCTCCTGGCGGTCGACTGTCCGCTCCTCACGCGGCCGGGCGGGTGGGATGCGAGCCCGATCGCGCCTTTGTGGGAGACGGTGGAGATCTCGACCCGCGAGCTCCTCGCGGGCTATTCGCTCGCCGACCTGATGTCGGACACTTCTGATCCCTCGCTATGACTTCTGACCGAGGATCAGCTCGATCGGCGTCGGACCCGCGCGGGGCGCCACGTGCACCGCTGTGCAGCCCGCCTGTTCGAGGAGCTTGGCGGCGCGCTCGGGATCGATGTCGAACCCACCGCCGCGGATGGTGCGCAGCGTCGCAGTTGCCTCGGCCAGCGCGTCGGGCGGTTTCACGAAGCGGCCGAGCACGACCCAGCCGCCCGGACGCATCGCTTGCGTGAGCCGCGGCAGCGCTCGGCCGAGGTCGGGCTCGGTCAGGAAGAACGTCGGGACCCAGATGCAGTCGTACCGGCCGACGTCGTCCAGATCGACGATGTCCTGGTTGCGCAACGTAATCCGGTCGTCGAGCCCTGCCTGGGTGACGTTCGCGCGTGCGCGCTCCAACGACGGTTCCCACCGATCGATACCGACGATCGTGGCCGTCGGCCACACGTTGGCTGCCGCAACGGCCAGCAGCCCGACACCGGTCCCGACGTCGAGGAAGGTCTCGACTTCACCGAGGTCGGGAGTCGATGAGGCGATCAGCATCGGGACCAGCATCGAGCCCCGGCCCCATCCGTCGAGGATCACCGGGTCGGTGAACGTCCATCCCGGTTGACGCGCCGGGTCGTCCAGGAGATCTATTGCCTGGCGGACGCAGAGACGGACGATCGACGCGGCGATTGCCTGCTGCTGCGGCTCGAGATCGTCGAGATCCCCGAGCCCGGCAGCAACCGCGACGGCATGGAGGGCTTCGACGATCTCGGGAGGAGCCTCATCCGCAGATTGCTTCAAGGTGAGCTCGGCGCCGAGCGCCGCGAGCGCCTCGGTCGCCACTTGCCAGCGAGCTACCGCTCCCATGACGTCCTCGAAAGACATGCGAATCGCTCCTTGGTCGTCCGGTGTTCGTACTGAACATCATGAAGCGCGCGCCGCCGCCGGGCATCCGTGGAACCACGGGTCCTACGCGGAGCAGACTGTGCCGCGTGCCAACCGGTGCCGGGGTCCGGCGGGCCGCCGTCGTCGTGGGTCGCGAGGTCGAGCGGGACCAGCTCCGCCGCGCCGTGCAGCGCGCGCACGCCGGCGCGGCGAGCTGCGTGCTCCTGCTCGGCGAAGGAGGCGTGGGCAAGAGCCGCCTGCTGAGCGAGACCGGTGCCGTGAGCCGGCAACTGGGTTTGGGCGTGCTCGCCGGAAGGGCGCCGATCACCACACCCGTCGCATTCAGCGTCGTCGCCGAGGCGCTCCGCTCCTGGCGACGCGGCCACCCGTCACCGCCGGCGATGACGCCATTCGATCGAGGGCTTCGCCTCGTACTGCCCGAGTGGCCGGCCTCGGACGACACCGAGCGTCGGGCTGCCGAGCTGTCTGCCGCGCAACTGCGTCTCTTGGCGCTCGAGGGAATCGTCCAGCTGGTGCGGGAGATCGCCCTGTCCAACGGCGCGGCGGTGATACTGCTCGACGACCTCCACGCCGCCGATGCCGAGAGCCTGGAGGCCATCCGCTACCTCGCGACCGCAGCAATCGACCACACGCTCGTCATCGGCGCGTTGCGATCCGGCGAAGCGCACCTGGCCGACGAGCTCGTGCGTTCGCTGCGCGGAGATGGCGTCGCGGACGTCGTCGAGCTGAGCCCGATGGACGATCGCACCGTGACGGACCTTGTCGCGGCCCTCCTCGACGCGGACCCGCCGGCGGCGCTGATCGCCGACATCATGGCGCGCACCGACGGAGTCCCGCTTCTGGTCGAGGAGGTGCTCGACGCGCAGCTACGCGCCGGGTCCGTAGAAATCGGCCCGGCCGGCACCGTCTGGCGGGGCGGCACGACCACCGTGCCGCGCACTATCCGCGAGATGGTCGAAGCGCGCCTGGAACGGCTCGCGCGCGCTCACCGCGACGTGCTCGTTGCCGGCGCGGTGGTCGGTGACTTCGAGCCGTCACTGATCGGGTCGGTCGCGGCCACCGATCCCGACGTCGTGCACGACGCGCTCGGCGAAGGCATCCACGTGGGCTTGCTCGAGACGACCGGCGGCGCGATCGGGTTTCGACACGCGGTCATCCGGGAAGCGGTGCTCGACGCGACCGTGCCACACGTCATCGACGCGATGCACCGGCGAGCCGCTTCGGCGCTCGACATCGCGCCCGGGCAAGACGCGCGCGTGCTCGAACGCCGCGCCCACCACCTCGCCGCCGTCGGCGCGCACGACGATGCCGCCCGCTTGCTTGCCGCCGCCGCGGACACGCGGCTCGCCGAGCACGCGCTTCTGGGCGCCGAGCGCCTCGCCCGCACGGCCCTCGACCTCGCGCTCACCGCCGCAACTCGAACCGACGCGGCAGACGCGCTTGCCCGGTCGCTTGCCGCACAAGGTCGTTGGACAGAATCGCTCGAAGTCGACGCGGCGACGGTCGCGCAGCACGGCGAGACCTCGTCGCGGCGGCATCGCATGGCGACCTCCGCACTCGAAGCCGGGCGCCCTGAGCTCGCAAGCCCGATCATCGACCGGGCGATCGACGCGGGCGACGCGTCGCCGTTCATCCACATCGCCGCCGGCCGCGCCGCGCTCGTCCGCGGTGAGGCCACACGCGCGCTCGAGTGCGCCGGCCGCGTGCTCGACGGACCGGCGACGGACGGCGAGCTGGACGCGCGGCTGAGCGCCCTCGACCTGCAGGGCCGGGCGTTCGACTACCTCGGCCGGCGCGCCGCGGCGGAAGCGGCGTGGATACAACAAGCCGAAGAAGCCGTCGCCGCCGGGCGAACGCAGGCCCAACTCCGAGCAGTCGTACAGCTGGGGAAGATCGAAGTATTTGCCGGCCGGCCACCGGCGCGCTTGTACGAGGCCGTCGAGCTCGCGCGCGCCGCCGGCGCGTTGGTCGAGCTGGCGTGGGCCGAGGAGAACCTCGCGATCGCTCTCGTGCTCAACGGCGATCCCGCTGCTGCGTTGTCGCTGCTCGCAGACGCGATCCCACGCTGTCGCGAGCTTCGTCTCGATCAGGTCGCATATCTGATCGCGGCGAAAGCCGGCGCGCAGAGCTTCACCGCGGCGTCGGTCGAGGAACTCTTTGCCGAAGCTGAAGCGCTCGCGCCGACCGCGGACCTGTTGCTGCACACCGCCGGCATACGCGGCGACCTCGCGTTGCGCCGCGGTGACTACGCAGACGCGCTCCACTGGCTGGAGCTCTCACGCGAGATCATGCAGACGATGCCCGGCATCGTGCCGAGCGACGGCCCGTGCTGGCTCGTGTGGACGCTGCTCGCGCTCGGTCGTAGGGACGACGCGGCGCGAGCGCTCGACGAGGTCCGAACGATGCCTGACCTCGCGCGCTGGCACGGCCGGCCGGTGCTCGTGGCGGCAGCGGACGCGCTTCTTGCCGGAAGCGAAGCCGGCGTCGACGACGCGATCGCGGGGGCGACCGGTCGCATGCCATTCGACATCGCACTGATGCGGATGCTGGCCAGCGAGATCCTCGCGGGGCCGGCCCGGGTGCGTTGGCTCCGCGAGGCGCTCGAGACCTACGAGGCAGCGGGCGCGCCGATCGCGGCGGATCGCGTCCGCGGCCTCCTGCGCGCGGCCGGCGGGTCCGTGCCGCGCCGCCGTCGCAGCACCGCCGCGGTTCCCGACGAGCTGGCGAAGCACGGGGTCACCGTCAGAGAGACCGAGATCCTCCAGCTCCTCGGTGACGGGTTGTCCAACGCCGACATCGCACAACGCCTGTACCTCTCGGTCCGAACGGTCGAGACGCACGTGTCGTCGTTGCTCACCAAGCTGGACGCTCGCAGCCGCGGTCAGCTCACAGCGCTGAGCGCGTCCATCGCCTACGGGGCCTGACGGGTGCGAACCACGTAGAACCCGTGGTCTCACGGATGTGCCCGACACTCTTGCCCGCCGATGATCGCGCGAGCCGTCGACTCCCGAGGAGCGCACATGACCACGAGCACCACGAGCACCACGAGCGACGTTTCGGGCGATCCCGAGAAGGTCGAGGAGTTCTTCGGCCGTCTTCTCGACATCTACACGGGCTCGATGTTGAACTACATGATCGACATCGGGCATCGGACCGGGCTTCTCACGGCTGCGGCGGCGGGTGCTGCGACGAGTGAGGAGTTGGCGGACCGAGCCGGCCTGAACGAGCGATACGTGCGCGAATGGCTCGGCGCGATGACATCGGGTGGCATCATCGAGTACGCACCGACCGCCAAGACCTACCGGCTGCCGCCCGAGCACGCGGCGGCGCTCACCGACGGGCCCGCGAACTTGGCGCCGATGGCGCAGTTCCATACGCACCTCGGCAAGCATGTCCATCAGGTCGCGCGCGCCTTCCGCGAAGGGGGCGGCGTCGCGTACGCGGAGTACCGTCCCGAGCTCACCGACGTCATGGACGGAATCAGCCGAAGCATCTTCGACACGCAGCTGCTCGACGCGTACGTTCCGCTGGTCCCCGGCTTGGACGCGCAGCTGCGCGCGGGGACCCGCGTCGCGGACGTCGCGTGCGGCACTGGCCACGCGCTCGTCCTGCTCGCGCGTGCGTTTCCGGCATCGACGTTCACCGGATTCGACTTCGACGAAGGCGCGATCGCCCGCGCCCGCGCCGAGGCCGGCGGCGCCCAGCTCGACAACGTCACGTTCGGGGTCGCGGATGCCGCCACGCTCGCGGTCGACGAGCGCTTCGATGTCGTATTCGTGTTCGACGCACTCCACGACCAGGTCGACCCCGTCGCCGTACTCGACCGGATCCACACCGCGTTGGCGCCCGGCGGGCTGTTCGTCATGAAGGAACCGCATGCCGCGGACACGCTCGAAGAGAACCTCGACAACCCGATGGCGCCACTGCTGTACGCCGTCAGCACACTTCATTGCATGACGGTGTCGCTGGCTCACGGGGGTGCGGGGATCGGTACCGTCTTCGGCGAGCAACTCGCCCGCCGGATGCTGGCGGACGCGGGGTTCGTGGACCTCGTCGTCCTGCCCGCGCCCGGCGACCCCGGCGACGCCGTCTACGTCGCCACGAAACCGGCGCGTTGAACGGACCGATGCTCCCTATCACTCCTCCAGCAGCTCGGTCACTGCGCGCGCGAACTCCCGGGGAGTCTCGATCATCGGGTAATGGCCTGCGTCGTCGAGCGGGAAGAACGGGGTGCCCGGTCGTGCGGCAAGCAGGCGCTCGACCATTGGCGCGACCGCAACCGGATCCTGCATCCCCCAGACGACGCCGATCGGAGCGGGATGCCGCTCGATCGCGCCCGTGTAGCGCGCCTCGCGCAGCTTGCGATCCTCGAGGTACCGGATCAAGCGTGCAAGCAAACGGTGCCCGCCGGCGTGCGCCAGCGCGGCCCACTGAAGTGCGAGCTCCTCTGCGGTTGCCGGGTGCGCGGCCGAGAACGTTTGCGCCACGCCGGCCGTGAACCCCGGCTCGGTGATGACGTCGATCGGCGCGTCGTCGAGTTGCAAGAGCAGTTGCTGGCCGGCGGTGAGATGCGCCAGCTCGAGATAGATGGATCCGTTCGTCAGCACCCGGCGGCTGATGTCGAACGGCAGCGTGCCGTCGAGGTCACGAGCGAGCAGTTCACCGCCGACCGTGTCACCCATGTCGTGCGTGCAGAGCGCGACACGTTCGAGCCCACACGACGCCGTGACCTCGACCGCGGTGTCGGCGTGCAGCTCGATCGAGTAGCGCCGGTCGGGCTTCGCCGAGAGCCCGAAGCCGACGAAGTCGAAGAGCACGACGCGGCGATGGATCGCGAGCCCGTCGACCACGTGCCGCCAGTCCGCGGAACATGTCGGGAAGCCGTGCAGCACGAGCAAGGGATCGCGACCGTCATCCGCATACGGCAGGACATCGACGATGAACACCTCACCGGCCGAAGTCGCGGTCGTTCGGCCCCGCTCGCGCCAACGCTCGAGCTCGTCCACGCTCGGTCTCCCGCTCGTCCAGACCCGGCAAGACCCTACGCGCGCGACACCGGAGCGGCTATCGGTGTCCGGTCGCGAGCGCGCGCAGCGTAGTCAGTTGCGCTTTCCCGCTACGGTTCGCGGGCTTCGAGACGCGTGCCGTCCCTGCCGGCGAGCAGTTCGGGGAGCTGGTCCGGATCGTCGAACGCTGTACTCCGGCCGTTGACGAAGACGGCGGGAGTTGTCACGACGCCGCTGCTGACACCGCTCCGTTGGTGCGCTCGCACGACGTCGGCGAAGGTTTCGTAGGCGAGGTCTTCCGCGAAGCGCTCGACGTCGAGCCCGAGCTCCGTCGCGTAGGCCTCGAGGTCGGCGATGTCCAGCGCCTGCTGACGCTCGAACAGCCGGTCATGCATCTCCCAGAACATCCGTTGGTCTGCGGCGGCCTCGGCCGCCTGGGCGGCCACCAGCGCGTGTGGATGCACACCCGTGAGCGGGAAGTGCCGGAAGGCTTCCCGGAAGGAGAGCGAGCTTTCGACGTCGTGGAGCACATGCCAGAGTCGCGCCGAGACCGGACATTCGTAGTCGCCGAACACCGTGACGGTCGTTGGTGCATCGGGATCACCACGCGTGTGGTCGTCATTCGCCAGCGACGGGTGCAGAAGTTGACCCACGGGACACACCTCCGTTCGACTCGTGCACGTGCAATGCGACCGAGACCCGCATGATTCCGATGGACTCTGCAATACCACGCGAAAGCCGCGCGGCGCCGGCGATCCGACTCCCGGCCGCACCCGATGTTTAGCTGAGGTAATTAGTTAGGGTAAGCTTGGCGCATGACCGCCACTTCGCAGCCCCGCAACGCCGTGAAGACGCCCGACACGGCGGCGATCGCGGCCCGGTTGCGATTGAGCGCGACCCGCCTGGCCCGGCAGCTGCGCCAGGAATCCGACGCGGGCCTGTCGCCCAGCCAGCTGTCGGCGCTCGCCACCATCGAGCGGCACGGTTCACTCACGCTCGGCGCGCTCGCGGAGCAGGAGCGGGTTGCGCCGCCGAGCGTCACGAAGGTCGTCGCCAAGCTCGAAGCGGCCGGCTTGGTCGTGCGGCGCCTCGACGAGGCAGACCGGCGGGTCGCGTGGGTGTCGACGACGCCTCATGGCAACGCGCGCCTCGCGAAGATCCGCCAGCGCAAAACCATGTGGCTGTCGGCGCAGATCGCGCAGCTCGACGACACCCAGCGGCGCCGGCTGGCAGACGCGCTCGACGTCCTGGACGCGCTCACCGCGGATCCGACATGAAGGCATTTCGCGTCGCGACGCGTGAGACCTTCCAGTCCCTCCACGTCCGCAACTTCCGCCTGTTCTTCAGCGGGCAGCTGATCTCCCAGATCGGCAACTGGCTCACACTCGTGGCGCAGACGCTGCTGGTGCTGAAGCTCACCGACAACGGCATCGCGCTCGGCGCGCTCGCCGCCGCACAATTCGGGCCGGTGCTCATACTCGGTCCGTGGGCCGGTCTGGTCGCCGACCGCTCCGACAAGCGCAAGCTGTTGCTGATCGTCCAAACGATCGCGATGGCGCAATCGTTCGTCCTCGCCGCGCTTGCGTTCAGCGGCCACCCGCCCGTGCTCGCGATCTACGGGGTGGCACTCATCGGTGGCGTCACGGTCGCGTTCGACAACCCCGCTCGGCGCGCGTTCGTGGTCGAGATGGTGCCCGAAGGTGACATGCACAATGCGGTGAGCCTGAACAGCGCGTTGATGACGTCGTCTCGCGTCATCGGTCCGGCGCTTGCCGGCCTGCTCGTCGCGACCGTCGGCTTCGGATGGTGCTTCCTCGGCGACGGTCTGTCGTATCTCGCAGTCCTCACCGGCCTGTGGATGATGCGCACTGAGGAGTTGCGGCCCGCGCCGGTCACGGTCAAGGCGAAGCACCAGGTGCGCGAGGGCCTGCGTTACGCGCGCAGCGTGCCCGAGTTGTGGGTGCCGTTGACGATGATGGCCGTCGTCGGCACGCTGTCGTACAACTTTCAAACGGTCTTCCCGATCTTTACGACCCGCGATCTGCACGGCAACGGCACGACGTTCACGCTGCTTTTCTCGGTCGTGAGCGTCGGTGCGTTGATCGGCGCCTTGCGCACCGCGCGGCGAAAGTCGATCGACGTGCGGGCGGTCGCGCTGGCATCGTTGGGCTACGGCGCCGCAATGGTGTTGATGGCGCTCGCGCCGAACCAGTTGTTCGCATTCGTGTTCGGCGTGTTGCTGGGGATCACGAGCATCGCTTTCCTCACCGCCTCGACGTCGATCGTGCAGATCGAGGCCGCTCCCGAGATGCGCGGCCGCGTGCTCGCACTGCAGGCCATGCTGTTCCTGGGCAGCACACCGATCGGTGGGCCGATCGTCGGGTGGGTATCGGAGCAGTTCGGTGCGCGGTACGCGATCGGTGTCGGTGCTGCCGCCGCGCTCGCCGCGGGCACGTGGGGGCTCCTACGCGCGCGGCGCGCGTCACCGAAACCCGTGGTCGATCTCTCGCTGACGCCGGACGCCGCGGCGACCTTGAACGCGGAACTGGCCCGATAGCAGGTCCCGCAAGACAGGAGTGTCGGCGCGCAGGCGCGTGCGTTCAAGCCTTGCTTTGCGCGCTCGAACGGGCCGGGCTTGCCTGCTGGCCCTCCTTTGGATCCTTCTCACCCTGCTTCGCACGCACGCCTTGCTCGATGTTGTCGCCGAGCGATTTGTCGACGTTGTGCCAGTACTCGAACGCGCGCACCAGGACAGGCTCCGTGACGCCGTTGAGGAGGTGGCCGACGATGTTGTCGGCCAGCCGCCGACGCGCCGCGTCGTCGAGGACGTCGCGCACCATCGTGCCGGGCTGGCCCCAGTCGTCGTCCTCGGGGTGCAGGTCGGTGGCGGCGCGAACGATGTCTCCTTCGACCTCCCATCCGGCCAGGAACTCGGGCGGGCGCGCACGCGGACCGCCGTAGGAGTTGGGCGCGTACACGGGATCGCCCGGGTTGTGGTAGCGCATCGGCCCGTCTTTCGCGTAGAATGACGGTCTGTTGCCTTGGGCTGGTTCACCGGCAGGTCCATGTAGTTGGGCCCGATGCGATAACGGTGCGTGTCCGGGTAGGAGAACAAGCGGCCGAGCAGCATCTTGTCGGGACTCGGACCGACGCCGGGCACGAGGTTCGACGGTTCGAACGCGGCGAGCTCGATGTCGGTGTGGTAGTTCGCCGGGTTGCGATCGAGGGTCAGCGTGCCGACATCGATGAGCGGATAGTCGCCGTGCGGCCAGACCTTGGTGAGGTCGAACGGGTTGAAGCGGTACGTCGCGGCATCGTGGTACGGCATGATCTGCACCTTCATCGTCCAGGTCGGGAAGTCGCCGGTGTCGATGTGCTCGCGCAGATCGCGAATGTGGTAGTCGGTGTCGATGGCGGCCATCTGGTCACCCTCGTCCTGGGTGAAGAACTCGATTCCCTGATTGGTTTTGAAGTGGTACTTCACCCAGTGCTTCTCACCGTGCGCGTTGATCCACATGTACGTGTGCGACGAGTAGCCGTTCATCGTCCGCCATGAGCGGGGGAGGCCGCGATCACCCATCAGCCACGTCACCATGTGCGCCGACTCGGGACTCAGCGTCCAGAAGTCCCACTGCATGTCGTGGTCGCGCAAGTGCGTGTCGGCCCGACGCTTCTGCGAGCGGATGAAGTCCTGGAACTTCATCGGATCCTTGACGAAGAAGACCGGCGTGTTGTTGCCGACCATGTCGTAGTTGCCTTCAGTCGTATAGAACTTGAGTGCAAAGCCCCGCGGGTCGCGCCATGTGTCGGGGCTCCCGAGCTCACCTGCGACTGTCGAGAACCGCAGCAGCGTCTCCGTCTTCGTGCGCGGCTGGAACACCGCAGCCTTGGTGTAACGACTGACGTCGTTGGTGACCTCGAATCTGCCGAACGCGCCGCCGCCCTTCGCGTGTACGACGCGCTCGGGGACGCGCTCTCGGTTGAACTGCGCCATCTTCTCGATGAGGTAGTGGTCCTGCAGAAGGACGGGACCACTGGGGCCGGCGGTCAGCGAGTGCTCGTCGCTCTCAGCGGGGATGCCGGCGTTGGTGGTGGTGGGAGGTGTGTCGGCCATGGTCACTCCTTGGCGTGGCTTCTCGGCGCGGTCCTACCCAGGCCGAGATGTCGCGGGGTTCACGGTGTGCAGATTCGTCGCGTCAGTCGAGGCGGCCGAAGTAGGCGCCCGGCGTCGTGCCTGTGGCGCGCCGGAAGGCTGCGCCGAACGCGCTGGCCGATGCGTAGCCGACGTCGGTCGCGACCCGCGCGACGGGGACGCCGGTGGCGAGCAACCGGACGGCCGCGGTGACGCGGGCGCGGGTGCGCCACTCGTCGAAGCGCAATCCCGTATCGGCGACGAACGCTCGCGTCAGCGTGCGCTCGCTCGCGCCCACCGCCCGCCCCCACTCGGCGAGTGAGCGTTGGTCGGCGGGATCGGTGAGCAGATCCTCCGCCACGCGCCGAGCCCGGTCGTCCTGCGGGAGGGGCAGGTCGAGCGTCACCGAGCTCATCGGGCGGATGAGGTCGAACAACACGGCCTCCGCCCGGGTGCGCTCCTCAGTCGTGAGGTGGTCGTGGTCGAGCCGATCGACGAGGCCGGCAAGGAGGTGGTCGACCGGGACAACGGTCGGCTCGGTCCACGTGATCGGGCACGGCGATGGGTCGAACCACAGCGAGGTCAAGGTGGCGCCGCCGATCGTGTCCACCGTGTGCGGCACACCCGCGGGTATCCAGAGCGCCCGCGAACGCGGCAGCACCCAGGCCCGGTCGGCGAGGCCCATGCACACCACACCGTCGGCGGCGACCGAGAGCTGATGGACCTCGTGGTGGTGCCAGTCGAAGTGGTCGCCGGCGCCGAGCTGGTACGACGCGACGACCACGCCGCCGCCCCAGGGCGCGAGCTCGGTAGGCTGTCGGTTTCGCGCTATGGCTTGTCACGATACCCCGTAGCGGACACGCGGTGTCCTTCGTACGGTGCCGTGATGAACGAAGCGCACGAGCACTGCGGCAGCGACGAGTGGCGGGCGCTGATGCGCGACGTCATCCTCCCGTGGGCGATGCGTGAGGTCGATCTCGGCGACGACGTCCTCGAAGTGGGTCCGGGTTACGGCGCGACCACAGATGTGCTGTGCCGGTCGGCGCCGCGCCTCACCGCGGTGGAGATCGACGGCGAGCTCGCGGCGATGCTCACGAAGCGGTTCGCCGCGGTTCCCACCGTCGAGATCGTGCACGGCGACGCGACCGCGCTCGACGCTCCCCCCGGCCGGTTCTCGGGTGCGGCGTGCTTCACGATGCTGCACCACGTTCCCTCCGTCGGGTTGCAGGACCGCCTCTTCGCCGAGGTGGCCCGGGTGCTGCGGACAGGGGCGACGCTCGTCGCGAGCGACAGCCTCCCGAGCGACGAGCTCGCGGCGCACCACGACGGCGACACCTACAACCCGATCGATCCCGGCTCGCTGCCTTCGCGATTGCAGGCGGCCGGGTTCGCCGAGGTCGAGGTCCGCACCAACGAGTTCGGCTGGGCCGCGACGGCCCGCACCTGAGCCGTCAGCGGTCGCTCCGGCGTCTTACTAGCGCGATCGCACTAGGAGGAGTGGGCGCACCCGCCTCTGCGGATGAGGTGACCCGCCGTCGACATCTCTCTACAGAACCAGAGAGCTGGAAACCATGCGGGAGGTCTCGACGTGACGCAAATGCACATCATCGTCAAGTGCATCGAATGTGCGCAGCTACGAATCGACGCCGAAGCGGTGACCATCCGCAACTGCACTGACGACGATCAGTGGAGCTACCGATTCATCTGCCCGAAATGTGAGCTCCCGACCGTCGCGGCCACGCACGCGCAGGGAGCATTGGCGGCCGTCGCTGCGGGTTCATCGCTCGAGACGTGGCAGTTTCCGGCCGAGCTGGCGGAGCACCCGTCGTCGGGAGCACCGTTCACCGCCGCCGATCAGATCGAGCTGCGCCTCGCGTTGGCAGAGCCCGACTGGATCGAGGCGCTGTGCAACCCGTACACAACCGGCGACGAGTGAATCACGACGACGCGTAGGCGGTCAGCACAGCCGGAGGGTGCGTCGACGACCCTTCGCGAACGGGCACCGAGCGCTCCGACGCGCGACGCTTCACCGTGTCGTCCGTCGATGGCCGAGGAGATCCGATGTCGTCGCCGCAGATCCACCGTTCGAGCCCGGCGAAATCGGGGCCGCCCACCGACCCGCCCAAGCCGGCACCGCCCAAGAAGGCGCCGCGCTGGCTGCACACGTTGTGGCTCGTCGGCCTCGGCGTGACGGCACTCCTGCTGTTCCTGCCCGGACCCAGCAAGAGCGTGACTTCGCTCAGCTATACCGATTGGAAGACAAAGGTCGACGCCAATCAGGTCAAGACGGCAACCATCGATCCGAATGGCAAAGTGACTGGTCAGCTCGTCGACAAGAAGGACTACGAGTCGCGAATTCCGACGGTGTTGAAGGATGATGCGCTGGCGGGTGAGCTCGCGCAGCACCATGTCACGGTCAAGGGCACCACGAGCTCCACGAGCTTCTGGAGCGTCATCGGCGGGCTCTTGCCGTTCGTCGTGCTGCTCGGTCTCTACCTGTTGATCAGCCGGCGTGCCACCCGCCAGCTCAGCGGCGGAATCATGGGCTTTGGTTCGTCCAAGGCGAAGGTCTATGACGAGCAACGCCCGACGACGCGCTTCGACGACGTGGCAGGCTACGAAGGCGCGAAGCGCGAGATCAACGAGGTGGTCGACTTCCTGCGCCATCCCGAGCGCTACACACGTGCCGGGGCGGTCACGCCGCGGGGCGTCCTCATGGTCGGGCCTCCCGGTACGGGCAAGACGCTGCTCGCACGTGCAGTTGCAGGAGAAGCCGACGTTCCGTTCTTCGCGCTCACCGGATCGAGCTTCGTCGAGCTGTTCGTCGGCGTGGGCGCCTCACGCGTCCGCGACCTGTTCGCGGCCGCCCGCAAGGCTGCGCCCGCGATCATCTTCATCGACGAGATCGATGCGATCGGCCAACGACGTGGCGGCGCGCTCGTTTCGAACGACGAGCGCGAGCAGACGCTCAACCAACTGCTCGCCGAGATGGACGGCTTCGACCCGGCCGCGGGTGTCGTCGTCATCGCGGCCACGAACCGACCCGAGACCCTCGACCCGGCGCTGCTGCGCCCCGGCCGCTTCGACCGACAGGTCGAGATCCCGTTGCCGAACCAGCGCGAGCGCGCGGCGATCCTTGCAGTGCACGGCCGGGGCAAACGATTCAGTGAGGATGTCGACCTCGACGCCGTGGCGAGGTCGACACCCGGCTTCTCGGGAGCCGACCTCGCGAACCTCGTCAACGAGGCGGCGATCGTCGCGGTACGCGCCGGACGCGACGTCGTCTCCGCGGCGGATTTCTCCGAGGCGCGCGATCGCATCCTGTTGGGGCGTCGTGAGGCGACCAACGCGCTCATGCCCGACGAGAAGCACGCCGTGGCGGTGCATGAATCCGGACACGCGCTGGTCGCCGCGTTGTCGCCGCGCGCCGATCCGGTGGCCAAGGTGACAATTCTGCCGGCGGGGCAGGCGCTCGGCGTCACCGAACAGCTCCCGGTCGACGAACGCCATCTGTACAGCGAGAGCTACCTCAAAGACTCACTCGCGGTACGGCTCGGAGGACGCGCGGCGGAGTTGCTGGTGCTCGGCGAGGCCTCGAGTGGTGCCGCGAGCGACCTGCACGGCGCAACCGATCTCGCAACCCGGATGGTGCGCGAGTACGGCATGAGCGAGCGGCTCGGGCCCGTCGGCTTCGGCAGCAGCTCACCGATGTATCTCGGTGCCGAGGAGGTCCACAGCCGCAGCTATGCCGAGGCGACCCAGCGCGTGATCGACGAGGAGGTCGGCGATCTGCTGCGCGAAGCCGAACGGCGCGCGCTGTCGTTGCTCGGCGATCATCGCGACGCCCTCGACCGCCTGGTCGAGGACCTGCTCGCGCACGAGACCGTGGACGGCGACGCCGTGCAAGCCGCGCTCGCGGGAGCCGCCGGGCCGACAGGACCCGCGGAAAGTGGTGGGCCGGTGCGAGAGCCCGCGTACCAGGCGCGTACACCGCAGCCGTGACCGCGCGTGTCGCGTTTCTCCGCGCCGTGAACCTCGGGCACCGTACGGTCAAGATGTCACGCGTCGTCGAGGTGCTCGCACGCGTCGGGTACGGCGATGTCTGGACGTACATCAACAGCGGCAACGTCGCGTTCGATGCGGCCGGTTCACGGGCGGACGTCGAACGGTCGATCGAAGGCGCACTCGAGTCCGAGTTCGGCTTCGAGATCACCACGTTCGTCCGCACAGCGACCGAGCTCCAGCGAATCGTCGCGGCAGGACCGTTCGCGGTGGCCGCCGGCGACACGTACTTCGTCACCTTTCTCAAGGCTCCGCCCGACGCCGCGACCGCTCGCGTTTTGACGTCATTGTCGAACGAGTTCGACACCCTGGTCGTGCGCGGGCGCGATGTCCACTGGCGAATGCACGGCAAGTCGACCGACTCGAGGTTGAAGAAGAAGGACTGGGAGGTCGTCGGGAAGAACAACAGCACGAGCCGCAACATCAACATGCTGCGTAGGTTCGCGGCGAAGCTCGCTGACTGATCATCTCGATCCGAAGGCTTCAGCCACGAGCTCGCTGAACAGGACATCGGTATCGAAGCCGACGCCCTTTGTCCGGAACCACTCGCCGACGTTGACCAGGTCGCGATGCAGAAAGTCCATGGCCTGAGTATTCGTGCTGATCTCAACTGCTTGCGGCACGTCGATGATCCAGAGCGTTTCGTCCCACCAGAGCAGGTTGAACACCGACAGGTCGGCGTGTACGACGCCTGCGCCGACCATGAGGTGCAAGTTCTCGATGAGCTGCGACGCGGCTTGCTGCACGCGCAGGCGATTCAGCCCGGCGTGGACCAGGCGCGGCGCTGACAACGCGCGGTCGCCGATGTACTGCATCAACACGCCGTCCGCGGTTCGGGCGACCGGGAACGGCACGCGGACCCCTGCGCCCGCGAGCAGCTCGAGCATCGCGAATTCGTTGTCCGGCCAGTCGCGACGGAGAACACTCCTTCCGTGGCGCGTCTTCTTCGCCGCGGCGCGGCGGTCGCGGCTGTTCGCGAACGACCGCCCGTCGCGGTACGCGCGGTCGTTGACAAAGTTCGCGGCGCGCTGGAAGCCGAGCTCTTGCAATTCACCCTTGTGGGTCACTTCGCGCGGCCGGTAGCGCTTGTGAGCGAGCAAGCACGAACGCCCGTCGGGGGCGACGCGCTCGACGAGAAAAACTTCCGCTTCCTTGCCGGTCTTCAGTGAACCGAGGTCGTACTCCTCGTACGGCTCGGGATCGGCGATGAGCCACGCCGTGTCCATACAACTCCCCTGCGTCGAGATCCTGCATGGCTCCCGGCAGAGCGCGACACGAACGTGGTCGATCGCGGCGACGAGTGTGACGTCAGACGCGTCCGAGTAGAGCGCATCCGAGGCCGGGAGCGGACGAAGTGACACTCGTCATCTGCTTCCCACCTCCTCGCTTGACGTGGACGGTGCGCACATCCTTGTCGTGCGCGGCGAAACGTGCAACCGACTTTCGATCCCTACGCGCGAGCGTGACGATCCGCCCTAGCTGCGGCGCGCGCGAGCGCGCCGCTTGCCCTCGTGCATGGCTTGCACGCGTGCGACCGGAATGGCGCGACCCTCCTCGATCAGGTCTCCACGCAAGCGCTGCGGGCTCACCATCTGCGCCGCCCACGGGCTGCCGTTCCCGAGCTGTTGCAGCGCGGTGTGCACGTTGAAATCTGCCGGCGCCACCGCATCGAGGTCGTCCCAGCCCACGGGGAAGGACACGGGCACACCAGGTCGCACGCGCGGGCTGTAGGCCGCGATGACCGTGGCACCGCCCGACCGCGTCGAATCGACGAACACCTTGCCGCCCCGATCGTCCCTCACGAACGCTGTCGTCGCGAGCGCGGGATCGAGCCGCTCCGCGCGTGCCGCAATGGCACGGGTCACGGCGGCCGCGTCCTCGATCGATGCCTCGGTGTCGATCGGGACGAAGACGTGGACGCCCTTGGCGCCGCTCGTCTTGACCGCGCCTTCCAGCCCTACGTCGGCGAGCACCTGGCGGACCAGGTGGGCGGCGCGCACGGCCATCGCGAACGCATCGGCGTCGGGCGGGTCGAGGTCGAGCACAAGATGCGTGACCCGGTCGGGACGATCGGCTCGCACGAGGGTCGGGTGGTACTCCACCGCGCGCTGGTTGGCGAACCACAACAGGGTGCGGCGGTCGTTGCACAACGCGTAGGACACATCCCGCTTCGAGGTCTCCGCCCACAGCCGCACGGTGCGCACCCACGACGGCGTGTACTTGGGGACGTTCTTCTGCATGAATGCTTCCTGGCCGCGGTGGACGCGGATGACCGACAGCGGGCGATCCTCCAGCTCGGGGATGAGACGGTCACGAACTCCGTCCAGGTACTCGACCAGGTCCCGCTTGGTCGCGTCGGCCCCGTCGAACAGCGGCTGGTCGAGGTTGGTCAGCGAGACGCCGTCTCGCGATTCGCCCACGTTCTGGCCGGCCATCAAGACGAGACGCTAGCGAGCGGCACGCCCGCGTTTCCCCGTGCCCAATGCCAGCCAGACGGTCCAGCCTCCCACCGCGATCGCAGCGAGGACCGTGAGCCACCGGACGAGGTCGGCGTCGGCATCGGGCCCCCAATACGGATTGTTGACGCCGAGGTCGAACGGGATCCCGTGGTAGAGCGTGAACCCCACCGCGACGATGCCGCCGGCGCCAGCTGCCAGCTGACGTGCGAAGCGTTCTCTTCTCGAGACCGCGATGAAGGCGACGGCGGCGGCGCCAATGCCGAACAGCGCCGGCCGGTCGAGCAGCACCGATGACCAACGGGCGTGATCCGCGTACCGAAAGACGTCGAGAAGATGCGCGAGCTGTACGAGCGCGAGCGCGAGAAGTGCGACAAGGAGCATGCGCGTCCGACGGCCACTCGAAATCAAACGCGGGTCTTCGTTCGAAGTCTCAGACATGAGCAAGGAGACGATCGAGCGGCCGAGGCACTCGTGTGAGATCCAGGGCGTCGACGAGCAAGCGCGCGTATCTGATCTTCCGGCCGCCACGGCTGCCAATGAAACGCCGAAGCTGCTGCTCAACGGGCCGTCCTTGCTGCGCAGCCTGCTTCTGCAAGGTGCGAAACGACCCGAGCTCACCCTCCGCGTCGGCGACCCGTTCCACGGAGGCAGCACCCAGGGAGCGAATCAGCTCGTCCTCGAGGTCTGCGACGCACACAAAGAAACCCAGTGCTTCCATCTCGGCGCGACTGAGCTCGGCGCCGAAGCCGGCCCACTCGAGCGCGCGCCGGAAGTCGCTCTCCTCTCCGGCGTCACAAAGGCCGGCCAGCCGGACGTCGAACCCCCGCGGACCGAGCATCTCCACGAAGCTCCGGATGTTCTTCGCACCCCCCATTGGCACGATGGAGATGCCCTCGGCGTCAAGATTCCGACCACGACGCGCAGCCAACGCCTCGAGCGCGCACTGATCGCTGATCCCTTCGACAAGGACGACCGTACGCACGTCAGCGCCGGCGCGTCTGGAAGTGTTGCTCGCGCTCACCTCCCCAGCTTCGCAGCTCATACCGCGAACGTGCCTCGCATTCCTGCCGGCGTGCGCCTCCCGAGCAGCTACCTCGATCGCGGTGTTACGGGCCGCGCGTCCTTCGATCGCCACCGAGGAGACCGGCCCTGCGGTCGCGTTCGGTTTTCTCGATGTGGTGGGGTGAGCAATACGGCTGCAGGTTCCCGAAGGAGGTCTTGCCGCCGTTGGCGTAGGGATCTTTGTGGTCCCATTGCAGGTGGTAGGTGCGGTCGCAGTGGGGCTCGGTGCAGGCGGCGCCGTCGAAGTCGGGTGGTGCGCCGAGTCTGAGCGCAGTGTCGAGGTGAGCAGGACGCTTGCGTCCGAGGTGTGCAACGGTGTGAATGGCGACGCCATCGTGCAGCACGACCTTCAAGAACGCGTCATTCGCCATTGCTCGTACCACGTTTACAGGTATCGGTCCGTCTCCGACGATGTGGCAGCACTCGTCGGCCGCTGCATGCCCGCGCCGGTAGGCGCGTAGGTCCACTGCGATCACCAGATCTGTCCCGATCGGTCTCCCCGCGCGTCCGTTCTCGGTCATGCGCACGAGCGCGTCTGCTGCGTGCGCGGCGCGGGCGTCCACTTTCCCTGTCCGCTTGGCGGCGCGCCATTCCCGGTCCGTCTGCGCATCAAGTCGGTTCACGAACGCCACGCCGACATCCGGTGGGAGCGCCCCACGGAATCGCGTCATGCCGAGCTCGTCCTTCCAATGTACGAATTCCCGCGCCGCGCACTGCGTCGCGTACAACTCCTCACGGTCGATCGCAGCGAGGCGATGCTTGCGGGCGGCGTCCTTCACCGCCCGTAAGTCTGTCGAACGTGCGAGATCGAGCAGCTCCGCCTCGTGCTCGGCCACCGACGCGATCTCGGCGGCCTGTGCCAGTGACACCTCACCGCAGCGCAACGCCACCTCGGTGCGCGGACACGCAACGACGGACTGAACCGTCGCCAGCGCGGAACGCGCCGCGCCCGTCGTGCATCCACCCATGCGCGCCAGAAACACCGCAGGCGTGGCACCGACACGACCGCACTCCGACGCCCGCACCGCCGCCCTGGCGCTTGCCGTCTCACACGCCTTCGCCGTCCGCGCCAGACGCGCGGCGAGGACCGCGCAGTCCTCCCCCGACCACAACGCCGGATCGAAGGACGCGAGCGCCTCACACAACGCATCGACGAGCCGACCCAGCCGAGACACCACGACCTCCCAAAGGCGCGAGAAACCACACGGGGAAGTCGAGGGAAGTGCCCGCAGCATATACGAACACATGTTCGGATGTCAAGAAGATTCAGCGGTGACGCGATCGCGTTCGTATGCAGCCGAGCGAAGCCGTCGGGCACGAACGACTCGACGACAGCACCTTCGACGCGTTGCAATGACGAGACATTTGTGGGCGGCAATGACCGCAACCCGAAGGAGCGGACGTGCGCATCATCCTCAGTGACTTCATGAGCCTCGACGGCGTCATACAGGCTCCCGGCGGACGCAACGAAGACGCCGACGCCGATTTCTCGCACGGCGGGTGGTCGATGCCGTTCTTCGATCCCGAGGCGATGGGACCCGTCATCGAGGAAGTGATGCAGACGACGGAGGCACTCCTGTTCGGCCGCCGGACGTGGCAGACGATGGCGGCCGCGTGGCCCGGACGCGCCGGCGACCCGTTCGCCGACCACATGAACGAGATCCCGAAGTACGTCGCGTCGAGGACGCTGACACAGGACGACCTCGGCTGGAACAACTCGACGCTGTTGCCTGCCGATGACGCGATCGGCGCGATCAGTGCGCTGCGGGAGCGCGACGGCGAGAGCTTGCAGGTGATGGGAAGCGCGTCACTGGCTGCCCAGCTGATCAACAACGGCCTCGTCGACGAGTTCCGCCTGATGATCGAGCCGATCGTGCTCGGTGGCGGGAAGCGACTGTTCCCCGAAGACGGCCAGGCGCGAACACTCGAGCTGGTGTCGACGTCGACCTCGAAGACCGGCGTGCTCATCTGCGCGTATCGACCGGTCGCCGGCTGACCGTCGCGGCTCAGCTTGCGGGAACGCCGAGGCCGGCGAGCAGGCGCCGGACGCGCTGCTCGATCTCGTCGCGGATGGGACGCACCGCGTCGACGCCCTGGCCGGCAGGGTCTTCGAGCTCCCAGTCTTCGTAGCGTTTGCCGGGGAAGAAGGGGCACGTGTCGCCGCATCCCATGGTGACGACGACGTCGGCGGCCCGCACCATCTCGTCGGTCCACGGTTTGGGGAACTCGTTGGTGATGTCGATGCCGACTTCAGCCATCGCCGCGATGGCAGACGGGTTGACCTCGGCTCCGGGTTCGGATCCGCCCGACCACGCGATTGCATCGCCTCTGGCGAGGTGATTGAACCAGCCGAGGGCCATCTGTGAACGGCCGGCATTGTGCACGCACAAGAACAACACGTTGGGGACGCCCTCGGTGGCTGTGGTGCGCGGCTGTTCGACGCCGGGATCTTCCAGGGCGGGCACGCGGTCTCCGTTCAGGCCGCGTCGGCGTGGTCGTGCGGGACGACCAGCTCCGCGGCCGGGAGGTCGGGATACAGGAAGCGTGCAAGACCGACGGCGAGGGCGCCACCAGCGAGCTGCGCGACGATGAAGGCGGGCGCCGACGACGGCTTGATCCCGGCAAAGGTGTCCGAGAGCATGCGGCCGACGGTGACCGCCGGGTTGGCGAACGACGTCGAGCTCGTGAACCAGTACGCCGCGGCGATGTAGCCGCCCACGGCGAATGGCGCCGTCGAAGCTCGGCCGGAACGCACGACGCCGAGGATCACCATCAACAGACCGAACGTGGCGACCACCTCACCCAACCACAGGCCGCCGGTGCTGCGGGCGTGGGTGGACAAGGTCACCGCGTCGAGCTCGAACATGAGGTTGGCGATGACCGCACCAACACACGCGCCGACCGCTTGCGCGGGAACATAGAAGGCGAGCGCGCGAGTCGTGAGCCCGCCGAGCACTCGGTCGGCGATGCTCACCACGGGGTTGAAATGCGCGCCCGACACCGACCCGAACGCGAGGATCAGCGCGACCAGACCGGTGCCGGTGGCGACGGAGTTCTCCAACAGCTGCAGGCCGACGTCATTCGGTGAGAGGCGTTGGGCGTAGATGCCGGATCCGACGACGATCGCGACGAGCAACGCAGTGCCGACTGCCTCCGCGGTCACCTTGCGCGCCAGATCGCGGTTCATCAGCAACACGGCCGGCGCTTCTGACTCACCGGCGGGCACGACGAGACGAGCTCATCGAGATCTGCGGCGAGCTGGGCGAGCCCGTCGGAGCGGAGGCGGTAGTAGGTCCAATACCGCCACTTCTCGCTCTCGACCAGTCCGGCCTCGCGGAGCACTCGCAAATGATGTGAGACCAGCGGTTGCGGCGCGCCGAGATCCTCGACGAGATGGCAGACACACAACTCTTCGTGGGCCAGGGACTGAACGATCTGCCACCGCAACGGTTCGGCCAACGCCTTCAACAACAGAGGCGACGTATCCACATCAACCGTCATCGACATTGATCGTCGTTGATATGGCTGGCCGCCCGCAACCGAACATCCGGTGAACAGCGCGCCAGGTCAGGCGAGGGCGGCTCGCAGCGCCTCGAGACGGCCGGGCGCGATCCGCCACATCATCCACCGACCTCGCTTCTCGCCGACGAGCAGTCCCGCATCGGCCAGGGCCTTGGTGTGGTGGCTGATCGTCGGTTGGGACTTGCCCAGCGGGACTTCCAGGTCGCACGAGCACACCTCGCCGCCGGCGGCGACCAGGCTGAGCAGGCGCAGGCGAACGGGGTCGCCCAATGCGGCGAAGACCCGGGCGAGCTCAGCGGCCTCGTCCTCGGCCAGCGGCGCAGCCAGCAGTGGCGCGCAACACACGCCGTCGTCGAGCTCGATCACCGCAGTTCGCTTCGCTGCCACGAGATGTGTCCTCCACCTATTGACAAACGTCGATGCATTTGCAAGCATCGATGTATCGACAATGATCAATCTATCGGAGGCAGCCCCGAGATGTCACGAATCCAGCTCGCCCTCAACGTCCCCGACATCGACGAAGCAGTCGACTTACTCAAAGATGTTCGCCACCGGACCCGCCAAGCGCCGGCCCGGCTACGCAAACTTCGCCATCGCCGATCCCCCGCTGAAGCTCGTGCTCTTCGAAAAGGCCGACACCGACGCTCGCCTCAACCATCTCGGTGTCGAAGTGATGTCGAGCGACGAGGTGATGGCGCACCAAGCCCGCCTCACCGGCGAAGGGCTCGCACCGGTCGACGAAAGCGGCACCTGTTGCTTCGCCAAGCAGGACAAGGTCTGGGTCGACGGTCCCGACGGGGCGTGGGAGATCTACGCCGTGCTCGAGGACAGCGAGACCTTCGGCCAATCGTCAGTGCACGTCGACGGTGGCGGCGACTCAGCGTGCTGCGCCTCGTCTCCCGAGTCCGTCACGTCCACCTGATGACCGTGCCGATGTCCGAGAACGACATCCGCGAGATCGTCAAGCGCCGTTATGCCGCCGCTGCCGGCAAATCAGCGAACGGTGAGTACGGCGAAGCCCGCGCGGCCGAAGCGGACTGCTGCAGCCCGTCGTCATCAAGCGCCATGCACGACGAGCACGACGTTGTGTTCGGCGGGGACCTTTACAGCTCAGACGCTGCCGAGGGCGCTCCCGACGCAGCCGTCGCAGCATCACTCGGCTGCGGCGTGCCGACGGCCGTCGCCGACCTTCGCCCCGGCGAGACCGTGCTCGATCTCGGATCGGGGGCCGGTGCCGACGTGTTGATCTCCGCGCGCCGCGTCGCGCCGGGCGGTCGAGCGATCGGGCTCGACATGACCACCGAGATGCTCGATCTGGCTCGGAGGAACGCAGCGGAGGCCGGGGTCACCAACGTCCAGTTCATCCAGGGCTACCTCGAGGACATTCCCCTTCCGGACGGCAGCGTCGACATCGTCATCTCCAACTGTGTCATCAACCTCGCCGCCGACAAACAGGTCGTGCTGCGAGAAGCGGCCCGCGTACTCCGTTCCCGCGGCCGCTTCGCCGTGTCCGACGTCGTCGCCGATCCCGAGATGGACGAAGCAACTCGAGCCGACGCCGCGCAATGGACCGGTTGCATTGCGGGCGCGCTCACCAAGCTCGAATACCGCACCGCGCTCACCGACGCGGGCCTCGTCGACATCGACATCACCGAAACGCACCGGGTCCACACGCACGCGGCTTCCGCCGTCATCCGCGCCCGCAAACCGTGATCGACCGGCGGATCGCAGGCTTCGTACGGCTTTGCCTGAAACGGGTATGACGTCGCGACGATCCCGAGCAGCCTGGAGGAACGCCAGGCGTTGACAAGAGCTGACCGCACTGAGGTGATCGCATGCCGTCGCAACCACGGCAAACGGGTGAGGGAATTGTCTCAAAGGCATGCTCGCGTTCGGTCGGGGCGACGGTGGAGCGGCTCCAACGGCTCATAGATGAAAAGGGACTCGTCCTCTTCGCGGTGATCGATCACAGCGGCGAGGCGATCCGTGCCGGTCTCGAGATGCCCGACACCAAGCTGGTCATCTTCGGGAGCCCGGTCGCAGGAACACCCGTGATGGTCGCCGCGCCGCTCGCCGCGCTCGACCTGCCTTTGAAGCTCCTCGTGTGGGAGGACGGTTCCGGAGCCGTGTGGGTCAGTTACAACTCACCGGCCTACTTGGCGGAGCGTCACCGTCTCGGCGAAGATCTGCGCGCGCGCCTCGAGCCCATCGACGCGATCAGCGACGCCGTCATCGCCGGATCGTGAGAGGGAGGACGAGGCGAGCGAGGAGCGCGACGACCCGAGAGGTCGCTCGCGCTCGTGCCTCAGTGGGCCGCGAGCTCCGCGACGGCGAGCATCTCACGTCCGACCGGCTGCAAGTCGACGCTGGTGCACAGCAGCCCGGTCGACATTCTCTCGACGACGCCCCACTCCCAGATCGCGACTGCGTCGAGGCCGGTGCGCGTCGCCAACCACCGCGACCGCGCTTCCGGGTCACCGTCAAGGAGCTCGCGGGGGTCCTCGCGCATGAGGATGCCCATGTCGTACTCGGCTTCGGCGAGCAGACCGTCCGGATCCACGAGCTTGAAACCGGTGCCCGCCTCGAGCGCGTTCCACTGGTGGACGTCACCGTGGACGAGCACAGCACGCTCGTCGTCGTGCGCATCGATGCGACGTTGCGCACATGCGATCGCGTTGTCGACAGCTTTCTGCGAGCACGGGCGGTCGAGGTCCTCCCATATCTTCGTGATGAACTCGACCAGCCATAGGCCCTTCTCGGCGCCGGTCGGGAGACCACAATCCGGCGCCGGGCGCCAGATGCGTGCGGCGGTCGCACACAGGATCTCGTGCCGTTGCCCGATCGGGAGCCCGAGCTCCTGGAGCGACCGGCCGAGCCGTTCGAGGAGCAGCGCGCCCCGTGCCGCGTCGTGCCGCAGCAACCGCGCGCAGCCCTCACCGTTCGTGAGTTGCAGGACCGTGATCTCGTTCCGGGCCGCATCGCCGGCGCGGGGAACGAGCAGCTTCAGCACGGCGCGCGTGCCGTCGTCGAGCGTGGCCTCCGCGACGAATGCCTCGGTCGCGTCGGCAAAGGTTCGACCGACTGCGACGGACCACTCTCTCTCGAGGCGGGAGACGAGCGCCGGCAACTCGTCGAGCCAGTGCGTGGCACCTACGGCGAGGGCTTTGCGACGAACGACGGCCGGCACACCTTTCACGACCGGCACCGCTACCCTAACCGCGTCAACACGTTCCGGGTGATCTGTTCGATCTGTGGGTCTCGCGCGGCCAGCCCGTGAGCCCAGTCGGTCGACCCCGACGTCACCACTGTCGCGCCCACCTTGTTCGTGTACGCACCCAGCACCGCGTGGCCGTGACGGATGCGTTCCATCGCCTCCGGCTCACGCGTCCCGAACACGCGTGACGCGATGTACTCCAACTCGCTGGGCTCGCCCGGCTTCGGCGGACGAGGCGCGGTCTCGCGCGTGAAGTGCTGCGTCGGGCACGTGCCGAGGATCTCGAAGGTGGACGGCGTGCCGTCCTCGCCGGTCGGGTAGGGCAGCCCGTCGCGGTAGGTGAACACGCACCCGTCGCACTCGTAGCCGACGACGGTCGCGCCGGCACCCAGCACGTCGCCGTAGCCGAGCCCGGTGCCGTCGAAGATCCAGTGACCCGCGCGGTGCACGGTGTAGCCGCCGAGGCCGGCCGTCACATTGCGACCGATGCGGTGATAGCCCCCGCGGGTGAACGTGACGCCCGTCATGTGGTTCTCGGGGCGACCGACGACCACGTCGGACCAGAACGTCGTTACCTCCGGCTCGCGGTCGGTGTCCATCAGCGGGTCGTTCCTGAAGAAACCCTTGTACCCGACCATCACGTCGTGATCGTCGCCCTCGATGCGCACCTGCCACAACGAGGTATTGCCCGAGAAGAATGCCGCATTGCCGCCGCGCGCGATGAATGCTTCGACGGTGTCGCGCATTCCGCGGGACCAGTACTCGTCGTGGCCGACCGACAGATACAAACTCGCGCCGTCCAACACCTCGGGGTGCTCCTCGAGATCGGCGTTCGTGCACACACCGATCTCGAACCCTTCGCGTTCGGCCCACTCGATGAACGGCAGCTCCCAGTCGGGCCAACCCGCCGAGCCGGCATAGCCCGACAGATGGTTGAGCTGGAGGTAGCCGACGTGCGCGGCGTTCTGCGGATCGGGCGCGCCCGTCCCCGTCACGCGCCGGCCCTTGCCCGGCGGCTTGTACAGGTAGCCCGCGGACATCGGCCGCTGCATGGCGACGTGAGTGCCGCCGGTGTACAGGTTCGGTCCGCCAAAGTCGTTGTAGGCGTGCCACGTGTTGGTCGCCAGCGCGACCACGATGCGCGCGCCGGAAGACGGACGCACGACGAAGAACGCGTAGTCGCGCCGCACCTTCTCGCCGACGTCGATCTCCATGACGACCTCGTAGTAGCCCGACCGCCACGTCGGGTCGACGTCCAGTGTGAGCGCGACAGGCCAGCCGCACCCCTTCGAGGACGCGTCCTTCGGCGTCTCGTGCTCGTCGGTCGCGACGCCGGCAGACGCCGTACTGAAGACGACCTCCCGTCGCGCGCCGACCCGCGCCACCTCGACGCGCACCGGCCGCCCGGCGGACGACGACATGTGCAGACCGACCTGCTCGCCCGGGCACACTGATTGCGGCCAGCAGTATCCCGTCACCACCTCGCGCGCCATGATTCGACCCTAACCGGGCGAGATCTCTCCCTTCTCAGATCTCGGTTGGCGAATGGACCAACTGGCCGATGGCGAGCAGATTCCCCTCACTGTCGTGAAACCAGGCGCTCCGCTCACCTGTCGCACCGGTGGAGGGGTAGTGACGGTCGGCCGGTCGACTCGAAGACCGCGAAGCTGGTGCCGCCGCATTCGTAACTCAGACCGCCCTCTCGGGCTGCTGCGACTCATCGGTCTGATCGCTGCATTGCGTGCTCAGCGCTCGTCATGAGTCGGTTTCGCGCGAACTGGCGCTCGTTACACTCGGGTTGGGAGCTCCATGACGACGACGATCACCGACCTCGACGACTTCAAGGCCCTCGACCCGTTCTTTCGCATCATCGAGAAGGGCCTCGATGGCATCGCCGATGGTGGGCACTTCTTCGAACTGCTGGCCGAAAACGTCATCTTCGACTACATCATCACGACGCCCGGCTACCCGAGGCGCGTCGAGGGTCGCAAGGCCGTCGCCGAGCTCTACCGCCCGTACGCCACCATGATCGTCCTCGACCGATGTCACGACCTCGCGGTCCATCACGACATCAAGACCGGCGTCGTGGTGCTCGAGTACGCCTCCGAAGGCCGAGTCGTTTCGACCGGGGCCCCGTACACCAATCGGTACATCTCGGTACTCACGATCACCGATCGCAAGGTCACGCACTGGCGCGACTACCTCGACCCCGTGGCGGTCTTCGACGCGCTCGGATGGCCGTCACGTTGATGGACGGCGCAAGCGTTGTGGAGACTCCGCCAGACTGAACCCATGGCCACCTACCGGGTGAACAGGCGAGGTGTCGCCAAGGCTCGGGAACTTATCGACGCCCGTCAGTACCGGGCGCGCAGCCGGTGGGCGGACGTCCAACCACGCGCCACCGAGCAGAACGCGTTCCTCAGGTCCCACGGCTGGGACGAGTACGCGTCCTGGCATCTCGCGCTCACCGACGGCCCTGCCGATGAGACCAAGGCCCGTTATGCCTTCGTGTTCGGTGACTTCCGTCGACTGCACCGCATGGGCTTGATCGCCTGCTATTACCGGGCCGCCGAGTGGGAGCACACCGAGGTCATGGTCGCTGCGCACAAGCTGCTCCTGTATCTGGACAAGTCGAAAGCGTGAACGCGGTTAAGCCATGATTGTTCGCGTGGCGGTATGGCAGGAGGGCGCTCGGGGCGGTTTCACGTCGGGCACGGCGGACATGCCCGGGCTCGAGCGCGTCCGCCGCCTCATGGCTCCCGATGCGTCACAACCGCCGCTCTTTCGGTTGACGGGTATCCGTGTCGTGCAAGCCGGGCCTGGCTCCGCGACATGTTCGATGCCCGCAAGCACATTGCTGCTCGATCCGTTGCAGTGGGTCGATCTGTTCATGCTCACGGAGTCGGCGGCCACGATGGCCGGCACAGCAGGCGCGGCGCCTGGCCGCGACGTGCGATGCGCGGCGATCTCCTTTCACCATCAGCGCGTCGCGGAGCTCGCCAGCGAGCGTCTCATCGCTCGGGCGAGCACCACGCACACCGGCCGGCGCTACTCGCTCGTCGATGTGGCCGTGGAAGACGCCATCGGGCGACCGTTGACGCGTGCCATCGCCTCGCTCGTCGCGATCCCAGCGTGTGACGGCAACCAGCGCGACCCCGTCGAGCCGACCTGGCCTACACCCGACCCATGGAAACGCGAATATCCACCCCCACCGATCGACGAGGTCACAGAGGTGATGCAATTGCGGCGTGCCTGGGACGAGTCATCCCTTGCGCCGCTGCATGCCCAACTCGGCGTGCAGGTCGTCGAAGCGGCCCAGGGCCGGCACGCGACGACGCTTCCGACGCACGGCTGGCTGCTCGACCGGCCCGACCGCATCGCCGGCGGCGTGATCGTGGGACTGACAGCGTGGACGATGGGCGGGGCAACCGCAACGCTCATTCCGGCGCACCACCAAATCACCGTGATCGCCCAGCACACGCAACTGCTACGCCCCATCGCTCGGAGCGACGGGCCGGTCCTGTGCCAGGCTCGCGTGACACACCAGGCCGATGAGTTTCACGTCACCGCGGCGGAGGTGACCGACACGAACGGTCAGGTCGTGGCGACGGCGGGATTCACCGCGATCGCGACACCGATGCGCGATGGCGCACCGCCACCGGCGGAACGATTACTTGCGACGATCATGTTCAGCGACATCGTCGAGTCCACCACGCAACTCGCCGAACTCGGCGACGAACGATGGCGCAGCCGATTGGCTCTTCATCACGCCATGGTGCGCCGACAACTCGACGCCTTCCGAGGGCGCGAAATCAGCACCAGCGGCGACAGCTTCCTCGCACTGTTCGACAAACCGGCACGCGCCGTCCAGTGCGCAAAAGCGATCCGCGGAGGACTGCGGGCCGAAGGCATCGAGGTCCGCATCGGTCTGCACACCGGCGAGTGCGAGCTCGCAGAGGGCGACATCAGCGGCATCGCCGTGCATGCGACGGCGCGCATCCAATCCGACGCCGCTCCCGGCGAAATCCTCGTCTCCCAAACGCTTCGCGACGTCACCGCTGGATCGGGCGTCGTCTACGAGGAAGCCGGTGAGCGCGCACTCAAAGGCTTCGAAGAGAGGTGGCGGCTTTTTTCGGTGCCCGGTTGAAGCTCAGCGGGCAATGAGCCGCACCGGCAGTTGGTCGTGTCGTCGGACCATGAGGCTTCTGACCCATCGTGGGGTAGCCCCGGAGTCGAGCGCAATGTTGGTAGTGCGTTCGAGCAAGACGCCGAGGACGCTGCGCGCCTCGACGCGCGCGAGCGGAGCGCCGACGCAGTAGTGGATCCCACGCCCGAACGAAACGTGGCGCCGCGGCATCGACCGCTCGAGATCGACCTCGTCAGGTCGCTCGAACTCCGCGGCGTCGCGGTTGGCGGCACCCCACAACAACAGGACTGTCGCGCCGGCCGGGATGTCGACCGTGCCGAGCGTTGTGTCGTGGGGTACGGAGCGCATGAGGTAGCGGAACGGAGACTCCAACCGCAGTGCCTCTTCCACGAAGGGCGGAATTTGCTCGGGACTCCGGCGGAGGTGGTGCTGCAGCTCTGGCTGTTCGGCGAGGATGCGAACCGCGTTGCCGAGCAGGCTCGTGGTGGACTCGCCACCGGCGCTCAGCAGGGTGTGCAAAATCACGTTCGCTTCGAAGTCCCCGAATACGTCTTCCTGGACGCCCCGGGCAACGGCGCCGAGGAGATCATCGCCGGGCTCCTTCACTGCCGCGGAGAGTTGACCCGCGATCCAGGTCTGGATCTCGCCGGTTCGACCGACGTGTTCGATCAGTTCGTCGTAGGAGAGCGTCGACCCCAGCATCGCCGTCGAGTCGAACGCGGCGCGCAGCAACTGGTCGACGTCGGCGTCGCGGAATCCGATGAGTCGACTGATGATGGTGATCGGCACCACGTTGCCAATCGCATTCATGAAATCGAACGTCCCGGTGTCGAGAGCCCGGGTTACGCACTCGTTGGCGATGTCGACAATGTCGGGTTCGAGTTCGGCCATACGCTTGGCGACGAGCTCGGGGAACACGGTGCTGCGGTGTAACGCGTGCGCGGGCGGATCGGCAGTCGCGAGCGCCTGCACGGCTGCGTTGCCGTAAGAGAAGCGACGCGGAAGTCCGGCGTCGTCGCGGTACAGCAAACAGCCGATGTTGGATGAGAAGTCTTCGACTCGGCCGGTCGCCTCCGCCAAGAGTTCGAACGTGCTGACAGTGAAGATCCCGGCGCCGGGGATCTCCCACACCGGTGCCTCGGTATGCAGCCGCCGATAGAACGCGTATGGATCGTCGATCACCATCGAGTCGAGCAGAAGAGTTCCCGGAATCTTCTCGGTCACTGCGCAGCACAGTACTGATCAATGAACGCGTCCTCCTCGCTACCCAAAACGAAGCGAACGGGGGAACGATTACGAACCCTCGGCGACTGCCTTGACTCGCTCCAGCGTGCGGAGCATGTCGCGCCGGTTGCGACGCTCCCGGAGGAACCCGCCGAGTGGGCGCCAAATCTTGGTGAAGAGGTTGTCGCCGAGATCGAATGACTCAGTGATATCGGTGCCTCCGTCGTCCGTTGCGCTGAGCTCGTAGCGCCAGGTGTTCACCGGCCGGTCGCGCATGATGACCGCGAACTCGAAGACGTGACCGGGGACGCATTCGGTGACCTTGCATGTGGTCCAGTAGAGGACGGGCCAATTTTCATTCCGCTTTACGCGGCCCCGGTACCGCGCGCCGACCACCGGACCGGTAGCGCCGTCGATCCACTTGGCTTCGATCACCTCTGGGCTGTACTCGCCCATCTTCGTGATGTCGCTGACGAGTCCCCAGACCTTGTCCGTCGGCGCGTTGATGTGGAGACGGACCGCAGCATGCATGGCAGCGGACCTTAGGGCATACAAAGACTCAGCCCACCAACGGTCGCGTACGAAGCGCGAGCAAGGAGGATCTAGCGCGAGAGGGCCGGTCGTCGATCGACCCATGGGTGGGCCGTCTCGAGCTGCGACGCGACGCGAAGTAGCACGTCCTCCCGTCCGTACGCGGCGACGAGCTGCACGCCGATCGGCAGACCGTCGGCGTTCGCGTGCATCGGCAGCGAGATCGCGGGCTGGCCGCTCACGTTGAAGTGCGTCGTGAACGGCACGAGCGCCGCGACCGGTTGCTGCGAGCCGACCGGATCGACCGGGTCGAACGCGAGCGCGCCGAGCTTGGGAGGCGGTCCCCCGAGCGTCGGCGTGAGCAGCAGGTCCCAGCCGCCGGCCCACCACGACGCCAGGTCGCGCGTGTACCGCGCGGACGCGCTGATCGCCTGCGCGAGGTCGAGCGCGCTGTACGACGCGGCCATCGCCGCCATGAACCACGTCGCCGGCTCGACATCCTCTTCGGTGAGTTCGCGGCCGAGCTTCTCACCCTGGCGCGCGACACCAAGGCGCGCGTTGGTGCACCAGCGCGCCCAGAACCGGGCCCCTGAATTGGTGTCGTCGTCGAGCGCCGGCGGGTGCGCTTCCTCGACGTGGTGGCCGAGCGCCTCGAGTTTCGACGCGGTGTTGCGCACCGCGGTCAGGCAATCGTCGTCGGCGCGTGCCGCGAGAAAACCGATGCGCATACGTCCCGGATCGACGCCGACCTCGTCGAGGAACGGCCGCGCCGGTGGTGGTGCCACGGCCATGTCACCCGGACCCGGTCCGTGCGTCGCGTCGAGCATCGCCGCGGTGTCGCGCACCGTACGCGTGACGGCGTGTTGCACCGACAGGCCGCTCTCGTCGCCATACGGGCCCAACGACATCCGGCCGCGCGTCGGCTTGAGCCCGACGAGACCACACATGCTCGCCGGGATGCGGATCGACCCACCGCCGTCCGACGCGTGCGCCACGGCAACCATCCCGGCGGCGACCGCCGCCGCGCTGCCGCCGCTCGATCCGCCGGGCGTGCGTGTGAGAGCCCAGGGGTTGTGCGTCGCGCCGTGCGCGAGCGGCTCCGTGGTCGGCACGAGCCCGAGCTCGGGCGTGTTCGTGCGACCGACGATCACGAACCCGGCCTTGCGATAACGGGCAACGAGCCAGCTATCCGCGGTCGCGGTCCACCGCGCGTCCTTCAGCGCCTGCATCCCGTCGTGCTGCGGGTCACCGGCGCTGTCGGCGAAGAGGTCCTTGATCAGAAGCGGCACGCCGCGGAACGGACCGTCGGGCAGCGATCCCTTCGCTTCGGCGCGCGCCTTGTCGAAGCGCGGATGGATGACGGCGTTGATCTGCGGGTCGAGCTTCTCGATGCGGGCGATCGCCTCGTCGACCAGCTCGAGCGGCGATATCTCGCCGGCGCGGACGAGCTCGGCCTGCGCGAGCGCGTCGTCGGGCGCGGTCACTGCGATACCTGATCTGCGCGTCCGGCGCCGCATGTCATGAGGCGGATGCTACGCAGCGCGGAGCGATTGTCCACCGATCGTGCGAGCGAAGCGTCAGGCCACGACGTCGTAGGTCAGGTGGGTCGCGTGCGGTGAGACGCGGACCTCACGCTGCCGAAGCTCACGACGGGCTGCGCCGGCGAACAGTGGGGTACCCGCGCCAAGGACGATCGGCGCGAGGTGAAGCGCCAGCTCGTCGGCGAGGCCGTCGTCGACGCATTGGCGGACCACATCGCCACCGCCCATGACGACGACATCCTTGGTGCCGGCCGCGGCCTGCGCGAGGCGGATGGCCGACGCGAGCCCGTCGGTGACGAAGGTGAAGTCGAGCGAGAGCCGGATGGACTCGGGCTTGGAGTGGGTCACGACGAAGAACGGCGGGGTTCCGGCGTGCTTGGCGCCGTACCCCACCTCGTCGTTCCAGCCGTGCGGTCCGTCGACGATGTCGAAGAGGCGACGGCCCATGACGACGGCGCCTGAACGCTCGGTCGACTCCTCGAGCACCTGCGCGTCGACCTCGTCGCGACTGAACACCCATTCGTGCAGCGGCTCGCCGCCGTGGCCGAGCCCGTGGTCGGGATCCGGATCGGGGCCGGTGACGAACCCGTCAATCGACATCGTGATGTCCGCGATCACCTTCGCCATGGGAATGCCTCCGTTCGTGCGGTCGCCGGTAGAGACTCGCCCGTCCCGGCGAATTCATCGCTCCCGCTCAACGCCGGCCGCGGCGCGGCGCAACTCCGCCAGCTCTGGTGTCTCGGTGATCTGACGCTCGGAAGTCGTTGTCATCAGCGGCTCTCCCACCCGGCGAGGTCCTTGCCGTCCATGCCCGCGGGCGCGCGGGTCCGGCCCAAGAGCTCGCGCACGACCTCGTCCACGGCGGCCGGATCATCGACGGCAGGTGCGCTCGGCCCGCGGTGCCACCCCTCGGCGACGGCAAGCATCCGGCCGGACGACTCGAACACGCGCCCGGTGATCCCGGACGACTGCGCGCTCGCGAGCCACGTGCACAGCGGTGCGATCCAGCGGGGCGACATGGCCGCCTTGGCCTCGTCGCCGGCCTGACCCATGCCGAGGTCCTCGGTGAGGCGGGTGAGCGCGCCGGGCGCGATGGCGTTCACCGTCACTCCGTAGCGCTGCAGTTCGAGGGCGGCGATGAACGTGAAGCCGGCGATGCCCTGCTTCGCTGCGCCGTAGTTGGTCTGACCGGGGTTGCCGTAGATGCCCGACACCGAGGTCGTGTTGATGATCCGTGCGTCGTTGGGTTGGCCGGCCTTCGATCGTTCCCGCCAGTAGCCCGCCGCGTGGCGCGCGGGGGCGAATGTTCCCTTGAGGTGGACCTTGATGACGAGGTCCCACTCCTCCTCGGTCATGTTGGTGAGCATGCGGTCACGCAGGATGCCTGCGTTGTTCACGACGACGTCGAGCCCGCCAAACGTCTCCACGGCCTGGTCGATCATTTCCTTCGCGGCGGCGAAGTCGCTCACGTCCGCGCCGTTGACGGCCGCGGCGCCGCCCATCGCCTCAATGTCGTCGACCACCTGCTGGGCCGGGCCGGCATCAGATCCGGTGCCGTCACGAGTGGCGCCGAGGTCGTTCACGATCACCTTGGCGCCGTGCTCGGCGAGCATCAGCGCGTACTCGCGCCCGATGCCGCGCCCCGCGCCGGTCACGATGGCAACGCGCCCTTCGCACATGCCTGTCACAGCCGGTTCTCCTTCTGTCTCACGAGCTCACGAGAGCACGTGATTCGTCAGCACGAGCGTCGCGGCGGCGGCGAACATCCCCCCGACTCCGTGCGTGACGCTCACCTCCACGTCGGGGACCTGCGCCGGCGCAGTGCCCCGGAGCTGACGCACGGACTCCTGTATCGCGAACATGCCGTACATACCGGTGTGCGTGTACGCCAGTCCACCGCCGTTCGTGTTCATGGGGAGCCGTCCGCCGGGAGCGGTGTTGCCGTCGGCGATGAACGGGCCGGCCTCGCCGCGACTCACGAATCCCAGATCCTCGAGCCCGTAGATCGGGAGGTGAGCGAACGCGTCGTACACCATGAGGTGATCGACGTCGCCCGGACCGATCTCGGCCTGTGCGAAGGCCCCGCGGCCGGAAGCGCGAAACGCGGCGGAGGTCGTGAAGTCGTCCATCTGCGAGATCATCGCCGGCCCCACCGCCTCCCCCGCGCCCGCGACATAGACGGCTGGGTGAGGGAGATCCATGTCTCCCGCGCGGTCGGCCGAGGTGACGAGCAGGGCGCCACCCCCGTCGGTGACCAGGCAGCACTCGAGGAGGTGCATCGGATAGGCGATCAGGTCCGAGGCGAGCACGTCCTCGACGGTGATCGGCTCGCGCTTCATCGCCCGCGGGTTGCGCGCCGCCCATTGCCGCTGGACCACGGGGACCGAAGCGAGCTGTTCGTGCGTGAGCCCGAACTCCTTCATGTAGCGGACAACGCCGATCGGGAACATCGTCGGCGGGCCGTTGACGCCGTAGGGAGCCTCGAACTGCAGCGCAGGAGAACTGCCCGCGCCGCGGAACCCGCTGACACCGACCCGCGAGCGACCCGACTCACCATGCGTGACGAGCACCATCGACGCCAGGCCGCTCGCGATCGCCGCCATCGCGTGACGGACGTGCACGAGGAACGAACATCCGCCGACGCTCGTGCCGTCGACATAGGTCGGCGTAAGACCGAGCTGTTGTGCCACCAACGACGGATACCTACCGACGCCGGCCACACCATCGATGTCCGACACATCGATCCCGCAATCCGCGATCGCGTTCCGGGCCGCGTCGAGATGCAACGACAGCTCGGACATGTGCGGGATCCGCCCGAGCTCCGTGGTCTCGGCCGCACCGATGATCGCGGCTCCGGATCGGCGGCTCACCGGTCCCCCGGTCCGAACACCGGTACCTGAACTCCATCACCGCGCGACTCGAACGCAACCCGCAGCTCCATGTCCAGCACCAGATGGTCAGGCGTGTTGGGGATACCGACGATGTTCGACATCATGCGCGGCCCCTCGTCGAGCTCGACGATGGCGATCGCGTACGGAACCTCGGCCTCGAAGCCTGGCGCGGCGCGGTGCGCGATCACGTAGGTGTGCAGCCGACCGCGGCCGCTCGCCACTCGCCACTCGCCGTCATCGGAAACGCAACGGGGGCAGTACAGCGAGGGAGGGAAGAAAGCGGTGGAACATCGCCGACACCACTGCAGCATCAGCACGCCGTCGCGGCAGGCGTCCCAGAACGGCTGAGTCTCCGGTGTCGCTTGGGGCGCGAGCTTCGTGCGATTCCCGGTCACGACGTCCATCAACGCATGCGATACGAGACGGGAAGATGCTTCAGGCCGCCGACGAACACCGTCGCCGACTTCGACGGCTCGCCCGCGAGCTGCAGGTCGTCGACGCGCGCAAGCAGCTCCTCGAAGAAGACGCGCAACTCGAGGCGAGCGAGGTGCGCGCCCAGACAGAAGTGCACCCCGTAGCCGAACGCGACCTGCTTGTTGTCAGGCCGCGCGACGTCGAACCGGAACGGATCTTCGAACACATCCTCGTCACGGTTGGCCGACAGATAGGCGAGATACACCGAGTCGCCCGCGGGGACCGTCACGTCGCCGACGGTGCGATCCTCCGTGGCAGTGCGCATGAACTCCTTCACCGGAGTCACCCATCGGATCATCTCCTCAACCGCGTTCACACCGAGCGACGGATCGTCACGCAGGCGCGCGAGCTGGTCGGGATGACGCAGCAGCGCCTCGAGGCCGCCGGCGATCGACGAGCTCGTCGTGTCGTGCCCGGCAGTGGCGATGATCACGTAGTACGACGCAGCATCGAAGTCGTTGAGCGGCCGGCCATCAATGGTGGCGTTGGCGATGACCGATGCCAGGTCGTCGGTCGGGTTCGCCCGCCGGTCGGCGGTGAGCGCCACGAAGTATTGGAAGAAATCGAGCATGACCGCCATGCGTTCTTCCGGGTCGGCGGAGCGGGTGAGCTCTTCGTCGTCGCCTCCGAACGCCTCGGCGGTGAGCTTCAGGATCTTCGGAAAGTCCTCCTCGGGCAGACCGAGGATCGACAGGATGACGTGGAGCGGAAACCCGACCGCGACCTCCTGCACGAAGTCGCACGAGCCGCCGAGCTCGGCCATGTGGTCGATGTAGCCGACGGCGAGCTCACGGACGCGGTTTTCGAGCGAGCGAATCCGGCCGGGCAGGAACCAGCTCGACGTGATCCCGCGGAACGCCTTGTGATCCGGGTCGTCCATGTGGATGAGCGTGCGCAGGACCGGTCCACCGTTCGCCTCGGCCCTCGCCTCCATGGCGGCGGGCACGAGCAGCGGACGCGGCGAGTTGCGGAAGTGCTCGTGGTCGCGCTCGACATCTAAGACGTCGGCGTGCCGGGTCACCGCCCAGAACGGCCGGTAGCGCTCCGACTCCACCCGCGCGACCGGATGCTCGCGTCGCAGCATCCGGCACGCGGTGTGGAACCGGTCCTCATCCGCGTACGCGGTCGGATCCACGAAGACGTTGGTCAGATCGGTCAGGTCCGGCAGGCCCATGTCGTCCCCCTTTCCGAGCGATCTCCGTACAGTAACTTATGTTATGTTTGTTGCCAAGAGAGATCGGCAACGCATGCGCCAAAGCAAAGACGACTACTACCGCGCCGCGCTCGAGCTGCTCGCCGACGGTGGCGTGAGCGCGCTGACGATGGCCAACCTGTGCGCGAGTCTCGGAGTCACCACTGGCAGTTTCTACGCGCACTTCGGCGGCATCCGCGAGTTCCACACCGCCTTCCTCGAGCAGTGGGCCGACGGCCGCGTATACGCGCTCAAGGAGCAGGTGAAGAACACGACCGACCCGCTCGAGCGCGTCGACTTGCTCCGCCGAATCGCCATTTCCCTCAACCACGAGGCCGAGAGCGCCATTCGCGGCTGGGCCCGCACCAACCCGATGGTCGCCGACTACCAGCGCCTGGTCGACGCGGCGCGAGAAGCAGTGCTCACACAGGCCTTCCTCGACATCGGCATCGACAAGAAGGAGGCGCGCGTCCTTGCCCGCATCGGGCTCACCATCCTCGTCGGCACCCAACAGATCGAGGACAAGGTGGACCGCAAGCGTCTCAACGCCCTGCTCTCCGAGTACCAGCGTTGGCTGGAGGTCCGCCGACTGGAGGAGGGCCGATGAGCTCCGAGGTTTTCGCCCTTCGGAGCTTGACGATCGAACGTATGTTCGTGTAAAATTCCGCGCATGGACTCCGCGGTCGAGCGGCTTCACGAAGCGATCGACGAGCTCGCCGCAGTGGACCTCCGGTACGGGTCGGTTGGCGTAGAGCTCCTCGCATTGGAACGGGCCCGCGCTCGCCTCGACGCGGAAGTCGCTCGTCGCCTGCGCGAGTTCGACCGGTCGTGTGAGTGGGCCGCGCACGGCTCCCGGTCGGCAGCCGCATTCCTCGTCACCAACACGCGCTGCGCACGCGGTGACGCCTACCGGCGCGTCCGCGTCGCGCGTGAGGTTGAAGCGCTCGAGCAATCCGCATCGGCCTGGGCTGCGGGCGCGCTCACGACGCGGCATGTCGAGACGATCACGCAGGCGCGGCGGGCCGCGCGTGCCGATGCCGCGTTCGACGTCTTCGAACCCGCACTCTTGGAGGTGGCGCGGGCCGGGTCACCCGAAGACGTGTCGGGCGCGGTCCGGCAGTGGCGCGACGCCCTCGACGCCGACCTCGACCGCGACGGCGCCAACCGCGAGACCATCGCCGACCGGCAATGGGACCGCCGAGCGGTCGACTACGCCAAATCGATCGAAGGGATCGGTCTCGGCACCTTCGCGTTGGAACCCGAAGGCGCCGACATCTTCAACCGCGCGTTGCGACGCGCGTACGACGACCTCCACCGCGCCGACGACCCCCGCACCCCGGCCCAACAGCGCGCGGACGCGCTGGTCGAGATCGCCCGCACCTACCTCGCCGGCAAACCCGCCCGCGGGAACCTCCCCCACATGCTCGTCCTCACCGACCCCGCCACCCTGCGCGGCGACCAGGTCGGGGAATGCCACCTCGCCGACGGCACCCGCATCTCCCCCGACACCGCCCGCCGCGTCGCCTGCGACGCAACCATCCAGCAGATCGTCCTCGACAAGACCGGCGTGCCGCTCGCGCTCGGCCGATCCACCCGCACGTTCACACCCGACCAATTCCGCGCGATGGTCGCAAGAGACGGTGGCTGTCGATGTTGCCGGGCGTCGCCCGAACACTGCGACGCCCACCACGTCAACGAATGGAACAACAACGGACCAACCGACATCGACAACGGCATGCTCCTGTGCCGGTACGGCTGCCATCGCGGCATGCACGAAGCCCACTGGAAAGTCGTCGGCAACCCCAATGGCCGCCTCGACTTCTCCGACCGCAACGGCAACCACATCGCAACCAGCCAACCCCGAGGGCGCGTACAACCCATCCTCACCAAACAGGGCTGCCAACGCACCCACCTCGAACAACTCACCCGCACCCGCACAGACGCGCTCCGACCCGCGGCATAGAAGGCACGTCCGGCGCCCACCTGGATGTTTACATAAGGTCGGCGTCCGCCTCTCGGTTGGTTTCGTCGACCAGGTCGATCAGCTGCGCCAGAGTTTCGAGCCGGTCGCGGCTATCGCCGGCGAGCTTCGCTTGGAGTGTCGTGATGCCCGCGTCGCGGTACTGGCGTAGTCGCTCTTTGACATTCGCCGGTGGGCCGAGCAGGTTGGTCTTGAAGCCGAGTTCGACCGGCACGCGGTCCGCCGCTTCGTCTCGGCGTCCGGCAAGCCAGAGGTCCTGCACGGCGTTGACGTCGTCGCCGAAGCCTTGACGGGTGAAGGCAGCGTTGTAGAAGTTCGTGGCCTTGGAGCCCATCGCGCCGACAGTGAACGCGTAGCCCCGCGCATGTCGCTTGGCGGCCTCGTCGACGGCGTCAGTGAACTCCACCGCCACGGGGATCAGCAGGTCGAGGTCCGCCAACGATCGGCCTGCTGCAGCAGCGCCGGCTGCGAGGTGGTCGAGAAACGCATCGGCATGCTCGGGAACAAAGGCGTTGCCGATCCAGCCGTCGGCCAGCTCACCGGTGAGCTCGAGATTGCGAGGGCCGAGCGCGGCCACGTAGATGGGCACCTCGGTGGGCGCCATCATCGAACGCAACGCGCGGCCGGGACCATCGGGCAGTGGAAGCTGGTACAGCTCACCGGCGTACTCGAGACGGTCGCCGCGAGCCACGGTGCGCACGATGTCGATCGTCTCGCGGGTCGCAGTGACCGGCGCCCGGAAGCGCACCCCATGCCACCCTTCCATGACTTGCGGTCCGCTGGTACCAAGCCCGAGAAGAAAGCGGTCATTCGAAAGCGACTGCATTGACATCGCCGACATCGCCAACATCGCCGGCGTCCTCGCCCCCACTTGCACGATTCCGGAACCCAGCTTGATGGTGGTGGTTCTGGCCGCGAGATACGCCAACGGCGTGAGTGCATCCTGCCCCCACGCCTCGGGCACCCACACCGACGTCGCTCCCAGCCCTTCGGCTTCAACGACGAAGGCGGCGTCGTCGGGTGTCGACACGACCGCCCCGATCCCGACTTGCATGCTAGTCACCTCGTCAATGCTGGGTGCGATCGTGAACTTACACACCTACGCTGCCGACGCGACCCGCTACCAAGGAGGCAAGCGTGGACCGCCCCGAGTTGCGCTACAGCGACTGCCCCACCGTTGAGGTCACGGTGACGATCGCTGCGTCGCCCGACGCGGTGTGGGCTGTCGTGTCTGACATTCAACTGCCGGCTCGGTTCAGCTCGGAATTTCGGGGCGCGGAGTGGCTCGACGCAGTTACCGCTCCTGCCGCGGGAGCGCGCTTTGTCGGCCGCAACAATCACCCGGCGATTGGCGAGTGGGAGACCACGTCCACGATCTGTGACTTCGAGCCCGGGCGCCGGTTCGGATGGGCGGTCGGCGACACCGATCAGCCGTCGGCCACGTGGCGCTTCACCCTCGAGCCTGACGGCGCCGGGACGAGACTCACGCAGTGGATGCAGATGGGGCCGGCGCGCAGCGGGATCAACCTCGCGATCGACGCGATGCCTGAGAAGGAGTCGAAGATCCTCCATCGTCGCATCGCCGAGCATCGCGCCAACATGGAGGCCACGCTCGCCGGCATCAAGCAAATCCTCGAGGCGTGACCGCGTCAAGGGGTCCGTTCGCGAGACCGCTCGAGGATCGACCGGCTTCCACCCGGTAGAAGTCCCGGTGGAAGCCAGCCGAACGCGGCGAGGCCCGGCACTCGGCCGGGCCTCTGACCAGGTACTCAGATGGTGGCGGGGGCAGGATTTGAACCTGCGACCTTCGGGTTATGAGCTATGCTGGGCGGGGTCCAGCGGGATCACACTGGTGTGATTCAGTCCTGTGACCTGCGGCTTCGCGGGTTGGAAGGTCCACCACGTCCCGCCGGATCCAGCGGGTTGCAACCATTCGGGTTGCAAAATGGTTGCAAGCGTTTCAGAAACAGCTCTGTTTCGTGTACCATGAGACAGCACCGTAGTTGGAACGGCAGCGCCTCGGGATCCCCGGGCGTCCGTTTCTCCAGGAGGCCCGTTTCAGGTGGCACGAAACGACACGATTTCTGAAACGCAGATAATGCGGAAGGTGGATGAGTTCATCGCGCGCGCGCTGCCGCGGGACTGGTCGACAGAGCTCGAACGGGAGCCGGCCAAGGGTGGACGGCGGCTGGACGGGATCCTGCGCATTACAGGCCCGGGCGGAGCGATGGCGACGTTCGTCATCGAGGCGAAGCGGTCGCTCACGCCGCAATCGTTGCTCCAAGCCCTCCAACAGCTCGACAGCTATAGCCGCCAGTCCGACTCGACCACACTCCTGCCTCTGATCGCGGCGCCGTACCTCAGTGCGCGCTCGAAGGAGCTACTCGCGGAGCGCGGGATCAGCTACGCCGACAGCACCGGCAATCTGCGCCTCGTCGCCCAATCCCCTGCTCTCTTCGTCGAACGACTCGGCGCGACCAAGGACCCCTGGCCCGACGATCAACCACTCCGATCTCTGCGCGGCCGTGGCGCCAGCCGAGCAGTTCGAGCGCTCGTCGACTTCCGACCGCCGTATGGAGTGCGCGAACTCGCATCACGAGCCAGCGTCTCACCCGCGACGCTCTCTCGCGTGGCGGATCTCCTGGCGCGCGACGCGTTGCTCACCAAGGACGGCGGTGGTGCCGTGATCGACATCGACTGGGCCGGCGCCATCCGGCGTTGGAGCCAGGATTACGAGCTCCGGCGCTCCAACATCGTGACCAGCTACCTCGACCCGCGCGGCCTTGCCGACGTAGCCGAGAAGCTCGGCAAGTCCAAGTTGCGCTACGCGGTGACCGGCTCCATCGCGGCCCAGCGCTTCGCGCCCATCGCTCCCGCGCGCGTGGCGTCCGTCTACGTCGACGACGCGCCCCGCGCTGCCGACCGGCTCAAGCTCAAGTCCGCCGACGCCGGTGCCAACGTCCTGCTCGTCGAGCCGTTCGACGAGGTGGTGTTCGAGCGGACCAAGACGCGCGACAGACTTGTGACCGTTGCTCCAACGCAACTCGCTGCCGACTTGCTCACCGGCCCCGGACGCGAGCCATCGGAAGGCGAAGAGCTACTCGCGTGGATGAAGGCGAACGAAGATGCCTGGCGGGCCTGACCCGCTGTATGTGATGGCCCGTCGAGCATTGCTCGACGCCCTCGACGCGCTTCGGCCACACCTCGATGCCGTGGTACTCGTCGGTGCCCAAGCGATCTATATGCACACTGGTGACGCCGATCTCGCCGTCGCCGAGTACACGACCGATGCCGATCTCGCGTTGCAGCCCGAGGCCCTCGCCGACGGACCTCTGCTGGACGAGATCCTGAGGGCGGGCGGATTCACCCCGCACGAGCACCCTGGCCGATGGCTCAGCACGGAGGGCGTCTACGTCGATCTGATGGTGCCCGAGGCACTCGCCGGGCCGGGAACGCGAGGAGCGCGACTCGGACCTCATGGCAAGCGAGCTGCGCGGCGTGCGAAGGGTCTCGAGGCCGCGCTCGTCGACCGCGATATGCACACGATCAACGCGCTCGATGCCGCTGACCTGCGGGAGGCAACAATCTGGGTCGCAGGTCCGGCGGCTCTTCTTGTCGCGAAGACCCACAAGATCGCCGAACGCGCGGGCGCTCAGGATCGGGTGCGCGACAAGGACGCACTTGACGTTCTGCGATTGCTGCGCGCAGTTCCGACGGACACGCTCGCCGAACGGCTCGCCATGCTGGAGTCATCCGAGCTGGCCGGCGCGGTAACGGGCGAAGCCCGTCTTCAGCTCGCTGAACTCTTCGGCGGCCGCGATGCCGAGGCCGTTGTTATGGCAGTGCGAGCAGCGGGGAACGACGAGGATGCCGAGACGATCGCGGCGTCGCTGGTTGCCCTGGTACAGGATCTGCTCGGGGCGTGACGCCGGGGGCCACCCCACGACTTCTCTGTCGGCGCTCGCAAAAACGGCTTCGATCGGCTCAGTCCTCTGGCGCGGCGGGCACTGGGCCGCAGCATTGCTTGTACTTGCGACCAGAGCCGCACCAGCAAGGTTCGTTTCGCCCGGGTGGCCACGCGCGCGCTGCACCTGTCCTCACGAGCTCGGCAGCGTAGGAGGCGCGCGCCTCGGCAGTCCCCGCGTCTTGGCCTTCGAGCGCGGCGTGGGCGATGAGCGCGTCCACGCTCAGCAGCGCGACGTGGAGCGGTTGTCCGGGGATGGCGCGTGCGATCCGTTTCACTCGCGCCTCGATTTCGTGGCTGTACGCCATGTGCTCGCGAGGAAGATTGTTGAGCAGGTCGGGCCAGCGTGCCAGCGCGGTCTCCCACTCAGGTGCCGGGAACCACGCGACGGAGAGGTTCGTCTCGCTCTGCAATCGGGGGCGCGCTGGTTCGTAGCTTGGGAGCGCCTGCAGACGCGCCAACGTTTCGGGGGCGTCGACGCTCAGGATGCGTTCGCGGTTGCGGCGCGCCCGCTCATCCATCTCAGCATGGCTTCGCGCCGGGTCGAAGCCGCAGTAGCCGCACGGTCGCTCCTCCTCGAAGGCGACATCACCCCAGGACCGGGCCTTGTCGATCGGCTCCCACGCTTCGGAGAAGGCATCGACCTGCCGGGTGAGCTCCGCGTCGGGCTCCTGGCCGAGCGCGCGGAGCGAAGCGTCGAGCAGATCGAGGAGCTGCATCACGACCTGATCGGGGTCGCCCGTGCGGATCGCCACCGCGATCCCGTCTCGCAGCCAGCGTTCGGCTTCCCGGTCATCCCCCGCGTGCGCGTACGAGAACCCGGCCGCGTTGTAGAGCCACACGTCGTCCGGGGTGCGCGCTCGCAAGTCCCTGAAGATCCGGTCAGCCTCTTCTCGACGGCCCGCGTCCAAATGGCATTCCGCGATGTCCGCCTCGGGGTCGGGCTCGGAGCGATAACCGAGTTCGATCGCAGTCTTCTTCGCCTCGATGGCCGCGTCGTATTCCCCGGCACGGCGGTGGAGGTGATGAATGTCGTCCCAGACCTCGTAGGCGATGACCTGATGATGTGCGCAGGGATGCGCGAGGAGCTGTTGCCAGATCCGGATCGCCGTGGCAAAGTCCCCCGCCTTCCCGGCGTCGCGCGCTTGCCGGCCGAGTTGGTTGGTGTGTCGGAGCGACTCCTCGAAGGTGATCTCGGGCACGCTCACCAGCCCTTCTGGTCGAGCAAATTCATCAGGTTCCGCTTGAGCTTGTGCTGGGTGCGTATCGACGAGATCAGTTGTTCGAACAGCTCCGGATTGTCGGCCTTCTGAGAGAGCATCCGAATGCGCGCCAGGTAGTCGACCGCCCTCCGATAGCCCGCGTTCTTCTTCGTCTCGATCTGCGCCACGGCCTCGCGCTCGTAGACGGGGATCGCGTCGAGCGGATGCGTCTTCTCCCGCGCGCGTGCGAGCGTGAGCCACAGCTTCGGGTCGCACCCGTACTCGGTTGCCGTCTGCCACGCCGCATCCGTCTCGCCTTCGTAGAGCAGGATCTCGATCAGCGATGACGCCGGCGTGCGCCGGATGAGCGAACGTTGCGCCTGGTCATCGGCCGGACGCCGTTCTGCGACGCGGGCGCGCAAGGCCTCGAGCGCGCGCTGCCTCCATTCGTCGACGTTGCCGTACGGTTCGGCCTCCTGGAGGAGCCGACGGTAGGCGTCGAGTGTCGGGGCGGGCTCGAAGGCTGACCAGAACAGCTCGACGGCTCGTTGGCTGTCACCTTGGCCACGAAGCAGCGAGGCGAGGAGCTCGCGCAAGGGTGGCGTTTGCCACGATCGGTCGGGAAACGCGGCAAGTCCCTTCTGCGCCCACTCGATCGCCTCGTCGATGCGCCCCGCAACGGCCAGCGATTCGGCGACCTCCCGGTAGTCGTCAGGCGTGTGCAAGTCCTTGCGCTTGACTGCGATCAGCGTCTCCGGGTCGCCGGTCGCCAGCGCCACGCCGACCATCGCCTCGGTGAGCCTGAACCGCTTGGTCGAGAACCGATCACCGCGCGGACTCAGTGCGCGCCACCGCGGTTCGACAAGGCGGCGGTACTCGGCGATGCCGGGCGCGCCGAGCACGTCGGCGTAGGTCGCGGCGGCGCGATGGAAGGCGTCAAGCTCCGAGCTCAGCTCGAGGTCAACGAGCCGACGCGCGAGCTCGACCGCATCCGGTTGGGCTTCCTCACACGCCCGCAGGTGCAGTTCCCCGACCCGTTCGGAGATGTTGCCCAAACAGCCATCGGAGTCATCGACATGCTGCATCGCGTCGTCCGCGCACCGATGCGCGCGCTCCGCCAGCGTGACCACCGCGTCGGCGTGACCGGCTTCGATCAGCTCCTCGAGCGCGTCGAGCATCTCTTCCACGTCTTGGGCCCAGCCCTCGGCCTCTGCGTACGGAACGAAGGACCCGGTGTCGAAGGCCGCGTCGACGCGCCGGCGCCACTTGGCGACGTCGATTCCCTTGCCGGCCTTTGCGGCCGCCTGGGCAGCCAGGCGCTCCCGCAGTCGCCAATCGTGTTCGGCCTGATCGAGGACAAGGTCGACAAGCTCTTCGGATTCGAGACCGCGTAGGTGCACGCGAAGATCCGGACCGTCGTCGAGAGTTCGCGCGCCCGATCGGTTCGGAGGCTGGGCGTCGCCGACGAGCTGGAGCGCGACCGCGACGCAGTGCTTGCAGAACTCGCCGTCGTCTCCGACCGGGCACGAGCACGACCACGCGGACTTGCCGCGGTCCTCCCACAGCTCCACCTCGTAGGGCATCGTGCCGCGCACGAGCGCGTGGACGCGTCCTCGCTTGGCTGGCTGCAGCTCGACTCTGCCTTCCCGGTGGTACGAGAGACCACGCGCGAACGCGCGCGGTCCGGCCAACTCCATGACCGACGAACGGGTGAACGAGGTCGGTAGTCGGCCAATCATGGCTGCCCCGGTCACGCTGGAACTTGACTGCCTTCCGCGACTACGCGGGAGACAACGTGATCCTCAGGTGATTGCACGAGCCGGCATTCGGCCTCTTCGTTCGCGTCAGGCAGCGCGCTCATAGACGACAACGCCTTCCCGCATGGGCCAGTAGTGCATCGAGCCGAGCACGTCCTTTCGACGCTCGCACTCGACGGGATCGGTAACGAACACGTCGATCGCAACTGGCGCTGATATAGCAAAGCGAATCCGGCCCATGAGACGCGCACGCTCTTTCGGCTCAACATGGTCGAGAACCACCAGGAGGTCGAGATCGCTGTCGGGCCCTCCTCAGCACGAGCAACCGACCCGAAGAGGATCACTCTGACAGGATCGAACGCTCGCACAATGTCCGACACAGCGTCGGGGACCCAGTCGCGGAGCGCTCGACCGTTCCATTTCCCGTCCCGATACTCAGCCGGAGTTCTCGCCACAGCGTTCTCCTCGCGCCCGAGCGTCTCCGCCCGCGTCCTTCGATCCTCAGCCCGCTGTCGGTATGAGAACGTGATCGCGGTCCGCCACCGTCGCGTCGTAGCCGTGCTGCAGATTGGTGAGCAGGCGAAGTGCCGTATTCCCACACACACCTGGTGTGAGGTACACGCGGAGATAGGTCCGTGCGATGTCCATGCTGAAACGCTCGCCGATATGCAGGTCGACGACCTCGGCCGTCGCGAAGTCATCGCCATATCGCCTCGGCACCGCCCAGAGGCGGAACGGGTCCCTGCACGAGAACAGTCCACCCAGGAGGCGTTCGAAATCCTCGATCGGCCTGCCGAGCTCGAACGTCAGAACGCCTCCATCGACTCTCAGCCCCGAGTCTTCATCGCCGCTCCACGCGAGCTGATACCCATTCTCCACCGACTCAACGAGCGAGCGGTAGCGGTTCACGGCCTGGGCGACGAAACCAACGTGACCCTCGAACGTGCCACCCCTGGGCGCGAACCGGCCTTGTCGTTCGGCAACCTCGGCGAGGACGCGCCCGTCGTCCTCCACCTCGACGCCGACAGCCGAGAGCGCGGCCGCTCTCCGATACTTCTCATTGGCCAGCAGATCATCGAAGAGGTCCGTCGCGCCGTCTCCCTCGAGCTGCACGCGCAGCCGACGATCAGTGAGGCCCGATTCCGGGAGGAGAGCCGCGCCACGAAAGTCTGCTGTGAACCAGCGCGCGCGAGCGTCGCCTTGGAGCGCGCGAAGGAACGAGCTTGGGAACCAACACCAGTCGACTTGGCACGACTTCCAGATCATGTTCCGCAAGGAACTGCGGGCTGCTCTCGCGCTCGACGCAGTGTGGACGAGCCAGAAACGGGGATCAAGAACATCGACAAACAGCACGCGCTGGGCATCGAACGCGACAGCAAGAGCCGGATCGGCCGTCGGCGCGACAGCGAGCCCCTGGGTTGCCATTACATCCTCAAGCACAGCATTCGCCTCGTCGGCATCGCGAGTGCCGTTGACTTCGAGAGTGAAGGTCTTGATGGGTCCTCGCCCTCCGACACGCTCGATCGCGTCATCCGTCGGTTGGGCAGACAGCAAGGGCGCGAAGGCTGCAGCCAGGCTGCCGCGGTCAAGGTCAGCGGCGCGAGACATCCAGCTAGTCAGTTGCGTCATCGCCTTCCTCTCCTTCGTCGCCGCCTATAGCTTCCGTCGCCAACTCGTCGAACGACAGCTGACCGACGACCCCCGCTGAGGCCTTCCCCCTCAACCGCCGCTCGGTATGCCGCTGGATGCGCTGCCATCCTTGGGTCTCGCCTCTCGGATCGAACGTCGCCGGTGATTGCTCGATCCTCACGACACCTCCGCCGCCCGACGCCTGGGAGCCATACTCGATCGAAAAGAGCTCGTCCTTCTCATCACGAAGGTAGCTGCGCAGAGCATCGGTCGCGCGCCGGGTCATTGATCCCTGGTAGGCGGCACCGCAGAGCTTGAAGTAGCGGACCGCACGATCGACGAGCGACGCCACGGCAATCGTGGTCTCTTGCCGCCGAGCCGCCGCTGTGATTTCCGGCAGGAGCAGCTCAAGGAACTCGCCATCGGGGCTCTGAGGGTCGATCACCACGATTCGAGGTGGCAGCCCGACCGGCGTCGCGACGTCGAACGCGCTCAATCGGCTACCGTCGCACGGCTCGAACCAAGCTCGCTCCGGACCCACGATCAAGAGCGAGCACACCCCGTCTCCTCCGGATAGTCCGAGCTTGATGCTCTCCACCGCGTCGCTGAGGCAGGCGTAGACGCGCTCGAGATTCCATGCGTCTGGTCCTGGGCTCCCCAGGGTCACTTGACGCGCGAAGTCTGCGACAGTCATCGCGCCGTACCTATCGAGCTGGTCGGGTTCGACGTTGTTGCCGCTCTTCGCCTCCGCGACCAAGAGGTCCGGGTTGTCAACTCGGCAACTCGCCGAGAAGTCGACGACGACTTTCCCGCGAGAGGTCGTCACGGGCACCTCGAGCGCGGCCAGGCGAAAGCCTTGATCACCGAGCGGCCGCGGCCAGTTGCTCGTACCCTCGGTGAGCGCGATCAACGCGTTGAGCGGGATGAAGCGCTGGTCCACGGCGGTGCCTCAGCTGACCTCGTAGACATGCATGACCTCGTCGCCGTAGTGATTGATGACCTTGACCGCGATCTTCCCGGTTGACGGTGGATCGAACGGTCGGCTGACCGTTGAGTAGAGCGTCGACCACGCGGCTTCGTCGATGTCGGCGCGCAGCGCCTTGCGGAGGCGTTCGTAAGGGTCGCCGGCGCCGGTGAAGTAGGCGTGGCGAACGAAGAAGCTCTCGCCGTTGTAGTCGGTATCGACGAACCAGCACGCAACGTCGTCCGTCGAGCTGGATCGCACTTCGCCGGTGGTCGGGTCGTAGACGTCGACACCGCGCAACTCGATCGTGACTTGACCGTCCTCCTGCTTCACCGTGAGATCGGGCTCGCCGAACACCATGAACAGGTTTCCTGCGCCGGTCTTCTTGAGGAGCTCGTCGCCCATCGCCAAGTCGGGATTCATGCGCGCCGCTAGCACCACGAGCTTGCCGAACTCGCGTGCTGTCTCGCCGACGCGTGCATCGAATGCGAACCCGCACACGACGAGAACGTCGAAGCCGCGGCCCTTGACAGCCTCCTTGGCGGCCTCCTTCACCTGCAACGGTCCCACCGTGCCGTGCTCGGGTCCAATCGAGACCGCTACTCGCTTGACGGCGCCGTCGGAGTCGGTGAACTCTCCCTCGCCGCTGATCCACTCGCCAGCGAAGGGCTCGAGCCAGTCAAACGTGAGGCGCTCTTCGCGCTTGGTGTTCTGCACGCCCGCCTTACGCAGGTTCGCGAGGATCATCTCGACGAACGTGCCGGCCTCGGATTCGGTCTGCTCACCGGCCGCACGATCCGCGTCCTCGTCGAGCACACGGTGAGGAGAAAGGCTCTCGACCGTGAACGGACCCGACACCCGCACCCGCTTGCGGTCCTCGTACGGTTGGTCGACGAGCAACTCGGTTTCGGCATGCCGCGAGATCGCGGCGTCGACTTCTGCGCGCGTCATGCCCTTCCGAATCTCGGAATTCTGGACGATCGCACCGAGCGTCACGTGGGGGACACGCTGCTGAACAAACCCACGCTTCACATCTGAATTGAAGCTCGCTGCCGTTGCGGGAACGCCGGTGATCTCGGCCTCCTTGTGCGCACCCTCCTCCGAGTCCGTCAACAGGAAGTAGGGAAACTTCGCTGCCATAAGGCGCGTGCGAGCGAGCGCGACAGCGACGCGAGATGTTTCAATGGTGATCCACCGGCGGCCCCATTGTTCGGCGACATAAGCGGTGGTTCCAGAGCCACACGTGGGGTCGAGCACAAGATCGCCGGGATTCGTCGCAGCGAGAAGACAACGCTGCACGACCTTCGTGTTGGTCTGGACTACGTAACGCATGTCAGAGGCAGGCGCGGTGTCGTTCCAGAGGGCCGTCAAGCGTACGACGGGGTAGTCATCGTTGAAGTAGACGTATCGCAAGCCTTCCTCGCCACTCGGATGAAGTCGACCGGCTATAGCCAGCTTCTCCATGCCTTCCTTAGTTGTCGACCAGCACACATTCTTGGGTGGTGGGTACTTACGACCGTCGTACTCGAACACAAAGTCCTGGTTTGGCCGGTACTGTCGCGGGAGCATTGAAATGGGTTGGAAGACACGCGAACCCTTGGGCAATAGCGAGTAGTCGTTCGCTTCCGCCCGCGCGAGCTGCCGACGTTCACCGTCCGGAAGCTCCACCCAGCTCCACGAGGCGTCACCCTCGGTGTTCTGCCGCAGAAATAGCCGGTTCAGTCGAGTCTGACCAGCCTTACGATCTCGCTGATACCAGAGGAGATAGTCGAACGTGGCCTCTAGGCCGGGCTCACGCATCATGGGCATCATCTTCTTCCGGAAGATGATGGGCGGGTGGCCGTTCTCCGATCCAAACACTTCGTCGAGCACTGACCGCACGAGGTGAACGTTCTCATCGCCGATCTGTACGAAGATCGAGCCCGATTCAGTTAGCAGCTCCCGAGCGGCGGTGAAGCGGTCGCGCAGGTAGCTCAAGTACGAGTGGATGCCTAGCTGCCACGTGTCGCGGTAAGCCCTGATCTGCTCGGGCTGGCGGGTCACGTCCTCGGCACGACCGTCTCGAACATCTCTCTTGCGCGTACTGACTTGCCAGTTTGAAGGAAAGTCGACTCCGTAAGGCGGGTCCAGATAGATCATCTGAACTTTGCCCTTGAGGTTCTCCTTTTCAGCGAGGCTCGTCATGACGAGCAGCGAGTCGCCCAGGATCATGCGGTTCGACCAGTTCACATCGTGGCGGTAGAAGTCGACGAGCTCGTCGAACTCGATGCCGTCGAACCGCTCGAACAGGGTCAGCTCCGGTTCGCGCTCCCCTGTGGCCGCGGTGGCCCGCAGGTTCTCGACGAGCACCCGAGGGTCGATCTTCTCCTGGATGTAGATCGGGACCGCAGGCACGGTGAGATCCTGACGGTCCTGTTCGTCCTTGCCCTTCCACACGAGTTGCGGGTCGAGCGACGGGTCGCGTGGATACAGCACCGTCGTCGGTGTCTCCTCGGCCTCGACAACGAAGTCGCGCAGCTCGTCGGTGGGAATGTTGACACGCTTGTCCTGATGACGGACGGACTCGACGGGAGTCGGAGTGGCCGGTTTCCTCGTACGTGCCATCAGCCCGCCCTCCCCACATACGAGCGGATGGACTTCTTCGCGTCCCATGGGTCGCGGATCTCGATGAAGTCCCAGCGACCAAAACCGCCGTGTGCGTTCACCGCGGGGATCCAGAAATTCTTCGACGTCGCGACCTTCTCGACCTTGTCGCGACGGAAGCCGCCGCTCACCTCCACCACGAGGTTCAGCGGTTCGTCGAGGCCGTCGTCATAACGGACGATGAAGTCGGGCAGGTAGTTCCGCTGCTCGCCGTCGATCGCGTATGGGATCGCGAAGCCGAGATGGTCGTTCTTCACGTACGCGAGCACCTCGTCCATCGACTCCAGACTCTCGGCCATCTTCCCCTCCCAGCCGGAATCGAGCACCACATGAGTGACATGGCACTTGTAGGGGCTGGTCTCGTACACCTTCCTCGTGGTGTCGAAGTCGACGACGGCGCTGGAGCCACGATCGCCATCGGGGCGGAACACTGGCTGGAGCCGCAGCGTCTCCGGATTCGTCCGCACGATCGCGCGATGGATGCGCACGGCCGCGGCGTCAGCGAGCTTGTGGATCAAGAGGAGCTGCGGGAACGTATCGTCCTTGCACTGCACGCAGCGCCGCATCCACTCGGAGACGATCGGTACGAGCTTCGGGAACAGCCACGCTTCCTCGAACCCGTCCTCGTCACGGAAATGGTTCTGAACAAGCCGGCGAGTGAGCCGGAAGGCAACCTCCTGCTCGCGAGTCGCATGAAGCTGGTCGAGGGTATGGACCTCGGTTGCGCCGACGATGCCGGCGATGTCGGTCTGGGTGGGCACGTCCTTCGTGGACAGCGCCAGGCGCGAGTCGGCAGTGAACTTCGCGCTGAGCTTGTCGGTTGACAGCACGTAGCGGTATCCGGCCAGGAGCGGGAACGCGATCGCCGCGTCCTCGCGGCCGGGGAGTGCACGCACCCTGGTGGTCGCGATCTCGGGCTTGGGCGTCTCTTCCGATCCGGCCGTGGGAATGAAGGAGAAAGGGACGCCGTAGACCTCTGCGTACTCGGGCTCGAGCCGGCCTTCGTCGTTGACCACGTAGCTGCGACGCCGCAGCCCGCGACCCACCACCTGCTCGCACAGGAGCTGGGTGCCGAAGGCGCGAACGCCGAGGATGTGCGTGACGGTTGTCGCATCCCAGCCTTCGGTCAGCATTGATACGGAGACCACGCAGCGCACGTGCTCGCCGAGCTTGTCCGGCTTGCCCACAGTGTTGAGCACCTCGCGGAGAAGATCCTCGTCCGTGAGCTCTTCGGCACTGCGACCAGGGAAGCGCTCGCGGTAATCAGACTTGAACTCCTCGATCTGGGTGGCCGCGATGCGCTTGAACTCGTCACTCATCGACTCGCCGGACTCGAGCTGTTCGGAATCGACGAGGATGGTGTTGGGTCGGTGCGTCCAGCGGCCGTCTTCGACGTTCGAGAAGAGCGTGAGCTCTCCGGGAACCGGCGCTGACGAACCGTCAGGAAGCGGCTTCGCCCAGCCGGCGACGTAGTCGAAGATCATCTTCGACACCGCCGTGTTGTTGCACACGACGATGAACACGGGAGGCGTCGACGCATTGTTCGAGAGAACACTTGCGTGCCAGCGAACGAACGATTTCTCGTAGTGCTCGTAGAGGCTGTGGAGCGCGCCTTGCAGCTCGGCGGGCAGGCGAGGTCCGGTCCCGTCATCGACGCCGGCGCTCCGCCGGTTCTTCTTGGGAAGCTGGTCCTTGATCCGCAACCACAGGTTCCGGTACGTGACGCCATCGCCGAGCATCGCGTTGTCGCTCACTGGCACCCGGGGGATCTTCACGATGCCGCACTCGACCGCGTCAGTGAGCGAGAAGTCGGACACAACCCAGGGGAAGAGCTTGCCCTCGCGGTATCCCGAGCCGCCGAGGAAGAACGGCGTCGCGGACAAGTCGTAGACGACCTTCACGCCCAGCTTGGCGTTGATGGCCTGGAGACCCGAGACCCAAACCATCGCCTCCTCGTTGCGAAGGTCAGCCTCGCGCTTCTCGTCACCAGTCAGTTTCACGTCGGCGGCGTCGCCGTCGGAAGCTCCGGCCGGTCGACGGGCGTAACAGTGATGCGCCTCGTCATTGAGCACGATCTGGTTACGACCGCCACCAAGCTCACGACAGACGCGACGCGCCATCTGGTCCGGCGATTCCCGGAACGGATCAGCACCGCCTGGGTTGAGCACAGACTTCGTGAGACGCGCCGCCTTCCCGGCCTTCGTCTCTCGCAACAGGAACGAGTGAAAGTTCGTGATGACGATACGAGCTCGGCCGAGCTGGTCCACTAGGTCTGCCGGCACGAGATCGCGCTCGCGGTAGTAGTTGCCCGGGTCGCTCGGAAGGACAACCCGCAGCCGGTCCCTGATCGTGATCCCGGGCGTGACGATCAGGAACCGATCAGAGAACCGAGCATCCTGCGGATTCGCGACCTTGTTCAGGGTGTGCCACGCGATCAGCATCGCCATGACCACCGTCTTGCCTGAACCCGTCGCCATCTTGTGAGCAACGCGCAGCAATCCAGGGTTGTAGCGCCCGCTCTCGTCGGTGAGCAGGTTCGCGATCCACGCGTCGCCGACCTTTGTCGCGACCTCCGCGACGTAGATCGCCGTCTCGAGCGCTTCCACCTGACAGAAGAAGAGCTTGTTCTCGCGCTCGGGGCTCGTCCAGTAGCCGAGGAGCCGACGCGTCGTCGCCGTCACCCCGAGCCAGCCGCCCAGGCGCCAACGCGCGACGCGCTCGCGGACGCGGTTGATGTTCTCGCTGACCTCGATGCGGTCCCGCGTCCATTCGGCGTCGAGCGCGAGCTGACCGCCCCGCTTCTTCGTCGCCGGGATCGGCACGAAGTACGAGCTGGGCCGGCGCCCGTCGGCAATCTCGTCGGTGATCCCGTCGTCGTCGAAACGGAAGTGCCTGTTGGGCTCCTCGTACGGCGAGTTGAGGATCGGATTCTCGATGACGACCGGGCTCATCGGCCGCGCTGCCCCGCCGAGGGGTCCATCGACCGGCCCTGCTCCCGCATCCAGCCGATGACCTGTGAACGCAACCAGAGCCTGGGACGCCCGGGCCCGAGATCGATCACGGGCCGGGGCATGTCCGGATAGCGCCGCTGGTAGCGACTCACGGTGTTCCGCTGCGCGAGTCCGAGCAGCGCCGCCACGCCCTGGGCGTCGATCAGGTCAGCAACCTCGACCGTCTTCGGCACGGCGTGAGGCTACACCCGTTGACACTCTCCCGGCGTGGCTGTATACGGCAGACCGGTGCCTGGACGGGAGTGATCTGCCACCCACGGGAGTGATTCCGGGAGTGATCACGGGAGTAATCCATCGAGCGGGAGGATTCGAGACGCCTCAGCGCGATGACTCCCGCGAGAAATCCTCCGGCCGGGAGTGAAACCGGGAGTAGTTCCGGGAGTGACGACCTCCATGCTCACGGTCCAGGACGTCACATCGTCGATCGCGACGTCCGGCAACGGCCAGCAACACTCAGGAGGTCAGGACCAGCATGGAGCGGCGCACCTACACCGTGAGCGAGGTGGCCCAGGCATTGGGCATCTCGCGTTCGAAGGCCTACACCCTCGTTGCCGAGGGCGAGATCGCAGTCGTCCCACTGCCGGGCCGGCGCAAGCTGATCGCGCGCGCCACTCTCGACCGACTACTCGGCACGACCGAACCGGCCACCGAACAACCGAACACAACGACCGACCACCACCCCACCTCGGACACCCAATCAGAGACCGAGACCAACAGCCCAAGAACCCGACAAGAACGAACCACCCTCACCCCGAACGCCCACCTCCCGATCCCAACTCACACAGTTGCACCGGGGGTGCGCGGGAGTAATCGTCAGGCTGATCGGTCACGCTGATGCTGTCGATCGGCAAGCTGCGGCTTGGCCGCGAGGATTACTACCTCGCCAGCGTCGCCAGAGGCACGAAGGAGTACTACACCGCTCACGGCGACGCACCGGGTCAGTGGATCGCGTCGAGCACCAAGAGCCTCGGACTCTCGGGCGAGGTCGCGGGCGACGACCTTCGCACCGTGCTCGCCGGTACGGACCCGTACAGCGGGGACTCCCTCGGCTCGTCGCGTCGGACGCGCCCAGGGTTCGACCTTTGCTTCTCGGCTCCGAAGTCAGTGTCGCTGCTGTTCGCCTTCGGCGACACCGCAGTCAGGGCTCGCGTGGTCGAAGCCCACGAGAGCGCGGTCGCCGCCTCGCTCGACTATCTCGAACGCGAGGCGTGCTGGGTGCGACGAGGGCACGCGGGCGCGCGCCGCATCCGCGCCGACGGGTTCATCGCGGCCGCGTTCCGGCATCGTACGAGCCGAGCGGGCGACCCGCAGCTGCACACGCACGTGTTGGTCGCCAACGCAGCCCGCGGGACCGACGGCCGATGGAGCGCGCTCGACGCGCACTTCTTGTACTGGCACGCCAAGACTGCCGGTTATCTGTACCAGGCGCACTTGCGTCACGACCTCGGACGGCAGCTCGGCGTCCGCTGGGGTCCCGTTGTGTCGGGCAGCGCCGAGCTCATCGGGATCCCATCGCGAGTGCTCAAGGCATTCAGCCAACGTCGCGACGAGATCAAGCAGGAGATGGCGGAACGGGGCGTCACCGGCCGACATGGCGCCCAGGTCGCCACCCTCGCCACGCGCCAGCCGAAGGACCACGACACCGACATCGCCTCACTGCAACTCGAATGGGAACACCGTGCAGCCGCGCTCGGCTTCGATCCTGCAGAGTTCCGCTCACTCGTAGGTCGCAACGTCGAGCCCGAAGCGATTGTCATCGACCATGTCGAGCTGGCCGAGGCGCTCACGACGTCGGCATCCACGTTCGAGCGCGCGGACACGCTCAGAGCCGTAGCGGAGCGTGCACGCGCGGGCGCGACGGTCGAGCAGGTGGAAGCGAATAGCGACGCCTTCCTCGCGAGCGATCGCGTCGTACGGCTCGCGGACGGCGTGTACACCACGCCCCAGATGCTTCGGCTCGAGAACGCGATCCTGACCAACGCGCAGTCGCGATTGCGGGCTGGCACCGGCGTGACCGATCCGGCCATCGTCGAGGCGGAGCTCGCGGCGCGGCTCCGGCTCTCCAACGAGCAGGCGCGCATGGTTCGCCTGATCACGGGTTCTGGCAACGGCGTCGACGTCGTTCTCGGCGCGGCTGGCGCCGGCAAGACGTCCGGTCTCGAGTGCGCCCGTGCTGCGTGGGAGACCAGCGGTTACCACGTCATCGGCGTTGCCCTCGCTGCCCGGGCGGCGGCCGAGTTGCAAGCACAGTCGGGCATCGGAAGCGGCACCCTCGACGCCCTTCTCACGGCACTGGACCAGGCAGGTAGCCAACTGCCGGCGCGCGCCGTGGTCGTGCTCGACGAAGCGGGCATGGTCGACACGCGCAGGCTCGCTCGGCTCCTCGCCCACGCGAACGCTGCCGATGCCAAAGTCGTTCTTGTCGGCGACGATCACCAACTCCCGGAGATCGAAGCGGGCGGCGCGTTCGCGGCACTCCTGCGCAGACTTCCGGCAGTCGTGCTCACCGAGAACCGACGCCAAGAGGACCCAATCGACCGCCGTACCCTCGCCGAGCTGCGAACCGGCAACGCCGAGGCTGCCGTTCAGCGCCTGGTCGCCAACGGGCGAATCGCCATCGTCGACTCAGCGGAAGCAGCGCGCGAGCAGATGGTTCGCGATTGGCTCGCGGCACGCACGAACGGCGAAGACGCCGTGATGCTCGCGGTACGTCGAGTCGACGTGCACGAGCTCAATCGACTCGCCCGCACGCAGCTCATAGCCACAGGCGAAGTGCATGATGCAGGCATCGACGACAACGGCCGCGAGTTCGCGGTCGGCGATCGGGTGATGGCATTGAGCAATCGCCACGGGCTCGGCGTTGTCAACGGTGCGCGCGGAACGCTGAGCGCGGCGGGCGAGACCGGCGTCACGGTTCGTTTTGATGACGGCGCGACCGTGTCTCTTCCCGCCAGCTACCTCGAAGCCGGTCACCTCACCCATGCATACGCCACCACGATCCACAAGGCCCAGGGAATGACGTGCGACCGGGCGCTCGTGCTCGCATCCGATGCTCTGTTCCAAGAAGCCGGCTACACCGCTCTGTCCCGAGGGCGCAAGGAAAACCGCCTCTACCTTGTCGCGCCCGACCCGCCGGACGTTGATGTCGGGCATGGCGTCTATGGTGCGCGCGACGATCCTCTCGACGGTCTCGTCTCGGCCCTGGAACACTCGCGACGTAAGCATCTGGCCCTCGACCGGCTCGTGCATGCTTCCCCGGCACCCGCCGCTGCGCCCCCCGCCCCAGGCATTGGCATCGGACCGTGAACCGCGGCGTCCGCTTCTCCTCAAGGAGGAACTATGCGAGGCAGCGTCATCAAACGAGGCAACAGCTGGTGCGTCGTCATCGACGCCGGCCGGGACGCCGCGGGAAAGAGAAACCGCAAATGGCACTCGGGATTCTCGACGCGTAAGGACGCCGAGCGAGCTCGCACCGAGATCCTCAGCCGCCTCGACCACGGTACGTACGTCGAACCCGACCGACGCACACTCGGCGTGTTCCTCGAGCAGGAGTGGCTACCCGCAATCCGAGCTCGCATCCGGCCGTCGACGTGGGACAGCTACGCGCGCAACATCCGCCTCCACGTCATCCCCGCGCTCGGCAACGAACGTCTCCAGTCGATCACTCCGGCGCGCCTTAACCGATTCTACGCCGAGCTGCTCGAGCGCGGTCGCGTCGACGGAACGAGCGGACTGTCACCAAAGACCGTTCGGTACATCCACGGAATCGTCCGCAAGGCACTTGCTGACGCGGTCCGTTGGAACCTCGTGCAGCGCAACGTCGCCGACCTGGCCGACCCACCGAAGGTCGGATCCGCCGGGCGCGAGATGCAGACCTGGAACGCCGACGAACTGCGCAACTTCCTGGAACAGATCGCGAATGAGCGTCTCTACGCGGCGTATCTCCTCGCCGCCAGCACCGGCATGCGGCGCGGCGAGGTCCTCGGACTGCGCTGGCTCGATGTCGATCTCGACGCCGCGCGGCTCGCCGTCCGACAATCGATCGTGTCGGTCGCGTACGAGATCAAGTTCGCCGAGCCGAAGACGGCGCGCAGCCGTCGTTCCATCGCGTTGGATCAGCGAACCGTCGCTGCGCTCCGCGCGTGGCGCAAGGTGCAACTCGAAGATCGCATGCTGCTCGGCGACGACTACGAGAACTCCGGCCTCGTCTTCACGCGCGACGACGGGCGCTTCATTCACCCCGACCGCTTCAGCCAACTCTTCGACAAGTACGTCGCGTCCTCGGAGCTTCGCCGCATCCGGCTTCACGATCTCCGTCACACACACGCAACGCTTGCCCTCGCGGCCGGCGTCCACCCCAAAGTCGTGAGCGAACGCCTCGGGCATGCGACGGTCGCGTTTACGCTCGACGTGTACTCGCACACCGTGCCCGCTCTACAAGAGGACGCCGCCGAACGCGTCGCAGCTGTGGTCTTTGGTGGGTGAACGCACAGTCAGCATGACCAGTTGAGCAAGACTGCCTGCCAGCGGTGTTCGACGCGGGGGCGACGTGGCCACAGAAGAGCAAACACGGATACTGAGCCATCCGGCCGACCGACATGGCCGAGTACTCGCCGGGCCAGGAACCGGGAAGAGCACGACCGTTGTGAGCTTGGCGAAATTGCTCGACAGTGGACCCGCCTCCGTCAGCGTGAGGATCACGACCTTCACTCGCGCAGCAACGGCGGAGCTGCTCGACAAGGCGATCGGAGAGGGACACGAGAAGCTCGAACCGCGGACAGTTCACTCCTTTGCGCTATCGATCCTCATGACGAACCCCTCCGTTTCTCCGCTGCCGCGGCCGCTGCGGATCCCGGACGATTGGGAATCCAAGGTTCTTGTGCAGACCGACATCGCGAGACGCCTTCGACTCGCTGGATTCGAGCGGGTTGACCGTCGAACGGTCGATCGTCTCGAAAGCGAACTCGCGGCAAGTTGGGAGAGCCTGAGCCCGTCGACCGTCCTTCTTGCAGACCTCGATCCTCGTCTCCGCAACGCTTACCTCTCGATATGGCACCAGCATCGCGAGACCTTCGGATACTCACTCTTCGCGGAGATGCCGCTCTACGCCGGCCAGGCGTTAGCGGATCACGACGACTTGGTGATGCCGGACGTAGATCTTCTCATCGTCGATGAGTTTCAGGATCTGAACCGCGCAGAGATCCGCTTGCTTGAAGGACTCGCCGCGAGTGGCGTGAAAATCCTTGCTGTTGGCGACGATGACCAATCGATCTACGGCTTCCGTATGGCCGATCCGACTGGCATCCTCAACTTCCCGGTCTTCTTTCCGGATGCCGAGGACTACACGCTGTCAACGTCCTTCCGTTGCGGGTCGAAGATCCTTGAAGCCGCTCGAACTCTCATCGAGAGCTCACCCGGTAGGGCGCCAAAGCCGTCCCTCACTGCAGGTCCCGACAACCCCGAAGGCGAGTTCCGGTACCTGCGATTCGCGGACGAGTCGGCCGAGCGACGCGGAGTCGTGCAGCTCATTGACGTTCTGATCACCCGACAAGGTCTCGAGCCATCCGACATCGTCGTTCTGGTGAGGGGCGACTTCAACTCGAACTGGAGCCGACCGCTTCGGGAGGTGCTGGATGCGAACCACATTCCGGCAACCGATGTCGAAGGTGCACTCGAACCGCTCAGCGAGCGCGGTGCGCGACAGCTGTTTGCTCTTGGCCGTCTCGTCGATGCTCCCGAAGATGATCTGGCTTGGTGGGCATTGATGAAGCTTCGGCGCGGCGTCAGCGAAGAGTTCATCAACCAGGTGGCTGACGAGGCGGCGCATCGGCGAGAGCGGTTCGCGCAGCGGCTCCTGCGGTGCCGGTCGGATCCACCAGCGGACGCTTCCGGACGATCGATTTCGGCGGCGGTCGAAGAGATCGAACGCGCGCAAGCCGCGGTCGAGTCACTTCACGCCGAACTGGCCCGTGCGTCGGAGGTCGGCTGGGCGGACTGGCTCCTGGATCAGACCGACGCTCTATTGATCGAAGCGTCCGACGAACTCGCTGCTCTCATGAGAGAGGTTGGTCGTCGGACCCCACAGGCAGAAGGATTGGCTCACTATCTGAATCAACTCGAGCCCGTGACGAAGGATCTGGCGTTACGGACGGACGCGGTAGCCATCATGACGATGGCACGCTCGAAGGGGCTCACCTTCCGCGCAGCGTTCGTGATGGGAGTAGAAGACACGGTGATACCTGCGCCGCGTGCACATGATGTGGAAGAGGAACGACGAATGCTGTACGTCGCGATGACCAGGGCTCGGGAGTACGCCTTTCTGACTATGGCGAGGCGACGTCACGACGCGACGGCGAGAACGGGTGGCGGGGCTCCGCGCACAAGTAGAAGCCGCTGTGAGTTCTTCCGAGAGCTTGGTTGCGGTCCTGTGTTTCTGCGCTCTGTGCGGAAATCGGTACGGGGTGGGTGGTGGATCTCAGCGAGTGTGTTCGCGGTAGAGGTCGAGTGCGATGAGGGCGCCGACTGCCATGTCGAGCAGGGCGTCTTCGACACCTTCGGTCTCGGTCTCGGCTACACCCTGAATCGAACCCGAGAGCGGCGAGAACTACGTCCGCCGGTTCTCAAGGGACAGCTGATCGCGGCGCCCACGCCCGCGGAGAACACGCTCTCGCTCATGCCGTGTCTCACGAGGCCAGCGCCGTTCGACGGAGCCCGGTACACGAGGCCAGCGCCGTTCGACGGAGCCCGGTACACGATGTCACGCACGCGCTCGGCGGATGCCCGGCGGCGAATGAGCGCTCAATGCGTCCTTTTGGGTTGCAAAATGGTTGCAAGCCCGGATGCAGAGAGGCCCCGGACTCGTCGTCCAGGGCCTCTGACCTGCTCTTACGTGGTGGCGGGGGCAGGATTTGAACCTGCGACCTTCGGGTTATGAGCCCGACGAGCTACCAGACTGCTCCACCCCGCGGCGGATCAGCGATGCTACCGGTCGGCGTCGGGCGAGACAAAGCGCTCCATTGCGGCCGCTCGCGCCGCGTCCGTCAGACCTTCGGTACGACGCCGAGCTGCTGAAGGAAGCCCAACGTGTCCCAGACCTCCCAGGTCTCGGCGATCTTGCCGTCGCGCATGCGGTGAATGGCGATTGCGTCCACGCGGATCTTCTTGCCCGTCGGCGCGATCCCGTTGACCTCGCCCACGTGCGTGCCGCTCCCGGTCCAGCGCGTGACCACCTTGTCATCGGCGGAGAAGATCTCCTCGATGTTCCAGTGGCCGTCGACACCGTTCTGGTACACGGAGACCACCGCGGACATGCCGACCGGGCCGATGCCGGCCGGGACCTGCGGATCGTGCATTCGGTGGTCGTCGGTGAAGAGCTCACCGGCGAGCTCGTTCTTCCGCTCGTTGTTCATCTGGTCGTAGAACCGCCGGACCACTGCCTCATCGGATGCCGACATGATTGCCTCCTTCGCGAACGTCGCCACATTGTTCGCAGCGTCGCCGGGCGTGGATCAGTCAGCTGCGGGGCACGGGCGAGAACGTTGCGGGGCCGCCCGACGACTCGCCGCGCACCGCGTCGAACGGGTCGTGGAGGTCGCCGTAGTAGCCGAGTGCGTACGCGCCCCGCCGGTAACCCGCAAGCCGTGCGAGATCCTCGGGCAGCTCGCGCGCGACCTCGGGCGGACACGCGAGGTACTGGTTCTCCTCCTGGCGCAACCACGACAACGTGTAGCCGACGTTCACGCCACGCCGGGGCGCCGGCGAGTGGTTCGCTCCCCCGCCGTGGTACAGCGACCCGACGTAGAGCAGCACCGAGCCTTTCGGCATCTCGGCCGCGATCGTGTCATCGACGGACGGCCGGAGCTTGTCTTCCCAACGATGGCTCCCGGGGATGACGCGTGTCGCGCCGTTCTCTTCGGTGAAGTCGTTCATCGCCCACATCGTGTGGCACTCGACCTCGAATCCTGAAGGGAACGGGAAGAAGTCGAACGCCCATTGGTCACGGTGCACGATCTGCGCGGGCGCGCCCGGGCCGATGTCGATCACCTGCGTGAGGTGCAGCTGGTAGCTCGTCGCGTGATCGCCGAGCACGCGATCGAGCACGCCGACGACCACAGGATGCGCAGCGAGGTCACGGAACCCGACCGAGCGCGCGAGCAACGCGCCGGTTCGCCGCGTCTGGAAGCCCGTGAAGTCGTCACCGCCGGTCGCCGTCGCGGAGAGGAAGGGCTCGAGCTCGGTCTCGATGGCGTCCATCTGCTCGACCGTCGCGAGCCGTTCGACGACCGCACAGCCGGCCTCGCGTATCGCGGCCTCGACATCGTCGACGGCGGCATCGGGTCCGAGCACCGGCACGCGCATCGTGATCGTCATCGTCACATCTCCCGCATCCGCTCCCAACCGGGAGGCGGCGGCGCCAACAACCAGAACTGCTCGGGAACGTTACCGCCGATGCGCGCACCGAGCGCATGGTCACGGTCCAGCGGCGGTAGTTGGGATCGGTAGCACTCGATCGCCGAGCGCTTGCGTGCATTGTCGAGGACGACGGGCACCACCATGGGCGTCGGCCACAACTCCGAACGGAACAGCTTGGCGATCCGCCACGCGAGCATGCCGGGGATGTGCTTGTATCCGCTGTCCTCGTAACAGAACCACGTGAGATCGTTCCGCCGCGCCGCAAGAAGCATGCCGGCGTCGTGCGTCGACACGTGGTCGGGATTCGCGAGTCCCATCGGGAGGAAGACGGCGGTCGGACGCACGGCGTCGAGCACCGCATCGAGCGCGAGTGCGATCTCCTTGGGTTCGGCGCGCTCGTGGCGGGCGAGATACTGATGGTCCACGAAGTCGAGCCAGACCGGGCGAGCGTCGAGCGCGTCCATCGCGGCGCGATCCTCTTCACGCCGCAGCCCCACCACGTCGTCATCGGCGCGAAAACCGCCGAGCGCGTCCCACTCCGTGGGCGGATCGGGGTAACGCGCGGGACGGCCACCGAACACGGTCACCACCGTCGAACCAGGATGGGCGAGCAAGAGGTGCGCCGCGCCGAGCGCGGCGTCGTCGAAGTGCGGCGAACAGACGACGACGCTGTCGAGACAGTCGGCCGGCAGTACTCCCCATGTGATCACGCTGCCCGGGTCGGTCGCCACGGGCCGATGCTACGGCTTACAGTCTCATGACATTCTTGGTCGGGAGGTTGACATGCGCGTTCCGCGCCTCGTGCTCGTGGCAGTCGTCGTGGTCCTTGCCGCGTGCGGGAGCGGCTCCAAGAAGGGCGCGACTCCGGGCGACACCAAGGCGCCGAGCGCCCAATCGACCGCGCTCGGCACGGGTGTCACCGCGAACGAGATCAAGCTCGGCGTCTCGCTCACGGACTTCGACTGCATCAAGGGATACGTCGACTTCATGCGCGTCAACCAGGAGCAGAACTACCAGGCGTACATCGACGACATAAACCAGCGCGGCGGCATCAACGGTCGCAAGATCGTGCCTGTCTTCCACCGGTTCTGCCCGATTCCCGACGCACAGCGGCTCGTCTCGATCTGCACGAAGTTCACCGACGACGACAAGGTCTTCGCCGTGATGGGCAACCTCTTCGATCCGTCGGGCAACGCCCAGACGTGCGTTGCGAAAAAGCACAAGACCGTGCTCTTCGCATACATGCTCACGAAGGAAATCATCGACAAGTCACCGCCGGGACTCATCATCTATCCGGGCAATGTGCCCGAACGAACGACGCAGATCCTCGCGGGTCTCCTCAAGAGCGCCGGCACGCTGAGCGGCAAGAAGGTGGCGATCCTCGGTGAGACGACGTCAGCGAAAACGGTGACGTCAAGCGTCGAGCCTGCGCTCAAAGACCTCGGCGTCGAGACCGGCTCGACCGCAATCCTCCAGATCGCGGGCACCGACACCACATCGGCGCAGTCCCAGCTCGACAGCTTCATCGAACGGTGGAAGACCGAAGGCGTCAATGCGTTGTTCGTCACGGGGACGCAGGTCGCGTCGAGTCAGTTCATCGAGAAGGTTCACCGCGAGATGCCCGCAGCGCTGTTGGTGACCGACGTCGGCGAGGTGCTCGATTTCGCCAAGGATGCGACGAAGGCCGGCACGAAGCCCAATCCGTACGAGGGCATACTCGCGGCCACCGGGCCGACCGAATCGGAATACGACAGCAGTCAGAACTGGAAGTACTGCGCCGACATCTACAAGGCAAAGACGGGCAAGGACGCCCCGAAATCGACGACCGTGCTTCCCGAGATCGACGGCAAGCGCGATGACTTGTACAACGCCATCAACGATGCGTGCCAGATGCTCACGACGTTCGAGCAGATCGCACAGAAGGTCGGCCCGTATCTCAACAACGAGAACTGGCAGAGCACCGTCGACAACTTCGGACCGATCATCAACCGGGGTGGCGGCCAGTACGCCTCGCTCAGCAAGGGCAAGTACGACTTCAACGACACGTTCCGGCTCTCCGCGTTCGACTCCTCGATCGCGCCGACCGGGAACTGGAAGTCGCTCACCGACCTCGAGAACATTCCCGGCTCGTAACATCACCTCGTGGGTCCGTTCGAACGGTTGACCGAAGCCGCCCACGCGGCTGCCGTGCTCGCGCGCGCGGGCGTGCTGCATCCGGAGCCGCCGAGCCGGATGCTGCGTATCGCGTCCGCAGTACGGCACTGGGGACCGAGCTTGGCCGCGGTCTTCGCAGTCACGGCGGCCCGCTTCGACTCGAGAATTGCACTCGTCGACGAACGGGGGCCGTTGACATTCGCGGAGCTCGACCGCCGATCCGACGCGCTCGCACGCGGGCTCCGCGACATCGGCGTGGGCGCAGGCGACACGGTCGGTGTGCTGTGCCGCAACCACCGCCATTTCTTCGACATCACCGCCGCGCTGGCCAAGCTCGGCGTGAACGTGCTGTTCCTCAACACCGGCTTCTCGGCCCCACAGCTCCGGGGCGTGATGCAACGCGAGGACGCGCACGTGCTCGTGCACGACGACGACTTCACTCCGATGGCCCTCGACGCCGACGTCGGGAGGCGGGTCCTCGCATGGACCGACACAGACAGGGACGTGGATCCCGAGCAGCCCACGACCGACGACCTGATCGCGTCTCACTCCGAGGGTCCCGAGCTTCCACGACCGGCTCGCGACGGCCGCACGATCATCCTCACGTCCGGTACGACGGGCGCGCCCAAAGGCGCGTTGCAGGGCCGTCCGTCCGATCCGCTGGGTGGCATCGGCGTGCTCGAGCGCATCCCGTACCGGGCGCGCGAGACGATGGTGATCGCGGCACCGTGCTTCCACTCCTGGGGTCTGACCAACGCGCTTGTCAGCCTGACGCTCGGCGACACCATGGTGCTCGAGCGTCTCTTCGACCCGGAGCGGGCGCTCGCGGCGATCGCGCGACACCGCGCACAGGTGCTCGTCGCGGTCCCGGTGATGTTGTCGCGCATCCTCGAGCTGCCCGAGGAGGTGCGGACGCGCTACGACACCTCCTCGCTCCGCCTCGTGCCGCTGTCCGGCTCGGCGCTCCCCGGCGACCTCGCGACGCGATTCATGAACCGGTTCGGCGACGTGGTGTACAACCTCTACGGTTCGACTGAGGCCGGCGCGGTGTCGGTCGCCGTACCCGACGATCTGCGAGCCGCGCCCACGACGGCCGGCCGGCCGCCGCGCGGCACCGAGGTCCGTCTCCTCGACGACCACGATCGTGAGGTCGCGCCGGGCGAGACCGGCCGCATCTTCGTGCGGAGCCCCCTCTCGTTCGACGGCTACACCGACGGAGCGACGAAAACGATCGTCGACGGTTTCATGCAAACGGGCGACACCGGGCACCGCGACGCGGCCGGCCTCCTGTTCGTGGAAGGTCGCGACGACGACATGATCATCTCCGGCGGGGAGAACGTGTTCCCTGCGGAAGTCGAAGACGTGATCGCGCAGCACCCGGGCGTCGTCGAAGCGGCGGTCATCGGTGTGCCCGACCCGGAATTCGGCCAACGCCTCAAGGCGTTCGTCGTGCCCCGCGAAGGCGCGCAGCTCGACCCCGATCACGTGCGAGCCCACGTCCGCGCCAACTTGGCGCGCTACAAAGTGCCGCGCGACGTCGAGTTCGTCGGGGCACTCCCGCGCAACGCGACCGGCAAGGTCATGCGCCGCCACCTCGACTGACAACAGATTGCGCCGGTTGTCTCATGAGATCGGGCACACGTCTCCGCCATGGACCGCCCGGAACACGCGATCACGCAAAGAATTCGCCTCCGCGCGTGTGAGTGTGCGATCGACGTGGCGGAGAACGACGCGCAGGAGCACGTTCTTTTGTCCGGGTCGCAACCCGAGGCGCTCGCGCGCGATCGGTGGAAGCTCCACGCCCGGAGTTTGCGACAGCACTTCGACGGCCTCGACGCAGTCAACGTCGGCCTGCAGAGCTTCGCGCACACGATCCCCGAGCAATTCGACATCGTCATCGTCGGCGACCGCAATCGAGAGATCGCGCACGACCGCGGGCCGGTTCGACACCGGCCGATACAGCGAGAGGTCGCGCATCTGCGCGGCGATGCGCCCGTCGGTGGCGCGCAACAGCCTGATGTCGGCAAGACCCTTGCGCAGCATGAGGAGGCGATCGAGGCCCAGGCCCATCGCGAGACCCGTCCACGGCACGTCGAGACCTGCGCTGTGCAACACGTGCGCGCCAGCGAGTCCGCACTCGCCGATCTCGACCCACTCGTCTCCGTTCTCCACGTCGATCTGCAAGCCATCATCGGTGTACGGATGCAGACGCGGCTCGACGCGCCACTCCGCGCCCGGCAGCGCCGTTCGCACGACGAGCTCGATCATCTCCTTGAGATCACCACCGGCGAGCGGTCGATCGCGCGTGACGCGCCACAGGTCGAGTTGATGGGGCGTGCCGGTGTGCAAACGGTCGATGGCATCACGGCGATACACCACGCCCGGACACGCAACGACAACGTCGGACGCGCCCTTGCCGACCGAACGCAACGCGGCCGGCACCAAGGCCGACGTGTGGCTCCGCAGCATCCGTGTATCGGTCACGTAGCGGGTGTAGCGAGCGTCGCGTGTGACCGCATACGGTTCGTACCCGAGCGCGTCGTAATTCTCGGCAATGTCGACGACGCGCGCACCTCGATGTACGAGCACGTCGCTGCTCCATGCACGCCTGAGCGCGGCAATGATGTCGTCGACGAGGCGCTGCATGGCGTGCGCGCCTTCGCGGGGATCGCTGAGGTCGCGCACGGCCAACGCGCGCGCGACCTCGTCGGGACTGAGCATTCGGACGGACATGACATGGCTCCTTCGGCGTCGCAGCTCGGGTGGGCAACGAATGCCCCCGGGCCGGCGACGCCGAGACGGAGCCGAGCGTCAGTGCGCGCGTGCCCCGCGGCGCCCTCTCGGGGCCCGGGGGCGACAAAATCGCTGCGCGCGCTCGTACGTCACGCGACCCATGCTATTGCATCGGCGCCATCTTGATGACGTTGAACATCGCGCCCTGGGGGTCGGCGAGCGCCGCGAAGCGGCCGGGCGGGATGTCGGTCGGCTCCACGAACGCCGAGCCGCCGAGCTTCTTCGCTTTCGCGACCGTTGCGTCGGTATCGTCGGTCGAGAAATAGATCGTCCACATCGGCGGGATGCCGGGCATCGGCGGGTTCTGCGCGCCGGCGATGCTCTCGCCCTTCAGCTTGAACTCGGTGTACGGCATGCTCTCGACCGGGCTCGACTCCCAGCCGAAGACCTTGTTGTAGAACGCGGCAGCTTTCGGCACATCGGCGGTCAGCAACTCGTTCCACGAAAAGGTGCCTGGGTCGTTCACGAGCGTGGCGCCGATGTGGTTCTTCGCCTGCCATGCCGCGATCGTCGCTCCCGTCGGGTCGGCGAAAACGGTCATGCGGCCTGCGTCGAGCACGTCGAACGCCGGCATGAACAGCGTGCCGCCGGCCTTCTCCACGAGCGACGCGGTCTGGTCCGCGTCACTGACGGCGACGTAGGAGTTCCAGTGCGGCGGCACGCCGGCGGCCGCCTGGTCGCCGAGGGGAGCAATCGCCCCGACGTCGTGACCCTTCAGCTGCGCCATCGAGTAGACGGCGCCGCCCGCTTCGTCCATCGGCATGTCGTTGAAGGTCCAGCCGAAGAGGTCGCCGTAGAAGCGCTTCGCCGCGTCCTGGTCGGTCGTTTGCAGGTCGACCCAGTTGGGGGTTCCGGGTGCGTAATCCTTGCGTTCGGGCATGGCTTCTCCTCGTTGAGACGTCGTCGTCGGTCCGCGTCGATCCTCGTCGTTCCTCGTCGTTCCTCGTCGTTCCTGACCGTCGCGGCAAGCTAGTCTCCGCGCGCAGCCCCCGGCATCGGTCCCGCGCTCCTCACGCAACGGCTGCGCGCGCGGGCGATGTTCGGCTTCAGCTGACGCGCGTTGCCGCGTCATTGTTCGAACCGGCACGCGGCGCGAGCTCCACCGTCGGCAGCACGCCGATGGCGCGGCGCTGCGCGTCGAGGAAACCACTCCCGGAGTCGCCGGGGATGCCCCCGGCTGCGAGCATCGAATCGTCCAGGAGCAGCTGTTACGGGCCGCGATGTCCCCAGAAGCCGCGTCCCGGGCCCCCGTCTCGCGGGCCGGCGAAGTCTCCGTTGACGACCTTGGTGATGCGGTCCTTCAGCTCGGACTTCAAGCGGTCGGCCTGTTCCTGACTGATCTTCCCGTCGGTCTTCGCCTGGTCGATTCGCGCCTGGGCGGCCGCGACCATCTCGTCGATGACCTTGTTGACGTCGACGTTCTTGTCCTTGGCGACGTCGGCGATCGATTTCCCGTCCCGCAATGCCGACCTCAGGTCATCGGTCGTGATGCCGAGCGCCTTGGCGGCCGCGTCGAGCTTGTCGTCCGCGCCGAACGCCTTGCCCGGTCCGGGGCCGAATCCCCGGCCCGGACCGTGGTCTCGCGCGGGCAACGGGTTGTTGACGAAGTCCTCGATGCGCTGACGGTCAGCGGCGGCGATCGCGTCGATGACCGTGTTGATGTCGATGTTCTTCTCTTTGGCGATGCCGGCGATCGTCGTCTTGCCGTCGCTGAGCCGGTTGCGGAGCTCGTCGGACGTGAGATTCAGGGCCTTCGCCGCGGCATCGAGCAATGCCGACGGACCCGACCGCACGCCCGACGCGCCGGCCGGCCCGGGCGCGTTCGCGGCGTTCGTCGTCGAGTTCGTCGATGCACCCGACAACACGGGGACGCCGAGGAGGGCACCGGCAGTGCCCCCCACCACCACGGACGCGGTGATGACGAGTGGGATCGTGAAACGGCGTCCGAGCACGGCTACTCCCTTGGCCGACGGCACATGAGCGTGCCCGGATGATGCGTCCGCCGGCTGGGATTGACCTGGGGAACAGCCTTGACAGCCGTGAGAACAACCCTCAGGGGTTGCACAGCTTGCGCACAGTCGATCCTGGCAAAATGGGCCACGTGTCCGAGACCCGGGTCCTCGTCGTCGACGACGAGTCCAACATCACCGACCTCGTCGCCACGGCCTTGCGCTATGAAGGCTTCGACGTCGAGGTCGCGAGCACCGGTACCGACGCGCTGAAGGCCGCCGAAAGCTTCCGGCCGGACCTCATGGTGCTGGACATCATGCTTCCGGACCGAAACGGTTTCCAGGTGGTGCAACGACTCCGGGCCGACGGACGTCATGTGCCGGTCGTGTTCCTCACCGCGCGCGGCTCCACCGAGGAGAAGGTGAAGGGGCTCACGGTCGGCGGCGACGACTACGTGACCAAGCCGTTCAGCCTCGAAGAGCTCGTCGCCCGCGTGCGCGCCGTGTTGCGCCGCACCGGCGCAACGAACGGCGACACCTCCGCGCGACTCGTGTTCGCGGACCTCGAGCTCGACGACGACACACACGAGGTGTGGCGTGGCCGCACTCGCGTCGAGCTGACCCCGACGGAGTACAAGCTGCTCCGCTATTTGATGCTCAACGCGCGGCGCGCCCTGTCGAAGTCGCAGATCCTCGATCATGTGTGGGAGTACGACTTCGAAGGCGACGCCAATGTCGTCGAGACGTACATCAGCTACCTGCGCAAGAAGATCGACCGCCTCGGCGCGCCACTGATTCACACGATCCGAGGGGTCGGCTACACGTTGCGCACACCACCGGAGAACTGACCTCTTGACGCTGCGGACGCGTCTCCTGATCGGTCTGGTGCTCCTGGCGGCGATCGGGCTCTCGGTATCAGGCGTCGTGACATATCGCGAGCAGAAGGCGTTCCTGTCGAAGCGGGTCAACGAGCAACTCGCATCCGCGCTCGCGGCACCCGAACAATTCGAGCGCGGCCTCGACAGCCCCGCCCGTGGTGGTCCCCAACGCCCCCGTTCGGTGCCGTTCGGCACTTACGTCGAGCTGCGCAACCCGGACGGGAGCACCGAGACGCTGAGCGGTGACATGCTGTCGGAGGCGTCGAGGCCCAAGCTCCCCCAAGACATCCCGGTCGGCAAGACGGTCACCGTGCACAACCCGAGCTATCGGGTCCGGGCAGGGACGGTCAGCGTCATCGAGCCGGGCCTCCGCCGGCCCGCGATCATGGTCGTCGCCATTCCGCTGAACGACGTGACCGAGGCGCTCCACCGTCTCTTGCTGGTCGAGCTCATCGTCGCAGCTGGCGTGCTCATCGCGCTCGGCGGACTTGCGTGGTACGTCGTCAAGCTCGGCCTCCGGCCGCTCCAAGAAATGCAAGTGACCGCCGGTGCGATTGCCGCCGGTGACCTGTCGCGGCGCGTCGAGACCGCCGACGAGCGCACGGAAGTCGGTCAGCTGGGACTCGCGCTGAACCAGATGCTGCAGCAGATCGAGCACGCGTTCGACGAGCGCGCCGCGTCCGAAGCACGGCTGCGGCGTTTCGTGGGCGATGCCTCTCATGAGCTGCGAACGCCACTCACCTCCATTCGCGGGTACGCCGAGCTCTTCCGTCGCGGTGCGGCCGAGCGTCCGGAGGACCTGGCGAAGGCGATGCGGCGGATCGAGGAGGAGGCCGATCGCATGGGCGTGTTGGTCGACGACCTGTTGCTCCTCGCGCGCCTCGATCAGGGCCGGCCGCTCGAGCGGGGGCCCGTCGACCTCACCCGGATCGTCGGCGACGCCGTCGACGATGCCCGTGCCGTCGCGCCCGACCGATCGATCGAGTACTCCCCGAACGGTGCGGTCGTGGTGCCCGGCGACGAGGTGCGCCTGCGGCAAGTCATGGCGAACCTCCTCCAGAACGCGGTGCGGCACACACCCGCCGATACCCCGGTGCACGTGCGCGTCACCAGCGACGACGACGACGCCATCATCGAGGTGCGCGACGAAGGACCTGGCATGCCGACCGATGAGGCGGATCGCGCCTTCGAGCGGTTCTGGCGCGGTGACGCGTCGCGCACGCGGGCAAGTGGCGGCACCGGGCTCGGGCTCGCGATCGTCGCCGCGATCGCGGACGCGCACGGCGGCTCCGCGTCGGTCGACACCGCGCCGGGGCAAGGTGCAACCTTCCGCGTCCATCTGCCGAAGGCCGAGCGGCCCCGACCTCCGGCCAAGCCCGATGCCGAGGGCGATCCCGAGGGCGATACCGACCTCGGCGGCGGCGCGCCCTCGGCGGGACCGCCGCCCGTTGGCGACATCCCTATCGCCGAGCTCGAAGACGCACCTCCGCGACGTTCGTCAGACACGTGACCGTCAGCTCGTCACGCCGTCGCTTTCGCCGCTCACCATCACTACGAGCTTGCCGAGGTGGTCGCCCGAGAACAAGCGCACCAGTGCCTCGGGCGCGCGTTCGAGGCCGTCGAGCACGTGGGCGCGGTGGACGATCTTGCCCTCGCTCACCCAGCGGGCGAGCTGGGCGGCAGCCGGCGCGTATTGGTCCCAGTGGTCGAGGGTGTTGAAGCCCTCCATGCGGGCGCGCTTTCCCATCACGTACCTGATGTTGTGCAGCGGAGCAGGACGACCGCCGGAGTTGTAGGTGGAGATGTCGCCGCACAGCACGATGCGGGCGCGCATCGCGATCCGGCGGAGCACCGTGTCGAGGAGCTCGCCACCGACATTGTCGAAGAAGATGTCGACGCCTTGCGGCGCGAGCTCCTTGAGCCGCGCGGCAACGTCCTCGTGCTTGTAGTCGATGCACGCGTCGAACCCGAGGTCGCACGTCACCCACTCGCATTTCGCCGCCGAGCCCGCGATGCCGATCACCCGTGCACCCTGCATCTTCGCGATCTGCCCGGCGACCGACCCGACACTGCCGGCCGCGGCCGACACGCAGAACGTCTCGCCAGGCTGAGGCTTGGCGACCTCGAGCACACCCACGTACGCAGTAATGCCGATGTGACCGAGCACGCTCAGCACGTCGATCAGCTCGGCACCGGCAGGAACCATCGTGATCGGAGGAAAGGGGTTTGCCTGCACGACGCAGTACTGCTGCCAGCCGGTGAGGTGCATGAACGCCGCGCCGAGCGGATACTCGTCGGGGTCGTTCGTCTCGACGACCACGCCCACGCCGTTCGATCGGACGGGCTCACCGATCGTGACGCCGGCCATGTAGTTCCCGCGCTCGTCGAGCCACCCGCGGATCGTGGGATCGATGCCCAGATAGCGAACCTCGAGCAGCGCGTCGCCGTCACCGAGGTCGGGCAGCTCGCGCTCGACGATCTCGAAACACGATTCGGTCACCATGCCGACGGGCCGCTCGGCGAGCACGATCTGCCGGTTGACGCGCCTGCGGGTCACGGAATCGACGCTAGCCGCAGGCGTAATGTCGCGCGCGTGCTGCCGCTCGACGTCGAGGAGTTGACGGCTGGTTTCTTCTCCGGCGCGCTGCAGCGGGAGGTCGAGCGCGCCGAGCTGGTGGATCACCACTCCGGGACGACCGGACGCGCGCGCTTCGGGTTGCGCGGCGAACCCGGCATCCCTGCGAGCGTCTTCGTGAAGTTGGCGCCCTTCGACGAGAGGCAGCGCGCGTTCGTGACATCGGTGGGCATGGGTGTCGCGGAGGCGCGCTTCTATCGCGACCTCGCCGCCGAGATGCCGGTGCGCGTGCCACGAGCATGGTTCGCGGACACCGATGGCGACCGCTACGTGATGGTGCTCGAAGACCTCGAAGCCACCGGGTGCCGGTTCCCGACCCCGAAGGACACCGACATCACGACGCGCGCGCTCGACATCGTCGAACAGCTCGCCACATTGCACGCGAGGTACTGGGAGTCGCCGCGCTTCGAGGCCGGCGGTGACCTTGCGTGGCTCGCAAACCGCGGCACGGGCGACGCGGCCGGTGGCGTCACCTTCGTCCGGATGGCGGTCGATGCCCTCGGCGACCGGCTGGACGAGCCGTTTCACCGCGTCGCCGAGCTGTATCTCGCGCGCGCGCCCGAGATCGTCGCCCTGTGGAACGCCGGGCCGCGCACCCTCGTGCACGGTGATCCGCACCTCGGCAATTTGTTCGTCGACGTGGCCGCCGGTGGTCACACCGGATTCCTCGACTGGGCGATGGTCGGCCGGTCGCCGGGCCTGCGCGACGTCGCGTACGTCGTGTGCAACTCGATCCCGACCGATGTCCGCGCCGCACACGAACGGGTTTGGATCGAGCGCTACTGCGAACTGTTGGCCGAGTCCGGGATCATGCTCTCGGTCGACGACGCATGGGAGCAGTACCGCCTGTTCGCGGTCTATTCTTGGGTCTCGGCGACATCGACGGCCGGCATGGGGTCGAAGTGGCAGCCGCTGCACATCGGACTCGGCGGGACGCGGCGTGCGACTGCGGCGTGCGCGCACCTGCAATGCGTCGATCTGCTCGAGGCGCTCCTGTCGACCTAGTGTGCGTCCCTTACGACGAAAGGGGCCGGCCGATGTCGGTGTACGACGTTCCGCTGAAGTCAATCGATGGCGACCCGGGCGTGCTTGCCGAGCAGAAGGGCAAGGTGGCGCTGCTCGTGAACGTCGCGTCGTTCTGCGGCCTCACACCCCAGTACGAAGGGTTGGAAGCGCTCTATGAGCGGTTCCGCGCCCAAGGTTTCTCCGTCATCGGCATTCCGTGCAATCAGTTCGGCGCGCAGGAACCGGGCACGGCTGACGAGATCAAGACGTTCTGCAGTACGTCCTACGGCGTGCAGTTCCCGCTGACCGAGAAGGTCGACGTCAACGGCGAGGGCCGGCATCCCCTGTATCAGCAGCTCACCGCCACCGCCGACGGCGAGGGTCACAGCGGTGACATCCGCTGGAACTTCGAGAAGTTCCTCGTGTCGCGCGACGGCGACGTGATTGCCCGCTTCTCGCCCATGGTCGAGCCCGGCAACGACGAGCTCGTCGGGTCTATCGAGAAGGCTTTGGCGGACTGAGGCGACGGCGCGCGTCAGCACACGGCGCGCGTGCCGCACAACCCGACAGATGGTCGTTGACGAGGCCGGCGGCCTGCATCGTCGCGTACACGGTCGTCGGCCCGACGAACCGGAAGCCGAGCCGGAGGAGCTCCTTCGACAACGCCTTCGACTCCTCGGTCTTGGCGTGGATGTCGGCGAACGTGCGCGGGACGTGCCGGCGGGCCTTGGGCTCGAACGACCAGCACAGCGCGGCCAGCGAACCGTGATGCTCACGCACGTCCACGATCGCGCGGGCATTCGCGATCGCGGCTTCGATCTTGCCGCGGTGCCGCACGATGCCGGCGTCGCGAAGCAGCCGTGCGACATCGCGTGCACCATAACGAGCGACCTTTGTGGCATCGAATCCGGCGAATGCGTGGCGGAACGCGTCGCGCTTGCGCAAGATCGTGAGCCATGACAGACCGGCCTGGAAGCCTTCCAGGCAAAGCTTCTCGTACAGACGCGTGTCGTCGATGACCGGCCTCCCCCACTCGTCGTCGTGATATGGGAGATAGTCGGGGGTGCTCGCACCCCAGGCGCACCGGCGCACGCCGTCCGGGCCTCTTACGACATCGCTCATGATCGCGACACTAGGGTCGCCGCCATGCTGCTCGACGAGTTCCGGCTCGACGGACGCGTCGCGATCGTCACGGGCGCCGGGAAGGGCATCGGTGCGGGGTGCGCCCGCGCGCTGGCGGAGGCAGGAGCCGACGTCGTGTGCGCAGCGCGCACCATCGCGGACATCGAGGCGGTTGCATCGGACGCGCAGGCGCTCGGCCGCCGCGCGATCGCGGTGGCAACGGACGTGACGGTGACCGAACAGCTCTCGGCGTTGGTCGACCGGGCGGTCGCGGAGATGGGGCGGATCGACATCCTCGTGAACAACGCGGGTGGTTGGCTCCCACGCGCGCTGATGGAGACGAGCGAGCGGTCGTTCGAGGCCGCGCTCCGGTTCAACGTGACTTCGGCGTTCCTGCTCACCAAGCTCGTCGTCCCGCACATGGTCGCCGCGGGCCAGGGCAGCATCGTCAACATCTCATCGCGCTCGGCAAGCATGGTGCAGCCATGCTTCACGGCGTACGCGACCGCCAAGGCGGCGCTCTCGATGATGACCCGCGCGATGGCTCCCGAGCTTGCCCCGAAGGTGCGCGTGAACGCAATCGAGGTAGGAGGTGTCGAGACCGAGGCGCTCGCGCACGTGCTCACGGACGCGACGGTGCGGGCCCAACTCGAGGGGAACACGCCGATGCAACGGGTGGGCCGGCCCGAGGACATCGCGGCCGCGGTCGTCTATCTGGCGTCGCCCGCGTCTTCCTACGTCACCGGCAAGATCCTCGAGGTCGACGGCGGCGTCGAAGCCCCCGCCTTCACGATCCCCTTCGACCCGCTGTAGATCCTGTTTGCAACGGAAGCGACGCCGGCGGGCCGTTCCGTTGCAATCAACGCTTGGCGCGGCCGGCGATGAGGGGGAGGTCGAGGTACGTCTTGATGCCGGGCTCGGCCGCGCAGACGTACGGGATCGCGTTCACGCAGTGCATCGCGGGGCCGGTCAGACCGATCTCGGGGTGTTCACCGATCACCGGCGGGTGCAGTCCGTGGAAGGTGCACGACACCGGGGGGTCGGCGTCGAGCGCGACCTCGAACCGCTGCTCGCCGAGCTTCCACGGCGGGTCGAGATGCGCATCACCCATCAACCAGTTCACGCGTACGGTGATCACCGGCGTCCCGCCGACCGTGCCTTCCCACGTGAACCGCTGCGCGGCCACCGTGCCCTTGTCGATCCGGCCGACGGGCGTGTCGAGCGCATCGGTCGCCACTGCCATCTCGTGCTGCGTGCGGCGCTCGGCGTCGAGCGCGAAGCCGAGGGCGTGCGCGAGCATGTCGATCGACTGCATGAACCCGTGTCCGAGCACCTCGACCATCGGGCTCTTGGCGGCTTCCTCGGGTGGCTTGCCGAAGAGCATCACGTCGCGTACAACGATCTCGGTCGGGTAGTTGCGGATGTCGGAGAACTCCTCGGCGCGCACGTGGCGCACATCGCGGCACAGCGCCGACAACATCAGCGGGAAGCGCTCGGTGATGCCGCCGGGGTTGATGCCGGTGCCGTGAAGTGTTGCGTTGCCCTGCAAACACGCCGCCTGGAGCGCAGCAACGCCGGGCGTGTCGCCCGGATAGATCCACCCGACCGGGGTCACGACGTTCTTGCCGGATCCGAGCAGGCGGATGACGTCTCGGGTGGAGGCGAGCACCGGCGCGTAGACGACGGCGTCGGCGGCGAGCGCGCAGATCTCGTCGAGGTTGTTCGTGGCGCGGACGCCGATCGGGCCGAGGTCGCACAGCTCGCCGACATCCCGGCCGACCTTGTCCTCGCTGTGCACCCACGCGCCGACGAGCTCGAGCTCGGGATGTGCGATGACACCCTTGATGGCCTCCTTGCCGACGAGGCCGGTCGCCCATTGGATCACGCGGTACGTCATGCAATGATTCTTGCTCATGGTTCGTGACTGGCACGAGTGGCACCGCGCATACGACACGCCCGAGAGCCCACTCGCGCAGCGTCTTGCGATCGTGCAGCAGTGCATCAGGGACGCGCTGGACGAGGCGCCGGTGGGGCCGATCGCGGTCATCAGCATGTGCGCCGGCGAGGCGCGCGACCTGGCCGGCGCGCTCGAAGGCCACGCGCGCACCCGCGACGTCTACGGAGTACTCGTCGAGCTCGACCCGGAGCTCGCGCGGCGCGCCCAGGAGAAGGTCGGGCCGGCCGTCGACATCCTCGTCGGAGACGCGGGAATGTCGAGCGGGTACGAAGACGCGGCACCCGCGGATCTCGTGTTGGTGTGCGGCGTGTTCGGCAATATCACCGATGCCGACATGGAGCACACTGTGCGATCGCTGCCGATGCTCTGCGCGCCGTGTGCGCACGTCATCTGGACTCGCCACCGGAGACCACCGGACGTGACGCCAGAAGTACGGGCGTGGTTCGCAGAGGAGGGCTTCGAGGAGGTCGCGTTCGTCGCGCCGGACGATTCCGCCTTCGGGATCGGGATGCACCGCTTCACGGGCACGCCATCGCCGTTCCGCCCCCACGTCCGCATGTTCGACTTCGTCGGGTACGACGTGCTCGGCGACGCCTGTCAGACATGCGGCTTCTCGTACGACGTCGGAAGGGCCGAGATCCTCCCATGGCTGCGGGCGGACGCGCGGGCGTTCGTCGACCGCTTGCGCGAGATCGATGCCGTCGATGTTCGCAGGCGACCCGCGCCCGACGTCTGGTCCCCGCTCGAGTACGCGTGCCACGTACGGGACGTGTTGCAGGTGCAGAGGGATCGGGTGATGCAAGCACAACGTGAGGACGAGCCGCGCTTCACGCCCATGCGACGCGACGAGCGCGTGGTCGAGGCGAGGTACAACGAGCAGGACCCTGGTGTCGTGGCGACGGAGGTGCTGGCCGCGGCGCACGCATTGGTCGCGACATTGGAAGCACTCGACGACGCCGGCTGGGCGCGACAAGGTCTGTACAACTACCCCGAGCCGCAGCTCCGCACGGTGGAGTGGATCGCGATCCACACCGTGCACGAGCTCCTACATCACCGGGTCGACATCGGCACCTTGGCGTAACCGCGCACCGTGCTCGTGTGCACCATCTCGCAGCCCGCGCGATCGATCGTCCACGACGGGAACCGGCGCAATGTCTCCTCGAGTGCGATCTTGCCTTCGAGACGCGCCAGCGCCGCGCCCAGGCAGAAGTGGATGCCGTACCCGAACGCGACATGACGCGCGAACGTGCGCTCGACGTCGATCGCGTCGGGATCCGCGAACGCCCGGTGGTCGCGGTTCGCAGCACCGGTGAGGAGCGCGACCTTCGAGTTCTCCGGGATCACGGTGTCGTGGAGTGGCACATCGGCCGTGGTCCAGCGACCCTGGATGGGCGACGGTGCTTCCCAGCGCAAGATCTCCTCGACTGCGTTCGGGATCAACGACGGGTCGTCGACGAGCTTGCGGCGCTGGTCGGGATACTGGTCGAGACCGGTCGCCGCCCAGCCGAGGAAGCGCGCCACCGTCTCGTTGCCGGCCGCGGAGATCAATTCGTAGAACGCGTGCAGCTCGTCGTCGGTGAGATGACGGGTGGACCCGTCGGGCTCTTCGAACTCGGCGGCCATGAGCTCACTCATGATGTCGTCGCGCGGGTGTTTGCGCCGTTCGTCGATGTGAGCCTGCCAGTACTCGTGCACCTCATCGCGGATCATGACGGCGCGCGGGCCGAACATCTCACCCGGTTCGATGTGCAGCATCTCGTCGGTCCACTCGCGCAGCCGTACTTCGTCTTCCCGGGGGGCGCCGAGGAGCGCCGAGATGACCATGACGGGGAGGCGTGCGCCGAAGTCGGTGACATAGTCGAGCTCGCCCGTGTCGACGAACGGGTCGAGGAAACCTGCCGCGAGCTCTCGAACGCGCGGCTCGAGGGCAGACATGTGGCGCGGCGTGAACGCCCGTGCGACGAGCTTGCGATAGCGCGTGTGCTGCGGCGGGTCCATGAAGATCATGAGGGACTGCTCGAACTCGCTCGGCTCGGCGCTCATCATCTCGAGCACCGTCGTGTGCGCCGAGCTGAACCGCGCGGGGTCGAGGTGCGCCGCCAGCACGTCGTCGAAACGGCTCAAGGCGTAGAAATCGTGCCGGTCGTTGTAATAGACGGGTGCCTCGTCGCGGAGCCGCTTCCACACTGGGTGCGGATCGGCGTCGATCGTATAGTCATAGGGGTCGTAGACGAGGTCGACGGTTGCCATCCCTTCCGACGGTACACGTCGACCAGGTACTCCCGTGAACCGTTTGGTCGGCAGGTGCACGTCCGCGCGCACTGGGACACCAAACGGGGGTTGGACCGAGTCGCGACCCTGGACTACGCGACGTCGGGGGTGGCCTGGTGGGCGGCCCATGCGCGATAGAGCGACGCGTAGTGCCCTTCGTGGGCGACGAGGTCGTCGTGGGTGCCGAGCTCGGCCAGACGGCCGTCGACGATCACCGCGATGCGGTCGGCGCGCGCGGCAGTCGACAAGCGGTGCGCGACGACGACGACGGTACGGCCGTGCGTCAGCCGCTCGAGTGCTTGTTCCACCGAGCGCTCGGTCCCCGGGTCGAGGTTCGACGTCGCCTCGTCGAGGATGAGGATCGTCGGGTCGGCCAGTGCCGCTCGTGCGAGCGAGATGAGCTGCCGCTCCCCCGCCGAGAGCCGCGAGCCGCGCTCGCGCACCTCCGTCTCGAGCCCGTCGGGGAACGCGAGGAACCGGTCGAGCAGGCCCAGCGCGTGCAGCGCCTGTTCGACCTCGTGATCGGACGCGTCGGGGCGTCCGACGCGCACGTTGTCTCGCAAGGTGCCCGCGAACAGGAACCCCTCCTGGGGCACGACGACGATCCGCTCACGCAACGAAACGAACGTCACCTGGCGCAGGTCGACGTCACCGACGCGCACCGCGCCGTCCACCGGGTCGTAGAACCGGGCGATGAGCTTGGCCAGCGTCGATTTGCCGGCACCCGTCGGCCCGACCAGGGCGAGGCGTTCACCGGCGCCGACGTGCAGCGAGACGTCGTGCAGGACGGGATCGTTCGGGCCGTACGCAAACGTGACGTGGTCGACGTCGATCTCGCTCGCGGGCGGCAGGTCGATCGCGCCCTGGTGCTGTCGCACGGTCGGCCGGGTGTCGAGGACGCCGAAGATCTTCTCGAGCGCGGCGCCCGCCGACTGCACCACGTTGTACAGCTGGCTGAGCTGGTTGATCGGCTCGAACAGGTTGTTCAGGTAGAGCACGAACGCCGCCACCGTGCCGACGGTGATGATGCCCCGCGTCGAGAGCCAGCCGCCGTATCCGATGATCACGGCAGTGCCGGCGACGCCCGCGTACTCGATGACCGGGAAGTACTTGGCCGAGATGCGCGTCGTGCGCATGTTCGCCTCGTACTGGTCTTCGTTCGACTTCTCGAACCGCTTGGTGAACTGGCGCTCGCGACCGAAGGCCTGCACGACACGGACGCCTTCGAGACTCTCCTGCAACGTCGACAGGTTCGTCGAGATCCGGTCGCGCACCTCGAGATACGCCTTGTTCGACACACGCCGGAACCACCGGCTCGCGAAGAACACGGGCGGCACGATGATCAGCACTCCGACTGCGAGCTGCCACGACAGCAACAGGACCACGATGACCGCGCCGGTGAACAAGAAGATGTTCTGTACGAACAGCACGAGCCCTTGCGAGATCAGCTCCTGCAACGCGTCGATGTCCGAAGTCATCCGCGCCACGATCTTGCCGGTCTTCTCGGTCTCGAAGTAGTCGAGCGACAAGCTCATCGTGTGCCCGAACAGGCGATTGCGCAGGTCGCGCAGGAACGCCTCACCGACGCGGGCGACGAGCACGATGGCGGCACGCCCAAGGAAGAGGCCGATGATGGCCATCGACAGATACAGCAGGACCGACAGGTTGAGCGCGCCCGCGTCGCCCTTGCCGTCGTGGGAGAGCAGACCCGCGTCGATACCGTGCCGCACCAGCGCCGGACCGGCGAGCAATGCGCCTGCCTGCCCCATCAGCACGAGCGTGGCCAGCGCGATGAGCGCGCGCTGCGGCCGCAGCATTCGGAACAGGCGTCGCAGCACACGCGACGCCTCGTCGCGCGACAGCGTCTCCTCGGGGACGCTGTCCCCCCACCATCCCATTAGGGGACTCCCTCGCTACGCCATCCCTGGCTCCGCTGCGTCCGCACGCCCATTCGCTAGCTCGCCTCCCGCACGTTGTCGCCGGCGAGCTCTTCGTCGTCGACCACGCCGGCGTGCCCGTCCGCCGCCGCCCGGGCGAGCACCTCCCGATAGCGAGACGACGTCGCGAGCAACTCGTCGTGTGTGCCGTCGGCGGCGACACGGCCACCGTCGAGCAGCACGACCCGATCGGCGAGCGCGATCGTCGCCGGCCGGTGAGCGATGATGATCGTCGTTCGTCCTTGCATCACCTCCGCCAGCGCGGAGCGGATCTCGTGCTCCTTGGTGGGATCGACCGAGGACGTTGCGTCGTCGAGTATCAGGACGCGCGGGTCTGCGAGCACCGCTCGCGCGATTGCGATGCGCTGGCGCTGGCCACCCGACAACGAGTATCCGTGCTCGCCGATGATGGTCTCGTAGCCGTCGGGCAGCTCGCGTACGAACTCGTCGGCTCCGGCGAGCTTCGCGGCCCGAACGACCGATTCGATCGGCGCGCTCGGATCGACGAACGCGATGTTGTTCCGTACGGTGTCGGAGAACAGGAACGTGTCCTCGAACACGATGCCGATTGCTCGCCTCACGTCGCCCAGCCGCGCTTCGCGAACGTCCGCCCCGTCGATGCGGACGTGCCCCACCGGCGTGTCGTAGAAGCGCGGGATCAGGCGCGCGATCGTCGTCTTGCCCGACGCGGTCGCGCCGACGAGCGCGACGGCCTCACCGCCGCGGATCTCGAGCGAGAGGCCGTCGAGCACGGCGGGACCACGGCCGTAGGAGAACGTCACGTCCTCGAATTGCACCGTGCCTGGCCCATCCGGGAGCGGGCGGGCGTGCGGAGGATCCTCGATTGCCGGGTCGGTCAGGAGGACGGCGTTGATGCGCCCCGCCGCTGCGGCCGAGCGCGGCAGCTGGCCGACGAGCATGCCGATCATGCGCAGCGGCCAGATCAGCATCAGCACGTACAGGTTGGCAGCGACGACGTCGCCGACCGACAGGTTGCCGGCGATGACCTGGTGCCCGCCGTACCACAGGATCCCGACGAGCCCGAGCGTCGGCAGGAGGTCGATGAGCGGCGTGAAGTTCGCACGCAGGCGTGCTTGGTCCATGGAACGGTCGTACACGCTCGATGCTTCGGCCGAGAGTCGCGCGCGTTGCAGCCCTTCGGCACCGAAACCCTTCACGACGCGCACGCCGGTCACGCTCTCCTCGACGACGCCCGACAGCTCCGAGAGCTCCTCTTGGAGCTGCGCGCCGACGGGATACATGCGACGGTTGAAGCGCGTTGCCGAGAAGTTCAGCAACGGCAACGCACCGAGCGCGAAGAACGCGAGTCCGGGACTTCGCAAGAACAAGATGACCATCACCGCGAGCATCTGCATGGTGCTCGCGATCGTCAGCGGGATCAGCAAGATGACGTTGTTGATCTGCTGGATGTCGGTGTTCGCGTATGCCATCAGCTGGCCGGTCTGCGCCTGATCGTGAAACGCGAAGTGCAGGCGCTGAAGGTGCGCGACGAGCCTCATGCGGAGGTCGGTCTCGACGCGCCATGCAAGCCCGAACGCGGCGTAGCGGCGGAGCCCGGTGCTGACGGCCTGCACGGCGCCGGCACCGAGAATGAGTGCCGTCCACATTGCCGTCGTGCTCCAGCGTCCGCGCCGGATGCCGTAGTCGATCGCGTCCCCGGCGAGCGTCGGCACGGCGACCCTCGCAACCGCCCAGGCCAGGCCGGCGGCGATCCCCAGGTACATCATCCGGCGATGTGGGCGGACCATCGCGCGCATCAGCGCCAAGCCGGCTTTGCGCGTCGCCCCGTCGTCGGTGTGGTCCCTGTCGTTCACTACCCGCTCACCGTCGAGCGAGGCTAGCAGCGCGACCCTGACGCCCCTGTCAGGTTTTGGCGCCGTGTCGGAGGGGTACAGCACGGCATTCCCCTGTTGCCCCCGGCTGCGCCCGCGCGGCTGCGCCGAGGTGGCACCTCCAGCACGTTCGGGTCAAGGGAGCCATTGCGCAATGCACCAACCTCGTCGCTCACGTCGTCGCGCGCGTCCGCTGCGCGCGCTCGCCTTCTTGCTTGCACTGCCGGTTGCGGCATGGTCCGCGGTCGACGCGCCACACCCGACGACGTCGAACGCTGTGGCCGCGCCACCACCGCGTGTCACGCCCGCTGTTCCGGTGCGCAAGATCGACGCACATCTGCTGTCGTCGCGACGACACGCGGTGCGCGCACATGCGGAGAAGACGTTGCAAGCGATCGCGCTGTTACGCGCAGCACAGCAGCGCACCGCGCAATGGGACGAGCTCGCGCGTTGCGAAAACGGCGGTGATTGGAACGTCGTCGATCGCTACGGCGGCGGCCTCGGCATCTTCATCGGCACATGGCACGCTTTCGGCGGTGACGAGTTCGCATCCAATCCCGGGTACGCGACGAAGGAGCAACAGATCGTCGTCGCCGAACGCATCTACGCGCGTCACGGCATCAGCGGCTGGGGATGCAAGGTGCACATGAGCTGGCGCTAGAAGCGCAGTGTGATTCCTACACCCCGGTCTGTGCGAGCTGGTATCGGGCCTCGGCCTCGCGCAGGACGTCGACGATCTCGTCACCGACGAGCTCTTCTTTCGAAAGCAGCTCGTCGCGCAGCGCGACGACGAGGTGCCGGTGATCGTCGAGCAGCCGGTGCACATCAGCTTTCGCCTGGCCGAGCAACTTCTCGACGGCCGTGCGCGCATCTTCGTTGCCCAGCACTTTGCTCACGATTCCCTGCGTGAGCGGCCCGGCTTCTATGGCCTCGTACGACACCAACGTGCCGGCCATGCCGAACGCGCCGACCATCTGCGCCGCGATCTTCGTCGCGTGGACGAGGTCGCCCGAAGGTCCGGTGCCGGACTCTCCGAAGAACAGCTCTTCGGCGCTCATTCCGCCGAACGCGATCTTCATCATCCCGACGAGCTCGGAGCGCGTGCGGGTGAAGCGCTCTTCGGTGTCGGTGTGCGCGAGCAGCCCGAGCGCGTCGCGCCGCTTGATGATCGACAGCACCTCGAGCTTGCGGTTCTGGCCGACGAGGTACGCGACGGTGGCGTGACCCGCCTCGTGCGTCGCGATCGTGCGCTTCTCGTCTTCCATGTACTCGACCGGCTGCTTGAGACCGATCTCCTCGGTGAGCTTGGCCTGCTGCACGTCGGTCCAGTCCATGGACGCCTTGCCGTCGCGCAGCGCCCACACGAGCGCCTCGTCGAAGAGGTGCTCGATCATCACCGGCGTGTACCCGAAGGTCATCGCCGCGAGCTGGTCGCGCCGCTCCTCCTTGTCGAGCTCGGGAACGTGTGCCTTCTTGTCGAGGTAGTAGTCGATGATCTCGCGGCGACCGGACCGGCTCGGAATGTCGAAGTGGATCGACCGGTCGAACCGTCCCGGGCGCATCAGCGCCGGGTCGAGATCGGCGGCGCGGTTCGTCGCCGCGATCACGAGAATGTTCGACGCCACCGGCGGACGCTTCTTGATGCGACGGTGCGTCGGGAGGAAGCGATTGAGCCCGTCGATCCACCAGCCCTTGAACGCGTGCCCACCGGTCGGCGCGTCGAACGACTGCAACTGGATCAGCAGTTCGTTGACGACGCCGGAGATGCCCTCGCTCGATTGACTGGGCGCGAGCTGACGACCCCACGCGTCGGCCGCCGGCGTCGAGGCGAGCGGCGTCATGCGCATGCCGCTGCGCGCACCGGCGATTGCGTCGATCTCCTCGATGAAGCCGATCGCGCCACCCTCTTCACGAGCAGCCTTGCGCAGCTCCTTGAAGAAGTTCCGGATCTTGCGGCCGGTCGCGCCGTAGAACTGCGACTGGAACGCGGTCGAGGACACGAAGAGGAACGGCACCCCGGCCTCTCGCGCCATCGCCTTGGCCATGTACGTCTTGCCGGTTCCGGGCGGCCCTTCGAACAGCACGCCTTTGCGCGGATTGCCCCCCATCACGCGGCGGAACGTCTGGTAGCCGAGGAAGAGGTTGAGGGACTTGACGACCTCGTCCTTGACCGGACCGAGGCCGACGACGTCGTCGAGTGTGACGTCGATCTCGCTGGGGTCGTAGCGAACGTGTGGTGACTTCCCCATCCCGACCATCGGGACGATGAGCACGATGCAGAGCACGACCATGAGCCCGAGCGGGAGGAAGATCTGCATCTGCGTCTGCGTCAGTTGCGGCATGCCGAGGCGAATCGGGTTCATCGAGCCGATCCGCCAGTACATGTAGGCGGCGACCGGCGTCAGCCAGAAGAAGAGACGCCAGAGTCGGCGGCGGCGGGTCGACTCTCGGATCCGACCGACGTCGAGGGCGTCGGTGAGGACGTCGGCGCCTCCCATCAGGCCCAGATCGCCGATCCCGAGCACCCGGGTGTCGACCGCGGCGCGTTTCGCCCCCGAAATCTCACGCCCTGACGGAGGTACTTCCACGCCTGGTCCTTCCCGAGAGGGTCTTGTGCTGTGTCCCCCGTCCCTGAACACGCAGGGTAACGAATTGGCCGCGTTTCGGGAAGGGCCTGAGGCGAATGAGGCACCTGTCGTGCCAAGAGTCACGAGAAGCGCGCGTGCCGCGTCTTCACAGCTTCTTGTCCGATGGCCAGGCGAGTCCCACGCCCGGTTGCGATCGTGCGGTCGTCCCGAGAACGGCTCGGGATGCGAGACGAACGAAGGGAACCCAGCCATGAAGACCCCCCGTAAAGGCGTCGTGGCCGCATCAGCACTCGGTGCGCTCGCAGTCGGAGGATTGTTCGGCGCCACGGTGCTCACCCCCGCCATCGGCGGGGCTGCCACGACCAGCACCACCGCCGCCTCCGGGTCGACGTCACCATCGAACGGCCCGTCGGCAGCCGGATTCGATCCGACCAAGGGTGGACACACCGCGAATGGCATCACCGAGGCGTTGCTCACCGGTGATGCCGCGGCGAAGGTCAAGGCCGCAGCGACCGCGGCGGTGCCGGGCGGCACGATCCAACGGGTCGAGAACGATGCCGAGGGATCGCCCTACGAGGCGCACGTGACCAAGGCCGACGGCTCGCAAGTGACAGTGAAGGTCGATGCGAGCTTCAAGGTCACGAGCATCGAGTCAGGACCGCGCTGAGGTGACGACGCCCGGGCCGAGCCACGCGCCGTCATTCCGGCCCTGGCTCGGCCCGGCGGATGACCAACTATGGAGCCCAATCACCCCGTGGGCACGTAGGCAACCGGTCGACCATCGCCGTTCCGTTTCGAGACGTACATCGCGGCATCGGCGTTGGCGACCAACGATTCGGGTTCACGGTCGTCGTCTGCGATGGCGACGCCGATGCTGGCTTGCATGGCGAACGGTCCCTCGTCGAGCACGAGCGGCACGACCAGCGCGTTCGAGATCCGCATCGCGACGTCGAAGACGGCCGCGCCGCTCTCGACGGCCGGGCACAGCACCAAGAACTCGTCGCCACCGAGCCGCCCGACGACGTCGGTCTCGCGGACACATTCCTGCACGCGTCGCGCAGCTTCGATCAGCACTGCGTCGCCGGTGGCGTGGCCGCATTCGTCGTTGACTCGCTTGAATCCGTCGAGATCCACGAAGACGACACCGACCTTCGAGTCAACTTCTACGAGGCTGCGCAGACGCCCGAGGATCGACACGCGATTCAAGCAGCCGGTCAAGGCGTCGTACGTAGCCCGGTTCTCGAGCTCCGCCCGCGCGTGGGCGCGCTCCGTCACGTCCTCGACGCACACAATGGCGCCGCTCACGACCGCGTCATCGTCGGTCAAGGCTCGAAGCCGCACATGACACAGGCGTCGATCAGCATGGCGTCGGCTCGCCACGACGACCTCGAGATCGCGATCGACGCCGTCGTGCATCAGCTCGCGCACCGCGTCATCGAGACGGCTTCTGTCGCGCGTCGTCACGTTGGAGAAGGGATCGGCGTCGGCGAGGGGTTTCGGCACTCCGAGCACGTCGTGGATCCGTTCGTTGCCATATACGACAATGCCTTGTCGATCCAGGTGCAGGAGCCCGAGGGGGATCGTCTCCGCCACCCGGCGCAGGAGTCTCTCGTTTGCGCGGACTGTGTCATGGGCTGCCATCTCGTCGCCGACATCGAGCGCCTCGGTGACGACGCACGCGTGTTGTGGATCTGCGAGCAGGTTGTGGTTCGTGATCTCGAGCCACACAAAGCGTCCGTCGGCATGCCGATATCGCAATCGCGTCCGCAGCGCGCTGCCAGGGGTCGCGAGCATGTCCATCCAGCTCTCGATGGCGCGGTTGTGGTCATCGGAATGGACGAACTCCAGCGAGCCCCGACCGATCATCTCCTCGCGTGACCAGCCGAGCATCTTCGTCGTCGCGTCGTCAATATCGAGGAAGACCGCGACGTCGTTCTTGCGCTGCACCGAAACGCGAGGAACGACTTCCGTGGTGACCGTGTTGGTGAACAGGTCGGTTTCGGAGTCAGCGACGACCACACCGACGAGCACACCGTGTTCGGGGCGGAGATCGAAGAAGTACAGCTGGGCGCTCTGCCCACCCCGCAAGGAGATCCGCGCCTGGGCGGCGCCCTGCGCGCGCACGCGGTCCCACGCATCGATCACCACGATCCGGTGTGTGGGCTCGACGACATCGAGCATCGATCGCGCCGAGAGCACGCCGGCGTCGCCGAGATCAATCGTTTCGGGCGCCGGAACGAAGAGGCCGTGTACATCGATCGCGGCGACCCGCGTATGGGAATTCGCGCGCAACAACCTGTTGAAGGCCTTGACGACCGCGTCGGGGCGCGGACGAGGCACGTGATCCATCGCTCAAGGGTCGGACTCCGAGAGCGACACCTTGAGAACATGTGATATTCGTCGGCGATGATTCTTGACGGGTGCAGCGGTCGGCACAGGTGAGCAGCGGAACGCCGACGACAGGAGCACGGCCATGCCCCGGATCACGCCCAACCTCTGGTTCGACACCGAGAGCAAGGAGGCGGCCGAGTTCTACGTCTCGGTGTTCCCGAATTCGGAGATCAGAGACATTTCCTATTACGGCGACGCCGGTCCGCGGGAGGCCGGCACCGTGCTGACGGTCGACTTCGTGCTCGACGGCCAGGAATTCACGGCGATCGACGGTGGCCCGGAGTTCACGTTCAACGAGTCGATCTCGCTGCTGATCAACTGCGCCGACCAGGAGGAGATCGACCATTACTGGGCGAAGCTCTCCGAAGGCGGCGAGGAGGGACCGTGCGGATGGCTCAAGGACAAGTACGGCGTGTCCTGGCAGGTCGTGCCGACCGCGCTGGCGAAGCTGATGACGAGCGAACAGGACAAGGGACGTGCGCAGCGGGCCATGCAGGCCATGTTCGGTATGAAGAAGCTCGACATTGCCGCGCTCTACGCGGCCGCCGACGACGTGTCGCAGGTCGACTCCTGAGCTGCGTCCCGACCCGATCAGGCCACCCGTTCTGCGGTGCAAGGAATATCGTGCGACGGTGGATCCCTCGCCGCTCGGTGGCGTCGATGCTCGAGGCGACCGGCTGGTGCAGGGGTCGATCGGCGTGCTGTTGCTGGCCGCGTTCGTGTTCGGCATCCCAATGGTCGTGCTCGTCGTCGGTGTCGTGCTCGCGGTAGGCGCCGCGACCGGACCGCAAGCAAATCCGTTCCATGTCGCGTTCGCGAGGCTCGTCGCGCCGCGCCTCGGGCCGGGTCGCGCGCTCATCGACCGACAGACGGTCCGCCGGCAGGACGCGTTGGTCGCCGGGCTGTGCGCGATCGCGCTGCTCGGTTTCGGCCTCGGTATTGCTCCGCTGGGGTGGCTCGTGGTGATCGGGGCCGCGATCGTCACGATCTTCGCGGCGACGACGCGCATTCATCTCGGCGACGAGTTGCGCCGGTTCACCGCGCGTTGACGGGCCGCGAGCCGGCAAGCCGGGCAGCCGCGGCGGCGCCGCCGCCGAGCACGAGGGCGGCGACGAGCACGGCCACAGGGCGCGCATCGTCGGGCGAGGCGGTCGCCAGCACCGCGTACGCCAGGAAGAGTGCGTTCCGTACAAGCCCCCGCGGTCCGGGTTTCGCCTCCAGCGATGCGCTCCCGAAGCACGGGCACGGCACGCCGTGAAGCTCCGCGCGTACGACGACCACGGTGAACGCGCCGAACAGGACGCCCGCGATGATCCCCGGCGCCGCGCCCTGCCACGCGACGAGGATGACCGCAACGCCGAGCTCGACGAACGGCAACGCGATCGCGACTCCCGCGCCGGCCCGGTCACCGACGAGCGCGACCGTCTGGCGGCGGGTGATCTCGGGCGCACGCAGCTTCGCAACAGCCGCGACGAGCAGCGCGCCCGCCAACACGAGACGGGCCGCGAACGAAATCGCGGCCGCGTCCATCTCGGTCGCTAGATCTCGAACCGGCCGTACCCGCCGCGGTAGAAGAGCAGCGGTTTGGCTTCGGATGCATACCCGAGCTCGAGGACACGACCTACGACGATCGTGTGATCGCCGGCGTCGTGTTCGTCGACGGTCTCGCAATCGACGAAGGCGAGCGCATCGCGCAGAATCGGTGCGCCGCTCCGGCCGACGGTGTAGGTGAGGTGCGCGAAACGATCGATCCCGCGCTGCGCAAACAGGCGGCATGTCTCTTCGCCGTCTTCGGCGAGGATGTTCGCCGCCCACTTCCCGGCGGCCTGGATACGCGGCCACGTCGTCGACGCTTTCGCCGCACAGAAGAGCACGAGCGGGGGTTCGAGCGACACCGACGTGAACGAGTTGCACGCCATGCCGACGGGCTCCTCGCCGTCTACTGCCGTGATCGCGGTGACCCCGGTGGCGAAGTGACCGAGGACTGTGCGGAAGGTTGCGGGGTCGGGAGCCAGAACGTGCAGCTGCGACGAGCTCATTAGGTGCTCGGCACGACGGGCGAGAGCACGAGCTCCAATCCCTCGTACGCGGCCACCACTTCCGGCGCGTTCACCCGGCAGGAGTGATCCTGGGCGTTGCGCAAGATCACGTCGAGGTCGTCGTCGTCGTGCACGGGGTCGTGGTGGAAGAGCGCGAGCCGGCGCACGCCCGACTCGCGCGCGACGTGCACCGCGTACTCGATCGTGCAGTGGCCCCAATGGCGCTTCGGGCCGTACTCGTCGTGGGTGTGCTGGGCGTCGTGAATCAACACATCGACGCCGTCGCACAGCTCGAGCACCTCGTGCGGCACGTAGTCGTCGGGATCATCGGGACTGCACCCGGGCCCGTGATCCGGGATGTACGCCACCGACACACCGTTCCAGTCCACGCGGAAGCCGAGCGTCGGCCCGACGTGACGAACCCAACGGGATCGCACCTTTGCGAAACCGACCGGGAAATCGTCGTCACCGGTGTCGTGGAACCGGACGTCCCCGGCGAGCTGCGAGGGCGTGATCGGAAAGAACGGCGGCCGCATCATCTGGGTGAAGACCTCGCCCAGCGGCCCCTGCGACTGGCGCGGGCCGTAGATGTCGACGGTCGAGCCCTCGCGATGCAATGGCGTGAAGAACGGCACGCCCTGCACATGGTCCCAGTGCAGATGCGAGAGCAGCACCGCCCCGTGGAATTCGTCGACGCAGCGTGCACCGTACGGGCGCAGACCCGTCCCGAGATCGAACAGAATCGGTGGCGAGCCGTCGGCTTCGAGAGCGACGCTCGACGAATTCCCGCCGTACCGCGCGTACGCGCCGCCGGCACACGGCGTCGAACCGCGCACGCCGTTGAACACAATGCGAATCCCCCCGGACATTGGCGGTGAGGATACCCACCGGGGATCGTCGGTCAACAGGGTCCTCCGTCATCAATGACGCCATGCGCGGCATTGGAGCCCAATCGCATCGCTGTCATCGTCGCGCGTTCTCACATGACGTCGGACGCCCGTGGTCTTGCTGCCACAAAATGTGACTCCCGCGCGTGGCCGGAGCGCTCACCCAGGTTTTGCCGGCGGAGGACGGTCCCTCCGAAGCTCGGCTACGCGCCCGTGCTCGGGCCCGAGTTGCGGGCCTGTTCGACCGCGACGAGCGCGTCGCGCAGCTGATCGATCCACTCGCCCTCGTGGTCGCGCACCAGGCGGACGCACCACGCGAGCGCGTCCGAGCGACTGCGGGCGACCCCGGCGCCCACCAGCGTGTCGAGCACCTGGCGCTCCGGCATGCGCAAGCGCGTCATCACCGGCACGGCCAGGCTCGTGAAGATGTGCTCCTCGTCGCCGCAGCGCGCCCCCCATGCAACCTTGCGCCCGGTGCGGTGCTCGGCTTCGTCCGCGATCTTCATGCGCTGATCCCGCGTGTCCTCGCGGAACCGCAGGATGCGCGCCCGACGGGCGGCCGCACGCGCGGGCTCGTCAGCATCGTTCGGGTACTCGGGCTCGGCGAGCGCACCGACCACGAGGATCTCCTCGCGGTCCGCACGCACGTCGGGTGCGCCGCTGAACCAGTCGTCGGGCAGCCGGCCGGCGAACCAGCCGGCGAGCGTCGAGAGATCAATGCTCCGCATGCGGTGATTACATCATTACAAGACGACAAAAGTCAAGAAGGTCAAGAGGTCAAGAACAACGAAGGGCGATCGCTTCGGCCTCGGGGCGGGTTCTGTGCGGCGCCCGCGGCGCGGGCCTTCACCGCAGGGCGCGACCGAGCGCGTAGCCGCCGGCGGCCGCGCCGACCCCGCCGGCGAGAGACACGACGACGTACACGATCGCCGCCGGCAATCGGTGGGTGTGCGCCATGACGAACGTCTCCCACGAGAAGGTCGAGAAGGTGGTGTAGGCCCCGAGGAAACCGACGGTGATACCGGTGGCGACATCGGCCGGTAGGTGGCCTTCCGTTGCCCACGTCACGACGAACGCCAGCACGAACGACCCGCTGAGGTTGATGCCCAGCGTCGCCCAGGGGAACATCTCCGGCCCGATCGCCACCGCGATCCCGTAGCGGCTCAGCGCACCGGCCGCTCCCGCGATCCCGACCAGAACTGCGCGCACAGCCGCTCCCCTTTCTCGCCGTTCAGTTGAAGGAGGCGAAGGAAGTCATCCCCGCATACCGCCGCCAAGGGACTCCCGCAGGCGGTCGGCGTACTCCGCAATCTCCGCGTCGGACGCATACTTCTGGCGGGGCCAGAAGAAGCCGCGCAGACCGTCGCCCTTCGTGCGCGGTACGACGTGCACGTGCAGGTGCGGGACGGCCTGACTCACGACGTTGTTCTGGGCCACCCACGAACCCTGCGCGCCGAGGCCCTCGACCATCGCGGCCGCGCACCGCTGCACCACGGTGAACACGGCCGTGAGCAGCGGGGTCGGCAGCTCGGGCAGCGTGACGATGTGGGCTCGCGGAACGACGAGCACGTGGCCCTTGAAGACCGGCCGGATGTCGAGAAACGCAACCACGTCAGGCTCGTCGAGCACGACGTGCGCAGCTGCGTTGCCGGCGACGATCGCGCAGAACAGGCAATCGTCGCCGGGCACGCGATTCGGCTACGCGGCGACGGGCTGGTTGTTGATGTGACGGTAGAGAAAGCCCACGCCGATGTATGCGATCGGCATCGTCACGAGCGCGCCGACGTAGCACAGGATGATGCCAAGGACACCGACGAGCACGGTCAGCGCGATCGCCAGCGGTGTGCCGGCGTTCGCGCGCGTCGCTTCGAGACTCGCACTGAACGCGTCGCCCAAGCTCTTCCGCTGGTCGAGGAAGTAGTACGGCGCGAGCCCGAAGAACGCGAGGACGATCAGCGCGCCTATCCCGCAGAAGATGGCGCCGACACCGACGAACAGCCCGAACACGAACGCGAAGACGATCCACTCGCCCCAGCGATCGGTGGAGAACGCCTTGCCGATGTCGAGGGGCTGACCGCTGGTGATCATGAGCGCGGCGTTGAAGATGCCGATCGAGCCCGCCAGCGACACGACGGCGGCGAGGATGCCGAAGATGACGTAGCCGGCGACGCCCCTGATGATGACGAAGCCGATGACCTGCAGGATGATCTGCAGGACGACCGGGATCAGGATGATCGCGATCAGCGGACCGACGTTCTCTTGGAACTTCTTCCACCCGTACGAGATGGCGGCGCCGACGTCCGGGGTGCTCGCCGGCGAAGGCGAACCGAACGACGACGGCGGCGGCGGGGGCGGCGGGGGCGGATCAGTCACGTGAAATACCTCCGGGTGCGGGACGCAGAAACGCTAATCGTGAGCGCGCCGCAACGCGTGGATGTCTAGTCCGAGACGGGATACGGGCGCCGGCGCGGCTTCGCGGCATCGCGCTTGGGCACCATGACACGCCGTCGGAAATAACAGACCTCTTCGCCCCGCTGGTTGTAGCCCCGTGTCTCGACCGCGACAATCCCGCGGTCAGGTTTGCTACGGGACTCCTTCTTGTCGAGCACGGTGGTTTCGGCATAGATCGTGTCGCCGTGGAACGTCGGCATCTTGTGCTGCAGTGACTCCACCTCGAGATTCGCGATGGCCGCGCCGCTGACGTCCGGTACGGACATTCCGAGCACCAACGAGTAGACGAGGTTCCCGACCACAACGTTCTTGCCGAACTGGGTCTGCGTCTCTGCGTACCACGCATCCGTGTGGAGCGGGTGATGGTTCATCGTGATCATGCAGAAGAGGTGGTCGTCGTATTCGGTGATGGTCTTGCCCGGCCAGTGCTTGTAGACGTCACCGACCTCGAAGTCCTCGAAGAGCCGGCCGAAGGGTCGCTCGTAGACGGTCATGGCGAAACGGTACTCAGCCGCCGCTACAGCGAGATGATCGGCGGCGGGAGGCCTGCGAGCTGGCGCAGGTGGGCGGGAGTGAGGCAGAGCGCCATCGCTACACCGAATTCCCGCACCGCGCGTTTGCTGTCGACCGCGCGCCCACGGATCTTGTCCGCCAGAAAGCCTTCCAGCGCCGAACTCGCGCGGGCGGCGCGATCTATGCAGGAGATCTCATCGTCGGAGAGTGAGGCGTTGTCGGCTTTGGCTTGCTCCGCCACAAGCCGACCGAAGCTGATGCAACCCAGCAACACCCGGGCGAGCCCGAGCGCGCTCGAGGCGCTCGGCTTCGTCTCGAGGCTGGCATCCGCGAGGAGCTCTCGCTGCTGGGGCGCCTGGAACGCTGCACGGATGCACTGCAGCTCCTCGGGCGCGGGTGCGTTCTTGCCGGCGCCGACCGATGCGGCGATGGAGTTCGAGAACAGCTCGCCGAGGCCACACGCTTGGAGGCGGGCGCCGAAGTCACGCTTGACGGCGCGCGACAGAGACGACTCGAGGAGTGGCGGAAGGTCATAACCGGGGCGGCGGAGCTCGTCTGGCTCGACGCCTGCAGCCCGCAGCCGCCGCACGCCGATCCCGTTGACAAGTGCGCGCGCGAGGCAACGCGCTTGCGCATCGGTGAAGTCGGTGTTGCGAGGATCGTCGAGAATTCCCCGCTCGGCCGCTTGCAGATACTCCGCGCGGTCGTCTGCGGTAACCGGCGCGAGTGTGGTCGTCGTCGCGTTCGGGCGCGCGGTAGTAGAGCTCGAGGTGGCGGAGTTGTAGTCGGTGCCGCCGCACGCCGCCAGCACCGCGGCCAACAGCGCAAGCGCGGCAACGCGGCGCATCGCTATTGGCGCGCGGCCGCGCGCGCGAGCAAGCCGCGCGCGATCACCAGACGCTGGATCTCGTTGGTGCCTTCGCCGATGATCATCAACGGCGCATCGCGGTAGTACCGCTCCACCGGAAGCTCGGTCGTGTAGCCGACGCCGCCGTGAATGCGCATCGCGTCGGTCGCGATCTCGAAAGCCGCCTCGCTCGCGAACAGTTTCGCCATACCGGCTTCTACATCGGCGCGCTCGCCCGATTGTTTACGCTCGGCTGCCGATTTTGTGAGCAGCCGGGCGGCTTCGAGTTTCGTCGCCATGTCGGCGAGCTTCAACTGGATGGCCTGATGCTCGCCGATGGCCTTGCCCATCGTTCGGCGCTCTTGTGCGTAGGTCAGCGCCGCGTCGAACGCGGCGCGGGCGACGCCCACGGCCCGCGCCGCGATGTTGATGCGGCCGACCTCGAGCGCGCCGAGAATGTACGAGAGCCCGCGTCCGGAATCGCCGAGCATCGCATCCGCGGGCACGCGGTGGGCGTCGTATTGCATCTCGACCGTCTCGATGCCCTTGTACCCGAGCTTGCCGATATTGCGGCTCACCGTGATACCCCCGAACTTCTCACCGGGCTCCTTCTCGACGATGAAGCACGAGATGCCTTCTTCGGTGCGCGCCGCGAGCGCGACGATCCCGGCTCGGGCGCCGTTGGTCACCCACATCTTCGTTCCCGTGATCACGTATTCCTCGCCGTCGCGCACGGCACGGCACGCGATGTTGCGAGTGTCGCTTCCGGCATCGGCTTCGGAGAGCGAGAGACAACCTCGGATCTCGCCCGTTGCGAGACGCGGGAGCCAGCGCTGCTTCTGCAGCTCGTTGCCGTGGTGTGCGATGAGATGCGCGGCAATCGTGTGGGTGTTCACGATGCCCGACAACGACATCCAGCCGTACGCGAGCTCCTCGACCACGCCGATGTACGTGAGCAAGTCGAGGCCGAGGCCGCCGTAATCGCTCGGGATCGCGATGCCGAAAAGACCGAGCTCCTTCATCTGCGCCACGATGCGCTCGGGATACGAGTCGGCGTGCTCCATCTCGGAGGCGACGGGAACGACCTCGCGGGCGACGAAGCGGCGAACCGTCTCGACGAGCTCACGCCGGACGTCGGGATCAGTGGCGGTCGGGCTCATGTCGGGAGCCTAGAAGGGGGCTTGGACCGCCGCACCGGGCCGGTACCCTCGGCCTCCGGATGATGGATCACCGCACGATGATGGGGTTCCGGCGCGACGAGACGCTCGCCCAGCACCGGATCGACCGCGCGGTCATGCGGCGCGTCTTGCGCTACATCCGGCCGTATTCGAGGCAGCTGATCGCCTTCGTCGCGACTGTCATTGCCGGTTCGGTCGCCACCGCGGTCTCGCCGTTACTGCTGAAGAGCCTGCTCGACACCGCGATTCCGCACCACGACCGCAGGCTCGTGATGTGGATCGCGTTGGGCGCGGTCGGGCTCGCGCTCGCCAACGGTGTGCTCTCGCTGGTCCAGCGGTACTACTCGGCACGCATCGGTGAGGGCCTCATCTACGACCTGCGGGTCGCGCTGTTCGACCATGTGCAGCGGATGCCGATCGCGTTCTTCACTCGCACGCAGACCGGTTCCCTGCAGTCG